>NZ_JARUXE010000040.1 GCF_030433895.1 Arthrobacter sp. PsM3 | reverse complement strand
GGGGGGGGCCCCCCGCCCCTTCCGTGTGATGCCTCGCCTCAGACGCCGGCGATGTACCGGACGGCGTCGAGGTACGGCAGGTTCACTGCGGCATCCGCGACCGCGCGGACAGCAGGCTTGGCGTTGAACGCCACGCCGATCCCCGCCGCACCGAGCATGTCCAGATCGTTGGCGCCGTCGCCCACAGCAATCGTGTGCTCCATCGGGATGCCTTCCCTGGCGGCCCACTCTCGCAGGTACTTCTCCTTCGCCGCCCGGTCAACGACCTCGCCGATGACCTTTCCGGTCAGTGCGCCGTCGACGATTTCGAGTTCGTTGGCGACCCAGTACTTGAGTCCCAGGCCCTCCGCGATCGGGCGCAGGATCTGGTTGAAGCCGCCGGAGACCACGGCCACCACATGCCCGGCCGCCTGGAAGGCGGCCACGAGCTCCGCCGCACCGAGACTCAATTTCACTTCGGCACGGACGGAATCGACGACGTCGGCCGGCAGCCCGGCGAGCACGGCCACCCGCGCATGCAGGCTCTGGGCGAAGTCCAGCTCCCCGCGCATGGCGGCCTCAGTCACGGCCGTCACCTCTTCACGTTTGCCCGCATAGGCGGCAAGGAGCTCTATCACTTCCTGCTGGATCAGGGTGGAGTCCACGTCCATGATGAGGAACTTCCGCTGCGCACTGCGCAGGGCGGCCGGCACAATTGCCGTGTCCACTCCGGCCGGGCTCTGGGCTGCCGCCCTCCGGCGCAGTTCGGCCAGCGCCGCCGCGTGATCCGGGGTGGAGTCCGGGTCAAAGCTGCCGTCAGCGGTGTAGACCTCGAAGCGGGCGTCTCCCGTGCGGGCTTCTGCCTCCAGCGCCAGTCCCGCTGCGTTGAGCAGCGACCGCAGCTGCTGCACCTCGGGAAGGGTCAGTTTCGGGGCATAGCTCACTGCAGTCACGTTCAGGGTCATGGGTGCAATCCTAGCGATCCGGCCAAGGAGGCCCCGAATTCGTTGCGCTCCGGTGACACACCCGGCGGCCGGTCAGCATGAACCCGGCCACGCTCCTGGGTTCCGGTTATCAGTCGTCCGCTGTTTTGTCCTAGTGTCTACTCCTATGAGTGATGTTCTTGAATTGGCCGCGGTCAGCGTTGTACGTGGGGCAAAGACGCTCCTGAACAAGGTCGACTGGCAGGTCCGGGAAGGCGAGCGTTGGGTGATCCTGGGTCCCAACGGTGCCGGCAAGACCACTCTGCTGCAGGTGGCAGCCGCGCGGATCCACCCGACAAGCGGGATGGCGGGCATCCTGGAGGAGATTCTCGGCGCCGTCGACGTCTTCGAACTCCGGCCGCGGATCGGCCTGTCCTCGGCCGCGCTGGCCAACCAGATCCCGGAACACGAAAAGGTCCTCAACGTCGTCGTGACGGCAGCGTATGGCGTCACCGGGCGCTGGCGTGAGGGCTATGAAAAGGACGACGAACGCCGCGCCTTCGCCCTGCTGAACGAGTGGGGCATGGGACCGCTGCTCAACCGGCCGTTTGCCTCGCTCTCCGAGGGGGAGCGCAAGCGCGTCCAGATCGCCCGGGCCCTGATGACGGATCCCGAGCTCCTGCTCCTCGACGAACCCGCCGCCGGACTCGATCTGGGCGGCCGCGAGGACCTCGTGCACCGGCTCAGTGAACTCGCCCGCGACGAGGCCGCCCCGGCCATCGTCCTGGTCACCCACCACCTCGAAGAGGTCCCGCCGGGATTCACCCACGCCATGCTGCTGCGCGACGGCGGCGTGGTCGCCCAGGGCCCGATCGAAAATGTCCTCACCGCCGGGAACCTGAGCGAGACCTTCGGGCTGCCGCTGGATGTCAGCGTCAGCGCCGGCCGGTACACGGCCACCGCGCGCCGTTGAGCCGGCCGCTGACCGCGCATGGAGTTCCTCAATAGCGTCCTCATTTTCTTCGCCGGGCTCTGGGCCGGCACCATCAACAGTGTGGTCGGTTCCGGGACCCTGGTGACCTTCCCGGTGCTGATCGCCCTCGGCTACGCGCCGGTCACCGCGTCGATCAGCAACGCGATGGGCCTCGTGGCCGGGAACGCCGCCGGCGCCTGGGGCTACCGCAAGGAACTGACCGGACGCGGCAAGCAACTGCTCAAGCTGCTGCCCGCCTCGCTGCTCGGTGGCATCACCGGCGCCTACCTGCTGCTGCACCTCCCCGAAAAGGTCTTCCACTACGCCGCCCCCGTCCTGATCGTGCTCGCACTGCTCATGGTGGCCTTCCAGCCCCGCCTGCAGCAGTGGGTCCGGAACCGGGAGCAGAACCCCGAGCACGCCATCCGCGACCGCCGCCACGGCATCATCCTCGTGGTCCTCGTGTACCTGGCCGGGGTGTACGGCGGCTACTTCGTCGCGGCGCAGGGCATCCTGCTGGTCGGGATCCTGGGCATCTTCATGACGGGGACCATCCAGAACGCCAACGCCATGAAGAACATCCTGGTCCTGGGCGTGAACGTCGTCGCCGCCGCCTCCTACCTGCTCTTCGCGTTCGGCCGGATCGACTGGGCCGTCGTCGGGCTGATCGCGGTGAGCTCGCTGATCGGCGGCGTGGTCGGCTCCAAGGTCGGCCGCCGGCTGTCCCCGGTAGTCCTGCGGGGTGTCATCTTCGTCCTGGGCCTCGTCGCCCTGGGGTTCATGATCGCCAACCTGTTCAAGTGACCCGTTCCGGCGACCTGTTCCGGCGACCTGTTCCAATGACCCGTTTTAATGACCGCCCCCTCTCCCGCTGAAATGACCCGTCCGTGACCTTCCACCGCCTTGACTCCGCCGACGACCCCCGGGTCTCCGACTACACCCGGCTGACCGACGTGCACCTGCGCAAACTCCGGGAACCCGCCGAGGGCATGTACATCGCCGAGTCCTCCCGGGTGCTGCGGCGCGCCCTTGCCGCAGGACACCGGCCGCGCTCCTTCTTTCTCGCGGAAAAATGGCTTGAGGACCTCGCCGACGTCTTTGAGCAGTTCCCGGAGGTCCCCGCGTACATCGGTTCCGCCGCGCTGCTGGAGGACATCACCGGCTTCCATCTGCACCGCGGCGCCATGGCGGCGATGCAGCGGCCGGAACCTGTGCCGCTGCCCGAGCTTCTCGCCGGGGCACGCCGGGTCGCCGTCCTGGAGGACATCGTGGACCACACCAACGTCGGCGCGATATTCCGCTCCGCCGCGGCACTGGGCGTGGACGCAGTCCTCGTCTCGCCGCGCTGCGGGGATCCGCTGTACCGGCGCAGCGTCCGGGTCAGCATGGGGACGGTGTTCCAGGTGCCATGGGCCCGGCTGGAGGATTGGCCGGCCGCCCTGCAGCTGCTCCGCGGGCACGGCTTCACGGTGGCCGCCATGGAGCTCACGGACGACGCCGTGGACCTCGATGAGCTGGCGGCCCGCCGGCCGGAGAAGCTCGCACTCGTGCTCGGCACCGAGGGCGCCGGGATGAGCGCGGCCACCCTCGCCGCCGTCGACCTCGCAGTGAAGATCCCCATGCGTGCCGGCGTTGACTCGCTCAACGTCGCCGCGGCGTCCGCCGTCGCCTTCTGGGAGTTGCGCCCCCGCGACTGACCGCGCCGATGCTCAGGCGGCGGGGGCGCCGGCTTTCCGCTATGATTGATAGCTGGCCGTCCGGTGCATTCCGCCGGCCATCCCATTCATACCTGGCAACTGGCAAAATCCAGTTGTGCGAACAAAGGTCCAATTATGAAGTCTGATACTCACCCGAAGTACGAAGCTGTTGTTTTCAACGACCTGGCTTCCGGCGTCAAGTTCCTGACCAAGTCCACCGTGTCTTCCAAGAAGACCATCGAGTGGGAAGACGGAAACACCTACCCGGTCATCGACGTCGAAATCTCCTCCGAGTCCCACCCGTTCTACACGGGCAAGCAGCGCATCATGGACTCTGCAGGCCGCGTCGAGCGCTTCAACGCTCGCTTCAAGGGCTTCGGCGGCAAGAAGTAACTTCTTCTCCCCAAGGTCTTTTGGAAAAGCCCGCACCGGTGACGGTGCGGGCTTTTTGCGTCCTGCGCTGAACCGCCCCGTGCGGCAACTCCGGCGCGGCCGGTGCGTGGCAGGATTAAGGGCATGACATCCTTTCCCCCGGTCCCCGGCTCCAGCAGCACTGACGACGGCGGCGCCCGCCACCACGGGGAGTACAAGGTTCCCGGCGGGAAACTCGTCGTCGCCGATCTCGACGTCGTCGACGGTGTGCTCGCGAACGTCTCTCTCAGCGGGGACTTCTTCCTCGAGCCGGACGAGGCACTGCCGGAGATCAACCGGGCGCTCACGGGCCTCCCGGCGGACGCCGCCGCCGCGGATCTGTCCGCCGCAGTGTCAGCGGCCCTGCCCGCCAACACCGTCCTGTTCGGATTTTCGGCCGACGCCGTGGCGGTCACCGTCCGGCGCGCCCTGGTGAAGGCCACCGGCTGGGCAGACCACCACTGGAACATCATCGCGCCCTCCGTGCTGCCCACCCACGTGAACGTCGCCCTGGACGAGGTCCTGACTGAGGAGGTCGGCGCGGGGCGCCGCAACCCCACCCTGCGCTTCTGGGACTGGGAGGAACCGTCAGTGGTGATCGGCAGCTTCCAGTCCGTCCGCAATGAGCTGGACCCCGCCGGCGTCGAACGCCACGGCATCAGCGTGGTCCGCCGGATCAGCGGCGGGGGAGCGATGTTCATGGAGGCCGGTAACTGCATCACCTATTCGCTGTACCTGCCGCAGACCCTGGTGGATGGCCTCAGTTTCGCCGACTCCTACGGCTTCCTGGACGCCTGGGTGATGGCGGCCCTCGAGAAGATGGGGATCAACGCCTTTTACGTGCCGCTCAATGACATCGCCACGGAGCAGGGCAAGATTGGCGGCGCCGCGCAGAAGCGGCTGGCGAACGGCGGCATGCTGCACCACGTGACCATGAGCTACGACATCGACGCGGACAAGATGGTGGAGGTCCTGCGGATCGGCAAGGAGAAGCTCTCGGACAAGGGAACCCGTAGCGCCAAGAAGCGGGTGGATCCGCTGCGGCGCCAGACCGGACTGGCCCGGGCCGAGATCGTTGCGGCCATGATGGAGGTCTTCGCTGAACGCTATGCGGCGACGCCCTCGGAACTGACCGAGGCTGAGCTCGCCGCCGCCCACCTCCGGGTCACGGCCAAGTTCGGCACGCCGGAGTGGCTGCACCGGGTGCCCTGAAGACCGCCTACCGGGCCTGCGCCTTCAGGGCGCGATGCAGGTGGCTGCGCTGTTCGATGATGATGCGGCGCAGCGCCCGCGGGGCCTCCGGATGCCCGGCCAGCCAGTGGTCCGTCCGTACGATCACGGGGTGCGTCTGAGGGCTGTCGCCGTCCAGGTCCTGCCCTGCCGGGTAGAGCCCGCGGACGATCCGGCTGGCGATTTCGATGCTGCGCCCGGCCCACACCTCTTCCAGGCACTCGAAATAGGGCTCAATGAATCCACGCAGCAGCGGGGCCGGTCCCGTGTTGAAACCGGCGATCGTGGCGCTGAGCAGCTGGTTGGACAGCGAGGTGCCGTGAACCGCCTCCTGCCAGGCTGCTTCCTTGACGGCCGAATCGGGGCGGGCAGCGAGGGCGGTGGCATGCCCGGATTTGCCGGCCGCGGTGTTGTCGCGGAGCAGCTCCGCATCAAGCTCCGCAACGCTGGCCTTCCCGTTGGCGGCCAGGGCGTGCCAGAGGTTCCAGCGGAGCTCGGCGTCCACGGAGAGGCCCGCAACGACGGTGCTGCCGTCCAGGAGGCCGCGGAGGAGGACCAGCTGGCTGCCGTCGAAGCGGCTGCTTGCGGCGACCGTGCGCGCCCACGCCAGCTGCTGGTCGGAGCCCGGTGCGGCCCGGTGGAACTCGTCGGCCGCGAGGGACAGGAAGCCCAGGCGGACGTCGGCCCTAACGGCCAGGGGCACGTAGCGTTCGATCGCGGTGGATGCGTTGCCCAGGACGTTCAGCAGCACGCCGATGCCGGATTCCGTGGGGCCGAAAAGCTGGACGGCGTCGACGTAGCGGGCAGCCGGTGAGGCGGCGTCCCGGGCCGAATCCCAGAGTGCGGTCCAGCACAGGGCCCGCGCCATCGGATCGCTGAGCGCGCCAAGGGAGCTCCGCACTGTGGCTTCCGAGCGGGGGTCCAGCCGGACCTTGGCGTAGCTGAGGTCATCGTCGTTGACCAGCATCAGGGCAGGCCGGGCCTTGCCGGACAGGGCGGGCACCTCGGTCCGTGCCCCGCTGATGTCGGTCTCGATGCTGTCGGTGCGGACCAGGGCCCCGGCGTCGTGCTCGTAGAGGCCGATCCGCAGCCGGTGCGGCCGCGGCTCCTGCCGGCCCGTCGTCGGGTCCTCTGCATCCTGGATGACGGTGACCGTGCCGAGGACGCCGTCGCGCTCCTCGATCTCGCTGCTGAGAGTGGAGATGCCGGAGGTCTGCAGCCACTGGCGCGCCCAGTCCGCGAGGTCCCGGCCGGAGGCGGCGCTGAGCGCGGCCAAAAGGTCAGCCAGCGTGGTGTTGCCGTAGGCGTGGTCCTTGAAGTACTGGCGCGAGCCGGCAATGAAGGCCTCGAAGCCCACGTAGGCGACGAGCTGCTTGAGGACCGAGGCGCCCTTGGCGTACGTGATGCCGTCGAAGTTCTGTTTGGCGGCCTCAAGGTCGGGAATGTCGGCGACGATCGGGTGCGTGGTCGGCAGCTGGTCCTGCATGTAGGCCCAGGCCTTGCGGTTGTTGGCGAAGTTCACCCACGCCGTCGCCCAGTCCGTGGTGCGGTCCACGCCGAGGGTCCCCATGTAGTCCGCGAAGGATTCCTTGAGCCACAGATCGTCCCACCACTGCATGGTGACGAGGTCGCCGAACCACATGTGGGCCATCTCGTGCAGCAGGGTGTTGGCGCGGGCCTGGTACTGCGAATCTGCTGCGCGGGAGGTGAAGACGTAGCTTTCCGTGAAGGTCATCAGCCCGGGGTTCTCCATGGCGCCGAGGTTGTATTCGGGCACGAAGGCCTGGTCGTATTTGCCCCACGGGTAGGGGAAGCCGAAGAGTTCGTTGAAGAAGTCCAGGCCGTTCCGGGTGAGGGTGAAGAGTGCGTCGGGGTCGAAGGACGGCGCCATCGAGGCGCGGCAGTAGAGGGCCAGCGGGACCTCCAGCCGGGTGCCGTCCTCGAGCGTCGTGCTCCAGGAGTCCTCGGCCTTGAAATACGGGCCGGCCAGCACCGTCGTGATGTATGTGGACATGGCCTTGGTGGGGGCAAAGTCCCAGCGGCTAGTGTCCGGGTCGCTGGTGAGGAGCGTGCACCGGGTTTCGATGCCGTTTGAGGACACCTGCCAGGCCGAGGGTGCCGTGACGTGGAAGGTGAATTCCGCTTTGAGGTCGGGCTGTTCGAAATTGGCGAAGACCCGGCGGGCGTCGGCGGGCTCGTACTGGGTGTACAGGTAGCACTGGCTGTCGGCGGGGTCGAAGAAGCGGTGCATGCCTTCCCCGGAAGTGCTGTACAGCGCGGTGCCGGTGACCGTGACCTCGTTCTCCGTCTGGAGCCCGTCGAGCCGGATCCGTGAACCATCCATGACGTCGGCGACGGCGAGTTCCTTGCCGTTGAGGATGACGCTGTGCACGTCACTGCTGATGAAGTCCAGGAACGTCGCGGACCCGGGTTCGCCGGCGGAGAAGTTGATGACGCTGCGGCTCGTGTAACCGGCGACCTCCGGATCCGCCGCCTGCCGGACGTCCAGGGAGACGTCGTAGCTGTGGGTGGTGATCAGGGCTGAGCGGGTAGCGGCTTCATCGCGGCGCAGGTTCTGGTTCGACACCCCGCTATCTAACCATGAGGAACGCAGCGCCCAGCCCCAGCCCGGCGATCAGCAGCCAGGACGCGAGCGCCGCCAGGAGCGCGCGCGCTCCGGTGTGCAGCAGCTGGCCCACCCGTACCGCCGAGCCGAGCCCAAACAGCGCCATCCCCAGCAGAATGTCCTGCAGCACGGCAGCGGCGTCGAGGACAGCGGGGGAGAGCCAGCCGGTGGTCCGCAGGGCTGCCAGCGCGACGAAGCCGAGCACAAACAACGGGACGAGGGGCGGCCGCTTCAGTCCGTCGCCGGCATCGGCGCTGCTGCGGTGGTGCAGGGCTGCCGCGGCGACGATGGGCGCCAGCAAGATCACCCGGGTGAGTTTCACGACGACGGCGACCGCCAGCGCCGTAGCCCCCGCGGTCTGCGCGGTGGCCACCACCTGACCGACGTCGTGGACGGAGGCGCCGGCCCAGGCACCAAACACTTCGGGGCTGAGCCCCAGCGGACGGATGAGCAGCGGCAGCACCCCGATGGCGAGGGTGCCGCACAGGGTCACGAGGGCCACCGGGAGCACGGTGTCGGGCTGCCGGATCCGGCGCACCGCGGCCATCGCCCCGATGGCTGAGGCCCCACAGATGGAAAAGCCGGTGGCAATCAGCAGCGAGACCGGCGGGGGCAGGCGGAAAAGCCTGCTGATCCCGTAGGTTCCGGCGAAAGCGGCCAGGACCACCCCGGTGATGAGCAGCAGCGCGGCCCAGCCGAGACCGAGCACATCCACGAGACTGACCTTCAGCCCCAGCACCACGATCCCGGCGCGCATCAGGTGCTTGCCGGCGAAATCCAGGCCCGCCCGGCCCTTTCCTGCGGTCCAGCCGGCCAGCCCCGGGACATTGGCGGCGAGGAGCCCGGATGCCACCGCCAGCGTCATGGCCGGAAGTACGGGAATCAGGGAGTGGACGGCAAGGGCCAGCACGACGGCGGCTGCGGCGGCCATCATGCCAGGCAGCAGACCCGGCAGCGGCCTGCCGCCGGACAGCGGCTTAAAAGTAAACGGGGGCACGCCACTACCTTGCCGCAAG
The DNA here is from genome assembly GCF_030433895.1 of Arthrobacter sp. PsM3. GTDB lineage: Bacteria > Actinomycetota > Actinomycetes > Actinomycetales > Micrococcaceae > Arthrobacter. The sequence continues at coordinate 27,214 of NZ_JARUXE010000040.1, read as the reverse complement.
GGCCCGGAAAAGCCGCCACCGCCGCGGCGGCCGGCAGCTCCTACGCACTGCCCCGCACCCCTGCGACCGGCAGCGGACGTTGCCGGCAGCCCGCAGCCGCCACGCTGCCGGGCGTTCCGAAATGATTTCGCAACAAAAAGGTGGTTGTCTAGTGAGCATGTCTGACCTATTCCAGGATTACTCCGTGGCCGCCGAACGTTCCGGCGCCTACGATGAGATGTTTACCCCCGGGCAACAAGCCCGGAAGTCGTACGGGCAGGTTGCCGGGGCGCTGAGTGAACTCTCGCTTGCTGATGTCACCGCCCGCGCCGATTCGATGGCCCGGACCTTCCTGGACCGGGGTGTGACCTTCGACTTCGCGGGGGAGGAGCGGCCCTTCCCGCTCGATATCGTGCCCCGGGTTATCCCGGCCGATGAGTGGACGGTGCTGGAAAAGGGGGTGGCGCAGCGCGTCCGGGCGCTCGAGGCATTCCTCAACGATGTCTACGACAAGATGACCGTCGTGACCGACGGTGTCATCCCGCGCCAGCTGGTCACCACCAGCGCCCACTTCCACCGCCAGGTCCACGGCTTCGAGCCGGCAGGGGGGGTCCGCGTCCATATTTCCGGGATCGACGTCGTCCGCGACGCCGCGGGGACCTTCCGCGTCCTGGAGGACAACGTCCGCGTCCCCTCCGGCGTCAGCTACGTCCTGGAGAACCGCCGGGCGATGGCCAAGGGTCTGCCCGAGGCCTTCGGCCAGCAGCTCATCCGGCCGGTCGAAGAGTACCCCCGCCGCCTGCTGTCCGCCCTGCGCAAGACGGCACCGTCCGGCGTCGACGACCCCACCGTGGTGGTCCTGACCCCGGGCGTCTTCAACAGCGCCTACTTCGAGCACACCCTGCTCGCCGGCCTGATGGGCGTGGAACTCGTCGAAGGGCGCGACCTCATCTGCCGCGGCAACCGCGTCTACATGCGCACCACCGCCGGGGAACAGCGCGTGGACGTGATCTACAAACGCATCGACGACGAGTTCCTGGATCCGCTGCAGTTCCGGGCCGACTCCATGCTCGGCTGCCCGGGGCTGGTCAACGCCGCCCGGGCCGGGGGAGTCACCATCGCCAATGCCGTGGGCAACGGCGTCGCCGACGACAAGCTGGTCTACAGCTACGTCCCGGACCTGATCCGCTACTACCTCAACGAAGAACCCGTGATCGCCAACGTGGACACCTTCCGGCTGGAAGAAAAAGAGGCCCGGGAAGAGGTCCTGGACCGCCTGGCCGAACTCGTGGTCAAGCCTGTGGACGGTTCCGGCGGGAAGGGCCTAGTGATTGGCCCGGACGCGACCAAGGACGAGCTCGAGGCCCTGCGCAAGCGCGTCATCGCGGACCCCCGCGGCTGGATCGCGCAGCCGGTCCTGCAGCTGTCCACGGTTCCCACGCTTAGCGGCGACAGGTTCGGCCCGCGCCACGTGGACCTGCGCCCCTTCGCGGTCAACGACGGCGACGACGTCTGGGTCCTGCCCGGAGGCCTGACCCGGGTGGCGCTCAAGGAGGGCTCACTGATCGTGAACTCCAGCCAGGGCGGCGGCTCCAAGGACACCTGGGTCCTTGCAGATTCCCCGCAGGTCCCGGTGGAGGTCCTTCCGCGTCCGGCCATCACGGTCCGCGAACGCGTCTCTGTCTGGCCTGTGGAAAGCAACTGGCGCGACAGCCAGAAGGAGCAGCAGCAATGAGCCGCGGCACCACGTCCTGCACTTATCCGCTGACAAGCTTTTTTCAGATTTCCCATGCGCTGGAGGTAACCGCGAATGCTTAGCCGTATCGCCGAGTCACTGTTTTGGATCGGCCGCTATGTGGAACGGGCTGACGGCACCGCCCGCATCCTCGATGTCCACCTGGAGCGGCTCAACCACCTGCCGATGGAGGAACAGCGCAGCGTGGCGCAGGAACTCCTGGCCGTCATGGGCGCCCGGGCGCAGAGCGAGGAGTTTGGCCTCCCCGAACTGCTCAACGCCCTCGCCTATGACAAGCAGAGCGCCACGTCCATTGCCGGTTCCCTCGGTGCGGCGCGGGAGAACGCCCGCCGCGCCCGCGAAACCGTGTCCTCCGGGCTCTGGGAAAGCCTGAACACGACGTACTACGGGCTGAACCAGCACCGCAAGGACGTCGTCGGCACCTACCGTTTCTGCAACTGGGTGCTGGAGCGGACGGCCATGGTCAGCGGCCTCGCGGACACCACCGTGAGCCACGATGAGAGCTGGCAGTTCCTGGTCCTGGGCCGCTCGCTGGAACGCGCAGACATGACCGCGCGGATGCTCTCCACCCGGGACGTGCTCTCCGCCGGCATGTCCTGGGTGAACATGCTCCGCTGCGCCGGCGCGTACGAATCGTTCCTGCGGACTCGCCGCGCGGCCTTCGGCGACCAGCACGCCGCCGAGTTCCTGCTGCTGGACCGGTTGTTCCCGCGGTCCATCGTGTACGCGCTGCGGGATGCCGACGAGTGCCTCGCCATGCTGGACCCCTCGGCCCAGCGCGTCGGGTTCATCAACGACGCCCGGCGGATCGTCGGCCAGGCCCGCACCTTCCTCGAGTTCCACCGCACCGACGACCTGATGTCCGAACTGCCGGAGCACATGGAACGCGTGCAGAAGGCTGTCTCGCAGGCCTCGGACGCCATTTCCCGTAAGTACTTCAATCAGGCAGATGAACTCGCCTGGGTGGGAGAAGTTTCATGACCAGGCTGAGCATCATTCACAAGACGGCGTACAAGTACAACAAGCGCGTCACGCTCTCCTACAACGAGGCCCGCATGACCCCGCTGACGGATCCCCAGCAGGTGGTCCTGGAGTCGTCCCTGAAGGTCTCGCCGTCGCAGGCCGCCCTGAGCAGCTACCGGGACTACTGGGGCACCCGCGTCACGGCCTTCGACATGCAGATGCCGCACGAGTACCTCGAGGTCCTGACCACCACCACCGTCGAGGTGCACCGGGCGGAACGGATCCCGGCGGAGGCGGACATCGTCGGCTGGGACGTCCTCGACGCCCCGGAAACCCTGAACAAGTTCAGCGACTGGATTCCGCAGTCGCAGCTCACCGGCCCCGGCACGGAAGTGCTCGGGATCGTTCCCGGCGTCGTCGCGGGACGCAACCCGCATGAGGCCGCCATGGCGGTCTTTGAGTGGATGCGCGGCGAAATGACCTACATGAAGGGCTCCACCGGTGTCACCACCAACGCCGAGGAAGCCTGGAACCAGCGCCAGGGCGTCTGCCAGGACCTGGCGCACCTCGCCATCGGCGCGCTGCGCAGCCGGGGCATCCCGGCCCGCTATGTGTCCGGTTACCTGCACCCGCGGTCGACGGCGGACCTCGGCGAGACGGTCGCCGGGCAGTCACACGCGTGGCTGGAATGGTGGGACGGCGAATGGCGCAGCTGGGACCCCACCAACCACAAACCGGCCGGCGACTTCCATGTGACCGTCGCCAGGGGCCGTGACTACCGCGACGTGCCCCCGCTGAAGGGGATCCTGTCCGGCGGAGGCGGTTCCGCCCTCAGCGTGAGCGTGGAAATCACCCGGCTGGCCTGATTGCCGGCGCACAGCCCGGTCCCGCCGATGCGCTGTCAGTTGTCGCTGTCCTGAACCCTCTTCTGAGGTCTCAGGGGAACGCAGTCTGATAGCGCATCGGGGTTTTCGCTGAGGTTATTCGAGTCCCGAGCGGGTGGCGTCATCCAGGGGCGTCCACCAGGTCAGCGGCGGGACCACCTTGAACCGGCGCCCGGTGACGGTTTCGGGGGTAATCCTGACGAAGTGCTCCTTCTTGCCCGCCTGCCAGGGGAACAACAGGAGCCCCACGGTCTCGAGGACCTCCTGCTGGTTCTGCACCGGTGCGGCCTGTCCCTTGATCACCACGCTCCAGGCAATACCGCTGTCCGCGTCCACACCGTCTGCCTCCACGGCCACCGGAGTGTCGCCGGTGGCCGCCTGGAGCTTCGTGCCATCCGCCGTGCGGAACACTAGGGAACCGTGGTCCACCTTGTAGTTGATCGGGAAGATGTCGGGGTGGTCGTCCACCCACACCGCGAGCCGGCCCACGGAGACGCTGCGTAACAGCCGCCAGCATTCGTGGTGCTCAAGGTTCTCAACTTCATGTGGCCGCTGGTTCTTCTGGGGGTGTGCGCCCTGGTTCGGATCAGTACTCATGGGGCCGAGCCTACGCCAAGCCCGTGGCGCCTTGGTAGGGCAGAAGGTCACAATCCAAGGCAATATGGTCCCCCGTCTAAGGTCTTTGCAGCCGGTACGGGGTATTCTGGCAAGACAATCGTCAGTGTCGACGATCGTTGTGTCCGTAGTATCGAATTGGGGCCATGAGCATGCATTCAATGCAGGAACGTCCGGACCAGACCGAAAATGAGCCGCAGCACAAGATCGACAGTGTGCTTAAGGGTTTCGTCTCCAGGGCCGAGGAACTGCTCCAGTCCCAGGAGCGAATGGCGGGGTTGCTCGAAGCGGTCGTCGCTGTCGCTGAGGATCTCAGCCTCGACGCCGTCCTGGAACGCGTTGTGCAGTCCGCCTGCCGGCTGCTCCATGCCCGCTTCGGCGCCTTGGGCGTGATTGGTGATGACCGGGCGCTCAGCCACTTCATCACGGTCGGCATCGACGAACAGCTGGCGCACCGGATCGGGCCGCTGCCAACCGGCCACGGCGTCCTGGGCCTGCTGATTTCCGACCCCCGCTCGCTCCGGCTCCATGACCTGCGCACACATGCGGAGTCCTACGGCTTCCCGGCGAACCACCCACCCATGAAGTCCTTCCTCGGCGTCCCTGTGCGCGTCCGGGACGTGGTCTTCGGCAACCTCTACCTGACGGAGAAGGAAGACGGCAGCGACTTCACCGCCGAGGACGAGGGGCTGGCCGTGGCCCTGGCGGCCGCCGCGGGGGTTGCCATTGAAAACGCCCGCCTCTACGACGATGCCCGCCGCCGCGCACGCTGGCTGGAAGCGTGCATGGACGTCTCGGGACTGATGCTCAGCGGCGACCGCGACTACACCTCCGGCGGCCTGGATCCCATCGCAAGCCGGGCGTTGCAGGAGTCAGCCTCCCAGCTGGCATTGCTGGTGGCGCCGGCCGGAGACGGAGCCGGACATGTTGTCATCGGCGCCGCCGGCAAGCTCAGTTCCCAGTTCTCCGGGCGGTCGCTGGCGCTGGACTCACCCGTACTTCAAAGTGTCCTGGACGGCGGCGAGCCGGTGGTCCTGGATAGCGCCTCGGCCCTGTTCGGGGAGATCGACGGCGGGATCACCGGACCGCTGCTGGCGGTGGCGCTGAGCACCCAGGGCGCGGATCACGGGCTCCTGCTGCTCGTCCGGGAGCCGGACGCGCTCCGCTACGCGCGGACGGACATCGAAATGGGCGCCGTCTTCGGTTCGCATGTGGCCCTCGCCCTGGAACTCGCCCGGGTCCACCGGCTCCGCGAGGAACTGCTCGTGTTCACGGACCGGGACAGGATCGCCCGCGACCTGCATGACCTCGTGATCCAGCGGCTGTTCGCGGCGGGGCTGAGTGTCCAGAGCCTGACCCGCTTCACCAAGGACGAGCTGGCCACCGAACGGATCCGCAATATCACCGGCGAGCTGGACGAGGCGATCCGGAGCCTGCGAGACACCATCTACTCGCTCAAGAGCAGCAGCGGCGAAACGGAACTGCTCAGCGGCCGGATCCGGCGGGTGACCCGCAGCTCAGCGAAGTCCATGCCGTTCACTCCGCGGCTGATCATTACCGGACCGGTGGACGCCGTCACCCCGGACAAGGCGGACAATGTGGTGGCCGTGGTTTCGGAAGGCCTCAGCAACGCCATCCGCCATTCCGGCGCGGACGCCATCTCGGTGTCGGTGGGCGTGGTGAAGGGCAAAGTGACCGTGGTCATCACCGACAACGGGGCAGGCTTCGCCGAACCGGAGAAGCGAAGGGGACTGGCCAACCTGGAGGACCGCGCCCGCATGCTGGACGGGGAATGCACCATCACCAGTGCCCCCGACGCCGGCACGAGCCTCGAGTGGTCCGTGCCGCTTTAGCAGCAGAACGCCTCCGCGGCCCGGGACGGACGCCGGCTAGCGGACCCTGTGGGCCCGGCTCTCTTCGCCATGGCCCCCGGGGGGTGCGGGGGAGGAGGGGCCGGCGATGAAGACCGCCGCCTGGGTCCGCCGTTCGAAGCCCAGCTTGGCGAGCAGCGAGGAGACGTAGTTCTTGACAGTTTTTTCCGCGAGGAACATTTCCGCGGCAATCTGGCGGTTCGTGAGCCCGCCGCCCACCAGCTCCAGCACCCGCCGCTCCTGGGGGGTGAGAGCCGAGGTCCGGGGGTCCACTTCGTCGGCCTCGACCAGGCTGTCGACGATGCCCGCGGCGACGCCCTCCGCGAAGAGCGACTCACCTGTGGCCGCCCGGCGCAGTGCACCGATCAGGTCCGTGCCGCCGATTTCTTTCAGGACATAGCCGCTCGCGCCGGCCAGCACGGCCCCGCGCAGCGCCTGCTCGTCGTCAAAGCTTGTCAGGATGATGCAGTTCAGTGAGGGGTCCACCGAGCGTACGTCGCGGCAGACTTCAATTCCGGTCCCGTCCGGCAGCCGGGCGTCGAGGACACAGACATCCGGATGAAGGGCAGGGATTCGTCGGGTCGCCTCGACGGCGGACCCGGAACTACCCACCACGACGAAGCCCTCGCCCTCGAGGAGCTCCTGAAGTCCGCGCCGGACGAGTTCGTGGTCATCCAGGATGAACACACGGATGACGGACGGCGCCCCGTCGGGTGCAGCGAGACCTGCATCTGCCCAGGCAATCATGATTCTCCTGTCCGGCAGCTTGCGCTGCCATGTATGGTGCGGTGCTCCCCAGCCTGCTCAACGGATCGCGGCAGCGGGTCATGCATGCTGCATCCATTGTCGTTCAGTGTCGCCAACGCAAACCCAATGTCTTTCATTGTTGCTGACGCAGCTGGCTCGGTCGCCACTCCAGCTGACCCCACGCTCCCCATTGTCCGGTCATTGGACCGGTCCGGTCTCGTGGCCCGTCCAGCAGCCGTCCGCGTTGCCGACGACTGCAATAATCCTCCCCGCCCGGGACCCCGACAAGGGTCCTTGGTCCTGCCGGGACAGGGGCCGCCCCATTTCCCCATGACCTTTGGCCCTACCTCCTCCCGTGACCGGAGCGGCATTGTAGGCTGGACGCGCCAGCTGTATGACGAAGGGATCTGCCATGACCGAAGCCAGGGACATCCGGACCATTGTGGTGGGGGTTGATGGTTCCGATGCGTCGGTGGAGGCGCTGCGGCTGGCCCAGAGCCTGGCCGTGCCGCTCTCAGCGAAGCTGGTGGCGCTGGCCAGCTGGGACGTTCCTCCGGTCTACGACGGTTATGTTGCCATGGGCATTGACGACTTCGACGTGCGGGCCGGGGAGATCCTGCAGGAGACGGTGGAAAAGGCCTTCGGGGCGGAAAAGCCGGCCAATGTCGAGTCCCGCCTCGTCCAGGGACACCCCCGGCACACCCTGATCGACGCCAGCCGGGACGCCGACATGCTGGTGGTGGGTCGCCGCGGACACGGAGGCTTCGGCGGAATGCTGATCGGTTCTGTCAGCTCGGCCCTCGTGGCCCATGCCCATTGCCCGGTCCTGGTCGTCCATTCACCGGCAGCCAAGGCAAACAAGTAGTCCTCAGCTTCCCGGGCGGACCGCCCGGGAAGCTCCGATTCGAGCGCCAGCCCTCTTCGAAGCCGGCCCTCTTCGAAGGATGTTCTATTCGAAGGATGCCCGGCGGGGATCCGAAAGCCGGGTGCTCCACAGGTCCGGGTTGTTGACTGTGAACCGGCGCCCCGTCAATGCCTTGGGGGAAAGCCGGACGTAGTAGTCCTTGTCTCCCGGCTGCCACGGTTCCAGCAGCAGGGCGTCGACGGCGGCTTTCTCCTCCCGGCTTTCGATCAGCACGGCCTCGCCGCGGGCCACCACGCTCCAGGCCTGCTTTTCGTGGGTATCGTAGCCGTCGATTTCGAAGGCGACGGGCTTGGCCGTCATCGCCGCCCACAGCTTGGTGCCCCCGGCGGTGCGGAAGACAATAGAGCGGCGCTCCAGCGCGAAGTTCACCGGAAAGATTTCCGGATGGCCGTCCACGATCAGGGCGATCCTCCCCACGACCTCGGTGTCCAGCAGTACCCAGCACTGGTCAATGGACAGTCCGAATTCGGGCGCAGGTGTCGTCTCTGTGTTCATGTGGACCCACGTTACGTACTGTCCGGTTCCCTCATTAGGGCCATAAGGCCCGTAGCCCGCGCCGGAGGACTCTGCTACGGGCAGCGGGCTACCAGGGGCTGGGCTTGTAGTCCTTCAGGAAGACGCCGAACTGGTCCTCGCCTGACTCGCCCATGACGATCGGGTCGTAGACCCGGGCGGCCCCGTCGACGAGGTCCAGGGGGGCGTGGAAGCCCTCCTCCATCAGGCGCACCTTCGTGTAGTGCGGGCGCTCATCCGTGATCCAGCCGGTATCGACGGCGGTCATCAGGATGCCGTCGGCGTCGAGCATCTCCTGGGCGCTGGTCCTGGTCATCATGTTCAGCGCCGCTTTGGCCATATTGGTGTGCGGGTGGCCGGGACCCTTGTAGGCGCGCGAGAACTGGCCCTCCATGGCGCTGACGTTCACGATGTACTTCCGCCGCGCGGTGGAGCGTTTCATGGCCCCGCGGAGCCGGCTTACCAGCAGGAAGGGGGCGGTGACGTTGCACAGCTGGACTTCGAGCATTTCGAGGGGATCCACTTCGTCCACCACCTGGGTCCAGCTGTTGATGCTGGCCACGTCCGGAACCAAGCCGCCGGCGTCAATCGCGGTGCCGGACGCGATGCGCTCCAGCGACGCGGAGCCGGTGGACAGCGCCAGCGAGGTGATCGCGTCCCCGGCCAGGACCGGGTGCTCCAGCACGGTGCTGGCCAGGGCCAGCGGGTGCTTGTCGTGGGCGTGGCCGAAGGTCACGAGTTCCGGGCCGCCGTTGGCGGCCTGGAGGGCGGCGGGCAGGGGCTCGTCCTCGGCGTCGACCAGCGGCTTGTACGCGTTGCCGGAGCGGCGCACGGTCTGGGCTGCGTTGTTGATGATGATGTCGAGCGGGCCCGCGGCGTCCAGGGAATCGGTCAGGGCCATGACCTGGGACGGATCGCGCAGGTCGATGCCGACGATCCGCAGCCGGTGCAACCACTCGCCGCTGTCCTCCATGGCGGCGAAGCGCCGGGCTGCGTCCTTCGGAAAGCGGGTGGTGATCGTCGTGTGGGCGCCGTCGCGGAGCAGCCGCAGCGCGATGTACATGCCGATCTTGGCCCGCCCGCCGGTCAGGAGGGCGCGGCGCCCGGTCAGGTCCGTGCGGGCGTCGCGCTTGCTGTGGCTGAAGGCCGCGCAGTCCGGGCAGAGCTGGTGGTAGAACGCGTCCACCTGGGTGTAGTGCTGCTTGCAGACGTAGCATGGCCGGGACTTGATCAGGTGCCCGGCGATGCTCCCCGTCGTGGAGGGGGCGAGCTTGTTGCCGCGGGTTTCATCGTCGATCCGGTCCGGGGCCGCCGTCGCGGTCTGGGCGATCACGGCGCGGTCCGCGTCCGCGATCAGATCGCGCTTGCTGACCCGCCGGTGGCGCTTGACGGCCTTGAACATCTTTCCGGTGGCGCGCCGCACCGACACGTAGTCCGGGTGCTCCTCGTCGTAAACGTGGATGGTGTTCAGGACCTTCATGCAGGCCTGGATTTCCTCGGGCGTCAGATCGGACGGCAGATCGGGGGAGCTCATTGCCCCAATTTTACAGCCTGCGGGGAGCCCGGGCCGACGCCGGGCCCCCGCTGCGGCAGATCAGCCCTGGGGGGCGTTGGTGGAACGTGGGCCCATGACGCCGACGGCGGCGGCCTGGACTTCGGCGACCTTGTCCACGGAATCCCGCAGGGCAGGCCAGTGCTCGGTGGCGGCCCTGACCGCATCCGGCACCAGGATCAGGTTGGCGGCCGACAGCTCACGCTCGGCATCGCCGGGCTCCGGAACGAGCTGTCCCTTGGAAAGCACCGTGATGCCGGAATCGGTGACCTTGAAACCGCGGGCCCGGTCCAGTTCGTGGTCGAGGCCGATCGCGGCGCCGGCCGGGACCTTGACGTTCTTGTCGATGATGGCACGCTTGACGACGGCGCCTGCACCGATGTTGACCTTGTCCATCAGCACGGAGTCGAGCACCCGGCTGGAGGTTCCGACATAGACGTCGTTGGAAAGCACGGAGCCTTCCACGATGCCGCCGGAGATCACGGTGCCGCTGGCGACGATAGAGTCCAGGGCGGTGCCGACCGTGTTCTTCGGGCCACGGACAAACTTGGCCGGCGGGGAGATGCTCTGCCGCGTGTAGATCGGCCACTCCGAGTTGTAGAGGTTGAACACCGGCACGGGCGAGATGAGGTCCATGTGCGCATCGTAGAACGAGTCGATGGTGCCGACGTCGCGCCAGTAGGTGCGGTCGCGTTCGGTGGAGCCGGGGATCTCGTTCAGGGTGAAGTCGTAGACGCCGGCCTCGCCCTTGTCGACGAAGTAGGGAATGATGTCCCCGCCCATGTCGTGCTTGGTGTCCAGCCGCTCGGCGTCGACGTGCAGGGCGTCGACGAGCGCGTCGGCATTGAAAACGTAGTTGCCCATGGAGGCGAGGAACTGGCTGGGGTCGGCGGCGAGTCCCGGCGTGGAGGACGGCTTCTCGACGAAGGCCGCGATCTTCTCCGGGTTGTTCTGGTCCACTTCGATGACACCGAACTGGTCGGCCATGTGCAGCGGCTGGCGGACGGCCGCCACGGTGGCCTTGGCGCCGCTGGCGACGTGCTGGTCGACCATCTGGGCGAAGTCCATCCGGTAGACGTGGTCTGCGCCCACGACGACGACGATGTCCGGGTTGGCGTCATGGATGAGGTTCAGGGACTGGTAGATGGCGTTGGCGCTGCCGAGGAACCAGCTCTTGCCCACCCGCTGCTGCGCGGGGACGGAGGCGATGTAGTTGCCCAGCTGCGTGGACATCCGCCAGGTTTCGGAAATATGGCGGTCCAGGCTGTGCGACTTGTACTGGGTCAGGACAACGATCTGCAGGTAGCGGGAATTGACCAGGTTGGATAACGCAAAGTCAATGAGCCGGTAACTTCCCGCGAACGGCACGCCGGGTTTGGCCCGGTCCGCCGTCAGTGGCATGAGCCGGTTTCCCTCGCCACCTGCGAGGACGATGGCCAGAACTTTTTTATTCGGCATATGGTCGCTCCTGAACGCCTTTGTACTTCCCCAAAACAGTCCGGCACGCCCGAACGTCTTCACACTAGATCAGTTCCACCGTAACGACTACCTTGGGGTTTGTGCGTATAGACATTGTGACCAAAGAATTCCCGCCCGAAATCTATGGCGGCGCCGGGGTGCACGTGGCCGAGCTCAGCAGGGTGCTGGCCCAACACGTGGATCTGCAGGTGCGCGCCTTTGGCGCGCCCCGTGAGCCGGAGTACCACGGTGCGACGGTGACGTCCTATGCCGTGCCCGAGGATCTCGGCGGGGCGAACGCCGCAGTGCAGACCCTGGGGGTTGATTTGCGGATCGTCCCGGACATCGCCGGCGCGGACCTGGTGCACTCCCACACCTGGTACGCCAACATGGCGGGGCATATTGCCTCCCTGCTGCACGGCATTCCGCATGTGCTCAGCGCCCACAGCCTGGAACCGTTGCGTCCGTGGAAGGCCGAGCAGCTCGGCGGCGGCTACGCCCTGTCCTCCTGGGTGGAAAAAACCGCCTACGAGGCAGCGGCCGCGATCATCGCCGTGTCCGAGGGCATGCGCCAGGACATCCTGCGCAGCTACCCCGAGGTGGACCCGGCCAAGGTCAAGGTGGTGCACAACGGCATCGATGTCAGCCAGTGGAACCGGGATGAGGGTGATGACATCATCCGCGGACTCGGCATTGATCCGGAGCGGCCCACCGTTGTCTTCGTGGGCCGCAACACCCGGCAGAAAGGCGTACCGTACCTCCTGCGGGCCGCCGCCAAGCTCCCGGCCGAAGTCCAGCTGGTTCTTTGCCTGGGTGCCGCGGACACTCCGGAGCTGGCGGCCGAGACGGCCCGCCTGATCGAGGAGCTCCAGAGCCAGCGCAGCGGCGTCATCCTGATCGAGCGGATGCTGCCCCGCAACGAAGTCGTCCAGGTGCTCAGCCACGCGACCGCGTTCGCGTGCCCGTCCATCTACGAGCCGCTGGGCATCGTGAACCTCGAGGCGATGGCCTGCGGCGCCGCCGTGGTGGCCAGCGCCACCGGCGGAATCCCCGAAGTGGTCCAGCACGGCGAGACCGGACTGCTGGTTCCGATCGAGCAGGTCACGGACGGTACGGGCATCCCCCTGGACCCGGAGAAATTCGTCACCGACTTCGCCGCGGCGCTTATCGAGGTGGTGTCCAATCCCGAGCGGGCACGCGCCATGGGTGAGGCCGGCCGGCGCCGGGCCGAGGAGCACTTCTCCTGGGAATCCATCACGGAAACCACCCTCGAGGTCTACCGCTCGGTGCTCCCCGCGGGTTCCTGACCGCCGGCACCGGAAGGGCCGGCACGGAAAACAGACACAAAAGAGCAGACAACGACGGCGCCGCCCCGGCCAATGGGGCGGCGCCGCCGTCGTAATCCCGCAGGGTCAGGCGCCGCGCGCCTTTGACCCGTGTGACCCGTGGCTCCCGCGGGCCAGCAGGATTTTCTCGTCCACCGGGGCATCGCCGCTGGCTCGCTGCGCGCGGAAGTACCCGCGGGCTTCGTCCTGGCGGACTCTTTCGGCTCCCGTGGCGATCTCGGCGCGGAGGTGTTCGGGGCCGAACCCGAAGGCGTCCACCAGGTCCAGTGCGTGCGGGCGGATCTTCACAAGCAGGCGGTTGATGTAGTCGCCCAGGGTCCGGGCACGCTGCATCGAAAGCCGGCCGTTCATCAGGTACCAGGACAGGTTTTCCTCGATCAGGGACAGCCCGAAGAGGTCGCGCAGCCAGGTCAGGACTTTCCTGGTTCCCGGGTCGGTGACCTTGCCGAGGGCTGCGGTGAAGGCCTCCCATTGCAGCAGTTCGGCGTGCGCCTGGGCAGCTTCGATGAGTTCGTTCTGGTGGCTGTTGAACAGGGCCGCCCCCTGCTGCTGCGGCAGTTTGTTGGCGCCCTTCAGGGCCGAGCCGACGTCGGCGACCATGGTCTGCACCCGGTCGGTCAGCAGGGCGCGCTGGCTCGCTTCGTCCTTGATCGCGATGGCCGCCTTCTGCGCGGACCCGGTATCGGCCATGAACTGGGCGACGCCGCGCAGGCCGGTCCGGTGGATAGCGGCATCCGTGGCCTGGCCGACCACGTAGCGGGTGAGCACCCCGAAGTTCACGTTCCGGAATTCCTTGGCGTAGTCGGCCAGCAGCCGCTTGGCGACCAGCTGCAGCAGGACGGTGTTGTCACCTTCGAAGGTGGCGTAGACGTCGAGGTCGGCGCGGAGCGAGGCAAAGCGGTTCTCGATCAGGAACCCGGCGCCGCCGCAGGCCTCGCGGCATTCCTGCAGCGTGTCGAGGGCGTGCCAGGTGCTGAGCGGTTTGAGGGCCGCGGCGAGGGTCTCCAGGTCCTGGCGGTCCTCGTCCGTGTCGGCGCGGCCGGAGAAGACGTCGTCGAATTTCTCCAGGAGCTGTTCGCTCGCGAAACCCGCGGCGTAGGTCCTGGCCAGACGGGTGAACAGCCGCCGCTGGTGCCGCTGGTAGTCCAGCAGCACTTCCTCGTCGGTCTGCGACGACGCGTTGAACTGGCGCCGTTCCGTGGCGTACTGGATCGCCGTTTTCAGGGCCAGCTTCGAGGCGGTGACGGCAGCACCGTCGAGCGAGACGCGGCCCTGGACCAGGGTGCCGAGCATGGTGAAGAAGCGGCGGCCCGGGCTTGCGATGGGGGAGCTGTAGCTGCCGTCGGCGTCGACGTTGCCGTAGCGGTTCAGCAGGTGGGTGCGCGGGATCCGGACGTGCGTGAAGTGCAGCCGGCCGTTGTCGATGCCGTTCAGCCCGCCCTTGACGCCGTCGTCCTCGCCGCCGATGCCGGGCAGGAACCCCTTGGTTTCCGGATCGCGGAGGTCCATGTAGAAGGCATGGACACCGTGGTTCACGCCGCCCGTCACGAGCTGGGCGAAGACGACGGCGGCGAGGCCGTCCGTGGCGGCGTTCCCGATGTAGTCCTTCCACGCCGCGCGGAACGGCGTGTGCACCACGAATTCCTCGGTCGCCGGATCGTAGGTGGCGGTGGTGGCGATGCTGGCGACGTCCGAGCCGTGCCCGGTCTCGGTCATGGCAAAGCAGCCGGGAATGTCCAGGTTCATGATGCCGGGCAGCCACTTGGCGTGGTGCTCCGCGGTGCCGAGGTGGTTCACGGCAGAGCCGAACAGGCCCCACTGGACTCCGGCCTTGATCTGCAGCGAGGGGTCGGCGATGACGAGCTCCTGGAAGCCGGCCACGTTGCCGCCGTGTTCGTCGGCGCCCCCGACGGACGCGGGGAAGGCGCGGTGCACGGCGCCGTTCTCGACCAGGATCCTCAGCTGGCCGAAGACGCGCCGGCGGTGTTCGGTGTGCGTCAGGCCCTCTGCCTTGTGCAGCTCCGGCCGCGCCGCCAGTGCCCGTGCGGTCCGGCGAGTGTCGGCCCACTTTCCAAGGAGCAGCTCGCCCAGCGCCGCGACGTCGACGACAGGGGCCGGCGCTCCGTTCGTGGCCGCCTTGGCGGCTGCCGCCCGGGGAGCAGCGGCTTTGCGGGACGCAGCGCGCGTCGGAGCAGGCTTCTTCGAACTGGCGCCCGCAGGGCGGTCGACTATTTCGGTCATGTCGTTTCCTTCTCTGGTTCTGACAAGTCGGTGGTGGCGTCATGTTGGTGGTGGCGACGCGGCTCGACGAAGCCGGGTTGGTCCGGCCCTGCGGAGTCCGTTCCTGCGGATGACCGGGCCGGCTGCTCCGGAACGGGAGCCGTGCGGAGTTCGGGGGCAATCCCGAGGCACAGCCAGTCGGTAATCTGGCGCGCCATCGCCTCCTGGTCGGGCTTGGCAGGGGAGGCCGGGCTGGCGAGCCATTGTTCGCCGGCGTTCCGGACCAGGCCGATCGCAGCGTTCGGCCAGTAGCCGATCACGGCCTCGCGCCCGGCGGAGTCCCCGAGGTGGCTGCGCATGGGCCGGGCGATCATGTCGCTGATCGCGGCAAAAAAATGGCCAAGGGCACCCGCAGTGGCGATGGTTCCGGTCGTGGCGTCCGCTTCCCCGGGGGTGTAGCGCGTGACGAATGTGTATACGTTGGGGCTGGTTTCAGCCATCTGCAGGTAGGCGGAGACCATCGCGAACAGCCCCTCACGGGGAGTCTGGGCACTCTGGGCAGCCTCCTGGATCCGGCGCTGCATCTGGCTCAGCACCACCTCGCCGACAGCCTGCTGCAGCCCGGCCTTGTCGCCGAAATAGCGGTAGAACACGGATTTGGAGGTTCCCGCCGCGGCCGCTATGTCTTCCATCGAGGCGTCGCTTCCGAGCGCGTGCACGGCCCTGCGGGCCGACTTTATCAGCTCCCGGCGGCGTTCCTCCCGGTGCGACTGCCAGCGCGAGGCGCGGCCGTCCACGCCGCCGCCACCGGCGGCAGCGGAGCCGGCCGGGTTACCGCCGGGAAGACCTGTCTGGGGGATGTTCACGATACCCAGCGTATCAGGTACGCTGGGTATCGGTAACCCGCTTTGATCGAAGGAGACAGCCCATGTCCGTCAACGGACAGTCCGCACCCGGACCAAAGGATTCGACCCCCACAGCGACCCCCGCAGCAGCGCCTGCTTCCCCCCACGGGCCGGCCGCCCCGGCGGCCGCCCCGGCGGCCGGCCCGGTCGGAGGAAGAGCTGCGGCACCGGCATCGGCCCAGCTGCGCAAGGCGGTCATCGTGGGCGGCAACCGCATTCCTTTTGCCCGGACCGGGGGCGCGTATACCAAGTCCTCCAACCAGGACATGCTGACGGCTGCCCTGGACGGGCTGATCGCACGTTTCGGGCTGCAGGACGAGCGCATCGGGGAAGTCGGCGCCGGCGCAGTGCTCAAGCACTCCCGTGACTTCAACCTGACGCGTGAAGCCGTGCTCGGCTCCGCCCTGTCCGCTGAAACCCCGGCCTACGATCTGCAGCAGGCCTGCGCCACCGGACTGGAAACGGTCCTCGGCCTGGCCAACAAGATCAAGCTCGGACAGATCGATTCGGCCATCGCCGGCGGCGTCGACTCCGCCTCGGACGCCCCCATCGCCGTGAGCGAGGGCCTGCGCGAGGTGCTCCTTGACCTGAACCGTGCCAAGTCGCTGCCGCAGCGGCTGCGGGTCCTCAGCCGCCTCCGTCCCAAGGATCTCGCCCCGGACGCTCCCAACACGGGCGAACCGCGCACCGGCCTGTCCATGGGCGAACACCAGGCGCTCACCACGGCGCAGTGGAAGATCACCCGGGAGGCCCAGGATGAGCTGGCCTTCAACAGCCACCGCAACCTGGCAGCCGCCTACGACGCGGGCTTCTTCGATGACCTGCTCACCCCCTACCGGGGACTCACCCGTGACTCCAACCTGAGGGCCGACACCAGCCTCGAAAAACTGGCCACCCTTAAGCCCGTCTTCGGCAAGAACCTGGGCTCGGCGGCGACCATGACGGCCGGCAACTCCACCCCGCTGACCGACGGGGCATCGACCGTGCTGCTCGCGTCCGAGGAGTGGGCGGACGCCCATGACCTGCCCAAGCTGGCCACCGTCGTCGACGGCGAGGCGGCGGCTGTCGACTTCGTCCATGGCAAGGACGGCCTCCTCATGGCACCGGCCTTCGCGGTGCCGCGGCTGCTGGCCCGCAACGGGCTCAGCCTGGACGACATCGACTTCTTCGAAATCCATGAGGCCTTCGCCGGAACGGTACTGAGCACCCTGGCCGCGTGGGAGGACGAGGACTTCGGCCGGACCCGGCTGGGCCTGGACGGAGCCTTCGGCAGCATCGACCGCTCCAAACTCAACGTCAACGGCTCCTCCCTGGCGGCCGGCCACCCCTTCGCGGCCACCGGCGGACGGATCGTCGCCTCGCTCGCCAAGATGCTGCACTCCAGAGGCCGGGTAGACGGCCGCCCTGCCCGCGGACTCATCTCCATCTGCGCCGCAGGCGGCCAGGGCGTCGTCGCTATTCTTGAAGCACACTAGGGGGATCCGATGACTGACATGTACACGCAACTGGTGAGCCGGGGCCCCGGCAGGGACATCGCCAGGAAGCTTGGGCTGCCCCAGCCGGTGGTGCTGCGCCGCTACCTGCCGGACCAGCCGCTGATCACCGGGCCCGTCCTGGTCCAGGGTGCCGGCTCCGGCGCGGATGAGCTGGCCGCGACCCTGCTCTCCTGGAACCTCGATGTGCGCCGCCACGCGGTGCCGAAGGAAAAACTCGGCGCCATCATCCTCGTGCTCGATGAGCTGGGCCGCCCGGAAGACCTCGCCAGGCCGGTGCTCACCGCAGCCACCTCACTGCGGGACCTGGCCCCCAATTCCCGCGTCATCACCGTCTCCCGCACCGCCGCTGACACTGCAGACCCTGCCGTCGCGGCCGCCCGCCAGGGTGTGGACGGGCTGCTCCGCTCGCTGGCCAAGGAGCTCCGGGCCGGGGCCACCGGCAACGGCATCCTGCTCGCCGGCGGCGTGCGCACCACAAGCCCCAGCACCCTCGGCGCACTCCGGTTCTTCCTGTCCGGCCGCTCGGCATTTGTCGACGGCCAGTTCCTCACCGTCAGCTCCGCCGAAGGGCAACTGCCGGCCCACGCCGGGAAGCCACTGGCAGGCAAGGTCGCCGTCGTGACCGGCGCCGCGCGCGGAATCGGCGCGGCGATTGCCCGCACCCTGTACCGCGACGGCGCCACGCTCGTCGTCGTTGACATCCCGGCGGCCGGTGACCACCTCGCCGCGGTGGCCAACGAGGTGCGCGGCACGGCGCTGCAGCTGGACATCAGCCGGACGGATGCCGGGCAGCGGATCATCGACCACGCCGTGGAACGCCACGGGCGGCTGGACATCGTGATCCACAATGCCGGCATCACCCGGGACAAGCTGCTGGCCAACATGGACGAAGGGCGCTGGAACTCGGTGATCGCGGTCAATATCGCCGCGCAGCTGCGGATCAACGAAGCCCTGCTGGCGTCCGGACACTTCCGGAGCTCCCCGCGGATCGTGTCCGTCGCCTCCACCAGCGGCATCGCCGGCAACCGCGGCCAGACCAACTATGCCGCCTCGAAGGGCGGCGTGATGGGCATGGTCCGGGCCACGGCACCGCTGATCGGCACGCACGGCGGCTCCATCAACGCCGTCGCCCCCGGCTTCATCGAAACCGAGATGACCGCGAAGATCCCGTTCGCCGTCAGGGAGGTGGCACGCCGGCTCAACTCCCTGCAGCAGGGCGGCCAGCCGGGCGACGTCGCCGAGGCCATCGCGTTCCTCGCCAGTGACGCGGCCGGCGGCATTTCCGGCGAGGTTTTGAGGGTCTGCGGGCAGAACCTGGTGGGAGCATGACCTCTTCGCAGCCGGTCATCCTGGGCGAGATGCCGTCACTGTCGAAGCTGTACCTGAATGCGGCAGCGGCCGCGGCCCGCCGACGGGTGCTGGGCACCGACGAGGGCGCCGGGCTCCCGGAAACACGGCATGAGGTCCGCGACGTGAAGGCGGCGGTGGAGAACCTCACGGCGTACCAGCACCTCATCGGTGAGACCGCGAGCGATGTGCTGCCGGCCGGTTTTGTCCATGCGCTGGCGTTCCCGCTGGCCATGAGCGTGATGAACCGGGATGATTTCCCGCTGCCGCTGCTGGGGATGATCCACCTGGAAAACCGCGTGGTGCAGTCCGCACCCAGCCGCTTCACCGAGGCCCTGGACATCCGGGCGTGGGCGGAGAACCTGCGCGGGCACCGGTCCGGCAGCCAGCTGGACCTCGTCACCGAGGTGCGCGGGGCGGGAGAGGAGGGCGTCCGCTGGCGCGGCGTCTCCAGTTACCTGGCGAAGGGTGTGTTCCTGCCGGGGATCGACAAGCCCACCGCTGCTGCGGTCCCGGCGGGTTTTGCGGCGCCGGATCCCACCGCACTGTGGCAGCTGGGTGTGGACACCGGGCGCGCCTACGCGGCCGTGTCCGGCGACTTCAACCCGATCCACCTGAGTGTCCTCTCGGCCAGGGCCCTGGGGCTGCGCCGGTCGATCGCGCACGGCATGTACCTGGCATCGAGGGCACTGGCGGACGTGGGTGCCGCAAAGGGCGACGCGTTCAGCTGGAGTGTTTCCTTCGAGGCGCCGGTATTCCTACCGGCCCGGGTGGCGCTGGACATCAGCACCGTGGAGGGGACTGACGGGGCGTGGGAACGCTCCGACTACGTCGCCTGGAACTCACGGTCCGGACGCAAGCACTTCAGCGGAGCGGTTGCCGCGCTGTAGACGGTCAGCCGCTGACAGCCGAGGTCTTGACCACCCGCAGCATCCGGTGCAGGCTCATCAGGATCGACTCGACCGCGCTGGGGGCGTCGGTGGCCGTTTGCTCGGCTCCGGTCCTTCCCGTCAACGCTTTGACGGAAGAGTCGGCCGCCTCGACCAGCTCCAACTGCTTCTCCGGGCTCTCTTCCTCGACTGAGCGCAGGATGTCACCCACGGCAGACATGGCGTCGGCAAGCGGCGCAGCATATTCATCCGGCACCACAAAGGGTGTGTCCTTGGCCCAGATGACATCCGAGAGCACCTGCGTCACGTCCTGGACGTGGAAGGTCACCCGTTCGAGGTCGCGCAGGTTGCGGTAGTCCAGTCCGATGTCCCGGGGGTGGAGCCGGCGCCGGGGGTTCGCCCGCCGGCTGGCGTCCGCCTTCTCCACGGCCAGCCGGACGGCGCGGGCGGAGGATTCGAGCGAGTCGGATCGCTTGGACCAGTCCTCGTGTTCCGGCGGCCAGCTCTCCTTCAGTGCCTTGGCCATGTCCCAGAGCTGCTGGGCGAGTGCCAGGCGCAGTTCCGCGATGCTGAGCTCGGCAGCGCGGAAGTGCAGCGGCGGGAAGACCAGCAGGTTCACGAGGATGCCCACGGTGACGCCGGCCCCCATCTGCAGGAGGTAACCGAAGGAGAACTGGTCCGGGTTGTGGCCGCCCACGAGCAGGACCAGGAGCGCCGCCGTCGGGATCCAGTCCCGGCCCGCGCCAATCTTCGGGAGTCCGGCCAGGACAACGCCGAAGGCCATCACGATCCCGACCGTCAGCGGTGACGGGCTGCCGAGGATGAACAGCACGAAGGCCAGTCCAATCCCGATTGCCAGCCCCGCGAGCGTCTGGGCTCCCTGCTTCATGGAGCCGGCGACGTTCTCGTACATCGCCACCAGGGCGCCCAGCGGAGCGTAGTAGGGGTAATCGGCCGCGGAGCCGGGCATCAGCGGGGCGATGGCGAAGGCAATGCCCGCGGCCAGTCCCGCCTTCATGGCCAGCTGCAGCCGTGGCCACAGCAGCGCCGTGGAGACGTTGCCGGCCAGCATCCGCCACAGCCGCCGGAACAAGGAGGGGCCTCCGGTGTGCCTTACCTCTTCTGTTGTAGTCATCCCCGCTCACCCTAGGCTGGAGATATTGCTGCGACAAGTGGACGAACCCCGGCCGGGCAGGGCGTTCCGGTCAGTCCGCCCCGTGCCCCGGGGCCACTTCCTCCCCGGCCCGCACCGGGCCGGGCGGCGTTCCATCGCCGAAGGGGCGTCCGCCGAGGGCTTCGCGGCCGTGTGCGGTCAGCCAGTTACCGAGCTCCGGCCCCGCGGGAACGATCCCGGTGGGGTTGATGTCCTCGTGGACGATGTAGTAGTGCTGCTTGATCTGCACGAAGTCGGTGGTGTCGCCGAATCCGGGCGTCTGGAACAGGTCCCGGGCGTAGGCCCACAGCGCGGGCATTTCGCTGAGTTTCTGCCGGTTGCACTTGAAATGCCCGTGGTAGACGGCGTCGAAGCGCGCCAGTGTGGTGAACAGGCGGACGTCGGCCTCAGTGATCGTGTCGCCCACGAGGTACCGCTGGCCGGTAAGGCGTTCCTCCAGCCAGTCCAGGGCGGTCCAGAGCCGGTCGTAAGCGGCGTTGTAGGCCTCCTGCGAGCCGGCGAAGCCACAGCGGTAGACACCGTTGTTCACTTCGGTGAAGACCCTCTTGTTGACCGTGTCGATCTCCGCGCGCAGAGCCTCCGGATACAGCTCCGGCGCGCCCGGGCGGTGGTACGCGGTCCACTCGGTGGCGAAGTCCAGGGTGATCTGCGGGAAGTTGTTGGTCACCACCTGGCCGCTGGCGACGTCGACAATGGCCGGGACGGTGATGCCGCGGGGATAGTCCGGGAACCGGCGGAAGTAAGCCTCCTGGATCCGCTCCATCCCGAGCACCGGGTCCTTGCCGCCTGGATCCAGGTCAAACGTCCAGGAGCGCGCATCATGGGTGGGCCCGGGCTGGCCGAGGGAAATCGCGTCCTCCAGGCCAAGGAGCCGCCGCACGATCACGGTCCTGTTCGCCCACGGGCAGGCGCGGGCCGCAACCAGCCGGTAACGTCCCGGCTCGACCGGCCAGCCGGGCTCACCGTTCCGGCCGGGGGCGCCGTCGCGGGTGATCCGGTCCTCGATGTAGTTGGTGTCCCGGGTGAACTCCTCGCCGCCGGTGACGTAGGAACCCTTTGTGCTGAATCCGGGGTCGTCCGTGTGTGTTTGGCTCATGGTCCCAGCCTATGCCCGGACACCGAGGGGTCACGGCAGCCTTGCGTCCTGCGTTGCTGCGAAAACCAGTGACATCGGCTGCCAGGCAAACCACCAGGCGGCACCGACGACCGCGGCGAACAGCACGATCCATACGGCTGCTGGGAGGTGGGTGGCCCGGGCGAGCAGATAGGCGTCCGAGGTCGCCAGCCGGTCCCGGTGCCGCAGGTGCACGTTGCCCAGCTTTCCGAGGTCCCGGACGGCGGCGACCAGCAGTGCCAGGCCGAGCACGATCATGACATGGCCGGTGAATTCCGGCGGGACGAACAGCACCAGCAGCACGGCGGCCAGGACCGCGCCGGCGGTGATCAGCAGCCCGATGCCGTTGCGGATGAACAGGAACGAGACCAGCAGGATGATGGTCCCGACCGACATCGCCGCCGGGCCCCAGCCGTTGAAACCGCTCCAGACCATGGCGGCGCCGACGACGGCCGGGACCGGGTAACCCCAGAAAGTGGACCACACAGCCGCCAGGGGGCGCCGGCTGTAAGTGGTGGTAGTGCCCGAGTGGTCCAGGCCCAGGCGGATGCCGCCGAGGCGCTGCCCGGTCATGAGCGCCGCGAAGGCGTGGCCGAGCTCGTGGGTTACGGTGGCCAGCAGCCCGAAGTACCGCCAGGTCACCCGCGGCAGGGAAAGCGCGACCGCGACCAGGATCACCAGGGCGAGTTCAGCGCCTGTGACCTGCGGAACCGGGGACTGGGTGAATCCGGCAACGATCCGGGCCCACCAGGTTTCGGCAGCGCCGGTCATGGTGTGGTCCGTGCACTGGCCCTGGAAGGGCCGGCAGGGCCCGAGCTGTGCCTGATGCAATACGGTGTCCAGGGCCTGGCCTCCAGCCGGCCTTCCGCGATCTCTTCGCCGCAGACTTCGCAGCTGCCGTATCGGCCGGCATCGATCCGCGCCAGGGCTGCCTCGATCTGCGCCAGGCCCTGGCGGCTCTGCTCCAGCAGTGCCGACGCCTGGGAGAGCTCGAAGGCAATCGTCGCGCCCTCGGGATCGTGCTCGTCATCGACGTTCGAGTCCTGCCGGGCGGCGTTCACCGAGGTGATGTCCTGGCGCAGAGCGGGAAGGAGGGCAAGCTTCCGGCGGCGCTCCTCGTGCAGGAGATTCCGGAACCGTTCGACGTCGACCATAGGCTGCAAGGCTAGCGCGGACGCCGCGGCCGCGCCTAAAGCCCGCCGTCGAAACCGCAACCGGCCGGAGCCGGGGTGGGCCGAAAGGCCCGGGGTCCGGGGGAGTCACCGCCGTACAGTGGGGAGGGGGAGCCTGCGTGCCCTAGTGCGCGCCCCTATCCAGCAGACCCAGGAGGCGTCATGGATCAGCCAGCGGCCAACACCCAGAAAGACCCCGACGAGGAAGCTGGAGCCCTGGCGGCGGTGGAGCAGCACCATGCGGGCATGCTCAAGCGACTCAACGCGCTGACGGCGACGCTCACCCATGCGGTCCGGTCCGGGGACACCGTGGCGGAGCACGATGCCCATGAGGTGCTGGTGGAGTGGTGCGAGAACGATCTCGTTCCCCATGCGCTTGCAGAGGAGGGTCCACTGTATGGAGGACCCCGGAACATGCCGCAGGGCCGGCTGCTGGTGGAGGGGATGCTGGCCGAGCACCAGGTGATCGTGGGCCTGGTCGAGGAACTGAGGGGCTCAACCGGGGTGGATGCCGCCGTGGCTGCCGGCTCCATCCGGAACATCTTCGCCCTGCATCTGGACAAGGAGAACAGGCTCCTGATGCCGTTCATCGCGGCGTCCCCGGAGCTGTCGCTCGCGCGCGCCGTCGAGGGCCTGCACGAACTGGTCGGGGAAACCCGCATCCATCAGCATGGGACGGTGCACGGGGACAACGTCTAGAGTGGCCCCATGGCGGATGAAACGGACCACGACAACGCGACCAGCTCAGCCGCACTGCTGCGCGAACTTGCGGCAGCCCACGGCGTGGGGACCTCCTACTGGGGGTGGGACGGCGTCGAACGCGCCGTAACAGACCGCACCCTGCGTGGCGTCCTCGCCGCGCTGGGTGTCCCTGCCGGGGAAGCGGAAGAGATGCAGCTGTCCCTGGCTGAGGCCAGGCTGGCGCCGTGGCGCCGTTTGCTGCCGCCGGTCGCCGTGGCCCGTGAGGGGCAGGAGCTCCACGTCCACGTCCATGTCCCGCAAGGGAGCACCGTCAGCGTGTGGATCGCTGCCGAAGACGGCAGCAGGTACGAGGCAACGCAGCAGGAGAACTGGGACGAGCCGGTCGTCGTCGACGGCGTCCTCACGGGACGGGCCACCTTCGCGGTCCCGGACCGGCTTCCGCTCGGCTGGCATACCCTGCTGGCGGACAACGAAGGCACGGCAGCCCAATGCCCGCTCGTCGTCACACCCCAGCGGCTCCAAACGACCGAGGCCCTCGCCGGGCGGCGGAACTGGGGACTGACCGCCCAGCTCTATTCGGTGCGGTCCTCCCGGTCCTGGGGCATTGGTGACTTCGCGGATCTCGCGGACCTCGCGACGATCACCGGCCAGGACGGCGCCGGGTTCCTGCTGGTCAACCCCTTGCACGCCGCCGAGCCCCGGCCGCCGGTCGAAGATTCCCCGTACCTGCCCACTACACGGCGCTACTTCAACCCCCTCTACCTCCGGGTGGAGGAGATCCCCGAATACGGCTACCTCGACCCGGCCGGCCGGGCGGAAGTGGAGCGTCTGGCCGCCCGGCAGCACGCCGCGAACCACTCCACCGCGCTGCTGGACCGGAACTCCAGCTACGGGGCAAAACTGACCGCCCTGGAGCTGGTTTTCGCGGTTCCGCGCGACCCCGCCCGCGCCCGTGCCTTTGCGGAGTTCTGCGCCGGGGAGGGGCAGGGGCTCGACGACTTTGCGTTGTGGTGCGCCCTGGCCGAGAAGCTGGCCCCGGAGGCTCCACACTGGGCCGGGGCTGCGTCCGCACCGGACACCGTCTACTGCAAGGAGCAGCGGGCCCTGCTCGCCGGGAGGATCGAATTCCACCGCTGGCTGCAATGGCTCTGCGACCAGCAGCTGGAAGCCGCCCAGCGCTCGGCCCGGCGGTCGGGCATGGAAATCGGCGTCATCCACGACCTTGCGGTCGGCGTGAAACCGGGCGGGGCGGACGACTGGTCGCTGGCCGGGGTGCTGGCCCGGGGCGTCACGGTCGGCGCGCCGCCGGACATGTTCAACCAGCAGGGCCAGGACTGGACCCAGCCGCCCTGGCACCCGGGCCGGCTCGCGGAATCGGGGTATGCCGCCTACCGGGACATGCTCCGCACGGTGCTGCGCCATGCCGGCGGGATCCGGGTGGACCACATCCTGGGCTTGTTCAGGCTGTGGTGGATCCCGGAGGGAGCCGGGCCGGGGGAGGGCACCTACGTCTATTACGACCACGAGGCGCTGATCGGAATCCTGGCCTTGGAGGCGCAGCGGGCCGGAGCGGTGGTCATCGGTGAGGACCTGGGGGTATTTGAGCCCTGGGTGCGGGACTATCTGGCGGGCCGCGGGATCTTCGGCACCTCGATCCTCTGGTTCGAGCACGACGCCGACGGCCCGATCGCGCCGGAACGGTACCGGCAGCAGTGCCTGACAAGTGTCAACACCCACGATCTGCCGCCGACGGCCGGGTACCTGGCCGGCGAGCACGTCACGCTCCGCGAATCCCTGGGACTGCTGCAGCGCCCGGTGGCAGAGGAACGCGCCGAGGCCGCTGCCGAGCAGCAGGCGGTGTTCGGACTCCTGCGGGAGCGCGGTCTGCTGCCCGGGACGGGGCACCAGGATGTCCGGCGCACCGTCGAGGCGCTGTACGCCTTCACCACCCTGACGCCCTCGTCCCTGCTGGGCGTCGCGCTGGTTGATGCGGTGGGCGAAACCCGGACCCAGAACCAGCCCGGGACCAGCACGCAGTACCCCAACTGGCGGATACCCCTGGCCGGTCCGCGGGGACCCGTCCTGCTTGACACGCTGCAGGACGACCCGGGCTTCCGGTCGCTCGTCGGCACCATCAAGTCCGCGCTGCACGGGGAGGCGTGAAGGTGTTGGGGCGCCCAATGCTCCCGGGGCGGCCCGGGACTACCGGCCCATGCCAGGGCATTCCGTCCCCGGTTAGCATGTAGTGATGAGGCGCGTGGGCAGACCTTTCCTGGCCGCCATCCTGGTGCTGGGTCTGGCCGGCTGCACGGCACCCGTGCCGGCCCCGACGGCCTCACCGTCGTCGAACAGCCCGACGGCGTCGAACGGCCCGACGTCGCCGGCCATCCCCCCTCCGACCGGATCGGCACCCTCCGGATCCGCACAGGCGGCCGCGATCGATCACGTCGTCATTATCGTTATGGAGAACAAAGCCGCCAGCCGCATTCTCGGAGCCGACGACGCGCCCTACCTGAACAGCCTCGCGCGGGAGAACGCGGTGGCAGCCAACTACCATGCGATCACCCGGCCCAGCCTGCCGAATTACCTCGCCCTGACCAGCGGCACCACCGCCGGCATCACGAGCGACTGCCATCCCGCGGCAAACAGCTGCGAGGCGGACGTGCGCACCATTGCCGACGAAATCAGCAGCTCGGGGCGGCAATGGCGGATGTACGCCGACGGGATGCCCGAACCCTGCCAGGCCGAGGACTCCGGTCGATACGCGGTGAAGCATAATCCGTTCATGTATTACCCCTCGGTGACCGACGACCGGGCGTTGTGCACCGACCGCGTGGTGCCCTTCAGCCGGCTGGACGCAGACCTGAAGACCGACCGAAGCCTCCCGGACTACGTGTTCATCACTCCCGACATGTGCAACGACACCCACAACTGCCCGGTGTCGTCCGGCGACGACTGGCTGTCCCGGCAAGTCCCGAAAATCCTCGCCGCACCTGCGTTCACCACAGAGAACTCCCTCCTCGTGGTCACCTATGACGAGGGCGACGGTTCGAGCGACCAGATTGCCGCGGTCTTCGCCGGACCTGCCGCGCGGAAGGGCTACACCTCGGAAACCCGCTTCACGCACTATTCCCTGCTGCGCACGATTGAAGACGCCTGGGGCCTGAATCCGCTGACGGACAATGACCGGAATGCCGCGGGCATGGCCGAACTGCTGAAATAGCCGGGTCCAGCTGGCTGCAGCAGGACCCCGCTGATACTGGCTGCGCCGGGCGTCCTTGGGAGATGGACTGCTCCCGCACTCGGCCGCGTCTGCGGATTACCAGCGCACTGTCCGTTTACGCACGGACCGGAAAGACTGTTACGGCCATCGCCGCAGGCCTTTCGACCCGGACTCCAGGTCAAATGCGGGTCGGGCAAGAAGCCGTGAGGACGCCGGTTGGGCATCTTGATGCGTCTGATCTGGGGCAGGACGAGGCGGAACTTTCCCCCGGTGCGGCGCAGGCATGCCTAGCGGGTAGATGGGTACAGCGCCTCAGCGGCGCAGTATGGTGCTCATCTGGCAAGGGTGAAGACCACCTTGTA
>NZ_JARUXE010000003.1 GCF_030433895.1 Arthrobacter sp. PsM3 | reverse complement strand
CCCCCCCCCCCCCCCCCCCCCCCCCCCCCCGCCAGCACGTAGGCCTTGAGGTCATCCAGGGTCTGCTGCATGTGCGCGTCCATCGCGTCCCGCGCCCGGTGCGGATCCCGCGTGGAGAGCGCATCCGCGATCTTCTGGTGGTGGCCGATCGCGTGCGCCTGGATCTCGCGCACTTCCGAGGTCTGGGTCCGCCGCCGTTCCAGCACCCGGTGCAGCGGCGCGAACAGCACGGCCACAAAGACATTCCCCGCGGCGCGCAGGATGAGGTCGTGAAACGCAAGGTCCGCTGCCACAAACGCCGCAACATCGTGTTTTTCATGCGCCGCGCGCATCGCTTCCAGCTCCCCGTAAAGGGTCTTGAGCTCGGAGTCGTTGATCCGCGCGGCCGCCAGCTCGCAGGCGCCCGACTCCAGCATCCGGCGCAGCTCGATCAGCTGGACGGCGGCGGCGGCATCATTCTTTCCCTCCGAGGCTGCCCGGAGAACGGCTTCCAGCGACGCCCACCGGCTCAGCGGGTTCACAAAGGTGCCGCGGCCGCGCTCCACGCTGAGGATCTGCTGGGCCTCGAGGGTCTTCATCGCCTCGCGGACCGTCATGCGGCTGACCTCGTGGCGGGCGCTCAGCTCAAGCTCGCCGGGGACCGCGGATCCGGGCGGGAATTCGCCGGCAATGATGCGGTCCAGCAGTTCGTCGGCCACGACGCCGACCAACGATTTCCTAGCCAATTGTCCCCATTCGCCGTCGCCGAGTTGCGTGATTGACAAGTCTACTTGCGCGTCTTTGTGCCGTGTGCCACACTAGCATTCAAATGTTAGATGTCAGACATCTTACAAATCACTTACGTAGCAGAGTTCCCCACAATGGAGTGCAAGTGCCTTTTGAATCAGAGCTTTTTGAAGCAGATGTGCTGGCCGCCTTCCCGGCCGAGGTCCGGATTCCCGCGCGGACCGTCGCCGCGGCCCTCGATGCCGCCGCTGAGTCGTCCCCCCGGATCCTGGTGGTGCTCGACGACGATCCGACGGGGACGCAGTCCGTCGCGGACCTGCCGGTCCTCACCCGCTGGGACGTCTCCGACTTCACCTGGGCCTTTACCCACCGCATCAACGGCCGCCGCCCGGACGCCGTATATGTCCTGACCAACACGCGGAGCCTTGACCCCGCCGAGGCTGCCGCCCGCAACGAGGAGGTAGTCCGGAACGCCCTCGCGGCCGCCGCCCTCGAAAGTAACGGCGCAGGTTCCAGCGGCACCGGTTCCGGGCTGCGCCTGGGGTTCGTGAGCCGCAGCGACTCCACCCTCCGCGGCCATTACCCGCTGGAACCGGACACGATCGCGGCGACCGTCGCCGCTGTCAGCGGCGAGGTGACGGACGGCGTCGTGATCGTCCCCGCGTTCCCCGACGCCGGGCGCGTCACGATCGGCGGCGTGCACTTCATGCGCGGCACCGGCGACGACGCCGGCAAGCTCACCCCGGTGGCCGAGACCGAATTCGCCAGGGACGCCAGCTTCGGCTTCGCCAATTCCGAACTGGCCAAGTACGTGGAGGAGAAATCCCAGGGCCGCTTTGCGGCGGAATCCGTGATCGTGCTGACCCTGGACGTCATCCGCGCCGCGGGCCCGGACGGTGACCCCCAGGTCTCGGCCAAGGCCATCGCGGACGCCATCGATCCCGCCACCGGCTCCACCCCGATCGTGGCCGACATCGTTACTGAAAACGACCTCCGGGCCCTGGCGCTGGGCCTGCAGGAAGCGGAACGGCGCGGCAAGAAGCTGCTCTACAGGGTGGGTCCGCCGTTTGTCCGCGGCCGCATCGGCCAGGAAATCCGCGCCGAGCTCAGCGGCGAGGAAGCCTACGCGGGGAACACGCCGTCCGACGCCGGCGGCCTGATCGTGGTCGGCTCGCACGTCGGTGTCACCACACGCCAGCTCCAGGCCCTCGTCGAACAGCACAGTTCCGCGCGCATCGTGGAAATCAACGTCGAAAAGCTGCTCGGCGGCAGTGCTGGTAGCTACCTCGACGATCTCGTCCGGAACGTCGTCGAATCCCTGCACAGCGCCGACGTCATCCTCCACACGAGCCGGCTGCTCATCAGGACCGACGACGCCGCCGAGAGCCTCCGGATCGCCCGCACCGTGTCCGCCGCCATCGTCGCCGTGGTGAACCGGACCCTGAAAACCTTCCCGCCGCGCTTTGTGATCGCGAAGGGAGGCATCACGTCCTCGGACGTCGCCGCCCACGGCCTGGAAATCCGCCATGCCATTGTCCGGGGCCCCATGCTGCCGGGCATCGTCAGCCTGTGGGAGCCGGTGGACGGCCCCGCAAAAGGCATTCCGTTCATCGTCTTCGCCGGCAACGTCGGTGACGACCAGTCCCTGGCCCAGGTCACCCGCAAGCTCAGCAACACCTTCTGATCCCCACCCCAAGACCCTCATTTCAATGGAGAAAACCATGAACTACAAAGTCACCGTCCTCGGCCTTGGCGCCATGGGCCTGCCCATGGCCACCCGGCTGGCCACCCAGCTGACCGTCCACGGCTTCGACATCGCCGCACCGCGCCTGCGGCTCGCTGAGGAGGCCGGCGTCCGCACTTTCGCGTCCGCCCGCAAAGCGGCCGAGGGCGCCGACGCCCTGCTGCTCGCCGTGCGCAACGGGGAACAGCTGGACGACGTCCTCTTCGGCGAGAACGGCGTCGCCCCCGTGCTGAAGCCGGGCGCCGTCGTGATCCTGGGCAGCACCGTCGGCACCGACGCCATTCCCGCCACCGTCGCCCGGCTCGCGGCATTTGGCGTCTCCCTCGTGGACGCACCGCTCTCCGGCGGACCCAAGCGCGCCGGCGAAGGCGATCTGCTGATCGTCGTCGGCGCCGAACCGAAGGCGCTCGAAGCGGCCCGCCCGGTCCTGGAGCTGCTCGCCTCCACCCTCACCGTGGTGGGGGACAAGCCCGGCGACGGGCAGGCCCTCAAGACCGTCAACCAGCTGCTCTGCGGGATTCACATCGCCGCCGCGGCCGAGGCAATGGCCCTCGCGGACGCGCTCGGCCTTGACCAGGCCAAGACCCTCGCAGCCCTGGAAGCCGGCGCCGCCGGGTCGTTCATGCTGTCCAACCGTGGACCCCGGATCCTCGAGGCCTACACGGAAAACGGTGCGGAGGTCCTCAGCCGCCTTGACATCTTCGTCAAGGACATGGGCATCGTCGGCAAGGCGACCCGCGCCGCCGGCCTGGCCGCCCCGGTGGCCGCCGCAGCCGAACAGCTGTACCTCCTCGGCCAGGCCCAGGGCCTCGCCGCTGCAGACGATTCCGCAGTCATCAAGGTCCTCGCGCCCACGAAGCGCACCGCCTAGATTCCCCGCAGCAAGTCCAGATCCCCCAAGCCCGACGACGGCGGATCCCCCCTCCGCCGTCGTCGTCGAAACACCCGCTCACTGGCTACAGTGACGTCAAAGGAGACACCCGCATGAATGCCCTGCTCAATTCCCTGATGGTGCGCGCGGCCGACGCGCCCGTCATCAAGCCGGCGGTGGAGCTGGGAACTCCGCTGCTGCTGGCCATCGCCGTGGCCGGCGTCGCCCTGCTGCTGCTCATGATCATCCGCTTCAAGATCCAGGCCTTTGTGGCCCTGCTGACCGTCAGCGTCCTGGTGGCCGTGGCCGCGCAGATCCCGCTCAAAGACGTCTTCACCGTGGTGGCCAACGGAGTGGGAAGCACCATGGGCAAGGTGGCCCTGCTGATCGCCCTCGGCGCAATCCTGGGGCGGATGATCGAGGTCTCCGGCGGCGTGCAGTCCCTCGCCGACCACTTCACGGCCAAACTCGGTGCCCGGCGGGTGGCCGTCGCCCTCACCGCCGTCGGCTTCCTCGTCGCGATTCCGGTGTTCTTCGAAGTCGGCATCATCGTCCTGGTGCCGATCGTCTACGCCTTCGCCAAGATCGCCAATGTCCATCCGGTGAAGTTCGGCCTGCCCATGGCCGGCATCATGCTCGCCATCCACGTGGCCGTGCCGCCGCACCCGGGGATTGTTGCCGGTGCCGGCGTGCTCGGCGCTGACATCGGACTCATCGCCCTGATCTCGCTGGTGATCTGTGTGCCCCTCGGCTTCCTGTCCTACTCGGTAGCATCCATCATGAACCGCAAGGAATACGCACTCCTGCCCGCCGTCAAGAAGCAGGTGGACGAGTTCGGCTCCGCTTCCCTGGTCCGTGCTGGCCACGAGGGCCCGGGCAGCAAAGCCATCGCCCCGCCCCGCCCCGGACTGATCATCTTCCTCATCGCCACCCCGATCGCGCTGATCCTCCTCGGCACCGTGGGCACCCTCGTGATTGACAAGAACAACTTCTGGTACGGCGTCGCCGCCTTCGTAGGCAATCCCGTCTTCGCCCTCCTCGTCGCCGTTGCGCTCTGCTTCTTCCTCCTCGCCGTCCGCCGCCAGTGGTCGCTGACGGAAACCGGAGAAATCTTCGAAGGCGCCCTGCCCCCGATCGCCTCCATCCTGATGGTGGTTGCCGCAGGCGGCGTCTTTGGCAGCGTCCTGCAGGTGAGCGGAATCGGCAAGGCTCTCTCCGAATCCCTCGACACGCTCGGCGTGCCGTTGCTGCTGCTTGGTTTCATCATCTCGCTGGCCCTCCGCGCCGCCCAGGGTTCGGCCACGGTCGCAGTCGTCACCACGGCCGGCCTGCTCTCCTCCGCCGTTGCCGGCGGCGGCTACACCCCGGCGCAGATTGCCGTGATTGTCATCGCCATCGGCTTCGGTGCCCTCGGCCTCTCCCACGTGACCGACGCCGGCTTCTGGGTGGTCGTGCGGTACTACGGCCTGAGCGTCGCCGACGGCCTCAGGACCTGGACCGTGCTCACCACCGTGCTGGGACTGGCGGGCTTCGCCCTAACGTTCGTGGCCTGGCTACTGGTGGGAGGCCTGAGCGCCTGATGCGTGCCCGTCTCGACACCCTGGTCAGTGCCGCCCTGCAACAGGGATCAGCCGTCCCGGCGTTCACCTGCTACGACTTCACCACCGCGCTCGCCGTGGTGGCGGCCGCCGAAGCGGCCGGACGCGGAACCATCCTGCTGGTCTCGCCCAGCACCGCGGCCACGCCGAACGGTCTCCGGCTGATCGCGGCGCTGCGCGGACTCGCCGACGGCGCCAGCGTCCCGGTTGCTGTGCAGCTGGATCATGCCTCGGACCTCGGTGTGATTGCCGGTGCCGTCACCGCGGGGGCCGATTCGGTCCTGGTGGACGGATCATCGCTGCCCTATGAGGACAATATCGCGCTGGTCCTGGCGGCGCGGGCCGTGCTCGACGCCGCCGGAACGGACACGGTGATCGAGGCGGAACTTGGCGGCCTGGCCGGCGACGAGGACAGGGCCTTCGGATCCGACGCCGCAGGCAGCGCCCCGGCGGCCGGCGCGGCCGGGCTCACCGACTCCGCCCAGGTGGAGGACTTCGTGTCCCGGACGGGCGCCCAGCTGCTCGCCGTCGCGGTGGGCAACGTCCACGGCAAGTACCACGGCGAGCCGGAGCTGCGGTGGGACGTGCTGCAGGACATCGCCGTCCGGACCCGCCTGCCCCTGGTGCTCCATGGCGCCTCCGGAATCCCCGCCTCCGAGCTCGTCAAGGCCGCCGCCATGAACGTGGGCAAGGTCAACTTCAACACCGAGCTGCGCACCGGCGTGCTGAAAACCCTTGAGGCGCGCACGGCGGCGCACCGGAGGGATGGCGAGAACCTGCAGGGGCTGCTGGCCGAATGGGACGCCTCGGCCGGGGCCTTCGCGGCCACGGCGCTGGCGACGCTCACCCGCTGACGGGCTGACCCGCTGACGGGCTGGGAACCGGGGGAGGCTAGGATCAGACCATGGTCCTGGCCTCCCTTGTTTTCGTGCTGCTTGCTGCCCTGCTGCACGTCTACATCTTCACGATGGAGTCCATTACCTGGACACGGCCGGCGACGTGGAAGCGGTTCAGCATCACCTCGCAGGAGGACGCGGACACCACCCGGCCGCTGGCCTACAACCAGGGTTTCTACAACCTTTTCCTGGCCGTCGGGGCCCTGACCGGCACGGGCGCCGTCGCCCTCGGCCACGCGGCCGTCGGCTGGACCCTGGTCCTCAGCAGCTGCGGCTCCATGCTTCTGGCCTCGGTCGTGCTCGCCCTCAGCGGCCGCAAGTACCTCCGCGCGGCCGCCACCCAAGGCGTGACGCCGCTGCTCGCCGTCGTCCTCGGGGTGCTGGGGCTGCTGACCGCCTGAGCCGGCCCACCTGGGCCCGGCCGCCTGAGCTTGGCCGCCAACCTGGCCGCCGAGCGTATTAGTAGCCGGCAGCGGAGGCCGGGAACGACGGCACTGGCCGCCGGCCCGGATAAGGCCGACAATGGGGGCAAACACAGCAGCGTTGGCGCTCAACAGCCCAGGAGGGTGCGTTGGCCGGTTCCTTAGGGGGCTCCATGATTCCACCGCGGCGTGCAGAGGCCGGCCAAGTCCTGCAGCCGGAACGCGACCGGGTGATCGATCTCGCCCGCTTCTTCTGCCTTGCGCTCGTGGTGGTGGCGCACACCATGATGGTGAGCCCCGTGCTGAACCCTGACGGCACCGTGACCTCCTACAACACCCTCGGCAACGAGCACTGGTTCGAACCCGTGGTCTGGGTGCTTCAGGTCATGCCCCTATTTTTCGTCGCCGGCGGCATCACCGGCGTGCAGTCCTGGCGCCGACTCCGTGCCCGGGGCGGCAATACCTTCGACTTCATGCAGGCACGGATGCTGCGGCTCATCCGCCCGGCGGCCGTGCTGCTCGCCCTCATGTTTGCCGGGCTCTGGGTGGCGCAGCTTGCAGGCGTCGACCCGCAGGTCGTAGAGCTGATGGTTGCCGGAGCCGGCATGCCGCTGTGGTTCCTCGCCGCATACCTCGCGGCGCAGCTGAACCTTCCGCTGCTGGCGAGGCTGCACGGCCGGGCGCCCTGGCTGACCCTGGCAGTTCTCACCTCGCTGGTGGTGGCGGTGGACTGCCTGCGGGGGACCATGCCGGCTCTGGCCAATCTCAACATGGTCTTCCTGTGGTGCGCCGTGCAGCAGCTCGGATTCTTCCTCGCCGACGGCGGACCGCTGGTCCTCGGCCGCCGCGCGCTGGCGGGCATCATCCTCGGCAGCAACCTGGTCCTCGGGCTGCTCGTGTGGCTGGGACTGTACTCCGGGAACATGCTGGTGAACCTCAATCCGCCCAACCTGACCCTGTTGCTGCTGGGATTCTCGCAGGCCGCCGCGCTGCAGCTCTTCCGCCCCGGGCTGGCGAGATTCGGGTCTCTGGCCACAGTGCGGCGGTTCATCGCAGTGGCCGGACAACGGTCGATGACCGTCTACCTCTGGCATCTGCCCCTCCTCGCGGCGATGTCCGGCCTGCTGCTGCTCACTGACTTTCCCCAGCCGCCAGGGGGAACGGCCGCCTGGTGGTGGGGGCGGCCGCTGGTGCTGCTGGCGTTGATGGGCCTCCTGCTGCCGGTCCTGGCGCTCTTCGGCCGGCTCGAGGAACGCCCGACGTCGCCGGCAACCGCCCCGTCCCGCCCGGCGGCCGCCGTGGTGCTGGCCGCCGTCGTTATCTATGTCCCGGTGGCCGACGCAGCGCTCAACGGACTCACGCTGGGACTGCTTGGCGGGGGAGCGGCGTGTTTCGCACTCGCCGTGCTGCTGCTGGGCCGGATCCCGGTCCGGCTTGTAGCCGGTTCGGGTCCCGGCAGATCGGGCCCGCCATTGCCACGTCCGCCTTTAAGTGCCAATGTCGAACCATGACGGAGAACTCGGCAGCCACTGAAGACACGTTCAGCCCGGACGTAACGACCACCCGGAATGATGAGCTGCACCGCTATGAGCTCCACGTTGGCGGCAAGCTGGCCGTCCAGATCCGCTTCATCGATGAGCCCGGCCACGTGGACTTCATCCACACGGATACGGCGGAGCAGTTCCAGGGCCAGGGGCTCGGCAAGGTGCTGGCGCACTTCGCGCTGGACGACGTCGTGGCCTCCGGCAAGCGGATCATCCCGAACTGCCCCTTCATGTACCGGTACCTGCGCAAGCACGACTCCTATACCCAGTACATAGACTGGCCGGAGCAGCCCCCGGCCGGAGCCTGACTCCCGACCGGCTGCCACCGGCGCGCCAACGGCCGGCGGCGCCTGCTTGTGAGCGGGGCAACAACCTCGTAAAGTTCTGAACAGAGTTATGCAGTTGGCTCTTGGACGTGTCCCTTTGGAGAACCCCATGAACCACAAACTGCGTGTCCTTGTCCGTGTGGATGCCGATCCCGGACCTGTGACCCTCGAAGTCACCGGCTGCCTTACCCAATCAGACTTCCCCGCGCTGCTGCATATTATGCGGCGCGGGGGCCGCCTCGGTGCCGGCACGGATGTCATCATCGACCTCCACGGGTCGTCCCACTTGGACCCGGAGATCCTCCTGCAGCTGAGGTCCATCGCCGACACCAGCGCGGCAGCCGCCGCTCCGGGCATCGACTCCCCTGCCAGGGAGCCGTTCCGGGTCACGCTGGCAGAGCCCGCGGAGCTGCCGATCTGCCTGCTGCACGTCGGATCCGACGGCCTGGTCCTCGCCGGCCTTGAGGGGGAAACCACGGGTCTTCCCCCTGGTCTTCCCGCCGGGGGGCCGCTGAGTCCGGGATTGGCCGAGGCCTGCACCCCGATTGCTGCCGAGCTCAACACCTTCAACGGCCAGGAGCTGTCCGAATACTTCGAAGAAACCCTCGACCCGGCCGCAGCGGTCCGTGCGTTGTCCGATGCCGCCCTGGGACAGCTGTCCGACGCCCTGTACCGCCACCTCGACACCAGCAGCCCGGCTTTTGGCGCGCACACCTGGTACGAGCTGGCGACCGAAGAGCTGCAGAACCGGAACCTCAGCGCCGCGGCCGCCCCCGCAGGGGGTGAACTGGCCGCCGGGCAGGCCCTTGCCTGAGACAGGATCTGGCCGGGTTAGGCTATCGCCATGACTGCACCTGTTGCGATACCGGCCCTCACGACCGCACTGATCACCGGAGGGACCGCAGGGATCGGGGCGGAATTCGCCCGCCAGCTCGCCGAACAGGGGCACAGCCTGGTGCTGGTGGCCCGGGACGCCGCCCGGCTGAAGGCCACTGCCGAGGAGCTGGAGAAACGGTATGGCGTCGGAGTCGAGGTGCTCGCCGCCGACCTTGCGGACGACGCCGGAGTGGCAACCGTCGTCGCCCGGCTCACGGACCCGGCGCGTCCGGTGGAAATCCTGGTCAACAACGCCGGGATGGGCCTGCTGCACTCCTTCGAGGAAAACGATATTGCGGAGGAGGCCAGGCATCTCAAGCTGCATGTCGAGACGGCCATGCAACTGACCCACGCCGCCCTGCAGGGCATGCTCAGCCGCCACTCCGGCAGGATCATCAATGTCGCCAGCGTGGCCGCGTTCCTTCCCCGGGGGAGCTATTCGGCCGCTAAGGCGTGGCTTGTCAGCTTTTCCCGCTGGGCCAACCTCGCGTACGCCAAACAGGGTGTGAAGGTGACGGCCGTCTGCCCCGGGTTCACCCACACCGAGTTCCACGACCGGATGGGCATGGACAAAACGGTGACGCCGCGCTGGATGTGGCTGCAGGCCGACCGCGTCGTGCGTGAAGGCCTCGCCGACAATGAAAAGGGGAAGGCCGTCTCCATCCCGACCAAGCGCTACAAGGTGCTGACCACGGCCGCCCGCATCTTGCCGCCCCGGCTCGTGGCCGGGCCGCCCCGCCGCGCCAAATAAACCGTCAGTGCGGGCGGGCCGGTGGCCGGCGTCGGCGGATCAGGACCACGACAAGGATGCCCAGTCCGGCTCCCATGATGGTCTCGACGGCGCGCTCGGTCACCAGCAGGTGCGGGTCGGCAGGGGCGGCGAGCTGCGTCATCAGCAGGATCACGGGAGTGAAGGACACCATGGCCAGCCCGTAGTGCCTGGTCATGAACAGCTCCGTTGTGAACTGCAGGACAATCACCAGCAGTGCCAGGGCGGCTGCCTCGTGGCCGGGAAACAGCCGGAGAGGCGAGAAAGCCCAGGGAAACAGCACCACGGCAACCACCACAAGGCCCGCCAGGGTGCCAACAATCCGGTGCAGGCCGCGGTGCACGCTGCTGGGCATATCCGCCCCCGCCAGGGGCACCGCGGCGGCTGCCATGGCCCAGTGGGGGTGCCCGCTTCCGCTGAGCACCCCCAAGGAGCCCGCCGCCCCGACGGCGGTGAGGTACCGGGCGGCATGGATCAAGGCGGCCCGGCCTCGGGCCCCGCGCAGCGGCGGGATATCCCGTCCCGCGCCGCGTTCCCAGGCCCGGCCCCGCACCCAGCCGCCAAAGCCGACCACCATGGAAAAGGCGGCGGACAGCGCACCGATCAGGACCGCCGTGTGCCAGTGCACACTGGTGGGGATGGAGGCGCACGCGCCCAGGGCCAGGATGCCGAAGAACGGGCCGTTGGGCTTCAGCGCCACCTTGTCCGCGAACAGTGACCCCGCTGCCGCAAGAAGCGTTTCGATGATGACGAGAACCCAGGAATGGAGCTGGTTTACCGAAAGGAAGACGCCGACGGCCAGCCCGCCCACCAGCAGGAGGGCAGCCTGGCCTTGGTGCCGGAGCCGCAGCTGATGCGGCTCGTTCCGGCCGTACATGCCGGTCAGTGCGCCGAACACCGCGTAGATCATCAATTCCGGGCGGCCCGCGGCGAGAAGCACGAGGGACGGGACGGCCACGCTCACGGCCACGCGAACTGCCGAGACATGGTCCTTGTTGGCCGGCGCCAGGCTGTGCAGGCTGCGAAGCTGCGCGCTGAGGGACTGCACGGGCTCCTCCTTTTTCGGGTTGGCCGGTCTTGCCGGAAGGGTTGGCTGCCCGGCCTGCTGCCGGACGCGCCTAAGGCCCGCCCTGTGTGCTTCCCTCGATGGGCAATCACGCAAGGCAGGCCTCAATGGGCGGGACTTTGCTACAGAATCCGGGTTAGCCGGCCGGGCTCAGGATGAACACTACCGGGCTGCCAGAGTGACAAGCTCAGGCTTTGGCCGGAACCCTTTCGGCGTCGCGGAGCGCCGACGAATCAGCACCCGAACCTGCCGCCGCGGCGGCAAAGGGCATGTCCATTTCCACCAGGTCGATCAGCGGGTTCTCGTCCTGGTTGGCAACAAGCTCCTTGGCCTCCGCCTGCGTGTCCACGCTGGGCATGGAACCCGGCAGGGGGCGCTGGGCCGATTCCTTGAGGAAGTAGATCGCCACGGCACCGATCGCCGAGGTGGCCATCAGGTAGTACGCCGGCATCATGTCATCGCCGGTGGCGCCGATGAGGGCGGCGACGATGAACGGCGTGGTGCCGCCGAAGATTGCCACGGAGAAGTTGTACGCGATGCCCATGGCACCGTAACGGCTCGACGTCGGAAACTGCGCCGGCAGGGCTGAGGCCAGGTTGGCCACGTAGAACGTGACCGGGAAGGCGATCATGCCGAGACCCAGGAGGGTGGACCAGATTTCGCCGACGCCGATCATCATAAACGCCGGTGCGGCCAGGACTACGGTGCTGAGTGCGCCGATCCACAGCACGGGGCGGCGGCCGATACGGTCGGACAGCTTTCCGGTCAGCGGAATGCAGAGGCTCATGATGACCAGCACCGGGATCGTCAGCAGGGTGCCGTGCACGGGGTCGTAGCCCTTGGACTCGGTGAGGTAGGTCGGCATGTAGGACGTCAGGGCGTAACCGGCCGTGTTCGCGGCTGCCACCAGGATCATGGCAACGATCAGTGAACGCCAGTAGGCCTTCACGATGCCGACGGGGCTCTTGGACGCGACGGAGTCTGAGGATGCGGCGTCCTTGGAGAGGATCTCCTGGGCATCCAGGGTGGCCTGGAACTGCGGGGATTCCTCAATCTTGCTCCGGAAGTAGACCGCGATCAGGCCCAGCGGACCAGCGAGCAGGAACGGGATCCTCCAGCCCCAGTCCTCCATGGCGGCCTGACCCAGGGTCAGCTGCAGCACGGAAACGAGGGCGGCGCCGGCCGCGAAGCCGAGGTAGCTGCCCATGTCGAGGAAGCTGGCGAAGAACCCACGCCGTTTGTCCGGGGCGTATTCGCTCACGAAAGTGGTGGCACCGGCATACTCGCCGCCGGTGGAGAAGCCCTGGATGACCTTGAACAGGACCAGCAGGACCGCAGCCCAGATTCCGATCTGCGCGTAACCGGGCAGGAGGCCAACTGCGAAGGTGCTGGCCGCCATGATCATGAGTGTCGTGGCGAGAACCTTCTGCCGGCCAATCTTGTCGCCAAGCCAGCCGAAGATGACTCCGCCGAGGGGGCGCGCAATGAAGGTGGCGGCGAAGGTTCCCAGCAGGAACAGGGTCTGGACGGACTTGTCCGCCTCGGGCAGGAATACCGGTCCCATGGTGGTGATCAGGTAGCCAAACACGCCGACGTCGTACCATTCCATGGTGTTACCCACGATGGTGCCGCCGAGTGCCTTCTTGAGCATCGGCTTGTCGACGACGTTGACGTCAGACTCTTCGAGTCGACGGCGCGTCCGGAGCTTTGGTTTCCTCACACCCGTGGGTGCAATTTGGTTGGTTCCGCCGGCGTTCATAACGCCTGCTGAAGAGTCGGTCGTGCTTCGGTCTTTGGGCATTTGGGCCGCTCCTATGGAGGTCATTTGCTTGCGACTTGTAGCTGCCCCGCTCTGGGCAGACCTTCAATTTTACGCGATTTCCATGGCGTTTCCGAGTTTAGTGCCGTATGATCCGGTGATTCTGCCCCGATCGGGGCCGAACGGCGGAATTCTTTTCCGCTGTTTCACCGCGCCAACGTTGGGAAACCCCATGTCCGCCGGGGCTGGCGCAAACTTTTTCCCGCAAACCCGGCCGGAAGCCGTTTTTTCGGCCGGAATCAGGCCTTTGCAGCGGCGCCGTTCACCCGCAATGAGGCCCCCGCGGGACCGCTCAGAAGGGGTACCCAAGGGATCCGGAAAGCGCTTAGGGTTGAATTCAGCGGAGCGCTGATACAAGCCACACAAGGAGAACAGTCGATGACCAGCAAAGAGAGCAAAAAGAGCAGCGGCAGCGGAGCCGAGGCGGCCGACATGTCCCAGGCCAAGCAGGAGGATGGGAAAGGCATTAAGTCCCGCCTCACCGATGCCCAGAAGGAGATGCTCGCCAGCAAGTCGCGGGGCGGGGCCGCCTCGCAGAGCGTCGGCCACAGCCACAAGCCCACGCACGTCAGCGGCAAGCAGGGCCCGGCCGAGAAGAAAGTCCGCTGGTAGCCCTACAGACATCGCCGGCCGGCCGACCTACGATGGGTGAACACTTCATTTCACAGCGGTAATTGCACAGGGAAAGGAAGAGCAATGGCAGATCATCACTTAGGAGACGAGATTGAGCCTGAGGTGGCCAGCCACTTGGCTGAGTCCATGGATGAGGCTCCTGGCCCCGAGCCTGTGCATCACCTTCCGCCCCCCGCTTCCGAGGGCCATTCCTGGCCGGATGGCAGCGGCAAACACCGCCACCCGAAGGACCGCGATGAGGTCCGCGGACTGCAGAGCCAGCAGGTGGTGGAGGCCGCTGAGCACCGGACCAGCCGCCCGGACATCCCGCACCGCGAC
The DNA here is from genome assembly GCF_030433895.1 of Arthrobacter sp. PsM3. Lineage (GTDB taxonomy): Bacteria > Actinomycetota > Actinomycetes > Actinomycetales > Micrococcaceae > Arthrobacter. The sequence goes on along the minus strand of NZ_JARUXE010000003.1, from coordinate 156,732 downwards.
AAATGAGAGGACGGCCGGGCCGGCGTTGAGTCCGGCCCGGCCCTATTCGAACACCACGTCTTCAGGCTCCTTGTCCAGCCTCCAGCCGCGCCAGACGGGGTGCCGGAGCTTGCCGCTGCCCGTCCATTCCCCGTAGGTGACCTCCCCGACCAGTCTGGCGCTCACCCAGTGGGCGTCCGAGGCATCGGCCGCGGGCACCTCCTCGAACGGCGAGGTCTTCCGCGGGAGGGCATCGAGTTTCTCGCGGAGTTCCTGGAGCTCGCGGGTGCTGAAGCCGCTGCCCACGCGCCCGACGTAGCGCAGCTTGGAACCGTCCGGGATCCCCAGCAGGAGCGAGCCCACGGACTGTCCGCGCTCTCCCTTGCCCGGCCTCCAGCCGCCGACCACCACCTCCTGGGTGCGTTCGAACTTGAGCTTGAGCCAGGACCTGCTGCGCTGCCCGACGTACCGGCCGCCCGTGCGCTTGGCCATCACGCCCTCCAGCCCCAGCTCCTCGGCGCTTTCCAGGATGTGCCGGACCTCGCCCTCGATCAGCGGGGAAAGCTCGGCCGGGCAGCGGGAGGGGGTGAAGAACGCTTCCAGCATGGCCCGGCGTTTGCTGAGCGGCAGGCGGCGCAGGTCCTGGCCGTTCTCGGACAGGAGATCGAACAGCATCAGCCGCACCGGCGTCGTGGACTGCGCCTTCGCGACGTCCAAGGCACGGGTGAGCTTCATCCGCCCCTGCAGCAGCCCGAAGTCGGGCCGTCCCGAGGGGCCGACGGCGATGACCTCGCCGTCGGCGATGAAATCCTGATCCGGCCAGCAGGAACGGTCCGTCAGTTCCGGGTACGTCGCGGACATGTCATTGCCGTTCCGGCTGACCAGGCTGATCTTCTCCGCGTCCCCGACGACCAGGGCCCGCACGCCGTCCCACTTGAGCTCAAACTGCCAGTCCTTGCCCGGCAGCTCCGCGGCGGTTCCGGCGCTGGCCAGCATCGGCCTGAAGTCCGCCGGGTCGGGCACGGCGCTCTCCGGCGCCGGCGCCTCCGCCGGCGTTTGCGCCTCCGCCGGGGCGGGCCGATTCCTCCCGTCGTGCGGGTCCATCAGGTGGATGAGCCACTGGTCGTCGCCCCGGCCGGTGTGGATCAGCGCGAACCTGCGGACGCCGCCCATGCCGCCGTCGTCCTGGCCGGTGAGGGTGGCAATGACCTCCTTGCCAGCGATCCACTTCTCGCACTCGTAGGTGCCGTGGTCCCAGATGCTGACGGTCCCGGCGCCATACTCGCCCTTGGGAATGGTGCCTTCGAAGGCCGCATAGTCCATCGGGTGGTCCTCGGTCTGGACCGCCAGGTGGTTCTTCGTTTTGCTGGTGGGCACCCCTTTGGGCAGCGCCCAGGACACCAGCACGCCGTCGCGCTCCAGCCGGAAGTCATAGTGCAGCCGGCTGGCGTGGTGTTCCTGGATGACGAACTTCTCCCGGAGCGTGCCGCATTCTGTCGCCGCTGCCGTCGCCGCGCGGTGGCGTTCCGCGGTGAACGGTTCCGGGGTGGAGGCCGCGTCCCGCTTGGCGCGGTACTCTTCCAGCCGCGGGTCGGTGTCGCCGCCGTCGGCGGGCGCTTCTCCGGCGGACGCGCGGCCCGGCGCGCCGCCCGGCTGGGCTGCCGGCCGCCTCCCGCCGGAGATGGCGGCGAAAGGATCCCTGCCGGACCTCACCCGTTTCAGGACCTCCAGGTAGTCCAGCTGGTGCAGGGACGGTGAGTTGAGTTCGCGCCAGGTCCGGGGTGCCGCCACCATGGGCCGGAGCCGCCCTCGCAGTGAATAGGGGACGATGGTGGTCTTCGCGGCACTGTTCTGGCTCCAGTCCACCAGGACCTTTCCGCGGCGCAGCGCCTTCTTCATGTCGCTCACGGCCAGCTCCGGGTGGTCGGCTTCCAGCGAGCGTGCCAGTTCACGGGCGAATTCGGAGATCTGCTCCGAGCTCTGCCTGCCGTCGAGGGCAGCGTACAGATGGATGCCCTTGCTGCCGCTGGTCACGGGCACCGGGTCCAGCCCCACATCCTGCAGGATGGTGCGGGCGAGCTTCGCCACCTCCACGCAGTCGGCCAGCCCGGCCCCCTCGCCGGGATCCAGGTCCAGCACCAGCCGGTCCGGAGGCAGCTGGTTGCCGTGGGAATCAACGCGCCACTGCGGCACGTGGATCTCCAGGGCCGCGATCTGCGCGAGCCAGGCGAGGGTGGCCGGATCGTTGACCAGCGGGTACTGGATGGTCCGTTCCTTGTGCGTGATGGAGGCCCGCGGCACCCACCCCGGGGTCGAATGGTCCAGATTCTTCTGGAAGAACATCTCGCCGGGGGCATCTGCCGTCCCGACGCCGTGCACCCAGCGTTTCCGGGTGGCCGGGCGGTTCGCGGCGGCCGGGATCAGTACGGGCGCCACCGCGGCGTAGTAGGCCAGCACGTCGGCCTTGGTGGTTCCGGTCTCCGGATACATGACCTTGTCCAGATTGGTGACCACCAGTTCGCGGCCGCCAACCCGGACGCGCTCCTTGCTCCTGGCCGGAGTCCTTTCAGCCAAGGGACTTCACCTCCGCGCAACTGTGCTGTTCACTTGATCCATGAGAGCCATCTGGAAAGGCGCAATTGCATTCGGGCTGGTCAACGTGCCCGTCAAGGTCTACAGCGCGACCGAAGACCACGACATCAGCCTGCACCAGGTCCATAACGCCGACGGCGGCCGGATCCGCTACCAGCGCCGCTGCGAGGTCTGCAGCGAGATCGTGGAGTACGAGGACATCGACAAGGCCTACGAGGACGACGGCCGCACGGTGGTCCTCAGCCGCGAGGAGCTCAAGTCCATCCCGGCTGAGAACAGCCACGAGATCGACGTTGTGCAGTTTGTTCCAGCCGACCAGCTTGACCCGATGATGTTCGAAAAGAGCTATTACCTGGAGCCGGACTCCAAATCGCCCAAGGCCTATGTCCTGCTGCGCCGGGCGCTGGAGGACACTGACCGGGTGGCCGTAGTCCAGTTCGCGCTGCGGGACAAAACCCGGCTGGGTGCCCTCCGGATCCGCGGCGACGTGCTGGTGCTGCAGGCTTTGCTCTGGGCCGACGAGGTGCGGGAGGCCAGCTTCCCCGCGCTCGAAACCCCCATCCGCATCTCCGCCCAGGAGCGCGAGATGTCCGCTGCGCTGGTTGATTCGATGGCAGCGGACTTCGAACCGGACCAGTTCACCGACGACTACCAGCTGCAGCTGCGCCAGCTCATCGAGGCGAAGCTGGAGAAGGGCGAGTCGCTGGACACCGAGGAAACCTTTGGCGTCCCGGCCGCCGAGGCCGGCGGCGGCGAGGTGATCGACCTGATGGAGGCACTGAAACGGAGCCTGGAGAAGAAGCGCGGGGCCGGGGCGCCGTCCGCGGACGACACGTCCGCCGCGAAGTCCGCCGCCACGTCCGCGACGAAGCCCGCTGCTAAGCCAGCCGCGGCCAAGGCGGCTCCGAAGGCGCCTTCCGGGGCTGCGGCCAAGGCCGCGCCCAAGTCTGCAGCGAAGGCCGCCCCCAAGACCACTGTGAAGACTGCCCCGAAGACAGCTGCTGCGAAAGCCCCGGTCCGGAGCGCGCGGAAGGAGGCCTGAGCAGTCGGCTGTCCGGCCGGTGGCCACCGGGATCAGGAATTCCTGAGGGCGGAAATGAGCTCGCTTTTCTTCTTCCCCGAGTAGCCCTTCAGGCCGATCTCCTTGGCGCGTTCCCTCAGCTGGGGGACGGTCCAGTCCTCGTAGTCGCCGGCCTTTCCGCCTTTGCGGCCTACAGCCGACCGGCCTCTCTTCGCGGCCGCGTTGGAGATGCGGGCGGCTTTCTGCTTCGACGCACCGTCGTCCAGAAGCTCTTCGTAGAGTTCAGGGTCCTTGATGCTGGGGCTTTCGGAGCCGCGCGGGGAATTCTTCTTCGTAGGCATGGCTACCTCGGACGCTCGGTGGTGGCGGGCCCGGCGGTGTCGTCCACTTCGCCCCGGTCGACTGAGGACCGCCATTCGCCGGTTTCGATCCCGCGGGATTCGATGAACTGTTTGAAGCGGCCGAGGTCTGCGGTGACCTGGCGGCTGTCCGCACCCACGGCCGGGCCGGCCTTTTCCACCAGCCCCTCGGGCTCCCACTCCAGCTCCACGCTGACCCGGGCCCGTCCGGCGCCGAGGGGTTCGAACGTCACGGTGCCCGCGTTGCGGGGCTTGTCCGTGCTTACCCAGGTGATCGTCCGGTCCGGGGTCTGCTCGGTGATCTGGGCCAGGTATTCGCGCCGGACGCCGGCGATGTCGGTGCGGAACTGGAGGGAGGTCTCGTCGATCTGCTCCACGGCCTCGACCCCCTTCATAAACTCCGGGAACGTCCCAAACCGCGTCCACCGGTTGTACGCGGTGGACACCGGGACGTCGACTTCGATGCTTTCCTGCACGCTTGCCACGGGGCTTGCTCCTTCTGCCGGGAATCCGTCCTGCGGCAACCGCCGGTGGCGGTGCCGCGTTTTCCAAACTAGCGGCGACGCCGGGCCATGACAAGCATTTACTAAGGATGCTTAGCGGCGGGTCGGTATGGCATCGGTACCCGCCGGATCACCCGCCGCGACAGGAACTGTGTCCCCCCGCTGCGGGCGGCGGGCACGCCATCCCGTCAGTTCGATGACTGCCAGCGCGAGGACGGTGAGCACGGCGCAGGCCGCGAAAACGCCGTGATACCCAAGCATCGTCACGGCCGCGAAACCGATGATCGGTCCGGAAGCGATGGCCCCAAGCCGCCGGGTGTTGGTGTAGAGGCCGGAATCTCGAGGGCGGCGGCGCCCAGCGCCAGTCCGGCCCACATCACATCGAGGCCCAGTCCGTTCACCACGAATAGCCCCATGACCGACACCGCCGCGCTGTTGGTTGCCTGCAGCGCGATGAAGCCGACGACGACGGACACGAGCACCGGCCTGGAAGTCCCGGCCGCCTCAGGGCCGCCAGCGGCAACGGCCGGAAGGCCGGGCTCGGCAGGGGCCGGCGGCCGCCGGGCAATCATGAGGGCGGTGGTGGCGATGTTGAGGACGGCTACCGCCGCGAGGGCAAGCAGGATGGCCCGGTTTCCCAGCGCGCCCATGATGAATGTTGCCAGCGGCGGCCCGGCCACCCAGGCGACGGAGACGATGGCCCGCGTATTCACGATGTCCGAGGGGCGTGCCCCCGCGTGCTTGAGGTGCGCGAAAAGGAGTGAACTTCCCACTCCGGCGGGACCGCCGAGGGCGATCAGGCCGACGACGGCGACCGGAAGCGAGCTGGTGAAGGCCAGAAGGCCGGTGAGGGCCAGGGTCAGTGCCCCGCATGCCAGCAGGGGCCGCAGGTAGTCCCCGGTGCGGTCGGCGTAGGCCGGCACCAGCAGCGAGGCGACGAAGCCGCTGGCGTTGTGCACGGCAAGCACCCAGCCCACGTCGGCGGGCGTGGCGTTGAACAGCGCGACCAGCAGAAGTGCCAGTGCGGGGTTGAGGAAGGCGAACTGCAGTCCCCACAGCAGCGCGGCTGAGGGGACCAGCCCTCGCCCCTCAGGCATCGCTTCCGGGACCTTGCGGTTTTCTCTTGTTTTTCGAACCCTAGAAGGCTCCGGCCCTTCGGTGGGAGGCCCTGTCTGTACCTGCCTCAGGCGGCGCCGCCTGCACTTAACCCGAAAGCCCGGCCGCACCCTTTCCAGGGTGCGGCCGGGCCTCGTCGTCCCGGCGGCCGGGCCACCGTGAGGTGATGCTATTCGGCGTCGTGATCCGTTTCGAGGATCTGGACCAGGCGTTCGAGGGCGGCGTCGGCGCCGTCGCCCTCGGCGCGCAGGACCACAACTTCGCCGTGGGACGCGCCCAGGCTCATGAGGGACAGGATACTGGCGGCATCCATGGCCTCGTCGACGGGTTCGCCCAGCCGGGCAATGGTGATTTCGAGATCGAACTCGCCTGCAGCCTCGGCAAAGATGGCCGCCGGGCGGGCGTGCAGCCCGACGCGGCTGGCAATGGTGGCGTTACGTTCGGTCATTGGTGCTCCTTGGTTTCAGCGTGCGGAATATCAGCTAGGAAAGGCGTTCCTGGACGGCTCAGGCGGCTACGGGAACCGCCTCCACCGTATCAACCGGCTTCTTGACTGCCCAGCGCTTGAGCCCGATGACGGCGAAGGCAGAGATGACGGTGCCCACCGCGATGGCAACGACGAACATCAGGAAGTTGTCGATGGCGAAGAAGACGAAGATGCCGCCGTGCGGGGCCTTCGATCCCACCCCGGCTGCCATTGAGATGGCACCCGTCACGGCCCCGCCGAGCATGCAGGCGGGAATGACGCGCAGCGGGTCGGCCGCGGCGAAGGGGATGGCGCCTTCGGAGATGAAGGAGGCTCCCAGCAGCCAGGCGGCCTTGCCGTTTTCCTGCTCCGCCAGGCTGAAGAGCCTCTTGTTGAGAACAGTCGAGGCGAGGGCCATGGCCAGCGGCGGGACCATGCCGGCGGCCATGACGGCCGCCATGATCTGCCATGGCGCCTGGTTGGTGACGGAGGCTGCGCCGAGGCCGGCGACGGCGAAGGCGTAGGCAACCTTGTTGACCGGTCCGCCAAGGTCGAAGCACATCATCAGGCCGAGGATGACGCCGAGGGCAATGGCGCTGGCGCCGGTGAGGCCGGACAGCCAGTTGTTGAGGCCCACGGTGATAGCGGCGATCGGGCCGCCCAGGACCACGAACATCAGGCCGGAGGCCACGAGCGATGCCACGAGCGGAATAATGACCACCGGCATCAGGCCGCGCAGCCAGCGGGGGACGCTGAGCTGGCCGATCGAATGTGCCACATAGCCGGCCAGCAGGCCGCCCACGATGCCGCCCAGGAAGCCGGCGCCCATGAACCCGGCAACGGCACCGGCAACGAAGCCCGGGGCGATGCCCGGCCGGTCAGCGATGGCGAAGGCGATGTAGCCGGCCAGCGCCGGGACCAGGAAGCCCAGGGACAGGGCACCGATCTTGAAGAGCACTGCTCCGAGGTAGGCGCCCAGCGGGCCCCAGGCCAGTTCCGGGTACGCCGTGGGCAGGTTGCCGATGGTGTTTTCCGCGAGGATCTTGTCCGCGTACCCAGTGATGTCGTAGCCACCCAGCAGGAAGCCGAGGGCGATCAGCAGACCGCCGCCCGCCACGAACGGGATCATGTAGCTGACACCGGTGAGCAGGGCCTTCTTCAGCTTCGTGCCGAGGTGCTCGCCCTTTTCCTCGGCCTCCTGCTGCGCCTGTTCCTCGGCACCGTAATGCGGGACCCGGCGGGCGTTGGGGTTGTCCGCGGCGGCGAGGGCTTCCTGGACCATCTTGTCCGGCTCGTCAATGCCGCGCTTGACCGGGGCGTTGATGACGGGCATGCCGGCGAAGCGCTCCTTGCCGCGCACGTCCACGTCCACGGCGAAGATGACGGCGTCGGCGGCGGCGATGACGGCGGGGTCTAGCGGCTTGGCGCCGGAGGACCCCTGCGTTTCCACCTGGAGGTCGATGCCTGCTTCCTTGGCCGCGGCCACGAGTGAATCAGCGGCCATGTAGGTGTGGGCGATGCCCGTGGGACAGGCGGTCACAGCGACGAGGCGCTTGGGGCGCGCTGCCCCGGCGGCTGCGGGCTCGGTCGCCGCGGCGGCCGCAGTTGAACCGGCAGCAGCAGCGCCGGCAGCGGCAGCCGGGGCAGCGGCGGAGTGGGCCGCGGGCTTGTCCGCGAGGGCACCTTCGACGAGCTCGACGACCTCAGCCTCTGAGCGGGCGGCGCGCAGGGACGCGGTGAAGTCCTTTTTGATCAGCGACCGGGCGAGCCTCGAGAGCAGCTTGAGGTGCTCCTGGTCCGCGCCTTCGGGGGCCGCGATGAAGAAAATCAGGTCCGCAGGTCCGTCTTTGGCGCCAAAGTCGACCGGCTGGGAAAGCCTGGCCATTACGAGCGTCGGTTCGGTAACCGCCGTCGAGCGGCAGTGCGGAATGGCGATGCCGCCGGGCACGCCCGTGGCGGTCTTCTGTTCCCGGGCGAAGGCGTCCGCGAAGAGGCCTTCGACCTCGGTGGCGCGTCCGTTGGCGGCAACTTTGCCTGCCAGGTGCCGGATCACGTCCTCGGGCGAGCTGCCCAGGTTCTGGTCGAGCTCGACCAGTTCGGTAGTAATGAGCTGAGTCACTGTCAATCCTTCCGGAGGGCCGTGATGGTTACGGCATCGGGGGTAGTTTGGTGGACCGCCGGGACTGTGGAGCCCGGCAGCGAAGCGGCGGCGGCACCATGGGCCACAGCCTGACGGAGGCAATCGGCCGGGGCGGCGCCCTGGCTTGAGGCGAGCAGGTAGCCGGCCAGCGAGGAATCGCCCGCGCCCACCGTGCTCACCGCAGTAACCGGCGGATGCGTGGCCAGCCACGCGCCGTCGGCCGTTACAAGCACCGCACCCCTGGAGCCGAGCGTTGCGAGCACGGCACCCACTCCGGACCGCACGACGGCGGCGGCGGCCACCGCGGCAGCCTCCGGATCCGCTTCGAGTTCCTCGGCGGATTTGTGCGTGGCGAACCCGGCTGCGGCAGCCAGCTCCACCAGTTCCTCGGCGTTGGGTTTGAGGAGATCCGGTTTCCCCAGCGCGTCGCCGGAGATCGCGGCGGCGAGCGGTTCGCCGGAGGAATCGACGGCGATGAGGGGGACCTCGTTGCCGTGATCCATGGAGCGCAGCCGCCGGGTGACGGTGGCGTAGAAGTCGGCCGGGACCCCGGGTGGGAGCGAGCCGGCCAGGACAACCCAGCTGGCACCGCGTGAGTGGTCCAGCAGCAGCCCGATCAGGGCTTCCTGCTGGTCCGCGCTCAGCACCGGGCCGGGTTCGTTGATTTTGGTGGTGACGCCCCCGGGCTCGGTGAGTGCCACATTGCTGCGCAGCGGCGCGCCAATCGGGAGTGCGGCAAACGGGACGTCGCCTTCCCGGAGCCCGGCAAGGACCGGGTCCGCCTCGGCTCCGGGCAGGACGGCGACCGTCTTCAGGCCGGAGGCGACGAGGGCACGGGAGACGTTGACTCCCTTGCCGCCGGATTCCTGCCGGACGGAGACGGCCCGCTGGACTTCGCCGCGGAGCAGTGGGCCGGGCAGCGCCACGGTGCGGTCCAGGCTCGGGTTGGCGGTCAGGGTGACAATCATGCGACCACCACCTCCACTCCGGCATCCGCGAGGGCGTCGGCCAGCTCCTGGCTGGGTTTCGTGTCAGTGATCAAGGTGTCCAGATCTTTCAACGAGGCGAACTGGACCAGTGTTTCGGTGTCCAGCTTGGAGGCATCAGCCAGCACCACAATGCGGCGCGCTGATTGGACGAAGGCAGCCTTGACAGCTGCTTCTTCAGGATCGGGAGTGCTCAGCCCGAAGGCTGCATGGATGCCGTTGGTGCCGATGAAGGCGATGTCCGGGCGGATCCGGCGGGCGGCTTCCACGGTGGACTGGCCAACGGCGGCCTGGGTGATGCCGCGGACCTTCCCGCCCAGCAGGTGCAGGGCGATGCCGGGTTCGCCGGACAGTCTGGCCGCGATGGGCAGCGAGTGGGTGATGACCACAAGTTCCGCACCGGGTCCTGAAATGGCCGCCGTTGCTGCAGTCCGGGCGGCCAGGAGCTCCGCGAGGTACTCGGTGGTGGAACCGGCGTCGATCAGGATGCTGCCGGTCCGGTCCTGCGGGATGAGTGCCAGGGCGGCTTCGGCGATCCGGGTCTTTTCCGGCTGGTGCTGATCAGTCCGGACCAGGATGCTTTCCTCGTTCGTGCTGAAGCGGTCCGGGGATACGGCGCCGCCGTGGACCCGGCGCACGCTGCCGGCGGCTTCGAGGGCGGCGAGGTCCCGGCGGACGGTCTCGGTGGTGATGCTGAAACGCTCGGCGAGGTCCGTAACGCTGGCACGGCCGCTGGCGGTGATGAGCCCAACGATCAGCTGTTGGCGTTCCTCGGCGAACACTGGCTCTCCCTTGCGTCAGTACAGCGGGCCTTCCTGCCACTCCCGTGATAGCCATCACAGGTAGTGGAGTTGATTGACTTTATCTTTGCATTTGTGGCTTTGTCAATGGAAAACAACATGAACGCAGAAGAGTTACCGCCCCTCCCGGGGGACATGCCCAGTGTTCAGGGTGAGGAGTGGGCACATTGGGACTATGTCCAGCCGCGGCTCCGCGGGCTGGGCATGCGCGGGCGTGCGGCCGTGAGTCGTTGGACATGTCCGGTCTTTGCGCCGGGGAGTGGGCATATTGGAACTATGTCCAGCCGCGGCTCCGCGGACTGGGCATGTGCTCTCCGGGGGCCGCGGCCGGGGGAGCCTGCGCGGAAGGCCGGGTGGCCCATATGGCAGATGCCGGGCCAGACCCTGGGTCCGGCCCGGCATCCGGGTCGTTCGTGCGGCGGCGCACCGCGGTGCATTGTGGCGCCCTGGGACTAGATGCCGGCGTCGCGGCTCTCGTTGCGGGTGATGGTCTCGCCGGTGTTGGGATCGACGACGGAGCGGGTTTCACTGACCCGGCGGGTGCGGCTGCGACCCGGAGAGGCCAGGACCAGGGATGCAATCAGTCCGATCACGCCCACCGCCATCAGGATGTAGCCGATCATGGTCTGGTCAACATTGGGGATCAGTCCGGGGGTGACGGCCCACGCCAGGATGGCGCCGAGGGCGATGAGGAAGATTGCGGAACCGATTCTCATGACTTGCTCCTTGTGTCCGGTATGACGGATAGGTATTGCTAAGCATGCTGTCCAGCGTCACGCTACAGCCCGGTGTGTGTTGTTTCAACGATCTGGACGCCGCCACACCGGTCAGTCTTGCCCGGCCCGGGGCTTAACTTCGCACCTTCGGGCCGCCCGGCGCAGCAGATCGCACGTATTCTTAAGGGGCAGGGCGGTGGCGCTCCATGCACCCCGCCCCGCCCGCAGCCCGCCCGCATCCAGCTTCCTGCCCGCTCCCGCACCCCGCCTGCCCCTTCCCGCCCCCGCACTTCCCGCGGGTCCGCGGCGGCTCTCACAGAAATACCGGTTACCCATGCCTGAAGGTTCACCCAAAGTCGTAGTCACCGGACTGGGTGCGGTGACCCCAGTTGGCGGCACCGCAGCCGAGACCCGGGCCGCGCTGCTGGCCGGACGCTCCGGAATCGTGGCCCTCGACGACGACTGGGCCCAGCCGCTGCCCGTCCGCATGGCCGGCCGCGTGACCGTTGACGTCGCATCGCTGCTGTCCATCCCCGAATACAAGAGGATGGACCGGTGCGGGCAGCTCGCCCTGATCGCAGCCCGTGAAGCGTGGGCGCAGGCCGGCCGTCCGGAGGCTGACCCGGAGCGCCTGGCGGTGGTGATCGGCTCCGGTTACGGCGGCCTGGACACCACCCTGGACCAGACCCGGACGCTGGATGCCAGCGGCCCGCGCAGGGTCTCCCCGCACACCCTCACCCGGATCATGGCCAACGGCCCCGCGGCCTGGGTCTCCATCGACGTCGGCGCCAAAGGCGGTGCGCGCACCCCGGTGAGCGCCTGCGCCTCCGGGGCCGAAGCCATCTCGCAGGCGGCGGACATGATTCGGTCCGGCGCGGCGGACGTTGTGATCGCCGGCGGCGTGGATTCCTGCATCAACGGCCTGATTGTCAGCGGGTTCGCGCAAATCCGGGCCCTGTCCACACGCAACGGGGACCCGCAGTCCGCCTCCCGGCCCTTCGACCGGGACCGGGACGGATTCGTGCTGGCCGAAGGCGCCGCGGTCCTGGTCCTGGAACGTGAAGACCATGCCCGCGCCCGCGGGGCCGAAATCCTGGGCGTCGTGGCCGGGACCGCGGTGACGTCCGACGCCGTCGACATCGTCGCTGCCGATCCGGCCACCCAGCGCCGGGTGATGGAAAAAGCGATCGCGGCCGCCGGCCTGGGTGCCGCCGACATCGGCCTGGTCCATGCGCACGCAACCTCCACGCCGGTCGGTGACCGCCTGGAAGCGGAAGCGATCAAGGCCGTGCTCGGAACCCAGGTTCCTGTCACGTCCACGAAATCCCTCACCGGGCACCTCCTCGGCGGCGCCGGCGCGCTCGGAGCCATCGTTATGATCCAGGCCCTGAAGACCGGCGCGGTTCCCGGCATCAGCAACCTGGACCAGCCGGATGATGGGATCGACCTCAACCTCCTCCACAGAACTGTTGAGAGCCAGCCGGCCCGGGCGGGCATCGCCAATGCCTTCGGATTCGGCGGCCACAGCACCGCGCTGGTGATCACCGAAAGCTAGGCTGTTCCGATGGAGACAGTCGTCTGGTCCAAGCCGGAACACGAACGCGCCGGCACGCCGCTGCTGGTGATGATGCACGGCTACGGCCGGGATGAATCCCGGATGGTGAAACTCTTCGACCGCCTGCCAGCCGGGTTCAGTTGCGCTGCGCTGCGCGGCCCCAAGGTGATCGGGGACGGCTACGGCTGGTTCCTGTTGGACTACTTCCTGACCCATGACTTCGCCGACGTCATCTCCTCCACGAATGCGGTCTTCAACTGGATCGAATCCGTCAAGGACCAGCACAGCAGCGTCAGCCTGCTCGGCTACTCCCAGGGCATGGCAATGGCCACCACCCTGCTGCGGCTGCGGCCGGCGCGGTTCCAGGCCGTCGTCGGGCTGTCCGGCTTTGTCCTGGAAAACGAACTCCTGGCGATGAGCGAATCGTTCGACTCGCGGCCGCCCTTCTTCTGGGGCCGGGACCGGGAGGATCTGGTGATCAACGACGCAGCCACGGACCACACCGAGGAATGGCTCCACGAGCACACGCAGCTCACGGCGCGGACCTACCCCGGAATGGGCCACGCCATCTCGGCGGCCGAACTGGTGGACGTCAGTGCCTTCCTCCGCCATTACGTGCTCCGCCAGGAGAGCTGAAACCGGCCCTGTTCATAGCCCGCGGCGCGCCCGCGCGACAGGGGCAAAGGACCCAAGTTCATTCATCCAGTTGCGCGCCAATTTTGTCAGCGTTTAGACTTGTCTTTGGCCATGTTCACGGCCCACAACTTCAGGGGGAAGAAAGGGCTGAGCCCGTGCTGCAGGCCAGGACGCCGCGTGCCACCATTCAGGAGGCCGGCGCACTTTCCATCTGCACCGCCTTCCGGGCCCTCCGGAACCCGCCGAGCATCTCCCGGCCAGTGGCCCAGCAAGGCGCGATTGCACCCAGACTGCTGATTGCAAGACTCCACGGCCACGGACTTCCACATCCCCCATCCAGCCACGTGCTGGGGACCAAACAGGCTGACCGCAGGAACACCCGCCGCCGGCGTTGACCAGCGCCCGGCCCGGGGCGCGCCCGCGGCCCGGAACCTCCGGGGCTTCCCCTCTCCACGGCGCCTCCCGCCGCCGGCCCGCCCGCGCGCCCCACCCACTTCGCTACCGCCGTCTGAAAGGACAACCGATCCATGACTGAGCTTCCCAACAGCACCCCGTCAAGCTGGACCGGGGCCGCCGCGATTCTTTTTGACCTCGACGGCGTCCTGACCCCCACCGCGATCGTGCACGAGCGCGCCTGGCAGGAACTCTTCGACGGATTCCTCGCGACCGTGCCCGGGGTGCCCGGATATCGGGAAAGCGATTATTTTGACCACATCGACGGGAAACCGCGCTTCGACGGCGTCCGCGACTTCCTGGCCTCCCGGAACATCGTCCTGCCGGAGGGCCCGCTGGATGACGACCCGGCGCACAACACCGTCCATGGCCTGGGCAACCGCAAGAACAAGGTCTTCAACGACATCGTCGAGGCCGGCGGTGTTAAACCCTACGAAGGCTCCGTGCGCTTCATCGATGCCGCACTGGCCCGCGGGCTCAAGGTCGCCGTCGTCTCCTCCTCCCGCAACGCCCCGGCCGTACTGAAGGCCGCAGGACTCTCCGACTACTTCCCGGTGGTGGTCGACGGCGTCGTCGCCGTCGCCGAGGGGCTGCCCGGCAAGCCCAGCCCGGCGACCTACGAGTACGCCGCCCGGCTCCTGGGCCTGCCCAGCGAGGACTGCGTCGTCGTCGAGGACGCGGTCTCGGGGGTCCAGGCCGGACGGGCCGGGAGCTTCCACTCGGTGATCGGAGTGGACCGCGGCGCCGGCCGGCAGACCCTGCTGGACGCCGGCGCCACCCTCGTGGTCAATGACCTCGACGAGCTCCTCTAGCCCGGCTTCCGCCCGCACTGCCCCAGCGAACACTTTTCACCGCAAGACTTTACCGCCTGAAGGAAACCCCACCATGGCTCTCATCACCTCGGACCGAGCACGGTTCCCCAACGACCCCTGGCAGCTGGTCGAGACCGTCCACCTCCCCGGCAACGCCGGCACGCTGGAGACGCTCTTCAGCCTGGGCAACGGCCACCTCGGCATCCGCGGCGCCCACTGGTCGGCCGCCGACGCCGATCTTCCGGGCAGCTTCATCAACGGCTTCCATGAGACCTGGGACATCAAACACGCGGAGAACGCCTATGGCTTTGCCCGCACCGGCCAGCGGATCCTCTACATCCCGGATGCCAACAACTTCACCGTGGTCATCGACGGCGAGACCCTCAGCCTGGACGAATCCACCGCGCTGGACTACCGGCGCAGCGTCGACTTCGCCACCGGCGTCTACGAATGCCGGATCACCTGGCTGTGCCGTTCCGGCGCCACCGTCACCACCACCGAACGCCGCGCCGTCGGCTACGAGTCCCGCGGTGCGCTCGGCATCTCGCTGGAACTCGCCGCGGACCGTGACATCTCCGCGGACGTGACCTCCTCGGTGATCAACCGCCAGGACCAGCCGGTGGATGACCACTCGGCCCATGACCCGCGCCGTGCCGGCCGGCACGCCGGCCGGGTGCTGCTTCCCATCCGGCTCGACGGCGGCGACGGCTCGCTGCGCCTGTCCTGGGAGACCGCGGAATCCAAGCAGCGCATCGGCCTGGCCGTGGACCACTGGACGAACGCCGGGGTGCAGCCCTTCGACACCCAGGTGCACGAGGACGACAGCAGCGTCCGCTACGTCCTGGCCGTCGGCGCCGACGAGCCGTTCCTCCTCGAGAAGAGCGTCAGCTACGCCGTCGGGCAGTCCTCCGAGGACCTCGCCGACGACGCGGAGGCAGGCCTTAGGCCGCTCGCGGAGATCTTCGCCGAAAGCGCGGCGCACTACCGCGAGTACTGGACCACGAGCGACATCGTCCTGGCCGGCCAGACCGAACTCCAGCAGGCCGTCCGTTGGAACCTCTTCCAGCTGGCCCAGGCCACGGCCTGCGCCGACGTTGCCGGCATCCCGGCCAAGGGCGTCAGCGGCTCGGGCTACGACGGGCACTACTTCTGGGACCAGGAGGTGTACCTGATGCCGTACCTGACGTACACCAGTCCGGGCAACGCCCGCCAGGTCCTTGAGTTCCGCCACGAGATGCTCCCCGAGGCCAAGGTCCGCGCCGAGGAACTCAGCGTGGACGGCGCCCTCTTCCCGTGGCGCACCATCAACGGACTCGAAGCCAGCGCCTACTACGCCGCCGGCACGGCGCAGTTCCACATCGCCGCCGCGATCGCCTTCGCCACCAACCGCTACATCTGGGCCACGGGCGACCAGGCATTCCAGGAATCCCTGGGCTCCGAACTGCTGATCGAGACCGCCCGGATGTGGGTCTCCCTGGGCTTCTTCGGCAAGGACGGCCTCTTCCACATCCACGGTGTGACCGGCCCGGACGAGTACACCGCCGTCGTCAACGACAACCTGTACACCAACGTCATGGCCCGGTTTAACCTGCGCGCTGCGGCGGCCCTGGACCATGTGGGGATCGACGACGCCGAACGCCAGCTCTGGGAGCAGGCCGCCAACCGGATGCAGCTGCCCTACGACGAGGACCTCCAGGTGCACTCGCAGGACAACGACTTCATGACCCTGGAACCGTGGGACTGGGCCACGCCCCGGTCGAAGTACCCGCTGCTGCTGCACTTCCACCCGCTGGTGATCTACCGCCACCAGGTCCTCAAGCAGGCGGACAGCGTGCTGGCCATGTTCCTGCAGTGGCAGGACTTCACCGCCGAGGAAAAGCGTCGCGCCTTCGACTTCTACGATCCGATCACCACCGGCGACTCCACCCTGTCCGCCTGCGTGCAGGGCATCATGGCCGCTGAGGTCGGCTACGCGGACGCGGCGCTGGACCACTTCACGCACGCGCTGTTCATCGACCTGGACGACACGCACGGCAACACGATCGATGGCGTGCACATCGCCTCCACCGGCGGGGTGTGGAGCTCGCTGGTCAGCGGCTTCGCGGGCCTGCGCGACCAGGGTGCGGTGCCGTACTTCGACCCGCGGCTGCCCTCCGAATGGGACGGTCTGTCCTTCCACCTGAAGATCCAGGGCCGGCTGCTGGAGCTCGACCTCGAACAGGGCGCCATCAGCCTGACCGTGCGGAAGGGCGCACCGCTTGAGGTTGATGTGCGCGGCGAACTGCTCACGATCGACGGCGACACGGTGCGGGTTCAGCTGGCACCGGTTGCCGCGCCGGAGCCGACCATCTTCCCGAGCGGACTTCCGACGGCGTCGATCCCGATCGTGCGCGCCGCGGTCTAACCTCCGCCAAAGCGACGCGGGGTCATTTAGCGCCCATGATCCGCACCGACATGGGCGCTAGCTGACCCCGCGTTGGTTCTCAACTGCCCGCGCGGCGGTCACCGGAACTGTCCGCGGCCCCGATGTCTCCGGGGCCTTCGCCAGCGCCGAAGCTCTCACGGCCGTTGTCCAGCGGATGGGCGAGTTCGTCGGCCGGCATCCGGGCGACGGCGGTGGCGATAACGGCCATCACCGGGCACACCGTCCCGGCGGCCAGGAAGATCAGCCACACCGGCAGCACCTCGGCGGCGGGGCCGGTAAGGGCCATGGAGACCGGCATCAGGGCGAGGGAGACGAAGAAATCCAGGCTCGAGACGCGGCCCAGCAGGTGCGGGGGCACGCGGCGCTGCAGGAGGGTCCCCCAGATGACCATGCCGACGCCGCCGGTGGCACCGAAGATGAACAGGGCCGCGGCCAGCGCCCAGAAGTTGTCCATGATCCCGACGGCGGCGAGCGGCAGGCTGCCCGCTCCCCAGGACACCATCATCACGGTGAGGTAGCGCCGGGGGAGCGGGAACGAGGCCGTGGCCAGGGAGGCAGCGGCACCCCCGACGCCCATGATGGCGAGCAGGAAGCCGAACATCCGGGAGTCGCCGCCCAGCTGGTCGCGGACCACAAACGGCAGGAGCACCTCAATGGGGCCGATCAGGAACAGCACGGAGATGCAGGCCCACAACAGGGTCCACAGCAGCCAGGGGGTGCGGATCGTGTAGCTGACTCCCTCGCGGAGATCGTGCAGCAGGGACGTCCTGGCACGTTCGCCCGGGCCCGAATCAATGCTCTCCTTCGGACCCTCCGCGCCGTCCGCCTCAGCGCCTCCAGCCTCCGCGCCCGCCCCCGTTCCGGGCACGGCTTCCGCGCGTTCCACTCCGGTCCGGGGCTGGCGCCGGAGCAAATTGAGGATGGAAAACGCCAGCAGATGGCACACGGCCACTCCCGTCACTGCGTGCGCGGGGGAGAGGGCGGCGACCAGGATGCCTGCGACGGCGGGGCCGGCGGCCTGCTGCAGCAGGGGCCGCATGCTCCCTTCCATGCCGTTGGCCGCCAGCAGATCCTCCGCCGGCAGGATCCGCGGGAGGATGGCGGAATAGGCGGGGAAGAAAAACGCGGCCCCGACTCCGAGTACAAACGCGCCGAACGCGAGGTGCCAGAGCTGCAGCAAGCCCAGGATGGCCAGCCCGCTGATGCTGGCGATGACGGCGAGGTTGGCGCCCTCCACCGCGATGATCAGGAGCCGCTGCGGGAACCGGTCCGCCGCAATGCCGCCCGCGAGTACAAACGCGACCAGGCCCACGCTTCCCGCCCCCGCCACGAGGGAGAGCTCCAGCGGGCCTCCGCCGAGATGGATCACCTCATAGACCATCGCCACGGCCCACATCCCGGAGCCGAAAATGGAGATGGCCAGAGCCGCAATCAGCACACGGTATTCCCGGTGCGCAAACGGACGGAGGGCCCTCAGGGAGCGCATGGCTCCAGTCTAGGTGCCCGTCCCGCCCGGGAACCGCGAATTCCGGCCGCGAAGGGTCCGATGGAATAGGCGGCGGGGTGTCCGGGTTGCCGCCTAGTGGGACGGGCCACCTCATCGGGTCAGCCCGTTCCGACGTACTGGGCCCGGAAAGCCGCCTTGCCGCCACAACGCGGCGGCGGCCGCCGGCCTGATTGAGCTCGACTACCCAGAATCGGAGATGGTGGATTAATGACTGCCTACAAGACAGTGAACCCCGCGACCGGAGAAACGTTGAAGGAATTCCCGCTCGCTACCGCGGGCGAGGTCGAGCACGCGCTCGCGGCCTCGAAGGACGCCTTCAGGGACTGGCAGACGGCCCCGGTGGAGGCTCGGGCCAAGGTAATTGCCCGCGTGGCCGAACTGTACCGGGAACGCCGCGACGAACTGGCCCGGCTGATTGCCACGGAGATGGGCAAGCCCCTGGCCCAGTCCCGGGGCGAAGTGGGCCTCGTGGCCGACATCTACTCGTACTACGCGGAAGAGGGCCCGTCCTTCCTCCAGGACGAAGTGCTCGACGTCAAGGGCGGCGGCGAGGCCATTGTCCGCTCCGCACCGGTCGGGCCACTCCTGGGCATCATGCCGTGGAACTACCCCTACTACCAGGTGGCGCGGTTCGCGGCACCCAACCTGATCCTCGGCAACACCATCCTGCTCAAGCACGCCGGCAGCTGCCCGCAGTCTGCCCTCGCCATCGAGCGGATCTTCAAGGATGCCGGACTCCCCGAGGGTGCCTACATCAACCTGTTCCTGAGCAATGAGCAGGTTGCCGAGGTCATCGCTGATGACCGCGTCCAGGGTGTCTCACTGACCGGCAGCGAGCGGGCCGGCTCGGCGGTTGCGGAGGTGGCCGGCCGGAACCTGAAGAAGTATGTGCTGGAACTCGGTGGAAGTGATCCCTTCATCGTCCTCGACTCCGGCGACCTCGACGCCACCGTCAAGGCGGCGGTCAGCGGGCGGATGGGGAACGCCGGGCAGGCCTGCACCGCCTCGAAACGCTTCATCATCCTCGAGGACCTCTATGACGCGTTCGTGGAGAAGTTCACCGCCAAGATGTCCGCGATCAAGCCCGGCGACCCGCTGCTGGCTGACACGCGGTTTGGCCCGCTCTCCTCGCAGAGCGCCGCCGACGGCCTGGTCGAGCAGATCCAGGACGCCGTGGACAAGGGTGCCACACTGCGGACCGGCGGACACCACGTGGAGGGTCCCGGCGCCTACGTCGAGCCCACCGTGCTGACCGATGTGACCCCGGGGATGCGGGCGTTCTCGGAAGAGCTCTTCGGCCCGGCGGCGGTCATCTACAAGGTCGCCAGCGTGGAGGAAGCCATCGAGCTGGCCAACGGCTCCCCGTATGGCCTCGGCGGCGCGGTCTTCAGCACCGATACCGAGAAGGCCAAGGCCGTGGCGGACCGGCTGGACACGGGCATGGTGTTCATCAACTCCGTGGCCGAAACCCAGGCGGACCTGCCGTTCGGCGGAGTGAAGCGCTCCGGCGTCGGGCGCGAGCTGGCACGGTTCGGCATGAACGAGTTCGTCAACAAGAAGCTCATCCGGACCCCGCGCTAATTACGGCGGCATCCCGCGGGCAGTTGGGGGCGAATGCGCGACGCCCATCCGCCCCCAACTGCCCGCTCCCGTGCCTGCCGGGGCGCGGACCGACGGGCCCGTGCCCTAGTGTTAAGCCAGGACGAAGCTCAGCACACTTACGGTTCAGGGAGAGGCGATGATGGCCAAGCGAAGCAACCCGGCAATGCGAATTGCCCAGCAGTCAGCACACAACGCGATGTTCGACGCCCAGGGCAAGCCCAAGCCGGGCGTCCACAACGTGCTCCTGCGGGCCGTTGAAGTCCAGCGCCCGCTGGTGCTGGCGAATCTCCGCCGGCTCCAGCGAAAGCATCCGCACGCCACAGCGGCGCAGCTCGCCGCCACGCTGGAACGGGACTACATCATCGCCGTCACCGGCGGCGGCGCACTCGTGGGCGGAGCGGCCGTGATTCCCGGCGTCGGGACCGCAGCAGCGCTGGGCCTCTCGGCGGCTGCCACCGTTGGCTTCCTCGAAGCCACCGCCCTGTTCTCAACTTCCCTCGCGGAACTCCACGGCGTGCGGATGGTGGACCCCGAGCGGGCCAGTACCCTGGTCATGGCGATCATGCTGGGCGAGGAGGGCACTGCACTGTTGAGCTCGCTGAGCGGGCAGGCCGCGGGGCAGGGCAAGGGCCCCACGCAGGCCTGGGGTTCCCTCTTCGCCCGCCGGGCTCCGCTGGCCGGCTTTGGTTCGGTGCGGGAACGGATGCAAACGATGTTCCTGCGGACGCTGCTGAAAAAGCAGGGCACGGCCCTGCTGGGACGGGCGCTGCCGTTCGGCATCGGCGCCGTCGTGGGCGGCGTGGGCAACCGGATCATGGGCCGCGCCGTTGTCGCGAACGCGAAGGAGGCGTTCGGCCCGATGCCGCTGATTATCCCCGGGGAACTGGGGGCCATGGCGGAAGCCGAATCCCCGGCGGCAGTGCACGGCCGGGCCCCCAAGGACGCCAAGGACGCCAAAGACAACAAAGCGAACGGGGGCGGCACATTTTGGATCTGAACGCTGACCTGGGGGAGTCCTTCGGGACCTGGACCATGGGCGACGACGCCGCGATGTTCCCGCTGGTTACAAGCGCCAGCGTCGCCTGCGGGCTGCACGCCGGGGACCCGGTGACCATGCTGGACACCTGCCGGGCTGCCTACGAGCTCGACGTCCGCGTGGGCGCGCACCTCGGCTACCCGGACCTCGCCGGGTTCGGGCTCCGGGCCATGGACATCACCTTCGACGATCTCTTCGGCGCCGTGCTGTACCAGCTCGGCGCCCTGGACGGGGTTGCGCACGCCGTCGGGGCCTCGGTGGACTACATCAAGCTGCACGGGGCGCTCTACGACCGGACAGTGCGCGACGCCGAGCAGGCCTCCGCCGTCGTCGCCGCCATCCAGGCCTACGATCCGGGACTTCCCGTGCTGGGCTTCCCGGGCTCCGCCCTGCTCGGCATCGCCCAGGAGGCCGGCCACCCGGTCTTCGCCGAAGCCTTCGCCGACCGCGCCTACCTGCCCGACGGCACCCTCGTGCCGCGCTCGCAGGACGACGCCCAGCTGCACGACGTCGGCCAGATCACCGAACGCGCCGTGCGCCTCGCGACGAAAGGCGAAGTCGAGGCCGTGGACGGCACCGTGCTCCGGATCGAACCGCACTCGCTGTGCATCCACGGCGACGCTCCCGGCTCGGTCGCCACCGCCGCAGCGATCCGCGCGGCCCTCGAAAGCGCAGGTGTGGAGCTGGAGAGCTTCGCCTGAGCCCGGCCTGGCCGGTCCGTGGCCGGATCCCCCCGCAGGGCTCCTGCCCAGTGCCGTAAGGCCCTATCGGGGCCGAAGTACGGCCCATAGCTTGAGGGCATGACTGCCGGAGGCCCTGCGGGGTTAGATGGACCCGCCTCGGATGCAATGTTGAAGCTGGGCCGTTTTTTCACGAAATGGGACCAGACCGACGACGGCAGGGCGGTGTTCCGTGAGGGCGGCCGCAAAGGCGACATCTTCTACCGGGACCGGTGGAGCCACGACAAGGTGGTCCGCTCTACCCACGGAGTGAACTGCACCGGCTCGTGTTCCTGGAAGGTGTACGTCAAGGACGGCATCATCACCTGGGAATCCCAACAGACGGACTACCCCTCAGTGGGTCCGGACAGTCCGGAATACGAACCGAGAGGCTGCCCGCGCGGGGCGGCCTTTTCCTGGTACACCTACTCGCCCACGCGCGTCCGCTTCCCCTACGCGCGGGGTGTCCTCGTTGAGATGTACCGGGAGGCCAAGGCCCGGCTGGGGGACCCGGTGCTGGCCTTCGCCGACGTCGCGGGGGACCCGGAACGCCGCCGCCGCTACCAGCAGGCCCGCGGCAAGGGCGGCATGGTGCGGGTGTCCTGGCAGGAAGCGATCGAGATCGCGGCCGCCGCTCACGTGAACACCATCAAGACCTACGGGCCGGACCGCTGCGCTGGCTTCTCGCCGATCCCCGCGATGTCCATGGTCTCGCACGCGGTCGGGACCCGCTTCATCCAGCTGATCGGCGGGGTGATGACGTCCTTCTACGACTGGTACGCGGACCTGCCCGTGGCCAGCCCGCAGGTCTTCGGGGACCAGACCGACGTCCCGGAATCCGGGGACTGGTGGGACGCCGGCTACCTCATGATGTGGGGTTCCAACGTCCCCGTCACCCGGACCCCGGACGCACACTGGATGGCCGAGGTGCGGTACCGCGGCACCAAAGTGGTCACCGTCAGTCCGGACTACGCGGACAACACGAAGTTCGCGGACGAATGGCTTCCCGCCCAGGCCGGAACCGACGCCGCGCTGGCCATGGCCATGGGGCACGTCATGCTCAAGGAATTCTTCGTCGACCGCGACGTCCCGTTCTTCTCCGACTACGTCCGCCAATACACGGACCTGCCGTTCCTGGTCCGGCTGGAACGGCGCGACGACGGCTCCCTCACCCCGTCGAAGTTCCTCACCGCCAAGGACCTCCCCGCCGAGTCCCTGGCCGAGGACGCGGCGTTCCGTACCGTGCTGTTCGACAAGAAGGCCGGGCGCCCGGCCGTGCCCAACGGCTCCATGGGATTCCGCTATTCGGGCAGCGGCGAGGGCAAATGGAACCTGGACCTCGAAGGGATCGAACCGGCGCTGTCGCTGCGCGAGGTCTCGGCGGCGAGTGCCGAGATCCTGCTCCCTTGCTTCGAGCAGGCGGACGGCACCGGCAGTGTGCTCCGGCGCGGGGTGCCCGTCATCGAGGTGGAGGGCCAGCTGGTCACCACCGTGTTCGACCTCATGCTGGCCCAGTACGGTGTGGGCCGGGAAGGGCTCCCGGGGGAGTGGGCCGCCGGCTATGACGACGCCGCGACGCCCTACACCCCGGCCTGGCAGGAGGAGATCACGTCTGTCCCCGCCCAGGCCTGCATCCGGGTGGCCCGGGAGTTCGCCCGGAACGCCGAGGAGTCCAAGGGCCGCTCCATGATCATTATGGGCGCCGGAATCTGCCAGTGGTTCCACGGCGACACCACCTACCGGGCCGTGCTGGCGCTCGTGATGCTGACCGGCTGCATGGGACGCAACGGCGGCGGCTGGGCGCACTACGTGGGGCAGGAAAAGACCCGGCCGGCCACCGGCTGGGTGTCGCTGGCCAATGCGCTGGACTGGGCGCGGCCGCCGCGGACCATGATCGGCACTGGCTACTGGTACATGCACACGGACCAGTGGCGGCAGGACGGCTACTCCGCGGACGCCCTGAAGTCACCGCTGTCCACCGGAGCCCTGGACGGTATGCACACCGCGGACGCGCTGGCCCAGTCGGCCCGGCTCGGCTGGATGCCGTTCTACCCACAGTTCGACCGCAACCCGCTGGACCTCGCCGACGAGGCGGAGACCGCCGTCGCCGCCGGAACCGCGGAAGACACCCCCAGCTACATCGCGGACGCGCTCAAGAACCGCACCCTGAACCCGGCAATCGAGGATGTGGACGCCCCGGAAAACTGGCCGCGGACCCTCGTGCTGTGGCGCTCCAACCTGTTCGGCTCCTCGGCCAAGGGCAACGAGTACTTCCTCCGGAACCTGCTGGGCACCCACAACAACGTCCTGGGCAAGGACCACGCCGAGGGCCTCAAACCCCGCGACGTGAAATGGCACGAGCAGGCGCCGGAAGGAAAACTGGACCTGCTGGTCTCCGCCGACTTCCGGATGACCTCCACCACGCTGCTCTCCGACGTCGTGTTCCCGGCCGCCACCTGGTACGAGAAGCACGACTTGTCCTCCACTGACATGCACCCGTTTGTGCATGCCTTCACCCCCGCGATCGACCCGCCGTGGGAGACCAAAACAGATTTCGACATGTTCCACCTGTTGGCCCAGGAGTTCTCCCGGCAGGCCAGGACCCATCTGGGCGTCCGCCGCGACCTGGTCAGCGTGCCATTGCAGCACGACACCCCCGGACAGCTCGCCCAGCCCGGCGGGATCGTGCGGGACTGGCGGGACACGTCCATCCCCGCGGTGCCGGGACAGAACATGCCCATCTTTTCCGTGGTGGAGCGGGACTACACGGCCATCGCGGACAAGCTGGCCGCCGTCGGGCCGCTGGCCGACAAGCTGGGCTTTACGGTCAAGAACGTCACCTACAAACTCGCCGGGCCGTTGGAGCGGCTCAGCCGCTCCAACGGAGTGATGCTCGGCGGCGCCGCGGACGGCCGTCCCGCAATCGACACCGACGCGAAAATGGCGGAGGCCATCCTGGCGTTCTCCGGCACCACCAACGGCGCGCTGTCCGTGCAGGGCTTCAAGGATCTGGAAGTCCGCACCGGCCGGAAGCTGGCGGACCTCTCCGAAGGGTCCGAGGAAAAGTTCATCACCTTCGCCCAGACCCAGGCCGGCCCCGTCCCGGTCATCACCTCGCCGGAGTGGTCCGGCTCCGAAACGGGCGGCCGGCGCTACGCCCCCTTCACCATCAACGTGGAGCGGCTCAAGCCGTGGCACACCCTGACCGGGCGGATGCACTTCTTCCTTGACCACGACTGGATGATCGACATCGGCGAGGCGCTGCCGATCTACCGGCCGCCGCTGGACATGCACCGGCTCTTCGGCGAACCCAAACTCGGCCGGGACGGGCAGCTGGAGGTGGTGGTCCGCTACCTGACCCCGCACTCCAAATGGTCCATCCACTCCGAATACCAGGACAACCTCCTGATGCTCTCGCTGTCCCGCGGCGGTCCGACGGTCTGGATGAGCCCCGCTGACGCTGAAGCCATCAAGGTCAGGGACAACGACTGGGTGGAATGCCTGAACACCAACGGCGTCCTGGTGGCCCGGGCGATCGTCAGCCACCGGATGCCGGCCGGCGTGGTCTACGTCCACCACGCGCAGGAACGCACCATCGACGTGCCGAAGTCCGAGGCGACCGGCCGGCGCGGCGGCATCCACAACTCCGTCACCCGGCTGCTGGTCAAACCCTCGCACCTGATCGGCGGCTACGCCCAGCTGGCCTACGCGTTCAACTACCTTGGCCCCACCGGAAACCAGCGCGACATGGTTGCCACCGTCCGCCGTCGTTCCCAGGAGGTGCAGTACTGATGCGTGTAATGGCTCAAATGGGCATGGTCATGAACCTGGACAAATGCATCGGCTGCCACACCTGTTCCGTGACCTGCAAGCAGGCCTGGACCAACCGTGCGGGCACCGAATACGTCTGGTTCAACAACGTCGAAACCCGCCCCGGGCAGGGGTATCCGCGCCGCTACGAGGACCAGGACAAGTGGCGCGGCGGCTGGGTGCTGAACAAGCGCGGCAAGCTGGTCCTCAAAGCTGGCGGCCGGGTCAAGAAACTCTTCGGGATCTTCGCCAGCCCGGTCCAGCCCGAGCTCAAGGACTACTACGAGCCGTGGACCTACGACTACAAGACGCTCGTGGACGCGCCGCTGGGCGACGATTTCCCCGTGGCCCGGCCCAAGTCCCTGATCACCGGCGAGGACACCAAAATCACCTGGTCGGCGAACTGGGACGACGACCTGGGCGGCTCCGCCGAGTACGGCCACCTGGACCCGATCGTGGAGAAGGTCCGGCGGGAGTCCGAGGACAAGATCAAGTTCGCCTACGAACAGACTTTTATGTTCTACCTGCCGCGGATCTGCGAGCACTGCCTGAACCCGTCCTGCATGGCCTCCTGCCCCTCAGGCGCGATCTACAAACGGGTGGAGGACGGGATTGTCCTGGTGGACCAGGACAAGTGCCGCGGCTGGCGGCAGTGCATCACCGGCTGCCCATACAAGAAGATCTACTTCAACCACAAGACCGGTAAGGCCGAGAAGTGCACCTTTTGCTACCCGCGGGTGGAGGTGGGGCTGCCGACGGTCTGCTCGGAAACCTGCGTGGGCCGGCTGCGGTACCTGGGGTTGTTCCTCTACGACGCCGACGCCGTCACCGCGGCGGCCGCCGTCACTGATCCCCAGGAACTCTACGACGCCCAGATGGATGTGCTGCTGGACCCGAACGACCCCGCCGTCCGGGCCGAGGCCCGGGCCCAGGGCATCCCGGAGGACTGGATCGACGCCGCCCGGCGCTCGCCGGTCTACGCCCTGGCCAAGGTCTACAAGGTCGCCCTGCCGCTGCACCCCGAATACCGGACGATGCCGATGGTCTGGTACGTGCCGCCGCTCTCGCCCGTGGTGGACCTGCTGCGGGACCAGGGGCACGACGGCGAGGACGTCGGCAACCTCTTCGGCGCCATCGACGCGCTGCGCATCCCGGTGGAATACCTCGCGGAGCTTTTCACCGCCGGGGACGCGGACCGGGTCACCACGGTGCTGAAGAAACTCGCCGCGATGCGCTCCTACATGCGCGGCATCACCATGGGCAACGACCCCGACGATTCCATCCCCGAAGCCGTGGGCATGGACGGGCAGACCATGTACGAGATGTACCGGCTGATGGCGATCGCGAAGTACGAGGAGCGCTACGTCATCCCCAAAGCCCACGTGGAACAGGCCCATGACCTGGAGGAAATGGGCTGCTCGCTGGACTTCGAGGGCGGCCCGGGAATGCAGGATTCCTCTCCGTTCGGCGAGGCCAGCGGCAGGCCCGTCCCGGTGGCGGTGGAAACCTTCAACGCCCTCCGGGACCGGCAGACCTCAGACGAGGCTCCCGGCGAAACAACCCTGCGGGGACGAGTTAACCTGCTGAACTGGGACGGCACCGGGGCGCCGCCGGGGTTGTTCCCCGAGAAGGCGTTCGTCCCGGAGAAGCAGGCCGCCCCCGCTCCTCCTCCCGCACCGGCTCCCAGCAGCCGGCCGGGGGAGCAGCCGTGAGCCGGCGCGAGCGGGTCGTCTACCTCGCGGCGGCATGGTGCCTGTCCTACCCGGACGAGGACCTCATCGGCAGGGTGCCGCTCATGCGCGCGGCGCTCGGCGAGTTCCCCGGCGCCGTCGAGGACTTCCGGGAGGTGCTGGGCGCGCTGGAATCCACCCCGCCGATGGACAGTCAAGCCCACTACGTGCGCGAGTTTGACCTCGGCAAACGCCACGCCCTGCACCTGTCCTACTGGACGGACGGGGACACGCGGCGCCGCGGTGAAGTCCTGGGCAACTTCAAGAAGACCTACCGGCAAAGCGACATTCTGGTGGACACCCACGGGGAACTACCCGACTACCTGCCGATGGTCCTCGAATACGCCGCCCGCGTGGACCTCGCCGCCGGCCGCGAGCTGCTGACCCGTTTCCGGGCGAGCCTGGAGATGCTCCGCTTCGGGCTGCTCCGGGACGGGCTTCCGCACGCCCGGATCCTGCAGGCCATCTGCGCCACCCTGCCCGGGAAATCCCCGGCCGACGAGCAGGCCGTGATGCGGATGGCCGGCTACGGACCGCCCACCGAAGCGGTGGGCCTGGACCCCTATGATCCGCGCCTGCTGCCCGTGAAGGGGGCCTGACCATGCTCGCATCGAGCCTGGCCATGCTGGAAGCCGAACCCGGATCCGCCGTCGTCATCTCCGCACTGGACATCGTGCTCTGGGGCGTGCTCCCGTACGTGATGGTCGTCGTCCTGGTCGGCGGGCTTCTCTGGCGCTACAAATACGACCAGTTCGGCTGGACCACCAGATCCTCCCAGCTCTACGAGTCCCGGCTGCTGCGGATCGCCTCACCGCTGTTCCACTTCGGCCTCCTCGCCGTGATCGCGGGCCACTTCTTCGGCCTGGTCATTCCGATGGCCTGGACCCAGGCGGTGGGGATGAGCCAGGAGTTCTACCACTTCAACGCGCTCGTTGTGGGCGGGATCGCGGGGGTGGGGACCCTGGGCGGGATCCTCCTGCTGATCTACCGCCGCCGCACCACCGGGCCGGTCTTTATGGCCACGACCAGGAACGACAAGACCATGTACGTGGTGCTCACCGCAGCCATTGTGTTCGGCTTGTGGACCACCCTGGCCAGTGTCTTCGAGGGCGAGCACGGGCACAACTACCGCGAGACCGTCGCCCCGTGGTTCCGTTCCCTGTTCGTGTTCCAGCCGGATCTTGGGGCGATGGCGGCTGCGCCGTTCTCCTTCCACCTGCACACCCTGGTGGGCATGGCGCTTTTCGTGATCTGGCCCTTCACCCGGCTGGTCCATGCCTTCACCGCCCCGTTCCACTACCTCTTCCGTCCCTACATCGTCTACCGCTCCCGTGACAGGGACCGGGACGGCAACAGGGCAGGCGCCGCGGCGGCGCGGTCCTCCGGCACCGCCGCCCGCCGCGGCTGGTCCGCCGTCGGAACCCGCGACCGGGACACCCGGAACCGCTGAACCGGGCCGGTGTCCGCACCAGAGAACGTCGAACTGAAAGGAAACCCGTGGCCGGATCCGCGTCCCTTCCTTCGGCCGCCCCCGCCGGGCGGACACTCAACCTCGTCCTCGCCACCTCGGCGTCGGTGGTGGGGTTCTGGGCCTGGAACTCCGTGGCCACCCTCGGAGCCTTCTACACGCTGAACCTGCAGCTGAACCCGGCCACTACGGGGGTGCTCGTCGCCATGCCGGTGTTCGTCGGCTCGCTGGGCAGGATCGTCGTCGGCGCCCTGACGGACAAGTACGGCGGCCGGGCGATGTTCACCTTCGTGCTGCTGGCGTCCATCGTGCCGATCCTGCTCGTGGCGGTCGGCGGCACCATGCGCTCCTTCGCCCTGGTGCTGTCCGCCGCGCTGCTGCTGGGCGTCGCCGGAACGGTCTTCGCCGTCGGGATTCCCTTTGTCAGCGCCTGGTATGAGCCGTCCCGGCGCGGCTTCGCCACCGGCGTCTTCGGCGCCGGGATGGGCGGCACGGCGCTGGCCGCGTTCCTGAACCCGCGGCTGGTCGCGGCGATCGGATACTTCCCCACTCACCTGCTGATCGCCGCGATCCTGGCCGGCATGGCGGCCCTGGTCTGGTTCCGAATGAAGGAAGCCCCGGGCTGGACCCGCAACAGCCTCCCCGTCCTGCCCAAACTGGTTGACGCCGCGAAGACCCCGGTCACCTGGAAAATGTGCTTCCTCTACGCCGTGGTCTTCGGCGGCTTCGTCTCTTTTGCCACCTACCTGCCCACCTACCTCCGGGACGTCTACAGCTTCGATCCAAGCGGCGCCGGGGCGCGCACCGCCGGCTTCGCGCTGGCGGCCGTGCTGGCCCGGCCGGTGGGCGGCGTGCTCGCGGACAGGTTCGGGCCCAAGCCCGTGGTGATCGCCTCACTGACGGGCGTCGCGGTCCTCGCCTGGGCGGTGAACCTGCAGCCCGACGGCGAAGTCCCCGCCGGCCTGACGTTCGTCGCCATGGCGGCGGCCCTGGGACTCGGAACGGGCGGGGTTTTTGCCTGGGTCGGTGTGCTCGCCCCTCCCGGGAAAGTCGGCAGTATCAGCGGCGTGGTCAGCGCGGCCGGGGGACTGGGCGGCTATTTCCCGCCGCTGGTCATGGGAGCGACGTACGACGCCGCCACGCACAGCTACTCGATCGGGCTGACGCTGCTTGTGGTCACGGCGCTTGCCGCGCTGGCCTTCACCGTCTTTGTTATGCCGGGCCGGGCGAAAGCGAAGGTCGCGGCCGCCTAGGGCGCCGGGGACCGCCGGACTGCTAGCCGAAGGCCAGATGCGCCACCGTAAAGATCGCCAGCCCGGCGAGGGCACCCACCACGGTGCCGTTGATCCGGATGAACTGCAGGTCCTTGCCGATCTGGAGTTCGATTTTCTGCGAGGTCTCCTCGGCGTCCCAGCGGGCCACGGTATCGGTGATCACGCCCGCGATGTCCGAGCGGTACGTCTTCACGAGGTACCCGGCGGCGTCGCCGATCCACTTGTTCACCTTGCCGGCCAGTTCGGGGTCAACCACCAGCCGGGTGCCGAAGTCGTGAACTGCGGCTTTGAACCTGACGGTCAGTTCGCTGTGCGGATCGTCGACGGCGGAGAGCAGCGCGGCCTTGATGGTGCCCCAGGTGCGGGAGGCGAGTTCGCGGATCTCGGGATCGCCGAGGACCTGCGCCTTGATGCCCTCGGCCCGGGCGATCATCACCGGGTCGTGCTGCAGGTCCTGGGCGAGGTCCTTGAGGTACTTGTCGATCGAGCGGCGGACCTGGTGCTGCGGATCGGACTGCACGGCCCGGGTGAACTTCAGGATCTCCACATAGACCTTGTCGCCCACGAGCCCGTCCACGAACGACGGCACCCACGTCGGGGAACGGTCGGTGACCAGCCGGTTGACCGTGTCCTGATTGTCCCGGACCCAGTCCACCGTGCGGTCCACGAGCACGTCCACCAGGGCGTGGTGGTGCCCGTCCTCGAAGATCCGCTGGGCGACCCGTCCCACCGGAGGACCCCACGGCGGGGCGAGCAGATGCCGCCGGACCATGCCTTCGATCACGGCCTGGACGTCGTCGTCGTTGAGGACCGTGAAGGCTCCGCGGATGACGGCGGCGCCCTCCCGGGCGACCCGTTCGGCGCCGCCGGGCCCGGAGAGCCACGCGCCGGCCTTGCGGGCGATGTCAACGGAGGCCAGTTTCTCCTGGACAACCTGCTCGGACAGGAAATTGGTTTCCACGAATTCGCCCAGCGAGGCGCCGATCTGGTCCTTGCGCTGCGGAATGATGGCGGTGTGCGGGATCTTGAGGCCCATCGGGTACTTGAACAGGGCCGTCACGGCGAACCAGTCGGCGAGGGCGCCGACCATGCCGCCCTCGGCCGCGGCCCGGACGTATTCGAGCCATGGGTACTGCTTCTGCAAGGCGAAGGCGACCACAAAGATGATCGCCATCAGGATCAGCAGCGAGAGAGCCAGCAGCTTCATCTTCCGCAGCGCGGCCGCCTTCGCGGCGTCGCCGGTGGCCACGGTCTCGCGGCGGCGCGGACGGTCGTCCGCGGCTGCTCCGGCGCCGCCAGGGCGCTCCGAACGGGTACTTGGCTCAGTATTCACCTGCATGTGCCCAGCCTAGCCCCGGTTTGGCAGCGGCCGTCGGCTAACGTGGCAGCATGACGCCTGACCAGTCCGCCGCAGCCCGTCCGCTGGTCTACGCCCACCGCGGCTCAAGCGAGGCCTTCGCCGAGCACACCCGCGCCGCCTACCTGCAGGCCCTCGCCGACGGCGCCGACGGCGTCGAGTGCGACATCCACCTCACCCGGGACCAGCACGCGGTGCTGCTGCACGACGCCAACCTGGACCGCACCTCGGACGGGACCGGCCCGGTGGCGGACCGGTCCCTTGAGGAGCTCCGGGAATTGGACTTCTCCTCCTGGAAAGGCGCCAGGATTCCGGAGATTTACGGCGCCAGGTCCACCCAGTTGCTGACACTGCCGGAGCTGCTGGCACTGCTGCGCGCCGCAGGGCGGGAGATCGGGCTGGCGATTGAGCTCAAACACCCCAGCCCCTTCCAGCTCAAGCTGGAGGACCGCGTCCTGGAAGTCCTCCGGTCCGAAGGCTGGGACCCGGCGACGTCCCGGCTGGGCAACATCATGGTGTCGTTCATGAGCTTCAGCCCGGACTCGGTGAAGCACCTGCTGAAGAAAGTCCCGGCGTCCGCTGTGTGCCAGCTCGTGGACGACGTCAACGTCGAGGAGATCCGGGAGGAGCTCGGCCTGGGGGCGCTCACCGGCGCGGCGCTGGCGAACGTGATGAAGGCCGCGCAAACCGAAGCCGAGCGGATCCTGGACGACCGCGAGACGGGCCTGGCCGGGCCGGGCATCGACTACGTCCGCGGGCATTCCCGCACCATCCGGCGCTGGCTCGACTCCGGCCGCCGCTTCCGGGTGTGGACCGTGGACTCGGAGAACGACGTCGCCCTCTGCCAGCAGCTCGGGATCCACGAGATCACCACGAATCGGCCCGCGCAGGTCCTCGCGCAGCTGGCGGCCGGATCCCGGAGCCTCCACTAGACGGGCAGCGTCACGGCCCTAGGCTGCCAGGTCGCGGCGCCGCCAGCCGGCATAGCCCAGCGCCGCGAGCACCGCGGCGGCCACGGTGAGCCCGGCCAGATCCGGCACGCTCCCGGAGCCCACCGGGAGCATCGGGGAGTGCCGGAACGGCGAAAGGTCCATGAGCCAGTCCGGGGCGTTCCAGAGCACCCCGAATTCGCCTAGGGCGACGAAAGCCAGCAGGAGGCCCCAGACCGCCCCGGTCAGCCGGGGCGCCCAGCCAAACACCGCAAGCACGGCGCTGGTCACCACCCACGCGGCCGGGATCTGGGCCACGGCGGCGACGGTGCTGCTCCCCACCAGCGCCGAGTCGTGGACGGCGAAAGCGGCTCCGACGCCGATCGAGACCCCCGCCAGCAGGAGCAGGAAGGCTACGCCGGCCAGGGCGAACGCGAAGTGGCTGCTCGCCCAGCGGATCCGGGTGGTGGCCGTGCCCAGCAGGGCTTCGGTGTGGCCCGCGGCCTCCTCGCTGCGCAGATGGCCGCCCGAGGACACCCCGAAGGCGGCGGCCAGCAGCCCCATGATGCTGATCTCGGCGGCCAGGAAAGCATCCGTCAGGGCCTGCCGGCCGCCCAGCATCTTGATCAGGTCCTGGGCGTTGGGTGAACTCAGCAGCTCTGCCACGTTGCTGACCAGGGATCCGATGACGACGCCGAAAACGAGGAAGGCCACGGCCCAGGCCAGCAGGACGCGGTACTGCAGGCGCACCGCCAGGTCCCAGACGCCGGAGAGCGCACCGACGGCCGGGCCCGGGCGTTCAGCGCGGAGACCCGCGCCAAGGTCGCGCCTGGCGCGGAGTGCAAAAGCCGCGGGGACCAGCACCAGGCACAGGCTCACGGGCAGCACCAGCACCCACCAGCGGTCCCCGGCGAACGCCCGGATCTGCTGGTTCCACCCGATGGGCGACAGCCAGGAAAGCACCGACGGGCCCGGTTCGGCCAGGTCTCCGACGGCGCGCAACGCGTACGTGACGGCCACGACGCCGATGCTGAGTCCGGTGGCGGCCCGGGCGCTGGCGGTCAGCTGGGCCGCCAGCCCGGCCACGGCACTGAACGCCATGCCCGTGGCGGCCCAGCCCAAGCCAAACGCGAGGGAGCCCGCAGCCGGCAGTCCGCCGGCGGCCAGCGCGGCCGCCGAGAGCAACCCCAGCACCACGTTGGCGCCGAGGCTGATCGTGAGGGCGGCCGCCAGCGGGGCGTCCCGGCCCAGCCTGCCGCCGCCGAGCAGTTCCAGGCGTCCGCTCTCCTCATCGCTGCGGGTGTGCCGGATGGCGAGGATCACCATGAGGACGGCCAGGATGGCGGTCATGAACGCGGTGTACTTGATCAGCGAGAGGGCGCCGATGGAGGTGGGATCGTAGATCCGTCCAAAGAGTGCCACCATCGAGGCGGTCGCGTTCAGGGCGGTGGCGGCCTCGACGCGGCTCGCCACATCCGGGTAGAGCTCCGTTCCGGCCAGCGCCGTCGAATAGGCGATCAGGGCGAAGCCGGCGATCCAGAGCGGCAGTAACCAGCGGTCCCGCCGCAGTCCGAGCCTGATCAGGATGCCCGTTCCGGCCAGGGTCTCAGGCACCGCCGGGCCGCCGTCCGCCCGGAGCTGGAACGGTGGACCGGCCCGGGGAAGAGCCGACGGCCGCGGCAGGAACCCCGGCGGGGATGTCACCGTAATGGCGCAGGAACAGGTCCTCCAGCGTTGGCGGATGGCTCGTGAGGGACTTCAGCCCCGCCGTCGTCAGCGCCTGCATCAGGTGGGTCAGGCCGGCCGGGTCCACCTGGGCGGTGACCCGGTGGTTGGTGATGACAACGTCGTGGACGCCGGGCAGCAGGTCCAGCCCGGGCGGGACCGCCGCGACGTCGGCCGTGACCGAGGTGCGGGTCAGGTGCCGCAGCTGCTCAAGCGGGCCGGTCTCCACCACCCTCCCGGAGCGGATGATGCTGACCCGGTCGGAGAGCGCCTCGGCTTCGCTGAGGATATGGCTGCTCAGCACGACGGTGCGCCCCTGCGCGCGCAGTTCGCGGACGCAGCCGCGGAATGCGTCCTCCATCAGCGGGTCCAGCCCGCTCGTCGGCTCGTCCAGCAGGAACAGCTCGGCGTCGGTGGCCAGGGCGGCAACGAGGGCCACTTTCTGCCGGTTTCCCTTGGAGTAGGTGCGTGCCTTCTTGGTGGGATCGAGCTCGAATAGTTCCAGCAGGCGGTCCCGCCGCGCGCGGTCCTGGCCGCCCTGCAGCCGGCCCAGCAGCTCGATCACTTCGCCGCCCGCCAGGTTGGGCCAGAGGGCCACGTCCCCGGGGACGTAGGCCAGCCGGCGGTGCAGGGTCGCCACCTCGCGCCACGGGTCCAGCCCGAGCACCCTGATGGAACCCGCGTCGGAGCGCAGGAGACCCAGCAGCAGGCGCAAGGTGGTGGACTTCCCGGACCCGTTCGGGCCGAGGAAGCCGTGCACCTCCCCGGCGGCCACCTCGAAGTCCAGTCCGTCCAGGGCTGTCACCGCCCCGAAACGCTTTACGACACCCGTCATTTCCACGACACCGCTCATAGTCATCAAGGTACGCCGATCGGCGTACATTGACCCCTGCGGAAAGTCCCGTTTCCGCACGCCAGCCGCGGTTAGCAGGGGGTCTGTGGCTGTGATTGAGTTATTCCATGCCATTTCGCTGGTCCGGCCGGGACACCCAGACCCTATCCGCCGTGGCGATGAGCGCCCTGCTGCTGGCGAGCGCCGCGAAGCACTTCGACGATCCCGGTTTCTTCGGCCCGGTGGTTCCGGACTTCCTCTGCCGCGATGACACCGGCGAGCAGTCCAACAGCCCCCTCGCGGTGCTGTCCCGGGAGGAATGGGTGGCGCTCACCGGCCTGCTCGAGGCGGGAGCCGCCGCCGGACTCCTGATCCCGGCGACCCGTCGCGCGGCCGCGGGCTGCACCGCGGCCATGTTCACCGTCTTCCTCGCCGGACACATCGACGCGCTGCGTAAGGCCTACGGCCCGGCGGGGACCCCCGGCCAGCGACGGGCGCACACCCTGCGGCTTCCGCTGCAGGCACCGCTCATTGCCTGGGCCTGGAGCCTGCGGAACCCCATTTTGGGGAAGCCGCACCCGCGGAAGCCGGTCCGGCAGTGAAACTCCTGCAGTCCCCGGCGGTGCGGGTCGGGCTTTCCATCAGCATCGCCACCGGTCTCTATGGCGTGTCCTTCGGCGCCCTGTCCGTCACCTCCGGGCTCGACTTCTGGCAGACCATGGCTTTGAGCCTGCTGCTGTTCAGCGGCGGCTCACAGTTCGCCTTCATCGGGGTGGTGGCCGGGGGCGGCTCCGGCGTCGCTGCGATGGGCGCGGCCACCCTGCTGGGCATGCGCAACGGCATCTACGGAATGCAGGTCAACGCACTGCTGCAGCCGAAGGGCTGGTTGCGGTTCGCGGCAGCCCACGTCACCATCGACGAGTCCACCGCCACGAGCACCGGCCAGACGGACCCGTCCGAGCAGAAGCGCGGCTTCTGGACTGCCGGCCTGGGCATCTTCGTCCTGTGGAACCTGTTTACCGCCGTGGGCGCGCTGGCCGGCGCGGCCCTGGGCGATCCCAAGCAGTGGGGCCTCGACGGGGCCGCAGTTGCGGCGTTCCTGGGCCTGCTCTGGCCCCGGCTCAAGGGCGGCGAACCTGTGGCGATCGCGGTCGTCTGCGCCCTCGCCACCGTGCTCGCTGTTCCCTTCGTGCCGGCCGGGGTGCCGATCCTGGTGGCCGCGGTGGTTGCGGCAGCCATCGGTTGGTTCAGCCATGGCCGCAGTGACGAGGGACTGGAACCGGACATGGACCCCTACGCCGAACACCCGCACCAGCCTGCACGGCCCTCCGGGGAGGCGTCATGACGCTGTGGATGTGGCTGCTGCTCTCCTGCCTGCTGGCCTACGCCTGGAAACTGCTGGGCTACCTGGTCCCCGCCAGCGTGCTCCGTGACCCGCGGATGTCGCGGATCGCCGGGACCATGACCATCGGGCTGCTGGCGTCCCTGACGATCGTGAACACCGTGGCCTCGGGGCAGACGCTGGCACTGGATGCGCGCCTCGGGGCACTGACCGCGGCCGGCATCGCCCTGGTCTTCCGGGCGCCTTTCCTGGTGGTCGTCCTCGCCGGCGCCGGCGCGGCTGCCGGGCTCCGGCTGCTTGGCTGGGGCTAGCAGGCTGCTCTGTGAGTCGCACCGGTCCAGGATCGCCCGGAGCGGCCTTACTGGTGGCCGACCGCTCCCCGAGGAGCTTTTTCATCTCTGAGGCCATGATGTTTCATGGCCTTTCTGAGTGGATCACGTGCCCGAAAGCGCCCAACGGAGATTTACGTGGGCACGCGGGAATTGATGGGGGGGCATCAGGTGGATTTCATCCGGACTGCTGGTCGCGGCGCAGGCATGGCGAGCGAGTAGTTGTTTACAGCGCCTCAGCGGCGCAGTATGGTGCACCTCTAGCAAGGGTGAAGACCACCTTGAGAACGGAAGGTTGAGCACCATGAAGAAGAGGAAGATTGCCGTGACGGCCCTGGCCGCCGCGAGCTTGGTCCTGGCCCTGCTGGCCGGCGGCCCCACCGTGGCAGCCCAAGCCGCCGACAAACCGCTGATCGGCCTGACTTTTGACGACGGGCCCTCGCCCCAGCGCACCGCGTTCGTCCTCGACGTCCTCAAGCAGAAGGGCGTCAAGGCGACGTTCTTCCTCGAGGGCTCCCACGCCCAGCAGTACCCCGACCTCGTCCGCCGGATCAAGGCTGAGGGGCACGTGATCGGCAACCACTCGTGGGATCACGCCAACTTCCCCGACATCAGCAAGGCGCAGCAAAAGCAGCAGATCGACCGCACCAACGACGCCATCAAGGCCATCACCGGTGAGGCGCCCAAGATCATGCGCTTCCCGTTCGGCAACAGCACCTCTTACTCGTCGGGCTACCTCAAGACCATCGGTATGAGCGGCGGGGTTCTCTGGCACTGGAACGTCGGTAACCCCGGCGACTTCGAGTGCCCCGGTGCGGCCGGCGTCAAGAAGTATGTAATGGCGGAGGCGGTGCCCGGCGCCATCATCCTGCTCCACGACGCTGAGGACGTCCTTTCCTGCCGCTCAACGCAGTGGACGTACTTGGCCTCCACCATCGACGCACTGCGGGCCAAGGGCTTCGAGTTCGGGGTGGTCGCTCCATCCGCCAAGGCCAACCCGATCAACCAAGGCTCCCCGGCCGTCGTGGTCGCGCCCGCCGGAGGCTAGGTGGCGTTTGCGGTTCGCTTCCTGGTCGGAGCGCTCCGGGATCACTGCCTGGATGCCGCGCCGGTGCAGAAGACCCTTTGGCTTTCGAGGAGTAATCCTTGTCCGCCGAGTCCCGCTCCGGGCGGAACGTGCCCTGACCAGACCCGGTCGGGAAACGCTGCGGAGTCCAGTAGGTGCGGGAATATCGGGGAGTCCCCGCCCTGCCCGGGACCAAGCAACTTGACCCGCGGGCGCATCTTGCCGGCACAGAGGCGATGAATCTTCGTTGTCAGCCAGCCGCGGGACCTCCCGATCCCGTGGTCGAGCGGTTCCTCCAACAGATTCACGTAATTCGACAGGTCCACCCCGTGTGGAAGCGGCGGTGGGGTTTCCCGACTGTCTGCGACGTGCCGAAGGTCTCCGCCAGGTCGCGTCAAGGAATTCCCGCCCGGAAACGGTAGATAATGCCCTTGACGATCGGACGGTGGTTTGGAACGGTCTCCCGCGGCTCCCGTCGGAACTGGGCATCAACGATTCAATCCGCTCCCATTGGGCATCGGTGAGGATCGCGGTACGCGACATGTTTCCAGCGCGCCAAAGCCGACAAGAACCAATTGGGAGACTCGCCCTAGCAGCCCCGCCACTTTTGCCGTACCGCTCCGTAACGGTCTTTAGTCCCTACTTGCCGCCGAATCCCCGTGGGAGCATTCGGATATGAGCGACAACGACGATCCGGCTACCCCTGCGCCCGGCAAAGGTCAGCACTCCAAGCCGCACGAACCGTTCGTTCCGCCGGGGGCGGAGTCCACCCGCGAGCTAAGGGAGATGGCCCGGCGCCGGCGGGAGGCTGAAGAGAAACTGCAGCACCACTTGCTGGAAGCCAAAGAGAAGCCCGCGGAGGATTGATGCTGAAAACCCGGCTCTCGGAGCACCTGCAGGATCTGTTGCTGGACAATGAAGTCCTGGAGGATTTCCTCCGTCAACTGTCCGACCTGGCGGCCGATTTCGCCGCAGCTGAAACCGGGCGCCCGGTGGTCTGTTCGGTGCGGGTCGCCCGGAAACGCAGGCCGCTGGCCCTGGCCGCCGGTGACCCCGACGCCGGGGCCCTGGACCGGCTGCAGGACGACGTTGGGGAGGGCCCGGGGCTGGAGGCGCAGCAGACCGGGATGCCGGTGCTGGTGCCGGACACGACGATGGATCCCCGCTGGAGGCGCTACCAGCGGGCGGCTGCCCAGCGTGGGAGCCGCAGTATTTTCGCCGTTTCGCTGATTGACGACCCGGACGCAGCGGCCACCCTGACCTTCCTTTCGACGTCCCCCGAGGCTTTCGACGACGGTGCCGTGGGAGCCTGCGGGGCGTTCGCCGTCCGCGCCGCCAAAGTGACGAAGCTGGCTGTCCGGTTCGAAGCCGCCCGGGGCGTGAACCGGGACCTGCTGATGGCCATGCGGTCGCGGACCGACATCAACCTGGCCACCGGCATCCTCATGGCACAGAGCCGCTGCTCGCAGTCGGAAGCGTTTTCGATGCTGTCCAAGGTCTCCAACACCAGGAACGTCAAGCTCCGGATCGTCGCCGGTGAGATCCTGCGCAGGTTCGACGGCGGTCCCGAGGCAACGGCCTTCAGTGCCTGAAGTCCCACAGCGCCCGCATTCCTACAGCGGCGCTCCGAGGCCGCCGAGCCTGAGGGTGAGCTGCAGCCCCTCTGGCGTTCCCGGCCAGTGCCGGCGCAGGGCATCCTCGCCCGCCCGCGCGATCACGGCGCGCAGGACGAGGGCCACAATAACCACGTCGTCGGCGTACCCGATCACGGGCACGAAATCCGGTACAAGGTCGATCGGTGAGAGCAGGTAGGCCAGGAGCAGGGCTAGCCGGATCCGCACCCCGGCGCCCAGAGTCCGGTCAGCGACCAGCCGCGGCAGAAGTCTCAACAGGTCCGGCAGCAACCGCAACGCATCCTTCATCGTCACCGTTTCCGGGTGCCTGCGCGCATAGCGCCACAGGAGTTCTAGCCGAGCACAGCGTCGAACGCGGTGCCAGGCAGCGGCGCCTGGGGCGGCAGCGGCCGTTGCGGGCGCTCCGTGCGAATGGCGTCCTCGACGAGGGCGACCGGTCGGCGCCAGGCATCCGAGCCTGCCTCCATCGTGTCCACGACGCCGATCAGCATGGCCAGCAAACGGATCAGGTCCGTCATCGAAATGTCGCTGCGCAGGGTGCCCTGGCCCTGACCGCGGCCCAGGAGCACAGCCACGGATTCGATCAGGTCCCCCGTGATCCCGGTCAGCAGCCCGCGCCGGCCGGCGACGGCTCCCAAGAGGTTGGCTTCCTCGCTGGCCACGCCCATGAGCGCATCAATGACACGGAACAGGCCATCGGCGGCGTCCGGTCCGGCGAGGGCCTCCTCAATGACCGGATCGACGATCAGCCCGAGCTGCCGGTGCAGTGCCGCGAGGACCAGTTCTTCCTTGTCAGCGAAGTTTCTGAACAGTGTGGCCGGTCCCACTCCGGCGGTCACGGCGATGGTCTGCAGCGGGACCTCGGGGCCATGCTCCCGGAAGCACTGGCGGGCGGCCGTGATGATTTTGTCCACGTTCCGCGCGGCATCGGCGCGGAGCGGCCTGCGGTCTGCTACCCGGTTCATTTGCCTAGGTTAGCAACGCACGGCCGGGGCCGGGAGATTACTCCCGGGTAGTGACTAATGTGACGGATTCCGCGGATTGCTCCAGGCCGCGTCCGGACCGGGAGGGGGGACAGATCCAGGCCCCGTCCACACCGCCACTAACTGGGAGTACGTGAAAGACTGGTGCCATGTTGTTAGCATTTTCTGTCGCACCCTCAGGCCGTCCCGCGCGCCAGGCCGATGA
Organism: Arthrobacter sp. PsM3; assembly: GCF_030433895.1. Taxonomy (GTDB): domain Bacteria; phylum Actinomycetota; class Actinomycetes; order Actinomycetales; family Micrococcaceae; genus Arthrobacter. Next base: position 116,625 of record NZ_JARUXE010000003.1, on the reverse strand, counting down.
CGCACCCGCCGGTTCGGCGGCCATAGCGGCGGACGAGGCCTCGGTCCACGACGCCGTCGCCGAAGCCGTACGGATCGTCCGTGAATCCGGCCTGCCGAACCACACCGACTCGATGTTCACCACGATTGAAGGGGAGTGGGATGAGGTCTTCGACGTCGTGAAGCGGGCCACCGAGGCGGTGGGCCGCTACGGCAGCAGGGTCTCCCTCGTCATCAAGGCAGACATCCGCCCGGGCTACATAGGAGAACTCAACGGGAAGCTGGACCGCCTGGAACAGGCCCTCGGCGACTAGTGCGGCGGTGCCGCAGGACATCCGGCTCCAGTAGGCGGCCAGCGGCCTACCGCCGGGCCGGGTCAGCTGGAAGACTTGGGGCATGTTCGAGCATCAGCCCACCGCCCGCTGGACCGCCGTCGAGGAATTCCTGTCCGAGGTTGTGGTCCGCCCTGACAGCACCCTGAAACGCGCCGTCAGCACCGCCCGCGAGGCGGGCATGCCGCCTATCGAAGTCGCCCCCACAGCCGGCAAACTGCTCAAACTCCTCGTCCAGCTCGCGGGTGCCCGCCGCGTGCTGGAAATCGGGACGCTAGCTGGGTTCAGCACCATCTGGATGGCCCAGGGGCTGCCCGACGGCGGCCGGCTGATCACGTGCGAATACCTCTCCAAACACGCCGCCGTGGCCCGCGCCAACGTCGACTTCGCCGGTTTGGGCCACCTCGTGGAGATCCGGGTCGGGGCGGCACTCGATACCCTGCAGGCGCTCGCCGACGAGGGTGCCGAGCCCTTCGATTTCGTGTTCATCGACGCGGACAAGGAAAACAACCCGCACTACCTCGACTGGGCCATCCGCCTCGGCAGGCCGGGCACCGCCGTCGTGATGGACAACGTGGTCTGGGAGGGCGCGGTGCTGGACCCCGCCCTGGACGCCGTCAACGCCCCGGGCATCATCAGCGCTGTGAAGATGCTGGGCGGGGACCCCCGGCTGGACGGCACCGTGATCCAGACCGTGGGCTCCAAAGGCTGGGACGGCTTCGCCCTGGCGCGGGTGGTGTAGCCGCGCGGCGGCCATCGCGCCGGCACGGGAGCTACGAGCGGAATCCCGAAAGTGCTAAGTGTGCTTAGATTTATGGAGCGGCCTGGAACTACTCGGCAGTAGCCCGGCCGTCAGGCATGGACGCCGACAGCAGCAGACGCACCTCGAAGGAGAACAGGCCACCACATGAACCGGACCCCCGATTCCCAGCGGCCCCTCGCCGTGCGGATCAGCTCCGCACCGGATCGCCTGGCCGGGCTCAGCCCCCTGCTCGCGGCGGCCGCGTCGGCCGTCGGCGACGTCCCGGCACTGCTGGAGCTGGCCAAAACCGCCGCAGCAGCAGCCCCGAATCCCGGCGAGGGCCGGACCGCGTTCCTGTGGGAAATCCTGGCGTCCGTCACGGCCATTGACGTCGCCGCGGGCCGGGCCATCGAACCCCACTTGGACGCCTCCGCAATCCTCGCCCAGGCCACCGGGCAGGCGGTCCTGAACGGCGGGGACTGCCCGGACGTTGACGGCGTCCACTTCGACGGCGCCTGGGGTGTGTTTGCCGCCGAAGCCGCCGGCCTGCGGCTTGAGGCCAAGCCGGCGGACGGCTGTTTCCTGCTGCACGGTTCCAAACCGTGGTGCTCCCTGGCCGCCCAGCTGGACCACGCCGTCGTGACCGCCCATCTGGACGACGGCGGCCGTGCGGCCTTCGCCGTCGACCTCCATGCCCATGGCGTCAGCTTCGAGGATCCGCAGTGGACCAGCCGGGGACTCACGGAAATCCCCAGCGGCACCGTGCACTTCGACGCCGTTCCGGCCGTGCCGCTGGGCGACTCCGGCTGGTACTACCGCCGGCCCGGCTTCGCCTGGGGCGGCATGGGCGTGGCGGCCTGCTGGCTGGGCGGCGCCGTCGCGGTGGCCCGCGGCTTCACGGATTCCCTGCTCAAGGCGGCCGGCGGCGGCCGCGAACCGGACCAGCTGGCGCTGGCCCACCTTGGCGAGATCGACCGCACACTGACTGCCCTGACCGGATACCTCGCCCGGTCCGCCGCGCGGATCGATGCCGGGGAACTCTCCGGCACCGGGGCCTGGAGCGAGGCCCTCCGGGTCCGCGGCAACATCGCCACCGCCGTCGAACGCATCCAGACGCTGGTCAGCCGCAACCTCGGCCCCGGCCCGCTCGCCTTCGACCCCGTCTACGGAAAACGCATGGCCGACCTCTCCCTCTACATCCGCCAGCACCACGGCATGCGCGACGACGCCCAGCTCGGTGCCCTCACACTCAAGGGGGACCACCCGTGGTGAGCTTCACTCACGAGGACGCCGGAACCAGCGAGGACGCCTGGGCAGCCAGCGGACTGGCTGCCCTTCCGGAACTGCCGCTCGACGCCGGGGAACTCGCCGGGCGGGCGTTCATCGTCCTGGCCGCACACCCGGACGACGAATCCCTCGGGGCCGGCGGGCTGATGGTCCGGCTGCGGAGGCTCGGGGCCCGCATCACGGTGCTGTTGTGCACGGCAGGGGAGGCCTCGCACCCGGACTCACCAAGTACGACGCCGGAACAACTCGCCGCCGTCCGGCTCCGGGAATTCGGCGGCGCGCTCAGGCAGTTGCTCCCGGACCCGGGCTGGCGGTTCCTCGCCCTGCCGGACGGCAGGCTCGCCGACCACCGGGCGGAGGTGCACGCGGCGCTGCAGCGCGCCATCGCAGAAGCTGCCGCTTCGGGACTGCCGGCGGAGCGCATCACCCTCGTGGCGCCCTACCGGCATGACGGCCACACCGACCACGAGGCACTGGGCTCCGCCGCCGCCGAGGCCGCCGGTGCCGGCGGCCACGGGTTGCTGGAGTACCCCATTTGGTACTGGCTCTGGGCGGACGCCGCGGACCCGGCCTGGCAGTCCTGGCTGCGGCTGCCGCTGGATCCCGCCGAACGGCAGGCCAAGGCTGCGGCCATGGCCTCCCACACCTCGCAGGTCCGGGCGCTGTCCGGCCAGCCGGGGGACGAGGTGCTGCTCCCGCCGGCCTTCCTGGAGCACTTCGAACGGCCGTTCGAGACCTTCGCGTGGCAGCGCCCGGCCGCCGCCAGCAGCACCAATTCCTACGCCGCCGCCGACGCGGAAGGCGTCTTCGACGCAGTCCACACCGGAACCGACGACCCCTGGCAGTACACCACCAGCTGGTACGAGCACCGCAAACGCGCGCTCACCCTCGCGGCCCTCCCCGGCCTGAACTACAACGCGGGACTCGAGATCGGCTGTTCGATCGGGACCCTCAGCGTGGACCTCGCGCAGCGCTGCGCCAGCTTCCTGGCCGTCGATGCCAGCGGCGCCGCGCTGGCCTACGCCGCCCGGCGCCTCGAGCACCTGCCCGGCGCCCGGACCCGCCACCTCACCGTCCCGCAGGACTGGCCGGAGGGCCGATTCGATCTGATCGTGGTCTCCGAGGTGGGCTACTACCTCGCACCCGGCGAGCTGGCTCAGCTGTTCGGGCGGGTCGAGGCCGCACTCCTGCCCGGCGGCACCCTGGCCCTGTGCCACTGGCGCCACCCCATCTCCGGCTGGGAGCTCGACGGCGATTCCGTCCACGCCGCCGCGCGCCGCCAGCTTGGCTGGGCAGACGCCGGGCTCTACCGGGAACGCGACTTCATCCTCGAGGTCCTGATCGCGCCCGGGGCCGGCGGGGACCCGCGGCCGGCAGCCACCACCGACCCGGGCCCGGAGAGCTAACCGGAATGGCCGCCCTGCCGCTGCCGCTGCCCCTGCCGCTGCCGCTGCCCCGCGGACACAGCATCGACCGGATCTCCGTCGTGATCCCGGCCCACAATGAGGACGAACACCTGGGCCGGGCCCTGAAGGCGGTGCAGCGTGCCGCCGATGCCCTGCACCGGCGCCGCCCCGACGTGGACGTCGGGGTCACCGTGGTGCTGGACAGCTGCACCGACGGTTCCGCCGGCATCACGGCCCGCTACGTCGCGGCGGACCGGCGCTTCAGCGCCCTTGAAGTGGCCGTCCGCAACACCGGGGCCAGCCGCGCGGCCGGAATCCAGGCCGCCGGCGTCGGATCATCCCGGCGCAGGCCGCCCGGCAAACGCTGGACGCCGCCACCGTGGGCCGGACGGACCTGGCTGGCCAACACGGACGCGGACTCGCAGGTTCCGGAAAACTGGCTCGTCCGCCAGCTGGAATTCGCCGAAGCCGGAGCCGACGCCGTGCTGGGCTCGGTGGAACCGGACCCCGCTGGGATGGACCCGGAGCTGCTCCGGCGCTGGCTGGAACGCCATCCCTTCGAGGAGAACCACCCGCACATCTACGGAGCCAATTTCGGCGTCAGGGCCTCGGCCTACCTGGCCGCCGGGGGCTTCCCGAAGCTCGCCTCGCACGAGGACCGGACCCTGGTGCAAAGCCTCCGGAACCGCGCTTTCACCGTGACCGCCACGGACAGCATGCGCGTGCTGACCTCGGGCCGGATCCATGCGCGGGCGCCGCACGGCTTCGGCGCGTACCTCCGGACGCTGGGACGGCACCGGCCAACTGCGGTCGACTGACGCGGGGGAGGCGCCGGTCCGGTCCGCGCCCCGGACCCGGGCTAGGCTTCGCAGATGCCAAGTTCCCTGGAAGAGTCTGTTGAAGCTGCAGGACTGGCGGTATCCGCTCGCAAGAAACTTTCGCTCGATGCGGCGGCAGACGTGAGGTTACCGGGGCGGTTTGAATCGTTCGGCAGTCAGGGGTAACTGCCACCGCAGCTCCGGGATCACCAAGCATCAGCAACCTAACAATATTGGTGCCGACGCCCCGGGTGACTGTGCGTCTGGCTTCCCGCCGTAGCGACCCTTATGGCTGCGCGAGGGCTCGCTCCAACACCGCTTGATTCCGGGCGACGTAGTGAGCAGCGGCACGCCAGAGCTCTCCATGTCCGTTGATATACATGTCCGCCCAGGGCTGGAACCCAGTCTCGTTCGGGGAGTTCAGGAGATTGAACATCGCTGCTGTTCGTTTCGCCATAGCGGCCGGCAGTGCCTTGCGTAGTGCGTCATCAGCGTCGTATCCGTCAACAACGGCACGAAGCCTCAAGGCAGCGACTTCCACCGGTTGTCCGTCGAACAGCTGGCCGAATGACTGCGCGACGTACGCCAGATCCCACAGCCGCGTGCTTGGGCCGTTGCCGTCCCTGCCCAGCGGCTCCGGAACATCCACCCGGATGACCGGAGCGCACCAAGGTAGTTCTGGAGGCGGCAGAGTTTTCCAGCCAGGGTTTTCGGACGGTGTGACCAACGCGCACAACACTTTCGGACGCATTTCCGCCCGTCAGTTCTTGCTCGTCCTCGACCATCCCAGCAGGCTACAACGAAAGACTGTTGCGGCCAGAGAGCCGGCTCGCCGGCCTCGCCGCCGGGGGCCGCGCACTACGGCTGGGCTGCCAGCGGAGCGACCACGGCGTCGTCCTCGTCTTCGCGGCGCATGGCTGGAAGCGCGAAGGTTGCGAGCAGGCCGAGGAGGATGATGCCGGCCGCGCTGAGGGTGGTGATCCGGGCGGCGGTCACCATTGCCGCCTCGGCCGCGGCCTGGGCGGCCGGACTGCCCTGGGGCAGCGATCCGACCTCGGGAATCGCCGCTCCGGCCGAGTCCTTGACGATCGAGACGATCTTCGTACGGGCATCCGTATCGAGGCCGGGCACTGTGTTCAGGTTCTCGGCGGCCTGGGCGGCCAGGGTCGAGACGAGGAGTGTGCCGAGCACGGCGATGCCGAGTGCTGAGCCGAGTTGCCGGAAGGTGCTCTGCAGGCCGGATGCCTGCCCGCTCTGGCTGACCGGGACATCCGCGAGGATCACGCTCGTCAGCTGGGCGGTGGCCATCCCGACGCCGATGCCGTACAGGAACAGCCAGGCCGCCAGCACCCAGCCGTTCGCGGTGAGGCTGATGCTCAGGCCCAGCCCGGTGATGGCGACGGCCTCGAGTAACAGGCCCGCGCGCACGACGCCGCGACCGCCGAGCCGGCGGGTGAGCTGGGCTGAACCACCGGAGATCAGGAAGGTGCCAACGGCCAGGGACAGGATCAGGAGTCCCGTGTCCAGCGCCGTGTAGCCGAGAGCGCCCTGCAGGAACAGCGGCAGCGCGAAGAGCATACCGAATTCGCCCAGCGCCACCACCAGGGCCGCGATGCTTCCGTAGCGGAAGCTCCGGATGTCCAGCAGCGTGAGGTCAAGCAGCGCCGGTTTGCGGGCGTGTGCCCTGGATCGCTCGACGAGCACGAACGTGAAAAGCATGGCTGCGCCGAGCGCGAAAGCGGCCGGGACCGGGGAGATCGGCCAGGTCCAGCGGAAGCTGCCGGCGGTGAGCTGCTCCGTGGTGGTCAACCAGCCGTAGCGCTGGCCCTCGATCAGGCCGAAGACGAGTGCGCCAAGTCCGAGGATGGACAGCACGACGCCGGCAATGTCGGCACCGCGTTCGGCGTGCGGGTCCTTCGTCTCCGGCACCCAGCGCAAGGTGCCGATCAGGACGATCACGGCGATCGGGATGTTGATCAGGAAAGCCCAGCGCCAGCTGAAGTCGGTGGTCAGCCAGCCGCCGACGAGCGGCCCGACCGCTGCCATGCCGCCGATGGTCGAGCCCCAGATCGCGAAGGCGATCCCACGTTCCCGCCCGGTGAAGAGAGCGTTCACGGTGGAGAGGGTTGCGGGCAGGATCATGGCGCCGCCGGCACCCTGGAGGAGCCGTGCAGCGATCAGGGTCGCGCCGGAGTCCGACATGGCGGCCAGAACGCTCGCGATGCCAAAAACGACGATGCCGACGATGAGCAGACGCCGCCTGCCGAAGATGTCGCCGATCCGGCCGACCGTGATCAGGAGCGCGGCGAAGACCAGCGCATAGACGGAGTTGACCCATTCGGCGTCGGAAGCGGTCAGGCTGATGTCGCGGATCAGCACGGGGAGAACGACATTGACGACCGTGGCATCCATGATGATGATGGAGACGGCCAGGGCGATGATCGGCATCGCTTTCCAGCGCTTCGGGTTCAGCGTGGTGTCGGCAGGGCGGGGAAGCGCATCGGTCACGGTCGTTCCTGATCTCTCGTTGTGCGTGTCATGCAGGAGCTTACTGACGCTTCTGTCAGTATCCTAGGCCTTTGGCAGGAGAACCTCGTAAACTGGAGGCTTCACTGGCCCGCTCACGAAAAGGACTCGCATGCCGAAGATCTCCGCCCCGACCGTTGCGGAGCACCGTGTGCGCCAGCGCTCCGCCCTCCTCGAAGCGGCAACGGAGCTGCTCGTCAGCGGGGGAGTCAACGCAGTGACGCCCGCAGCGGTGGGGGCGGCCGCGGGTCTGGCCAGGCCGAGCGTCTATCAGTACTTCTCCTCCGGCGCAGATATCCTCGCCGCCGTGATCGAGGATGCCTTTCCGCGCGCCAATGCCAGGCTCGCGCTGGCCCTCGACGCCGTGAGCGGGCCGGCCGAAAGGCTCGATGAGTATGTGCGCGTGACACTGCTGCTCGCGAACGAGGGCGCGCACCGGCCGGCCGCCGCGCTTGCCGCCGCGCAGCTTCCGAAGGAGTGCCTGGCCCGGCTGGATGAGTTGCACCGTGAGCAGACTGCGCCGTTCATGCAGGCGCTCCAGGAGCTCGGGGTGCCTGAGCTCCTGATCACGGCGCAGCTCCTGGGCGGAGTGCTCGAGGCGGCCATGGCGGCGGTCGAGTCGGGGGCATCCGTGGACACGGTGACCGAGCGCACCCTGGCCCTGGTGCACATGGCTACCGCTTAGGCGAGCCGCCCTACCGCCCGAGCGGGCCGCGGTGGAGCCTCGCCGGCACCTATTGTGCTGCAATCATTGCCGCCACCTCGACCGCGGCCGGGGTGAGCGTGCCGTCGACCATGGTGAACACGGCATCCATTCGGGTAAGGTGCGACCGGTCGTGGGTCACGAGAATGGTCGCGGTGTTGCGGGCGAGCGTCATCTCCAGAATGAGGTCGATGATCGCCGCTCCGCGTTCCTGGTCGAGCGCGCTGGTCGGCTCGTCAACGATAAGGATGGAGGGGTCGTTCATCAAGGCGCGTGCGATGTTGACCCGCTGGCGCTGCCCGCCGGAGAGCGCGCTCGGGCGCTTGCCGGCCTGGCCCTCGAGGCCGACGGACACCAGCAGGTCGGTGGCCCGGGCCCGAAGCTCCTGTGCGGAGCGCTTCGTCGCGTTCGAACTGCCGAGATGGCCCATGACCTCGAGCTGTTCCAGTGCGGTGAGCGAGGGCAGCAGGTTGGACTGCTGGAAGACGATGCCGATGCGTTCGCGCCGCAGGGTGGCGGTCTGGGTGCGGCTGAGGGTCGAGGCATCCACATCGTCAATCAGTACGCGCCCGGAGTCGGGGGCGATCAGGGCGGAGGCGACGGCCAACAGGCTCGACTTGCCAGAGCCGCTCGGTCCGGTGATCGCCGTGATCGTGCCGCGCTCCACGGCGAGGTTGGCATGGTCGATGGCGGTGACGAAGCCGTCGCCGTCGGGGAAGGTCAGGGTGATGTCGTCGAGACGAATCATGGCGGTCTCCTAGTTGTTCTGGCCGTTGAGGGCCGTCAGCGGGTCTGTCTTGATCACGCTGCGGAGCGCGAATGCGGCCCCGATCAGGCCGAGGCCGACCATGGCGACGGCGGGAAGAATGGTGGTGACCGGGCTGACGACGAACGGCACCGCCGCGGGCAGCATGGCCCCGGTTGCGGCGGTGATGCCGATGCCGAGACCCACCCCGATGACGAGAACCACCAGTGCCTGGCCGAGCGCGTCGCGCACCAGGCTGGCGGTTGACGCGCCCAGGGCCTTCAGTACTGCGATGTCGCCGCTGCGCTGAATGGTCCAAACGGTGAAGAACGCGCCAATCACGAGCGCGGAGATGCCAAGCAGAAGGCCCAGCATCATGCCGAGCGAACCGATCTCGCTCTTGAAGCTCTCGATGGCCATCAGCGACAGCAAGAGGGGGCTCGACGTCGTATTGGCCCGGGCATCCAGTGCCGTGAAGTCCCCGCTGCTGTCGGCCTGTACAGCCAGGGCGGTTGCGAACGGCGCGGCCTTGACGGTCTGCTGGGCGACGATGTCACGCCAGTCGGTGAGGGACATCCAGATGACCCCGGTATGGCTGAATTCGGCGCTCCCGGAGACGGCTGCGACGGTGAACTCGTGCCCGAAGACGGTCACCGGGTCACCGGGATTCGCGTGCAGCGCGGCTTGGGCGCGTTTGGACAGCACAAGCGTGCCGTCCTGGGTGGGCACCGTCTGCTCCGGTGAGATGGAGGTAAAGGTCTTCTCCACGCCGAACAGCGACACGGTCGCCTCGCGGTCATGTGCCGCCGTGACCTTGCTGATGGTGATTCCCAGAGGTTCGACGGCGGTGACGCCGGGTGCCGCACTCCACGCGGTGGCGGATTCCTCGCTCAGCTGCGAGTCGATGAAACTCAGGGTCTTGCCCATTCCCGGCTGGGCCAGCACGACGCGGTCGGCGTGGAACGGCGTCAGGGCGGAGATGTTGGCGTTCGCCAGGCCCTGCGTGAGGCCGCCGAGGAATCCGACGAGAAGGGTGATGAGGAGAACGACGGAGCCGATGAGAATGAATCGACCGCGGGCGAACCGCAGGTCGCGCAGGGCGACGAACATAAGGGATCCTTACTGACAGTAGTGTTGGGAACAGTGTAGATCATCGGATAGACCCGATTGACGCCACCCGGTGACCTTTGGCCCTAACGTGGGCCGACGGTGGGGCGCACCCTCAATCCATGAGCTACCTGACCAGGGCCGGTCTACGGTGTTGCGCCTAAGCGGCCGCGGCCGGCCGTGACGCCGGAGGCCCCCGCCGGGGGGCAAAGCGCCGAGGCGCTCCGGGCCGCTCCCGGGCTGAGCTCCGCGGAGGCGGCGCGGCGGCTGGAACAGGTCGGGGCGAACAGGCTGCCCGAGGCCGGCACAGTCCCCGGCTGGCGGAGGCTGCTCGCCGAACTGACCCACTTCTTCGCCATCCTGCTCTGGTGTGCCTCCGTGCTCGCCTACCTGGCCGGCATGCCGCAGCTGGCCATCGCGATCGTCATTGTGATCCTGGTGAACGGGGTGTTCGCCTACATCCAGCAGGAACGCGCCCAGCATGCCGCCGCGAAGCTCCGCGAGCTGCTCCCGGCAATGGTCTCGGTCCGCCGGGACAACCGCGTCATCAAGGTCCACACCACCGAGCTGGTCCCGGACGACGCTGTGGTGCTGGTTGCCGGCGACCGGGTCCCGGCGGATCTGCGGCTGGCGGTGGCGGCGAGCTGTTCCGTGGACGAATCAATGCTCACCGGTGAAAGCGAGGCGCTTGCCAAGGTTCCCGGCGACACCGTCTTTGGCGGGACCTTCCTGGTCAACGGCCAGGCCGAAGGCATTGTCGCGAGCACCGGCGGTCAGACCCGGCTCGCCGAAATCGCCGCCCTGACGGGAAAGGTCGAGGCGCCGCCCAGCCCGCTGGCCCGGGAACTGCAACGGATCGTCCGCATCACCGCCGCGATGGCCCTGGGCATCGGCGCGCTGTTCTTCGTGCTCTCGCTCCTCGTCGGGATCTCGTGGCGGGACGCGTTTCTTTTTGCCATCGGCGTGATGGTGGCGCTGGTGCCCGAGGGCCTGCTGCCCACGGTCACCCTGTCCCTGGCCGTCGGGGCCCAACGGATGGCGCAGCGGAACGCACTCGTCCGCAACCTCGAAGCGGTGGAAACCCTCGGCTCCACCACGTACATCTGCACGGACAAAACCGGCACCCTCACCCAGAACAGGATGAACGCCGTCGAGGTCTGGACCCCGTCCGGGGTGCTCAGCATCATCGGCGGAGGCTACAGCCCGGAGGCGGAGGTCACCGGGAAGGGAACCGTGGAGGCGCAGCACCTCAGCACCGCCGCGCTCGCCGCCTCCGTGGGCCGTGCCGTGCTCCACGAGGGCAAGTGGGTCGCCGAGGGCGACCCGATGGAGGCCGCCATCCATGCCCTGGCCGCCAGGCTGGCAGGACCCGGGCAAGGCCCCGGGGAGCCGGACGTCTCGCACCGCTTCGCCTTCGATCCCCGCCGGCTGCGGGAGTCCGCCATCGTCGGGACCACCCTGTATGTCAAGGGTGCCCCGGAGTCCGTGGTTCCGCTGTGCGGCGAGGACGGCGCCGGCCGCGCCCTGCGGATGGTGGATGAGATGGCCTCCCACGGGCTGCGGGTGCTGGCCGTGGCGGAGCGGACCCTGCCCGGCCTGCCCGGCGCCAGCTTCAAGCTTGAGGAGGTTGAGCGCGACTTGACGCTGCTGGGGCTGATCGGCCTGCACGACCCGCCCCGGGCCGAGGTCCGGGTGGCACTCGAAGCGGCCCGCGACGCCGGCATCAAAGTGGCCATGGTCACCGGCGATCATGCCTTCACCGCGGCGGCCATCGCCCGGGAAACCGGGCTGATCGGATCGCCCGAACTGGTGCTGGAGGGACACAACCTGCCCGAGGACGACGCCGTCCTGACCGCGCTGCTGGACCGCGACGGCGTGGTGGTCAGCCGCGTCACCCCGGAACAGAAACTGCGGGTGGCCCGCCTGCTCCAGCGCCGCGGCCATGTGGTGGCGATGACCGGCGACGGCGTCAACGACGGGCCGGCCCTGCAGCAGGCCGACATCGGCGTAGCCATGGGGCTGAGCGGCACGGACGTGGCCCGCGAGGCGGCCGACCTCGTGCTGCTGGATGACGATTTCGCCACCATCATCGCGGCGGTGGAGCAGGGCCGCGCCACGTACGCGAACATCCGGCGCTTCCTGACGTACCACCTGACGGACAACGTCGCCGAGCTCACCCCCTTCGTGATCTGGGCGCTTTCCGGCGGCCGGTTCCCGCTGGCGTTGAGCGTGCTGCAGATCCTCGCCCTCGACATCGGCACCGACCTGCTCCCCGCGCTGGCGCTGGGCAGCGAGGCCCCGAGCAAGGGAACGCTGAAACGCGCGCCGGAGCGCAGGCACCTGATGGACCGGGCGCTGATCATCCGGGTGTTCGGCCTGCTGGGCCCGGTCGAGGCACTTTTCGAAATGACGGCGTACACGGCGGTGCTCCTCGGTGCCGGCTGGACCCCCGGGGCGGAACTGCCGGCGTCGGACGTCCTGATGGCTGCCTCCGGCGCCGCCTTCACCACCGTGGTCCTGGCCCAGCTCGCCAACGCCTTCGCCTGCCGCAGCGCCTCCGTACCGCCATGGCGGCTCGGCTGGTTCAGCAACCGGCTGCTGGTCTGGGCCGTGCTGGCGGAACTGGGTCTGCTGGCGGTGTTCCTGTTCCTGGGACCGCTCGCCACCCTGCTGGGCCACGCGCCGCCGTCGCCCGGCGGCCTGGCCGTGGCCCTCGCCGCCATTCCCGCGGTGCTGCTCGCGGACTGGCTGTACAAGATCGTCCGCCACCGCCGGGTCGCGAAGGCCGCGCCGGCCACCAAGGTCTAAAGCCTCTGACATCGGACGGCCCGCCGCCACAGGATGGGTCCAGAGGCGCCGGGCTCCGGGCGGTAACCGCCGTGTCCGGTGCGTTCCTTCCTATTGCCGAAAGCAGGAGCTGCGACATGGCTGAATCCACGGTGCTGTGGTTTGACGAGATCGGGATGGGCGATGTCCCGCAGGTGGGAGGCAAGAACGCCTCCCTCGGCGAACTCATCCAGTCCCTCAAAGCCCAGGGCGTGCGGGTGCCGGACGGCTTCGCGACCACCGCTGATGCGTACCGCCGGTTCATCGAGGCCAACGGGATCGAATCCGCGATGCGCTCGCGGATCAAGGCCTACCGAACCGGTGAAACCTCGCTGCGCGCCACCGGCGAAGCCATCCGGGAGCTGTTCCTGGACAGTGAATTCCCCGAGGACATCGCAGCGTCCATCCGCGCGCACTACCGGGAACTGGGGCAGCGCGCCGGACTGGACCGGCTCTCGGTCGCGGTCCGCAGCAGCGCCACCGCCGAGGACCTGCCCGACGCGAGCTTCGCCGGGCAGCAGGAGACATTCCTGAACATCGCCGGGGAACGCGAACTGCTGGACGCCTGCCGCCGCTGCTACGCCTCGCTGTTCACCGACCGGGCCATCAGCTACCGCGAGGTCAAGGGTTTTGACCATCTCGACGTCGCGCTCTCGATCGGGGTGCAGCGGATGGTGCGCTCCGACGTCGGTGCCTCCGGCGTGATGTTCTCCATCGACACGGATTCAGGTTTCCCCCGCGTGGCCGTGGTCAGCGCCGCCTGGGGCCTGGGCGAAACCGTGGTCCAGGGCACCATCAACCCGGACAAATACCTCGTGTTCAAGCCGCTCCTGGCGGAGCAGGAGTTCACGCCGATCATCGAAAAGACCCTCGGTTCCAAGGACCGGAAAATGGTTTACAGCAGGGGCGGCCACGCACGCACGAAGATGGTGGACACCTCGGGGGCCGAACGCCGCGCGTTTGTCCTGGACGACGCCGAGATCCTCGCGCTGGCGCGCTGGGCCGTGAGCGTCGAGGAGCACTACGCCCGGGCGATGGACATGGAGTGGGCCAAAGACGGCGTGACCGGGGAGCTGTTTATGGTCCAGGCCCGGCCGGAGACGGTCCAGTCGCGGAAGTCGGGCTCCCGGTTCATCCTGCACCACCTGCTGGAAACCGGCACCGTGCTGGCGCGCGGCGCCGCGATCGGCGACTCCATCGCGCAGGGCACGGCGTGTGTGATCAGGAGCGCGGCGGACATCGAAAACTTCCGCGACGGCGCCATCCTCGTCACCGAGATGACCGACCCGGACTGGGTTCCCATCATGAAGCGGGCGGCCGGCATCGTGACCGACCACGGCGGCCCCACCAGCCACGCGGCGATCGTGAGCCGCGAACTCGGGGTCCCCGCCGTCGTCGGCACCGGCAATGCCACCACCGTCCTGGCGGAGGGCCTGGCCGTGACGATCTCATGCGCCGAGGGCGATGAAGGCCGCGTGTACCGGGGCAGCCTCGCGTTTGAAACCGAGGAGGTGGACCTCGGGGAGCTGCCGGAGACGCGCACCAAAGTCATGGTCAACATCGCCAGCCCCGCGGCCGCGTTCCAATGGTGGCGGCTGCCGGCAGACGGCGTCGGGCTGGCCCGGATGGAATTCATCATCAGCACCCTGATCCGGGTCCATCCGATGGCGCTGGTCCACCCCGAGCGGGTCACCGACCCCGGGGAAGCCGAGCAGATCCGCGCCCTGACCAGCGGCTACGCGGACCCGAAGGACTACTTCGTGGACGCCTTGGCCCTGGGCATCGCCAAGATCGCCGCGCCCTACCACCCGCGGCCGGTGATTGTCCGGCTCAGCGACTTCAAGACCAACGAGTACGCGCACCTGATCGGCGGTTCGGCCTTCGAGGAGCCGGAGGAGAACCCTATGCTCGGCTTCCGCGGCGCCTCCCGCTACTACGACGAGCGCTACCGCGAGGGATTCGCGCTGGAGTGTGTGGCCCTCAAGCGGGTCCGGGAAAAGCTCGGGTTCGGCAATATCATCGTGATGGTCCCGTTCTGCCGGACCCCGCAGGAAGCGGACCACGTGCTGGCTGTGATGGCGGAGAACGGCTTGGTCCGGGGTGAGAACGGACTGCAGGTCTACATGATGTGTGAGATCCCGTCCAACGTTGTCCTCGCCGAAAAGTTCGCCACCCGCTTCGACGGCTTCTCCATCGGCTCCAACGACCTCACCCAGCTGGTCCTGGGCGTGGACCGGGATTCGGCGCACCTCGCCTCACTCTTCGATGAGCGGGACGAGGCCGTCATGGCGATGATCAGCGAGGCCATCCGCAAGGCCCACGCCGCCGGGATCAAGATCGGCATCTGCGGCCAGGGCCCCAGCAACCACCCCGAGTTCGCGGCGTTCCTGGTCGGCGAGGGCATCGATTCGATCTCGCTGAATCCGGACAGCTACCTCAGGACCGTTCCGCGGATCGCGGAAGCCGAGAAACAGGCCGCGGCCCGGTAACTCCGCCGGCAGCCTTCTGCCCCGGCGCCCTGGTTCCGGCCCGCTTTCCCGGGCTGAGCGCGCGCAGCGCATTGAGGATGGTGGCCAGGTCCACGAGTTCCTGGGAGAGGGCGCCGGCGATGGCCGGGATGTAGCCGGCCGCGGCGGCGACCATCAGCGCCACGCTCAGCGCGATCCCGATCCAGATGCTCTGCAGCGCCACCTTGACGGTGCGCTGGCCCACCCGCACGGCGGAGGCCACCTTGGACAGGTCGTCGAGGATGATCACGACGTCGGCCGACTCGCCGGCCGCCGTCGAGCCGCGCGCCCCCATCGCGATCCCGACGTCGGCGACGGCCAGGACGGGGGCGTCGTTGACGCCGTCGCCGACCATCATGACCGGGCGCAGCGGTAGGGACCGGACGGCTTCGACCTTGTCCGGCGGCAGGCACTCGGCGCGGACATCCGTGAGCCCGGCCTCGGCCGCGATGTGCTGGGCGGTGCCGAGCGCATCGCCGGTCAGCATGACCGTCTCCGTGACGCCGAGTTCCTGGAGCTCTGCCAGGGTGCGGCGGGTTTCCCGGCGGATCGGGTCGCTCATGACGAGGGAGCCGGCGAATTTGCCGGCCACGCCCACGTAGATGGCGAGTTCGCCGCTGGCCAGCTCCGTTTCCTCGACGCCAGCGGCCGATTCCGCCACGAAATTGGGCTTGCCGACCACCACGTCGCGGCCGTCGAAGCGCGCCCGGACGCCGTGGGTGGCGAATTCGGTGGCCTCCGTGGCGGATTCGAAGACCAGCCCGCGGGTCCGCGCGGCGTCCATTACCGAGGCGGCGAGCACATGGGAGGAATACTGTTCGGCGGAGGCCGCCAGCCCGAGCACCTCGTCCTCGGTGAAGGACCCCGACGCCCGGACCCCAACGAGGGCGGGGCGGCCGTAGGTCAGTGTGCCGGTCTTGTCGAAGGCGACCGTTTTGATCCGGCTCAGCTGTTCCAGGACACCGGCGTATTTGACGATGATTCCGCCGCGGGCGGCGCGGCTCATGCCGCCCAGAAATGCCACGGGGGCGGCGATCAGCAGCGGGCACGGGGTGGCCACCACCAGCACTTCCGCGAAGCGGGCCGGGCTGCCGCTGACGATCCAGCCGACCGCGCCAAGGAGGTAGGCGAGGGCCGTGAACGGAACGGCGTACCGGTCAGCGAGCCGCACCATCGGCGCTTTGCTCTCCGAGGCTTCCTTGACCAGGGCGACGATGCGGCTGTACTGCGAATCCTCCATCCGGGCCGTGACCTGCATCCGGACCGCGGCTTCGCCGTTAAGGGAGCCGCTCATCAGCCCCTCGCCGGCCACCCGCTCCACTGGAAGGCTCTCCCCGGTGAGCGAGGACTCGTCGAAGCTGCCGGATTCAGAGAGCAGGACGCCGTCCAGCGGCACGACCTCACCCGGCCGCACAAGCAGGATGTCACCGATCTTGACAGCCGTGGCGGCAACATCCTCGTGCTGGCCGTCCTCATGGTTGCCGCCGCGTTCCCGGTGGGCCGTCTGCGGGACGCGTTCCAGCAGGGACGTCAGTTCCTTTTTGGCCCGGCCGGCGGCGTAGTCCTCGAGTGCTGTTCCGCCAGCCATCATCAGGACAATGATCATGGAGGCGATGAACTCGCCCACCAGCACGGTGCTGACGATGGCGGTAACGGCCAGGATATCGATGCCCCATTGGCCGCCGATCAGGCGGCGGACCATGCCGACGCCGAGGTAGACGGCCACCGCCAGGGCGTAGACGCTGGCCGCGAGCTGGGCAATCAAGGGCTGCCCGGACAGGAGCAGTATAAGCACCGCGAGCAGGGCAGCGACTGTGCCCGCAACAAGCGGATACCGGAGCAAAAGTTTCACGGATATCCTGCCTTAGCATTCGCGCTATCTTTACGCGTCTTCCACTCTTTCATCCTACTGCGGGGCCCTCCCCGGGAGGGCTGCCCGGGATCAGGTTACGCGGCACCCCTCCGCTGGCGGGCGGCCCGGGCGCAGGTTACGCGGGCGGCCCCCGCGCGGGCGTGAGACGCTGGAGCGGGGCGGCGGAGGACCCGTCCAGGCCCAGCCGGCCCGCATGGTGGGGCGGCGACGGCGCCGCGGGACAGTAACAGGAGGAATGGCGTGCAAAGCAGTTCAGACACCGTTGATACCAGGACTGCCCTGGTGGTTGGGGCCAGCGGAATTGCCGGATCGGCCCTGGTCGACAGGCTCGCCGACACGGGCTGGGACGTGCTGGCCCTGTCCCGCGGCCGGATCCGGCGCAGCGATGTCCGCCATGTGAGCGCGGACCTGCACTCGGTGGAGAACCTGCGTGAAGCCCTGGCCGGCGAACGGCCGAGCCACGTGTTCTACACGGCGTGGTCACGGATGAACACCGAGCAGGAGAACATCGACACCAACGCGGCGATGCTGCGGAACCTGCTCGCCAGCCTCAGCGGCCATCCGGTGAAGCATGTGGCCCTCATGACCGGGCTGAAGCACTATTTGGGACCGTTTGAAGCGTATGCGGCGGGCGAGATGCCGGACACGCCCTTCCGCGAAAGCGAGCCGAGGCTGCCGACGCCCAACTTCTACTACGCCCAGGAAGACGAGTTGTGGGCGGCCGCCGGGAAGCAGGGCTTCGGCTGGTCCGTGCACCGGGCGCATAGGGTGATCGGGCATGCGGTCGGCAACGCCATGAACATGGGACTCACGCTCGCCGTCCAGGCGTCCATCTGCCGGGAACTCGGGCAACCCTTCATCTTCCCCGGCTCCGAGACGCAGTGGAACAGCCTCACTGACATGACGGACAGCGGGCTGCTGGCGGAACACATGATCTGGGCGGCCACCGCCGACGGGGTCGGCGACGAGGCCTACAACATCGTCAACGGCGACATCTTCCGCTGGCGGCGCATGTGGCCGGCGCTGGCCGCCTACTTCGGCGTCGAACCCGTAGGGTACGCCGGCCGGCCCCGCCCGCTGGAACAGCAGATGCTCGGCAAGGAGGGCATCTGGACCGGCATCGCCGCCCGCCATGGGTTGGCAGAACCCGATCTCGCCCGGGTCGCCTCCTGGTGGCACACCGACGGTGATCTGGGCCGGAACCTCGAAGTGGTCACCGATATGAGCAAGAGCCGCCTGGCGGGCTTCACCGGGTACCGCCGGACCGAAGACTCCTTCATCCGCCTGTTCGACCGGTTCCGGGCCGACCGCCTGATTCCGGCAGCGCCCTCCGCCTCAGCCTAGCAACGCGGGGTCACTTAGCGCCCATCCGAGGGGTCATTATGGGCGCGATCTGACCCCGCGTTGCTTGGAAGGGTTGGCGGATACTGGGCACTTCAGCCCTAGTTCGACTGTGGCCGGTGGTGCCACAGTGAAGCATGTGGTCGATCTTTTCCGACCGGCGCCGCTGGCTGCCAGCCGCTGCTGCGGTGCTGTTGCTGGCCGCCGCCGTGGTGCTGGCGGTCGTCTTTTCGGCGGGCCCGCCGTCGGCTGGTCCGGCGGCGGGCAGCCCGACGGCGTCCCCGGCGGTCCCAGCGCCCTCCTCGGCGTCGGGCCCGGCCACCGCCGGCCCGTCGGACAGCCCAACGCCGGGTCTGCCGCCGTCGGACACCCCGCTCCCCAACCCCAGCGAAACGGTTCCGGCCGGGCCGGCCCCGGCACCGTCCATTCCCGAACCCCCTGCTCCCGAACCGCCCGCTCCGGAGCCGCCACCCCCGGCACCCGCCGTCCCGTTCCCCGCCGCCCTCGCCGGACGCGACGTCGAGGTGATCCCGGGGGCCGGGGCAGTTGTGGCGCTGACGTTCGACGCCGGAGCCAACGCGGCCGGGCTGCCGAGCATCCTGCAGACCCTGGCCGCCACCGGTGTCCGCGGCACCTTCTTCCTCACCGGCAACTGGGCCGCCGCCAACCCGTCAGGCGTCGCCGGGATCGTCGCGGGCGGCCACCGGCTGGGCAACCATTCGATGACCCATCCGGGCTTCACCGGGCTTCCGGACGCCGCGATCGGGCAGCAACTGTCGGGAGCCGAGCAGGCCATCCGGGCCGGCGGCGGGGATCCGCGGCCGCTGTTCCGCTTCCCCTTCGGCGAACGCGACGCCCGGACCATCGCCGCCGTCAACGCCTATGGCTACCTTCCCGTCCGCTGGACCGTGGACACCCTGGGCTGGAAGGGCAGCAGCGGGGGAATCAGCGCGCAAATCGTGGCGGACCGGGTGCTCGCCGGGCTTCAGCCGGGGGAGATTGTGCTGATGCACATCGGCTCCAACCCCGATGACCGGACCACCCTCGACGCCGACGCCCTCCCCGGGATGATCGAACGGATCCGCCAGGCCGGCTACAGCTTCACCACCCTCGACGCGCTGCTGCGCTGATGTCCGCCCTTCGAATCCCGGACCGGCCGGACATTGCGCCGGGTCGCCACTGTCGCGTTGACCGGATGCCTGATACGACTATGGCATGACGGAGTCGCCCACCCTTGCCGCAGCCCTGGCGCCCGTCGACGCGGTGATCTTCGACCTCGACGGCGTGGTCACGGACACGGTGGAGCTTCGCGCGGCGGCATGGACGCAACTCTTCGACGAAGTCCTCCAGGACCCGCGGCTTCCTGACGGGACCCGCCGGGACCCTTTCAGCACCGAGGACTACCAAGACCTGGTCGCGGGCCGGACCTGGGAGGACGCGGTGACAACCTTTCTCGAATCCCGCGGCGGGGCCATCCCGATGGGCTCACCGTCGGACGGCTCCGGGGACTGGACCGCGTTCGGGCTCGCGGCCCGCCACCACGAAGTGTTCGAAAAGCTGCTCAGCAACAACCCGGTCCGGGCCTTCCCCGGCACTGCCGACCTGCTCGGCCGGCTGAAGGCGGGCCGGATTCCCGTGGTGCTTGCCACCTCGGCCCGGAACGCGGGGGCGCTGTTGTCTGCCGCCGGGCTCGGGGACGTCTTCGACCACATCATCGACGGGCAGACAGCCCTGGACCGCGACGTCGCGGGCAAACCGGCCCCCGCCCTGCCGCTGGAGGCGGTGCGCCGGCTCGAGATCCCGCCCGCCCGGGCGATGGTCATCGAGGAATCGGTGACCGGCGTGGAGGCCGGCCGGCGCGGCGGCTTCGGGCTGGTCGTGGGGATCGACCGGGCCGGGCGCCGGGATCCGCTGGAAGCGGCGGGCGCCGACGTCGTCGTCGAAGATGTCAGCCAACTGGACATCGGACTCGTCATTTCGCACCCGTGGCTGCTGGTCTACGAGGGCTTCGACCCGGCGCACGAGGGCCACCGTGAGGCCCTCACCACCCTGGGCAACGGGTACCTGGCCACCCGCGGCGCCGCCCCCGAACACCGCGCCGGCGCGGTGCACTATCCGGGCAGCTATCTCGCCGGCGTCTACAATAGCCTGCGCAGTGTGGTGATGGACCAGGAAACGGTCGACGAACACATGGTCAACATCCCGGACTGGCTGCCGCTGGACCTCCGGATCGGCGACGGCGCGTGGTGGTCCGAGGGCGGCCTTGCACTCCGCAGCGAGCGCCGCACCCTGGACCTGAAGCGTGCGGTGCTCACCCGAGAGGCGCTGCTGGAGAACCGCGATGGCCGGCAGCTCAAGCTGCTGCAGCGCCGTCTCGTGTCGATGGCAACGCCGAACCTGGCCGCGCTGGAAACGGTCATCACGGCTGTCGGCTGGGACGGTGCCGTCAGCATCCGCAGCGGCTGCGACACTGGGGTGACCAACTCCAATGTCCCCGAGGACGCGGCGCTGTCCAGCCGGCATCTGGGGTCCGTGGAGGTTACCGCGTCCGAGCCCGGCCCCGGGGTCGCCGGCCTCACCGTGGAAGTCCGGACCGTCACCAGCGGGATCGGGATTGCCCTGGCGCTCCGGACCGACGTCTCCGGGTCCGGCGGCCCGCAGGGGGCAGGGATCCCCGAGGAGCTGGGCGGGCTGCACTCGCACCGCTTCGAGCTTTCCGTGGCTGCGGGGGAGCCGCTGACGGTTCTCAAGACCGTGGCCGTGGCCTCCTCCCGCGACCACGCCATCGCCGCGCCGCTGACCGCGGCCCGGGCCGCCCTGGCCCGGGCCCCGGGCGGTTTCGGGGCGCTGCAGGCCGAGCACGAGGCCGCGTGGGCGATCCTGCTCAAACCGTTCATCATCGAGCTCGACGACGGCTCGCAGGCACAGCTCATCCTGAACCTGCACGTCTTTCATCTGCTGCAGGCACTCACCACCCACACTGCGGAACTGGACGCGGGCGTGCCGGCCCGCGGGCTGCATGGCGAGGGCTACCGGGGACACGTCTTCTGGGATGAACTCTTCGTTCTTCCGCTGCTGAACTCCAGGCTGCCGTCCGTCGCGCGGGAGCTGGTCGATTACCGGTGGCGTCGGCTCGGCGCGGCGCGGGATGCGGCCCGGGCCGCGGGGCTGAAAGGGGCGATGTTCCCGTGGCAGAGCGGCAGCGACGGCACGGAACAGACGCCGCAGCTGCTGTTCAACCGGCGGTCCGGGCACTGGATGCAGGACCATTCCCGGCTACAGCGGCATGTCGGCCTCGCCGTCGCCTACAACGCCTGGCAGTACTTCGAAGCGACCCAGGACCGCGGGTGGCTGACCGAGCACGGTGCGGAAATCATCGTCGACGTCGCGCGGTTGTTCGCGTCGATGGCGGAGCTGGACCCGGCGGAGGACCGCTTCCACCTCCGCGGCGTCATGGGTCCGGATGAATACCACACCGGAAATCCTGGCGACCCCGGCGGCGGACTGAACGACAACGCCTACACCAACATCATGGCGGCCTGGGTGTTCGACCAGGCCGTCTGGATCATGCACTCAGTCCAGGGGTTCGACATGGACGAACTCCGTGTCCGGCTGCTGGTCACGGCCGCCGAAATCGAGGCCTGGGAACACCTCAGCCGCCGCATGTTCGTTCCGTTCCACGACGACGGCGTCATCAGCCAGTTCGACGGCTACAGCGCGCTCCGGGAACTCGACTGGAAGCACTACCGCCGGACCTACGGGCTCATCGAGCGGCTGGACCTGATCCTGGAGGCCGAGGGGGACAGTGCGAACCACTACCGGCTGGCCAAGCAGGCCGATGTCCTGATGCTGCTGTACGTCCTGGGCGAGGACCAGCTCATCGCGTTCCTGGCCCGGCTGGGCTACACGGTCACCTCAGCCCAGATGGCCGCGACGGTGGACTTCTACCTGGCCAGGACGGCGCACGGCTCCACGCTCAGCCGGGTGGCCCACGCATCGGTACTGGCGCAGCGGGATCCCGAGCGGGCGTGGGCGGTGTTCCGTGAGGCCCTGGACGCGGACCTGGATGACACCCAGGGCGGAACCACCAGCTCCGGCATCCATCTGGGCGCGATGGCCGGGACGATCGACGTCGTCCAGCGCAGCTTCGCCGGGCTGCGGATCACCCGCGATGCCCTCGACTTCGCGCCGCGGCTGCCCGTCGAGCTCAGCCGCGTGCGCTTCCAGGTCCGCTACCGGGACCAGATGCTCGCCGTCCATCTGGAACGCGACCGCCTGTCGGTGTCAGCAGCCCCCGGCGACGCCGCCCCGGTGCTGGTGCGGGTCGGGACCCAGCGGGTGCTGCTCCGGGCCGGCCAGGACCATGTGTTCCTGCGGCAGGACGACTGAATCCGCCGGCGCCCACGGCCCGCTAGGGGGAGTCCATCCGGAGCACGGCCGCGCCCGTGACCCGGTCCTCCGACAGGTCCAGCAGCGCCTGGTCCGCGGCCGAGAACGGATAGGACACCGTCGTGGGGCGCAGCGGGATCTCCGCGGCGATGCGGAAGAACTCCTCGCCGTCGGCCCGGGTGTTGGCGGTGACGCTGCGCAGCTGGCGTTCCTGGAACAGTTCCGTGGCGTAGTGCAGCGGCGGGATGTCGCTGAGGTGGATGCCGGCGACGGCGAGGGTGCCGCCCCGGTCCAGGGCACGTAGGGCCGCCGGTACCAGGCTGCCCGCCGGAGCGAAGAGGATGGCGGCATCCAGCGGATCCGGCGGTTGCTCATCGGCGCCGCCGGCAAAGGTCGCGCCCAGCTCGAGGGCCAGAGCGCGCGCTTCCTCAGACCGCGTCATGACGTACACACGCGCGCCCTGGAACAGGGCGATCTGCGCGGCCAGATGCGCGGATCCGCCGAAGCCATAGATCCCCAGCCGTCCGCCGATGGGCAGCTCGGCCCGGCAGAGCGCGCGGTAACCGATGATCCCGGCGCACAGCAGGGGGGCGGCCTCCTCGTCCGAGAAGTTTGACGGGAGCCGGTAGGCGAAGTTCTCGGACACCGTGATGAGTTCGGCATAGCCGCCGTCACGGTCCCAGCCCGTGAACACGGGGGTCAGGCACAGGTTCTCCGCTCCACGCAGGCAGAAGCGGCAGGAGCCGCAGGTCCTGCCGAGCCAGGCGACCCCGATCCGTTCGCCGGGGGAGAACCGCGTGGCGCGGGACCCGCACGCAATGACGTCGCCGACGACCTCGTGGCCCGGGATGACGCCCGGGCGCCGCGGGCGGAGGTCGCCCTCGGCGAGGTGCAGGTCGGTCCGGCAGACTCCGCACACGTGGACCCGCACCAGCACCTCGCCGGGGCCCGGCCGGGGGTCGGGGCGCTCGCCTGCCACGAGGGGGCCGCTTCTCATCGGCCCGGGCTGTCCTACCCGCCAGGCTCGCACGGGTGTCCTCCTCTGCTAGGACCTCCAGCTCCCCTCTGAAGGCAGTGGTCCGGTGGAGCGGTTCAGCGCGTTATCAGGACGTTGCAGCGCGCCTTGTTCAGGACGGTCGTGACCGTGTTGCCCGGGCCTCCCTCCCGGTTGTGGGTTCCAATCACCAGTACCTCGGCCCCGCCGGCGGCCGCCAGCAGTTCTTTGGACGCCGCGTGGCCTTCCCGCAAGTCGACTGAGATCGACAGATGCGGGGCAAGGTTCCGGGCCTCCTCCAGCGCGTGGTCCAGGAGTTCCTGGCCCTGCATCGGGCCATGCCGGCCATGCATTTCACGGGTTCCGCCACGGCTCTGGTCGATGGTGACGATCTGCAGGGTTGTGCCGAGCACTCCCGCCAGCCGTGCGGCGCCGGCCAGGGCCGCGGAGCTCCGGGAGGTCCCGTCGATGCCGACGACGACGGGGCCCGCGGCTTCCCCGGGACCGCGCAGCCGGCGGATCACCATCAGCGGACACGGGGAGGAACCGGCCAGGTCGAGACAGACCGAGCCGGCAAGCTGCCCCAGCACGCCGCCGAGCCCGCGGCTGCTGACCACCAGCAGGCGGGCATCCTGCGCTGCGTCGCGCAGCACCGCCGCCGGGAGCCCTGTTTCCATGACGCCCTCGACGTCGGGCCCGGTTCCGGCGGGGGCCTCCGCCGCGGCGTCCGCAGCGGTTCCGGCTGGGGCGGGTCCTGCAGCCGTTGCCGCGCCCGGGGTTCGAGCAGCCGCGAAGGCCGCGCGTGCCAGGTCGACGCCTTCGGCAAGGATCGCCTCGGCTGAGCGCCGCAGTCCGCTGCCTTCCACGCCTTTGACCGGGCCGAGCTTCCTGGTGAACATCGGCCAGACCCAGGCGTGGACCACGCGGAGCCGGTATTGTCCGGCGGCTGCGTACTGCGCGGCCCACTGGACGGCCTCTTTCGCTGCCTCCGACCCGTCGTAGCCCACGGCCACCGTGGTGCGTTCGGGCCCTGCCGCGGGTGCCGTCATTCGTCCTCCCCGTCAGCTGTGTCCGCCTCCGGGCGGTACTTTGCCCCCAGTAGAACGCGGCGGGCAGGAAAGGGCTAGGGGCTTTGGTCCCGCGGGTTGCGCGGATCCGCGTCCTGGACCCGCCCGGAGCGCGCCGCGGCTCCCGCGTCCGCTTCGCCGCTCCGCTCACGCAGTTCGCGGCCGCGCTGGATGTCTTCCTGCTCACGGGCCTGCAGCTTGTCGCTCTGTTTGGTGTCGCGGGGCGGCAGCTGGATGGTTTCCTCGGCTTCGATGCCGGCCTGGAGCTGGCGGCCACGTTCCATTTCGGCGTCGAATTCGGCGCCGAAGAGCAGCGACATGTTCAGGATCCAGAGCCACAGCAGCGAGATGATGACGCCGCCGATCGTGCCATAGGTCTTGTTGTAGCTGCTGAAGTTGGCTACGTAGAACGCGAAAGCCACGGAGGACAGCAGGAAGACCGCCAGGGCAATGAAGGAGCCAAGGCTCATCCAGCGGAACTTGGGCTGCTTCACATTGGGCGTGGCGTAGTACAGGATGGCGATCGCGAGCACCACGAGCAGCAGGATGACGGGCCACTTGGCGATGTTCCAGACAACGAGGACAGCCCCGCCCAGCCCGATCGCGTTGCCGACGGACTCGGCCACCGGTCCGCTCAGGACCAGCATGGCAGCCAGCAGCAGGACGATCAGCACCGTGGCGATGGTGACGGCGAGCATGGTGCCGCGCAGTTTGATGAAGGGCCGGCCTTCGTCGATTTCGTAGATCCGGTTCATGGCCCGGCCAAATGCCCCGACGTAGCCGGACGCGGACCAGAGGGCGGTGAGGATGCCGAGCACCAGGGTCAGTCCGGCAGCGGAGGAGCTGCTGAGCTGCTCGACCGGCTGGCGGATGGCATCGACCGTTTCTGCGGGCGCGAAGCCCTGGACAATGTCCAGGAGCGCGGCCGTGGTCTTCCCGGCCTGCCCGAAGATGCCCAGCAGGGACACGAGAGCCAGCAGGGCCGGGAAAATGGAGAGTACGGAGTAGTAGGTCAGGGCCGCGGCGAGGTCCGGGCACTGGTCCTTGGTAAATTCGCGCAGCGTCTTTCTGGCGATGTACTTCCAGGAGGGCTTGGTCACCTCGGTGGGGCTGTCCGGTTTGCGGGAGTCGTCCGGGGCGGGGGCCGTGCGGGCCTTGGCGGTGCTGCTCTCCCGGGTTTCGGCGTCGGCGGTGGTGTCTGCCGGGGCGGGGTTCTTGGCCATGGGAATTCTTCCTTTGGGGTTAAGTGCAACGGCCGGCCGTCCGGCGCGTAAGCGCAGGACGGCCGGCCGGGTTCGAACGGGATCAGACCTGCTGGACGTTGTCCTTGGCCTCAACGGTCCGATCCTTGACGTCCGCCACGGCGCCCTGGCCTTCGGCCTTGACGTGTTCGGTGGCGGCGGTGGCCGTGGCCTTGACGTTCTCCACCGCAGCCTGGGCAGGCTCCCTGAGTCCTTCAGCCACGTGCTTGGCGGCATCCGTGAGTTCCGTCGTGAGCGGCTCGGCAGCAGTCTTCAGGGAATCTGCGGCTTCGCGTTCCTTCTGGCTGGCAGGAATCAGGGAGGAGACCAGCAGGCCGGCCCCGAACGCAATCAGACCTGCCGCCAGCGGGTTCCCCTGGGTCTTCACCTTGACCTGCGTGGGGGCATCCCCGATAACTGCCCCGGCGTCGCCGAGGTGCGACCCGGCACTGCCGGTGGCCGAGTGGACATTGCCGGCGGTTTGGTCGGCAGCTCCCATGACTTTCTCCTTCACTCCAAAAACGGCGTCTTTGACGTTTTCTTTGACTCTGTCGGTTTGCCGCTGGACGATGTGGGACGGGGTGACCTTGTCCGCTACGGCATCGACATTCGTGCCCAGCCGCGCGCGGGTTGCTTCAATATCTGCTCGGATGACATCCGGGTTTTCACTCATCGTGTTTCCTCGCTGTATTTAGGGGGTGGGCTTGAGCGTGGGCGGGATTTCCTGAAGCGTCTCTGCGGTCTGGGGCATGCCCTTGATCGCGTTGAGTTCCTTGCGGCCCATGGCTGCCAGGACTGCGGCGACGATTCCCCAGATGATCGCGACAACGACGCCGGACCATCCCAGTCCCATGACGTTCCCAAGCGCCCACCAGAGCGCCAGGGACAGGAACAGCAGGACGAAGTGGCCTGCGACTCCGGCGCCGGCGAGCATTCCGCTGCCCTTGCCGGCGCGGGTCGCCGACTGCTTCAGCTCAACCTTCGCCAGTTCGACTTCCTGCCGCATCAGGGTGGACATGTCCCGCGTGACCTCGCCCAGGAGATCGCCGAGGGACGAGGTTTCGGCCTTCGCGTGCGCGGCGGTCTGGGGCATTTCGCTGGTCATCGACGGCCGCCGTCGAAGGGGTCATCGCGGAAAGGGTCCTGCCGGAGCGGGTCAGTCACCACGGGCTCAGATTCCCAGCGGTCCTGTCGGTTGCCGCCGGCCAGCGGGTCGGCGTCGAGCGGGTTGGGCGGGTAGGTGTCCGCAAAACCCGCGGTCGTGGTTTCCGGGGCCGGCATCTGCACCGGCGGCGGCGGAACTGCCGTCCCGGTGTCAGGGATCCGGGTGGCCGGCATGCCTGTGCCGGCGGCCGCGCCGGGCGTGGACTCGGGGGCGCCTGCGCTGAGGCTGCGGCTGAGCCGGCCTGCCAGGATGCCGGCTCCGGCCGCGAGCAGCAGGAACGTGCCGGGGCGCTGGCGGGCAAAGGATTTCACCTCGGTCAGCAGCGAACCGGGATCGCGGCCATCCAGCCAGCCGGCGACGGCGGAAGACCGCTCGGCGGCCTGGCGCACGAGGTCGGTGGCAACCCCGGGCTGATCGGAGGCTGCGGCCATGCTGTGCAGCTCCGTGGAAATGGAGCGCAGACCTTCGGCGACCTTCTGCTGCTGTGTGCCGGCCTGGTCAGTCAGGTCGGATTTCGCCTGGTGCAGCAGATCCCGGGCGTTCGTCTTGACCTCGGCCGCCACATTGGTGACCTCGGTCTTGGCCGTCTCGGCCACGTTCTGGGCGGAATCCGCGGCCTGGCGCGTCACGTGGGCTGCCTCGTCCTTGGCTGCGTCGGTTTTTGAGGCCCCGCCGTCGGTGGAGGTGGTGGAAGCGCCGTGGGCGCCGCCGTTCGGAGTCGGCGGGAACGTGCTTGCCGGCCGGAGGGGAGTCTGCTGGGTGGCCGTGGGCGTGCCGTAGCTACCGTCCTGGGGCCATGTGTTCTCTGTCATCTTCGCTCTCTTTTCAAGATCGGCTGCTGATCACAACCAGCAATAACTGGAGAGTTAATAGTAAGCATGATTACTAAAGATAGTAAGTACCCTTTGCTTTATTTTTCCCGCGGGTTCCTTCCGGCGGGGCAGTTCAGGTGTCAGCGGCTGGCCCCCGTACAAGCCAGCCACTCCGTCTTCACTCGGTGGGCAGATCAGGGCGGATGTGCGACGCCGGGGCGCCCTGATCTGCCCGCGCGACGCGAACGACGCCGACGCGGGCGCCGCGAATGTCGCCGACGCCCGTCCCCCCGAACGACGCCGACATCGACCCAGGCGCCCCGAATGACGCAGACCCTCGCCGCTCGTGCCCGGCGCCAGGGCTCAGCCGCGGGTGAAGCCCGCCCGACCGGTGAACTAGGCTTGAAACATGAACAAAACGGTCGGTGGCTGATGGCGAAGCGGGGCAGGGCTGCCAGCCGGAGCACCACCGAAAGGACTGCCGGAGTGGTGGATCTGCCGAAGGGCAGCCGTCCCGAGGGGCCCGTGGAGGGCGTCTACTACATCGACACCGGTGACTGCGAGCTGATCGCTGACCAAGACAACTCCAACGGCTGGCTGCTGCGGATCAACGGCGTGATGAGTTCGCACATCGACCTGGCGGATCCGTTGTTCCTCGACTTCGAGTACATGCGCTGGATCTCGGCCCTGGTGGAGTCGCGCTGGCCGCGGGAATCCAGGCCGAAGCTGCGCGCCCTGCACCTTGGCGGCGGAGCATGCTCACTGGCGCGCTACTTCCACGCCGCCTACCCGGAGGCCCGCCAGGTGGTGGTGGAACTCGACGGAAAGCTGGCGGAATACGTCCGCGGCTGGTTTGACCTGCCAAAGGCGCCGCTGATGCGCCTGCGCGTGGGGGAGGCCCGCGAGGTGACTGAAAGCCTGACCCCGCAGACCCGGGACCTGGTCATCCGCGACGTTTTTGCGGGCTCGCTGACGCCGCGGCCGCTAACCACGAGGGAGTTCAACGAGCACGCCAGGCGCGTCCTGGCTCCCGGGGGGATGTACGTGGTGAATTCCGGCGACGCACCGGACCTGAGGAATGCCCGCGAGGACGCCGCCACCATCGCGGACGCTTTCAAGCACACCGCGATCATCGCTGATCCGGCCATGCTCAAGGGCCGGCGCTACGGGAACATGATCATGGCCGGCAGCGACATCCCGTTCGACGACGACCCCGGGCTGGCGCGGCGCCTGCTGGGCGGCGCGGTCCCCGCCCACA
Organism: Arthrobacter sp. PsM3; assembly: GCF_030433895.1. GTDB lineage: Bacteria > Actinomycetota > Actinomycetes > Actinomycetales > Micrococcaceae > Arthrobacter. The sequence continues at coordinate 87,508 of NZ_JARUXE010000003.1, read as the reverse complement.
TCTGGAATGACGCCAAGGTCCGGGCCTTTGCTGCGGGCGCCCCGGTCCGCCATGACCCGGAGGTTCTACCCGCGGGCTGAACCCCGGCCCAGGAGCGCCTCACGGTGGGCTTTCGTCTGTTCGCGCAGGGCCTGCACCACTGCCGCGACGGCGGGGCGGCGCATGGAGTCGGGCCGCAGCACCATCCAGTAGGGCAACAGTTCGGCGAACTCCTCCGGCAGCAGCCTGACAAGGTCCGGATGCAGGTCCGCCGCGAAGCACGGCAGGAAACCGATCCCGGCGCCGGCGCGGGTCGCCTCGACGTGGACGAAGACGTTGGTGGAGCTCAGGCCATCCCGCATCGTCGGCACCAGACGGCGCGGGGCATCCAGATCGTCCACCTGAAGCATGGAATCCACGAAGTAGACCAGCGAATGGGTGGTCAGTTCCTCGACGGTTGCGGGGGTGCCGTACTCCGCGAGGTAGTCGCGGGAAGCATACATGCCCAGCATGTACTCGCCGAGCCGGGCCGCAGCGGCTCGGTGCACCTGCGGTTCACCGACCACCACTTCGATGTCCAGCCCGGAACGCTGTTGGAGCGCCCGCCGCGTCACGGTGATGATCTCGACGCTGAGGCCGGGGTGGTTCCGGCGCAGCCTGGTCACCGCGGGGGCTGCGATGTAGGCGCTAAAGCCGTCCGTTGCGGTCATCCGAACGACGCCGGTGATCGGGTCCGGAACCCGGCCGGGCTCTTCGAGGGTCCGGATCGCCGCTTCCACCCGTTCGGCCACCTGCACGGCTTCCGCGCCCAGATCCGTGAGCTCCCAGCCGCCCGAGGCGCGGGACAATACCCGCCCGCCCAGGGCCTTCTCCAACGCCGCTATCCGGCGCGACACGGTGGTGTGGTTTAGCCCCAGGGATTGCGCGGCCGTGGTGAACTTCGCGGAGCGGGACACGGCCAGGAGCACCAGCAGGTCATCCGGGTTTGCATTCATATCTGCAATTCTGCACATACGGGGTGCCTGTTTGACCATTGAATCGCCAACTTTGTGCGGCAATACTCAGTGGAGTTGCTCAGTGCTGTGCATCGCACCTCCTCTGGGCCGTTGACGACCGCGAACTTGAGGAGTGCAGACATGGAGAGCAGCTTGAACGGGCGTAAGGCCCTGGTGACCGGCGGAGCCGGCGGAATCGGCGCGGCCAGCGTGCGCGCGCTCGCGGCCCGGGGCGCCAAGGTGGTGATCGCGGATGTGGATGAGGCAGCGGCGTCAGCCCTCGCCGACGAGGTCGGCGGCACCTGCTGGGCGGTCAACCTGCTCGACGTCGAATCACTCGAGGCCGTCAGCCTGGACTGCGACATCCTCGTCAACAACGCCGGCATCCAGCGAATCAGCCCGATCGAGGACTTCGACCCGGCCGACTTCCGCCGCATCATCACGCTGATGCTGGAAGCGCCGTTCCTGCTCATCCGCGCCGCGCTGCCGCACATGTACGCGAACAACTTCGGCCGGATCATCAACCTGTCATCCGTGCACGGGCTCCGCGCCTCGCCGTTCAAGAGTGCCTACGTGTCGGCCAAGCATGGCCTGGAAGGCCTGAGTAAAGTTACGGCACTGGAGGGCGGCTCGCACGGCGTCACTTCCAACTGCATCAACCCCGGCTACGTCCGGACGCCGCTGGTCGAGTCCCAGATCGCGGATCAGGCCAAGGTGCACGGGATCCCGGAATCCGAGGTGCTCAGCAAGATCATGCTGACCGAGGCCGCGGTGAAGCGCCTCGTCGAGCCGGAGGAGGTCGCTTCCCTGGTGGCCTGGCTGGCCTCCGACCATGCCGGCATGGTCACCGGCGCAAGCTACACCATGGACGGCGGCTGGTCCGCACGTTGACCAACCACTGATCAATCGCTTGGCTTGTCGTCGCCCTTGTCCTGGTGGTCCTGGTGGTCCTGGTCCTGGGTGGCCGGCTCGGTTGAGCGGCGGATGTAGTCGTTGACAGCCTCCTCTGGAACCCGGAACGAACGGCCCACCCGGACGGCCGCGATGGCGTGCGCTTTCACCAGCCGGTAAACGGTCATCTTGGACACCCGCATTGCAGCGGCGACTTCCGCGATGGTCAGGAAGTGGGAGGACACATTCGCTGAGCTCATGTCTTCGGGCCCGTCCACTATTCTGGGTACCGGAGTTGCCGGTAGTCGTAGAAGACGACGTGCCCGGGGCTGTTGCCGGCTGTCCGGAGGCCAACGAAGGGGGCCTCAATCACGTCCACCGTGCCGAGGTGCCGGCCGTTGAACGGATCATCCCCAATCAGCACTTCCCCCAACCGGAACGGAATCCTCGGCGTTCTGACGAGGCTCACCGTGTTCGAAAGTAGGCGGGCCACGCGGCGTCGCTGGTGTTGTGCCTGCGGAGATACTGGGAACCCCATCGGAACCACTCCTTCGGAACTGTGCCACTCGGACAGTCGACAGGTTCCGGACCAGCTTTGGGAGGGCTCCCAAGCCAGCTTCCCCGGCCGTTCCAATACCGCCGTGAAGCAACTGTAGCCGCCAGCCCCTTTCGTCACACGAGTAACTTCTACCCCTGCGGGACCGGGGACCACTTGGGACGCGGCGCGGACTACTTGCCGGACGGAGGTTCCGCGACATTTCCGACGAAGGCAAGCGTCCCGCCGAGTGCAACCATCATCACGCCCCCGGTCGTGCCCAGCGCGGCGATCCGCCGGGGCGAGCTGGCGAACCAGTGCCGCGCCGTCCCGGCGATCAGGGCCCAGCCGCTGTCCGAGGCCAGGGCGATCGCGAGGAACAGGGCGCCCAGCATCGCGAGCTGCAGCGGAATGCCGCCGGCCGAGTAGTCCACGAACTGGGGCAGCACGGCGACGAAGAAGACAATCGACTTGGGATTGGTGGCCCCGACGATGAACCCTTGCCGGAGGATCTGCCAGGTCGACGCCGGGCGCGGTTCCCCTGCCGCCGTCGGGACCCCGCCGCGGTGCCGGATGGCCTGGATCCCCAGGTAGATGAGATAGGCCGCACCGGCGAACTTGACCAGGCTGAAGAGCAGCACGGACTGGGCCAGCACCACTCCCACCCCCAGCGCCACCGCGGCGATCTGCAGCAGCTCCCCGGCGGCGTTGCCCAGCACGCTCAGAAGCCCTCCCCGGCGGCCCAGGGCGAGCGTCCGTCCGATCACGAAAAGCACGCTGGGTCCCGGTACCGCGATCAGGAGGAGGGCCGCGAGGGCAAAGGCCAGCAGGTTGGGAGCGGGGACCATACCTGAGTTTAACTCCGCCGGGGAGCCTCCGGCAGATCCCGCCGGCGTCCCTACGCTCCCGCCGGAACCTGCGGGAGCCGCGAGGTTTCGTCGGCGAGTTCGGCCCAGGCCCGGGCCCTGGTCGTGGACCCATAGCGCCGTCCCGTGTCTTCGATTGCAGACAAACCCCGCACCGCGGGAGGAGGTGTTGTCCTAACGGATGGGCGTCAGGCGTGGTAGAACCGACCCGGGGCTGAAACTCCATCCGACAGTGAAGGTGATGCATCATGAAAGCCATCGTCCAGGACGTGTACGGCTCTGCGGCTGCGCTGGAGTTGCGCGACGTCGACACGCCGGTGCCCGGGGACAACGACGTGCTGATCCGGGTGCGCGCCGCCGGCGTCGAGCAGGGGGTCTGGCACCTCATGACCGGATTGCCGTATCTGACGCGTGCTTTCTTTGGGCTCAAGGCGCCCAGGAACCCGATCCGCGGCCGGGAAGTCGCCGGCCGGGTGGAGGCGGTGGGGCGGAACGTCGTCGGGTTCCGTCCGGGGGATGAGGTCTACGGGACAGCCGAGGGAACCTTTGCCGAATTTGTCTGCGCCAAGGAAGCCAGGATCGCCAAGAAGCCGGTGAGCTCCAGCTTCGAGCAGGCCGCCGTCGTTCCCATCTCCGCCACCACGGCGCTGCAGGGCCTCCGGGACAGCGGCCGGCTCCAGCCAGGGCAGGACGTCCTGATCATTGGCGCCGGCGGCGGGGTGGGTTCCTTTGCCGTTCAGCTCGCCAAGGCGCTCGGAGCGCAGGTCACCGGAGTGTGCAGCACTGGGAAGTTGGAGCTGGTCCGGTCAATCGGTGCCGATCATGTCATCGACTACAAGCACGACGACTTCGCGGACGGGGCGAGGCACTTCGACCTCATCCTGGACACGGCCGGCAACCGCCCGCTCGCAGTCCTGCGGCGCGCGCTCAAACCCCGGGGAACCCTGGTGATCGTCGGAGGCGAAGGCGGCGGCCGATGGACCGGAGGGTTTGAGCGCTCCCTCCGGGCCTCGATACTCTCCCTTTTCGTAGGCCAGAAACTCAAGGGCCTGATGGCAACGGAGCGGCAGGAGGACCTTCGCTTCCTCGCCCAGCTCATCGACGCCGGCTCCCTCACGCCCGTCATCGATAGGAGCTATCCGCTGGGCGACGCTCCGGAAGCCATCCGGTACATGCATGACGGCCACGCCCGCGGCAAGGTGGTCGTGACGGTCTGAGGCGGCCGTGCGGGCGCCGGCCGGCCCGGCGCCATGCCGGACGCCGTTCCGGGCGCCGGCGGGCCCGGACTCCGGCGCGGGGAGTCCGTCGCGGGTTCGAACTAGACGGACCCGCCACGTGCCAGCCGGTCACGGTCTGCCAGGTAGGCGGCGTTGCCGCGCAGGGCCACCTCATGTCAGGACGGATCCTGTCCTGAGGCCATGCGCTCAGCCGGTCTGCTGCACCGCGAGGACAACGATCGCGGCGTTGATCCCGAGCCCGATCAACCACCAGCGGTTGAAGGTCAGCAGCAGCAGTCCGGCCGAGACCAGGGCGCCCGCGACCGTCACCGGAATCCACCAGGATGCATCCCCGATCAGTCCCAGGCCGCCCAGCCCGAGGATCACGGCGGCCAGCATCGCCAGCACGGACGCCGGCCGTCGGACGTCGCCGGCTAACGGCGAATGGCCGACGTCGAACGGCGCCTTCTCGTCCGGCTTCGGCAGCCAGATGGCCAGATGCACCAGGCCGTGGGCAATCACGAACAACCCCGCAATCCAGCGCATGGCGGCCCTCCTTGCGTCCCGGCCTTGTTTCCCGGCCGACGCGTCCATGCAAGCACCGCCGTGGCGGTGCGGCAAGGGGCGGAAGCCCCTCCGGCTCTGGGCCGTTTCCGATTCCGGCGCAGAAGCACCTCCGCTTCCGGCGGCGGAAGATAGGGGGAAGCGGGGCAATTGTCCGGTATTCCAGACATTGCGGGGCGGGCCGGGCTGTCCGGGACGCCGGCCCGGGCGCATGCTTAAGTACGGGATACCGGACACGCACTATTTGAAGAGGATCCATGCCTGCCACCAGCACCACCGCGCCTGCCGCCGCGGCAGCGCCCAAAGCCGCCCCGCCCAAGGTGGCCTCCAAGGTGCCGGCGGCGGAAAATACCCTGCGCATCCTCAAACTGCTGGCCTCGAAGCGGGGGCCGATGGCGGCGTCGAACATTGCCACCGCGCTGGGGCTGCCGCGCTCCAGCGTTTACCACCTGCTTGGCGTGATGGAGGCCAACGGCTTTGTGCTGCACCTCCACGAGGAGCAGCGCTACGGGCTGGGGATCAGCGCCTTCGAGCTCAGCTCGGCGTATTCGCGGCAGGAGCCGCTCTCCCGCCTGGGCCGGCCGATGCTCGCCTCGCTGGTGGATGTGATCGGCGAAAGTGCACACCTCGCCGTGCTGCACGGCCGCGATGTGCTCTACATCGTTGAGGAGCGGGCCAAGAACCGCCCCTCACTGGTGACCGACGTCGGCGTGCGGCTGCCGAGCCACCTCACCGCGAGCGGGCGGGCCATCCTCGCGGCGCTGCCGAAGTCGCAGGTCCGGGCGCTGTACCCGAACGCGGCGGCTTTCACTGCCCGGCACGAGACGGAGTCGCCGATCATGAAGTATTCGGCGCTGTCCTCGCATCTGGACCAGGTCCGGCAGCGCGGCTACGCCACCGAACACGGGGAGGTCACGCCCGGCTTCGGCTCGATCGCCGCCGCCGTCACCGACCACGTGGGCTGGCCGACTGCCGCCGTCGCCGTGACCTTCCTGGAGGACAAACTGCCGGCGGAGGAATGGCCCGCCCTGGCCGCCCGGGTGCAGAAGGTCGCGGACGAACTCTCGGTCCGGATCCACGGCCGCCCCCAGCCCAACTGACCGGCCACCCACTTCCCACCCCCACCACCTCCAACCACCCACTCCGTCCCCCTGGTTGCGCTATCACTTATGGTGCTCACCGGCACGTTTTAGCAACCGGAAGTGACAGCGCAACGTGGGGGAGGGAAGGCTGCGGGAGCGTCTGGAATCCCGGACAGCACCCGCCCGCAGGCCCTGTTTCCGGGGCCGCCCACAGGCTTTAGTTGATACAGGACCTCATTCCCCTCAAGCCCGTGCTTGACCAACCAATACACGAAGGAGCCCCTCATGGCACCCGCCGATTTCACCACCGGTGCCCGCCCGGTCAAAGCAGCCCGCGGCACCGTGCTCACGGCCAAGAGCTGGCAGACGGAAGCCCCGCTGCGCATGCTCATGAACAACCTGGACCCCGAGGTTGCCGAACGCCCCGATGACCTCGTCGTCTACGGCGGCACCGGCCGCGCCGTCCGGTCCTGGGCGGCGTTCGACGCGATCACCCGCACGCTGGAGACCATGGAAAAGGACGAGACCCTGCTGGTCCAGTCCGGCAAGCCCGTCGGCGTGTTCCGCACCAACGAATGGGCGCCGCGCGTGCTGCTGGCCAACTCCAACCTCGTCGGCGACTGGGCGAACTGGCCCGAATTCCGCCGGCTCGAGGCCGAGGGCCTGATGATGTACGGGCAGATGACCGCCGGGTCCTGGATCTACATCGGCACCCAGGGCATCCTGCAGGGCACCTTCGAGACCTTCGCCGCGATCGCCCGCAAGCTCACCGGGGACGAGGACGGCACTCTTGCCGGCACCCTGACCCTCACCGGCGGCTGCGGCGGCATGGGCGGGGCCCAGCCGCTCGCCGTCACCCTCAACGACGGCGCCTGCCTGATCGTCGACGTCGATGAAAGCCACCTGCGCCGCCGCCTCGGCAAGCGTTACCTCGACGAGGTCGAAACCGACCTCGACACCGCCATCGCCAAGGTCATGAAGGCCAAGGAAGAACGACGCGGCTGGTCCGTGGGCTACGTCGGCAACGCCGCCACGGTCTTCCCCGAGATCCTGCGCCGCCACAACGCCGGTGAGCTCACCGTCGACATCGTGACCGACCAGACCTCCGCGCACGATCCACTGAGCTACCTGCCCGAAGGCATCACCGTCGCGGAATGGCACCGCGAGGCCGCCGCCGACCCGGAGGGCTTCACCAAAAAGGCCCAGGCCTCGATGGCCAAGCACGTCCAGGCCATGGTCGAGTTCCAGGACGCCGGCGCCGAGGTGTTCGACTACGGCAACTCCATCCGCGACGAGGCGCGCAAGGGCGGCTACAACCGCGCCTTCGAGTTCCCCGGCTTCGTCCCGGCGTACATCCGGCCGCTGTTCTGCGAGGGCCTCGGCCCGTTCCGCTGGGTGGCGCTCTCCGGCGACCCGGAGGACATCGCCGTCACGGACAAGGCCATCAAGGAACTTTTCCCCGACAACAAGCACCTGCACCGCTGGATCGACGCCGCCACCGAGCGCGTCGAATTCGAGGGCCTGCCGGCCCGGATCTGCTGGCTGGGCTACGGCGACCGCGCCAAGGCCGGGCTGCTGTTCAACCAGCTGGTCAGGGACGGCAAGGTCAAGGCGCCCATTGTGATCGGTCGCGACCACCTCGACTCCGGCTCCGTCGCCTCGCCCTACCGCGAGACCGAGGCCATGGCCGACGGCTCGGACGCCGTGGCCGACTGGCCGCTGCTCAACGCCCTGCTCAACACCGCCTCCGGCGCCACCTGGGTCTCCATCCACCACGGCGGCGGCGTCGGCATCGGCCGCTCCATCCACGCCGGCCAGGTTTCGGTCGCGGACGGTACCGACCTTGCCGCACAGAAACTCGAACGCCTGCTCACCAACGACCCCGGGATGGGTGTGATCCGCCACGTCGACGCCGGCTACGACCGCGCCGTCGAAGTCGCCAAGGAACGCGGCGTCCGCATCCCCATGCAAGACAAGAACTAGGACTTCACCATGACTCTCACCACGCACTCACCGCTCACCGTCACCCTCGGCTCCAGCGGCGTCACCCCCGAGGACGTCGTCGCCGTCGCCCGCCACGACGCCCGGGTGACCATTTCCCAGGAAGCCCTCGACGCCGTCGCCAAGGTCCGGGCCCACATCGACGCCCTCGCCCACAGCGAGGTCCCGGCCTACGGTATCTCCACCGGCTTCGGGGCGCTGGCCAACCGGCACATCCCCGAAGAGCTGCGCACCCAGCTGCAGAAGTCGCTCATCCGCAGCCACGCCGCCGGCATGGGCCCGGCCGTGGAACGCGAAGTGGTCCGCGGCATCATGTTCCTGCGCGCCAAGACCCTCGCCTCCGGCCGCACCGGCGTCCGGCCCGTCGTGCTGCAGACCATGGTGGACGTGCTGAACGCCGGCATCACCCCGGTCGTCCGCGAATTCGGCTCGCTGGGCTGCTCCGGCGACCTCGCACCCCTCTCGCACTGCGCCCTCGTCCTCATGGGCGAAGGCGAAGCGACGGGCCCCGATGGCGAGCTTTACGGCGCCAAGGGCGCTCGTACCGTCGCCGAGCTCCTCGCCGGGCACGGCATCGAACCCGTCACCCTGGCCGAAAAGGAAGGCCTGGCCCTCGTCAACGGCACCGAGGGCATGCTGGGCATGCTGCTGATGGCCATCGCCGACATCCGGCAACTGCTTACGACGGCGGACATCACCGCGGCACTGAGCGTGGAGGCGCTGCTCGGCACCGACCAGGTGTTCCTGCCCGAGCTGCACGCGGCACTCCGCCCGCACCCCGGCCAGGCCGCCTCCGCGGACAACATGCTCCGCGTCCTGTCCAATTCCCCGATCGTGGCCTCGCACCGGATCAACGACACCAAAGTCCAGGACGCGTACTCGCTGCGCTGCGCCCCCCAGGTGGCCGGCGCCGTCCGCGACACCGTGGACCACGCCGCCATGGTCGCCTCCCGCGAGCTGGCCGCCGCGATCGACAACCCGGTGGTCCTGCCGGATGGCCGGGTCAGCTCCAACGGCAACTTCCACGGCGCCCCGGTCGCCTACGTGCTGGACTTCCTGGCCATCGCCGTCGCGGACCTGAGCTCCATCGCCGAGCGCCGGACCGACCGGATGCTGGATCCGGCCCGCTCGCACGGGCTGCCGGCCTTCCTGGCCGCGGACCCGGGCGTCGACTCCGGCCTGATGATCGCCCAGTACACCCAGGCCGGGCTGGTCTCGGACAACAAGCGGCTGGCTGTCCCGGCGTCGGTGGACTCGATCCCGAGCTCCGCGATGCAGGAGGACCACGTGTCGATGGGCTGGCACGCGGCCCGCAAGCTCCGCCGCGCGGTGGAGAACCTGCGCCGGGTCCTGGCGATCGAACTCGTGACCTCGGCGCGGGCGCTGGACATCCGCACCCAGCTCTCCGGCGGCGAGCTGACCCCCGGGCCCGCCGGCGCCGCCGTGATCGCCGCGCTGCGCGACGTCGTCGACGGTCCGGGCACGGACAGGTTCCTTGCCCCGGAACTGGAAGCGGCGGACGCCCTTGTCGCCGCCGGAACGGTCCGGGCGGCGGCCGAATCCGCCGTCGGAATTCTGGCCTGAGGGAAAACAAAATGCAATTTTGCTGAACAATTTCCGGCGCCTGGGAAATAGTCGGCAACATGGCCAGCGGAGGCCCGGGAACTGTAGTAGAAATGGAAAGTCACACCAATGAAGTTGTGACAAAGAACATATACAAAGGGGTAGAAGTTCATGAAAGCACGCGGGACGGTTATGTCCAGACGCATGGCATCCACAACCACGGTTTCCGACTGGCGGAGCCTGAAGGCCGGCGATCCGGTCGAAATCCTCAAGCATGCGCAGGTTTTGGCGGCCGGCGAAGTCGAGGAAGTCTCGTTGAGCGGCAATGTCCTCTGGCTGGTGCCGGCGGTACCGTCTGAGACCGAGCTCTTCCTGAAATCCGACGGCGTGCAGGTGCGGCGCAGCTAGCCGCACCCGGTCCCACCAGAAAGTCCCTGCCCTGGCCGGCGGGGACTTTCTGCGTTCCGGTGCCCGTTGGACGGTACCGCTCCGTTAGCGCGGAGCAAACGGGGGCGGCCCCAGCAGTTCGATTCCGCCGTTCCGGCGCGCGGACTCCTGCACCTTGCCGAAGTCCACGGGGCCGGTCCCGGAGGGATCCCCGTCGGCGAGTGGTGTGCTCGCGTCCCAGTAGAAGGCCTCGCAGCAGCCGGGGGTGTGCAGGCAGAGCATCCGCGCGGACCCGGAAACCACCATAAAGGCGTGCGGAACACCCCGCGGCGCCACGGCCAGGCCCCCGGCTCCGATCCGGTGTTCGACACCGTCCATGTGCATGATGATTTCGCCCTCGAGGATGTACATGGACTCATCCGAATCGGGGTGCGTGTGCAGCGGCGTCATCTTGCCGCCGTCCATCCGGTCCTCAAACAACAGGAAAGCGCCGCCGGTCTCGGCCGCCTTGGCCTTCCAAGTGTGGACGCCGCCGCCGAAGAACCAGCGGCGCTCGCCCTGTCCTTCCGCGCGGATGATGGCTGCAGGGCTGCTGACCGTTTCCATGGGATCGCCTCTTAGATCGCTTATGGGACACTCGTCCCATCACAAGACTGATGTACCATAAAGTGCATGTCAACCCCCTATCAGGATGCCGGCCGCACCGGCCAGAAGCGCCGCACCCTTGAGGCGCTGGTGGCGGTTGCCCGGGAAGCGGTCGCGGCGGGGGAGACCCCGACGGTTGACAGCACGGCGGCAGCGGCCGGCGTGGCGCGGAGCACCGCCTACCGCTACTTCCCGAGCCAGCGGGAGCTCCTCGCAGCCGCCCACCCGGAAACTGCCAGGAAATCGCTGCTGCCGGCCGACGCACCGGAGGACCCGGAGGCGCGGCTGGACGCCGTCGTCCGGGAATTCACCCAGCTGATCGTGACCACCGAAGCCCAGCAGCGCACGATGCTGCGGCTCTCCCTGGACCCGGACCCGGCGGAGCCGGCACTCCCGCTGCGCCAGGGCCGGGCGATCGCCTGGATCGAGGAAGCCCTCAATCCCCTCCGGGACAGGTTCTCCGCGCCTGAGATCCGTGCCCTGGCCCTGGCCGTGCGCAGCGCGACCGGAATCGAGGCCCTCGTCTGGCTGACCGATATAGGCGGACTCTCGCGGGAGCAGGCCATGGAGTCGATGCGTTGGTCCGCGCGGGCCCTGCTCCAACAGGCCCTCGCCTCCGGGCCCCCGCCGGGGGTCCAGCGCTGACGCGGGCTACCCCAGCAGCGTATTAATCAGCCGCGCCGCCACCTTCGCGGTCCGGTGGTCGAGGTCGAACACCGGGTTCAGCTCCGCGACATCGAGGTGCAGGAGTTTCCCGCTCGCGGCCACCTGGCGGCAGACCGCGCTGATCACCGCCATCGGCACGCCGTACGCGGCCGGTGCGCTCACCCCCGGAGCCACCGAGGCCGGCAGCACGTCCAGGTCGATGGTCAGGTACAGGGCGTCCACCTGCGCCAGGAACGCTGCCACGAAAGTGCGCGCCGCCTCCGCCGAGCAGTCCTCGTCGAGGAGGTAGTCGACGCCGAGGTCCTCGGCCGTGCGGAAAAGCGCCCTGGTGTTGTTCGGTTCGGAGATCCCGACGACGGCGTAGTTCAGTTCGCGGCCCGCGGCGGCTTCCGCGCGGGCCATCTGCAGGAACGGGGTGCCGGAACTGGGCACGGCCTCGTCGCGGAGGTCGAAGTGGGCGTCCAGGTTCAGCACGCCCACACGCAGGCCATCGCGGACCGCCGCCGAGCCGGCCACACCCAGGTAGCTTGCGAATGCGGTCTCGTGCCCGCCGCCCAGCACCACAGGGAGCTGCCCGGCGTCGAGCAGGCTGGTGATGGCGAGCCCGGCACGCGCCTGACCGGCCTCCAGCGCATCGCCGGCCACGGTGACGTCGCCGGCGTCGTGGACTTCCCGGTCGAGGTGGAAAGCGAGCGGGCCAAGGGCGCCGCGGATCGCGGCGGGCGCCGCGGCGGCGCCGGTGCGGCCCTTGTTGCGGCGCACCCCGGCATCGCTGCCGAAGCCGAGGATGACCGCGGGGCGTGCGGAAGCTGGCCCCGCGGTCATCCTCGCCACAGACGCGGGCCCCGCCGCAGACGCAGGCCGGGCCGCAGACGCAGGCCGGGCGCGGCGCGGGGCGTACGGCGTGACGGCCTGCCACCAGCGGAGGTGCTCGGCGCCGTCGCCGTCGAACCGCCCGGTCCAGGGCTGCGGCGGGACATCAACGGCGGGTGCGGGAGAAACCATGCCACTAGCTCACCGCAGCCCGGGCCGGAAAACCAGACGCGCCGCCCTCGAACTGTCCGAAATCCCGGAATCCGCCCCGAAACACCCCCAAACGCCGCCGAGGTGAGACTTCGCGCCGATGTTTTGGACAAACATGGGCGCCAAGTCTCACCTCGGCGGAAGGGGGCGGAAAGGGGCGGGAAGGGCAGGGTGTGGTGGCTAGTGGATGCCCAGCGCTGCCTCGATCGGGCCGATCGCAAAGAACAGCAGGAACGCCGCGGCCACAGCCCACATCAGCGGGTGCACCTCACGGGCGCGGCCCTGGAACGTGCGGATCAGGACGAACATGATGAAGCCGGCACCCAGGCCGTTGGCGATCGAGTAGGTGAACGGCATCAGGGTGAAGGTCAGGAAGGCCGGGATCGCGATGCCCAGGTCCTTCCAGTCGATCTTGCCAACCTGGGAGACCATCATGAAGCCGACGACGACGAGCGCGGGGGCCACCGCCTCGAACGGCACAAGGTTGATCAGCGGGGTGAAGAACATGGCCACCAGGAACAGCAGGCCGGTGACGATTGAGGCCAGCCCGGTCCGGGCGCCTTCGCCGATGCCGGCGCCAGATTCGACGTAGATCTGGTTCGAGGAGACCGAGGCGCCGCCGCCGATGATTGCGCCGAGCGCGTCCACCTGCAGCACGCGGTCCACGTTGGGGATGTTGCCGTCCTTGTCGATCGTCCCGGCCTCGGTGGCCAGGCCCACCATGGTGCCCATGGCATCGAAGAAGATGCTCAGCAGGATCACGAACGCCAGCAGGGTCGCGGCGACAAATCCGAGGTGCTCAAACGCGCCAAACGGGTTGGCCTTGCCGATCAGTGACAGGTCCGGGGCCGCCCATTCGGAGAACTTCGGGGCCACGAGGGACCAGCCCGCCGGGTTGTGGGTCTTGCCGTCGAAGCTGGGGCCGATGTGCAGGGTGAATTCCAGGATCACGGACAGGATGGTCGAGGCAACGATGCCGATCAGTATCGCGCCCTTGACCTTGCGGACCACGAGGGCGATAGTCAGGATCAAGCCGAAGACGAACACCAGGGTGGGCCAGCCCAGAAGCTTGCCATCGAAGCCCAGACCGACCGGAACAGTGGTGCCGGCGACATCCGGGATGCGGCGCACGAAGCCCGCGTTGACCAGCCCGATCAGGGCGATGAACAGGCCAATGCCGACCACGATCGCGGTTTTCAGCCCCTCCGGGACCGCCTTGAACACGGCGGTCCGGAAACCGGTGAGCACCAGGATCAGCATGGTGACACCCGAGAGCACGACCAGGCCCATCATGTCGGGCCAGGTCAGGCCGGGGTTGGTGGCCACCGTCACGGCGACGAAGGCGTTGACGCCGAGGCCCGTGGCCAGCGCGAAGGGATGCTTGGCCCAGGCCCCCATCAGGATGGTCAGGATGCCGGCCACAAGGGCGGTGACGGCGGCGACGGCGGGGAAGCCGAGCGTGTCACCGGAGGAATCGGGGCCCGAGAGGATCAGCGGATTCAACACCACGATGTAGCTCATGGCGAAGAAGGTGGCGAAGCCTCCGCGGATCTCGCGGGAGAAGTTCGACCCCCGCTCGGATATCTTGAAGTACCGGTCGAGTGCAGAGCCCTGCTTAAGCATTAATCCTCCGGGGGATGTGGGTGGTTACTTGAATCCTATTAGGCGGGCACCCGGCGTCCGGCCGATTTCACCTAGTCTGTAAGGAAGCCAACACTAGGAGCAGTTCCATGCGCCTCATCCGACAGTTTCTGCGCGCCCTGCTGGGCGCCGCGATCCTCGCCGCCGCCGTGCTGGGGGCCATTGCTCCGGCCTCGGCCCACGACGTCGCCGAGTCCACCAGTCCGGCCGCGGGCGCGACGGTGGCCGCGCCGCCCGAAAAAGTCTCGGTCACGTTCAACCGGAACCCGCTGGCGCTGGGCTCACAGATCGTGGTCAGCGACGCCGCGGGCACCAACTGGGCCGAGGGCGCCGTGGAGATCGTGGACAACGTCGCCGCGCAGAAGCTCAAGTCCGGCGCCCCGGCCGGGCTCTACACGGTCACCTGGCGCGTCGCCAGCTCGGACGGGCACCCCATCGAAGGCAGCTTCACGTTCACTGCCACCGCCCCGGCCACGGACTCGACGGCGGCTGCCGCAGTTCCCACGATGGGAACCGCCCAGCCGGGCATCACGCCGGAGCCGTCAAAGCCGGCCAGCTCGGCGGAACCCTTCCCGTGGAGCATTGTGATCTTCGTCGGAACGGCGATCGGCATCCTGGTGGTCCTGGGCCTGATGGCCAAGAGCCGGCTCAAGCCGGGCGCCGGCGACCACCCCGAAGGCTGACCGGAAGCAATGCGGGGTCAGCTACGGCCCATCCGGCGCCGCTTGATGGGCCGTAGCTGACCCCGCGTTGGGGTTGGTGAGTGCGCGACGGCGGTCCGGGACGTGCGCGGCGGCGGTCTCGGAAGCAGCGGGGCCGGTTAGGCCGGTGCGGCGAGGGCGTAGCCCCCGGGGAGCGCGGCGGGAAAGCCGTCGGGGTAGACCTTGGCGGAGATCGCCTGGCCCACCACTTTGGCCTGGCGCAGCACTTCCTTCGGCGTCGGCGTGATGAGTTCGCCCACGCCCACGAGGTACATTCCGAGGGCGTGCATGCCCGTCATCAGGTTCTGGCCCGCGGCCATCCCGAGCTCGGAGAGCATCCGGCGCAGCTGGCTGTGGGCGCAGCGGGTCAGGACGAGATGGTCCGCCAGGAGCAGGCCTCCCGGTGTGCGGACGGCCCACTGCTGGGTGGGCCCGCTGACGCCGGCGTCGAGGTGGTCCAGCTGCAGGGCCCGGATGTTGTTGCGGACATCCAGCTTGTGGCTGGCGGCGTAGTTCCGCAGGTGCCGGAGGATCTCGTTGCGCTCCCGCAGGCTGCCGGCGTCGGCCGCGTCGCAGCGTTGCAGGGAGGAAGTGTTGGCCGGCTGCCCGGCACCCAGCAGATCGAGGCCGTCCACGATGATGGATCCCACGCCGCGCCGCTGCAGCTCGCTGGCGACCGCCAGCCCGGACAGACCGGTGCCGATGACGACGGCGGCGGTCCGTTCGATGCCCCCGGATATAGGCATGCTCGACACTGCAGGGTCCCTCCTCGAATGGTTCCAGGTGCCGGGACGCTGCCCCGGACGCGTTGCCCGCTCCGCCCCGCGCCCTCAACGCACCACCAGCCGGCACTGCGTTTCTGAAACACGTGTCTCGGTTCAGCAACGCCTCGAAGACTACCTAACATTCCCCGCCTTGGATAGAGCAGCTGAAACATTGGCTCGTCCGTGGATTTCCGGGCTTTCCCGGCGGTGCGGAGGACCTCATCCGCCGTCATCCGGGGTCACCGGACGACGTGTAAACACTGGGTAAATCCTGGGCGACGTCCGCCTTTCGAATGGTGTTGCTGCCGCTTGATTGTTCCCGGCAAACCGAGAATAGTGAGGAAAACCAGGGGTTCTTGCCCGCAGAATCCGGTGTGCGTCGCCAGTGGACGCTGCACGGGGACACGTCTGGCAGAATAGCCGCAACATCAGGCAAGAATCGCAAGGAGGCGGACCCCATGGGCCGAGAACAGGTTCATCCGGATCCGGCAGGGGATGCCCCCGGCGGGTCCGCAGCTCCCCGGGCGATCGTCGTCGGCGTTGACGGGTCCGACCACAGCAAGTGCGCCCTGGTGTGGGCGGCCCGCGAGGCCGAGCGCCGCCGTCGTCCGCTGCACATTGTGACCGCCTATTCCGTGCCGATCTTTGCTGCCTCGGGGCTCGACGGGGGCTACGCCACGGTCGACGATTCGGTGATCCGCGAAGGCGCGGAGGCCATCCTGCAGCAGGCCGTGAACAAGGTCGCGGGGTACAACATCGACGTCGACGCCTCCGTCGAAAACGGCGACGCCTCCGGCGTCCTGCTGGAAATGTCCGAAACCGCCGAGCTGCTGGTCTTCGGCACCCGCGGCCGGGGAGGCTTCGTCGGCCGGCTGCTCGGCTCCGTCAGCAGTGCCCTGCCCGCGCACTCCAAATGTCCCACGGTCACCGTGCCCCTGATCTGCGCGGACCGGCTGGGCGAAACCACCGACGACCGGCATGTTCTCGCGGAGCGGGCGAAATCCGGGCACGTCCCGGTCGAAAACGTTGTGGTGGTGGGGGTCGACGGCTCTGAACAGGCCCGCGTGGCGGTATTGGAGGCGGCGGCCCAGGCCGAACGGCTCTCGGCGCGGCTGCGGGTGGTGTGCGCCGTCCCGCAGTACAACGGCTCGCTGGCCTGGGTCCCGGCACCGATGGACCGCGAAGCGCTCTTCGCCGACATCAGGGTCCAGCTCGACGCCGGCACCGCCTGGATCCGGAGCCACTTTCCGCACCTCACGGTGGAGAACCAGCTGGTGGATGGATCTCCCGTGGACATCCTCGTCGAGGCCAGCCGGCACGTGGAACTGGTGGTCGTCGGCACCCGCGGCCGCGGCGGCTTCGCCGGGATGCTGCTGGGTTCCACCTCGGACGGCATCCTGCACCACGCCAAGGGCCCGGTTATGGTGGTTCCGGACCGGGACGATCCCCGGCTGGCGGACCGGGTGAACTTCGGGCCCATCCTCGGGGATTCGTAGCCCGGGGCAGTCCAGCACCAGGTCGAGCGACCCGATCGAGCGCGAAGGGAGGACCGCCAGGTGGAGCAGCTCCCCGGCCCCGCTGCGCCGCAGCCGGAACCGCACCAGGAAACTCAGCAGGCCCCGCAGCAGGAACAGCGGCACAAACCGCGGCACGCTCTGGTGCTCGCCCTGGAGCTGGTCGGCGCGGAGCTGCTTCCCGACGTCGGCGGCAAGGCGGCCAACCTCGGTGAACTGCTCCGGGCCGGGCTGCCGGTTCCGGCCGGTTTCTGCCTGACCACGCACGCCTACCGGCGTGCCACCTCGCCCGCCGGACTCGACGCCGTCCACGCCGGCCTGGCCTCCACCGCCCCGGATGACCTTCCGGGGCTCGCCCGCCGGGCCGCCGACGCCCGCCGCCGCGTCCTGGCAGCGGCGGTTCCCGCTGACATCGCCGAGGCCGTCCGGAACGCCTACTCGGCACTGGGACCGGATGTGCCCGTTGCGGTGCGCTCGTCCGCGACCGCCGAGGACCTGCCGTTCGCCAGTTTCGCCGGCCAGCAGGACACTTTCCTGAACGTCGTGGGTTTTGACGCGGTCCTAGCCGCCGTCAGGCAGTGCTGGGCGTCGCTCTGGACGGACCGCGCCGTGAGCTACCGCGCCAGCCACGGGATCAGCCCGTCGACGGTGGCTCTTGCCGTGGTGGTCCAGCGGATGGTGGACGCAGCCGTGGCCGGGGTCCTGTTCACCGCTAATCCGGTGACCGGCAGGCGGCACGAGGCGGTCATCGACGCCAGCCCCGGGCTCGGCGAATCGGTGGTTTCCGGTGCAGTCAACCCGGACCACTTCGTCGTCGACAGCGGCACGCAAACGGTCCTCGAGCGCAGGATCGGGAACAAGAGCTTGGCGATCCGGCCGATGCCCGGCGGGGGAACCGAACGGATCAAGTTGTCCGGGGCCGGGTCGCAGCCCTGCCTGGACGACGCCCAGCTTGCCGCACTGGAGCTCCTTGGCCGCCGCGCCGAGGTGCACTTCGGCGCTCCGCAGGACCTCGAATGGGCCGTCGACGGCGGCGGGGAAGTGTGGCTGACGCAGTCGCGGCCCATCACCACCCTGTACCCGTTGCCGGAGCGGCAGCGGATCCGGGACGGGACACGCGTCTACCTGTGCTTCAGCCTGGCCCAGGGCCTGACCCGCCCGCTGACCCCGATGGGACTGGCAGCGTTCCGGCTGATTGCCTCGTCCGTGGCGCGCGCGGCGCATTTCGACGTTCCTGACCCTCGCGAGGGGCCGGCACCCTATGTCCAGGCGGGTCAGCGGCTGTTTTTCGACCTCACCCCGGTGCTGCGCAGCGCCGTTGGACGGGCGATCGTGCCCCGGGTGTTCGACGTCATGGAGGCCCGCTCGGCGGCAGTGTTGCGCCGGCTGTTCGCGGACCCCCGGTTCGCCGTCACCAGCAGGTCCCCGTGGCGGCTGCTGCGGCATGTCGCGCCCGTGGCAGCCCGGGCCAGGGTCCCGGAGTCGCTGCTGCGCGCCCTGTTCCGTCCCGAGGCCGCGCTGCGCCGGGCGGAACGGTTCGGCGAACGGTTCCGGGCCGCCCTCGTGGTGCCGGTAGGGTCCACGCCGGTGCAGAGGCTGGACCACGTGGAGCGCATCCTGGGACAGGAACTTTTCCCCGTGGTGCCGAGCATCCTGCCGCTGCCCGCCCTGGGCTTTGCCCTGCTGGCAGCCGCCGGCAGGCTGCTGGGACCCGACGGCGGCGCGGGGGCACTGCAGCCGGTCCTGCGGGGGCTGCCCAACAACGTGACCACCGAAATGGACCTGGCACTCTGGCAGCTCGCCTCCGACATCCGGGCCGACGCCGGATCCGCCGCGGCGTTCGACGGCGCTGTGTTCGATGAAACAGGGGTCCCGGAGCTGGTCCGCCGCTACCGGGCCCGCGAGCTTCCCGCCGCCGTGCAGTCCGGGCTGGCCGGGTTCCTCAGCCGCTACGGGCACCGGGCTGTGGCGGAGATCGATGTGGGCATGCCCCGCTGGTCCGACGACCCCGCCCACATCCTCGGAGTCCTGGCCAACTACCTGCGGCTGGAGGACACCGGGCAGGCCCCGGACCGGCAGTTCAGCAGGGCGGCACGCGACGCCGAGGCCCAGATGGAGCGGCTTGCCGCAGCCGCGGAGAAGCGGAGCAGGCTGCGGGCTGCGCTGGTGCGGGCGGCACTGAAGCGCACCCGGATGTTCGCCGGGCTGCGGGAGCTGCCGAAGTACCACATCGTCGAGGCCCTGGCCGCGGTGCGCGGGCAGCTCCAGGCCGTTGGAACGGAACTGGCCGGCTCCGGCTGCATCACCGAAGCGGACGACGTCTTCTTCCTCGACCTGGGCGAGGCCCGCGACGGCCTCGCCGGGAAGCCGCTGCACGACGTTGTGGCGCAGCGCCGGGACGCTTATGCCCAGGAACTGGGCCGCCGCCGCATCCCGCGGGTGCTGCTCTCGGACGGGACGGAACCCGAAGCGCTGCAGGCCGGGACCGATCCCGCAGCCGCGGGGGTGCTGACTGGCACCCCGGCGTCGGCCGGCACGGTGACCGCCGCGGCCCGCGTCATCCTGGAGCCGCAGGGTGCGCAGCTGGAGCCCGGCGAGATCCTCGTGGCACCGTCGACCGATCCGGGCTGGACGCCGTTATTCCTTACTGCCGGCGGCCTGGTGATGGAAATGGGCGGACCCAACTCGCATGGCGCCGTCGTGGCCCGTGAGTACGGGATCCCGGCAGTGGTCGGGGTTCCGGACGCCACCTCGCTGATCGTCACCGGGCACAGCATCACGGTCGACGGCGCCGCCGGCACCGTGGTGCCGGGCGCCCCGCCGGCGGGGCCTTAGCGACAGGGTGGACATGAGCGATGCGCAGGGCCCCCCTCCGCCGGTGCGAGACGAAACCGTGCCGGAACACCGGCAGGAAAACCAGCCGGAAAACCAGCCGGCGGCGACCCCGCCGGCGCAGCCCGGCGTCGACGACCCCTGGCTCCCCGGCTGGCTCGTCCGCCGGCCCCTCACGGCCGGCTGGGCCTGGACGGGATTCTGGGCGGTCCTGATCGTCGCGGACGAATTCCTCGACTTCGCCCGCTGGTCCTGGTACGTGATGGTCGGCATGGCTGCCCTGCCCACCCTGCTGGCGACCATCGCCCTGCTGCAGGGCACGCCACGCCGGTATCTCAAGCCGCGGAAGGACTCCGTGCTGGGGCACTTCTTCGTCCGCTTCCTCGCCCTGACTGCGGCGTTTCTCGTGTGGGGGGTCTCGGTGGTCATGAGCGCCTCGATCTCCACCACCATCCAGTCCCTTGTCGGCGCCTCCGAGCGGGAGGTCACGGCCCTCGGGTTCAATCTCCTGCTGGCCGCGGTTCCCCTCGTGGTATCAGTGCTCTGGCTGGCCTTCATCGTCCGCTGCGCATGGTTCCTCCGGCGGCTCCGCGGCTGGCGGCTGGACCCCGCGCCGGGCGGCCTGCCCAGGAAGTTCCTGCGCGGCAGGCCACGTCTCAGGCGGGTCGTCGTGGGACTCGCCCACCCGGGGTTGTTGCTCGTTGCCGGACTCGGGACTTCGGTCCTCGCGCTCCTGCTCGGGGCGGTCGAGCTGACGCTGAACGTTTTTACCGAGCCTTAAAGCCGGGCCACGACCACGGCGGCCGCACACCCGGACTCCGAGACGGACCAATCCGCCGGTCAGGGGTGAAACGGGCCAATCCCGGGCGTACTGTTGAATCATGAGCTGCAAAGTTGGAGCGCGGTTGCCATGACGCGCAAATGGCTGCGTTGGATCCCCGCTGTGGCGGTGCCCGCCGTGATCGCGGCCGGTGTGCTGTCCGGATCCCTTCCCGCGAGCGCCGGAGACCCGCTGCCGGAGAAGACTCCGCAGCAGGTGCTGCTGATGGTCGCCCAGCACGGCGAAAAATCACTGTCCGGGACGCTGGAACAGAGCTCCGAGATCGGCCTGCCGGACCTTCCGACGTCCGGGTCCGGTGCGAGGTCCCCGGAGACCGCCTGGCTGGAGCTGCTCGCCGGACCCCACACCGCCCGCATTTACCTTGACGGTCCCGGAAAGGCCCGCGTCCAGGTCATGGACAAGATGGCGGAACGGGATGCGGTCACGAACGGCAACGACCTCTGGTTCTACAACTCCAAGGACAACACGGCCGCCCACGCCCAGCTGCCTGCCGATGCCGCCGACCGCCAAGAGGCCCGTCCCGGAACGCAGACCCCCGCGGAGCTGGCCGACAAGCTGCTCGCCAAACTCGACCCGGGCACCGCGGTAACCGTGGGACCGGATACCAGGGTGGCCGGACGGGCAGCCTACAACCTCGTGCTCACCCCGAAGTCGGACGTCACCCTCCTGGCGTCCGTCGCCATCGCGGTCGACGGCGAAAGCGGACTGCCGCTCGGCGTCGAAGTCAAGGCCCGGGGCCAGTCCGGGCCGGCCTTCAGCGTCGCGTTTACCAGCCTCACGCTTGAGGCCCCGGATGCCTCCCTCTTCAACTTCACTCCGCCGCCCGGTGCCACGGTGAAGGAAATCCCGCTGGCGGACCATAAGGCCGATGCCGCCGCACTGCCGCCGGACGCCCGCACAGCGAACGCTGCGAAGCGGCCCACCGTGATCGGAACAGGCTGGGAGTCCGTCCTCGAATTCCCGGCGGGGTCCATCACGCTCCCGGACCAGACCCCGCCTCAAACCGGAGCGCCGGACCAGGCGGCCGCCAACCCGCTGCAGCCTGGCACCGCCGACCCGCGCGGAACCCGGCCCGACGCCGCCGCGCTGCTGGAACAGGCCGCAGTGGCCGTCCCGGGCGGCAAGCTGGTGTCCACATCGCTGGTGAACGTGCTGATCCTCGACGACGGGCGTGTCCTCGCCGGTTCCGTGCCGTTGGAGCGGCTGCAATCCGCCGCCACGCAGCGGTGAACCATCCGGTGACCGCCGCGTGACCGCCGTCGGACCGGCGACGGAACTAAGCATCGAGACCTCCGGTCTCAGCAAGCGCTTCGGACACCAGCTGGCCGTCGACGGCGTCGACCTGGCCGTGCCGAAAGGCTCAGTCTTCGGCTTCCTGGGCCCCAACGGCTCGGGCAAGACCACCACGATCCGGCTGATGCTCGGTCTCGCCGCGGCCACGTCCGGATCCGTCCGGCTCCTCGGCCAGGACATGCCGGGGCAGCTGCGCGAGGTGCTGCCCCGCGTGGGCGCCCTGGTTGAGGGACCGGCCTTCTACCCGTTCCTCTCCGGCGCGGCCAACCTGCACCGGCTCGACGCCGCGGACCCCCACGTTCCGGCCGCCACCCGCGCTGCCCGGGTCCACTCGGCGCTGGAGCGGGTGGGGTTGACGCATGCCGCGGACAAGAAGGTCAGGGCCTATTCGCTGGGCATGAAACAGCGGCTGGGCATCGCCAACGCCCTGCTGGCGCCGCGCGAACTCCTGGTCCTGGACGAACCGACCAACGGCCTCGATCCGCAGGGCACCCGGGAGGTCCGCAGCCTGGTGCGCTCGCTCGCCGCCGATGGCGCCACGGTGTTCGTCTCCAGCCACCTGCTGGCCGAAGTGGAACAAATCTGCACGCACGCGGCCATCATGAGTGCGGGCCGGCTGGTGGCACAGGGGACCCTGGCGGAGCTGCGGCAGGCAGGGCAGGCCCGGATCCGGGTACTGACCCCGGACGCCGGAGCCGCGGCCGAGGTCCTGGCCCGGCTGGGCCTGAGCGCGGCCGCGGACGGCACGGCCACCACTGCGGTGCCCGGCAGCACAGATTCCAGCAATGCGGGTGAGGTGCTCTACGCCCCGCTTCCCGCGGCGGCGACAGCGGCGGCGGGCGCCGGGGCCGTGGCGCCGGAGGCGGTTGTGGCGGCGCTGGTGGCCGCCGGCGTCCGGGTCCGCGGGTTCGCGACGGAACAGGTCAGCCTGGAAGAGCGCTTTGTGGCGCTGACGGGGGAGGGCTTCGACGTTGTCCAGTGAAAAGTCTTCCGGTGAAAAGTCCGGTCCGCGGAATGGGTCCGTTGCCAGCAGTGCCTCCGGCTCCGGCGGCAGCCCCGCCGCGGCGCCCACCCGGCAGGGCCGGTGGGGGCGGGGCCTGCTCGCATCCGAACTCGGGGTGCTCTTCCGCCGCCGCAGGACCTGGGCCATGCTGTGTGCTTTGGCGGCCATTCCGATCCTGATCGCCGTGGCGGTCCGGCTGTCCTCCGCGGTGCCGGCGGGGCGGGGTCCGGCGTTCCTGGACCGGATTACCCAGAACGGCTTGTTCGTCGGCGTGACCGCGTTGCTCGTGTCCGTTCCGCTGTTCCTTCCACTGACCGTAGGGGTGGTCGCGGGGGATACCGTGGCCGGCGAGGCCGGACTGGGAACACTGCGCTACCTGCTGGTGGCGCCGGCAGGCCGGGTCCGGCTGCTGCTGGTGAAATACGCCGGGGCGGTGGCCTTCGCCATCACGGCGCCGCTCGTGGTGGCACTTGTCGGCGCGGCGATCGGAGCAGCGCTCTTCCCGGTTGGCCCGGTCACCCTGCTCTCCGGCGACTCGATCGGCGCGGCCGAGGCATTGTTGCGGCTGCTGCTGATAGCGGCCTACCTCGCCGTCTCACTGATGGGCCTGTCGGCGATCGGGCTCTTTATGTCCACCCTCACGGACGTGCCAGTGGGTGCGATGGCGTCCACGGTGGTGCTCTCGGTGGTCTCGCAGGTCCTCGACGCGCTGCCCCAGCTGGACTGGCTGCATCCGTGGCTTTTCAGCCACTACTGGCTGGACTTCGCGGACCTGCTCCGCCAGCCCATCGCGTGGGATTCCTTCCTCACGAACCTGCTGCTGCAGGGCGGCTACGTCGCAGTCTTCGGTGCCCTCGCCTACGGCAGGTTCATCACCAAGGACGTGCTCTCCTAACGGCGCTCAGTACCGGGCGACCGCCGGGTACAGCTGCATTCCGGACATGGCGGCAACGTCGGTCACGGTAATCCCGGCGTCGGGATTCAGCGCCTGGACCACGCGTCCGCCGCCAAGGTAAATCGCCACATGGTAGAAATCCGGTGCCGACCCCCAGACCAGCAGGTCGCCCGGCTGGGCCTGGGAGAGCGGGACATGCACGGGGGCCTGGGCAAACTGCTGGGAAGCGGTGCGGGGCAGGTGCTTGCCGGCTGCGGCGAACGCGTTCTGGACCAGTCCGGAGCAGTCGAATCCCCGCGCACCGGTCCCGCCGTACTGGTAGAAATAGGGCGCGCCGACCTTGCCGAGAGCCGCCGAGATCGCCGTCTGGTTCGAGCCGCCCGGCGACGGGGCAGGGGCAGTGGCGGGCGGCGGAACGGGCGCAGGAGCGGGTGCAGGAACGGGCGCGGGCGGGGCCGCCGGCGCGGCAGGGGCGGCTGGACCTGGAACGGGGACAACGGGCGCGGGCGGCGGTACGGGGGCAGCTGCGGCCGGTGCCTGCGGACTCTGGTTGACCGGGGCCGGGTTGCCCGGAGCGGCGTCGGGCTGAGGGTCAGCGCTCTGGCCGGAACCCTGGGCGGCAGCCGCCGTGACTGCGGCAAGCCGGTCCTGCTGGCGCTGGCGGTCCAGGGCGTCCACACGGGCCGATTCCAGAGCGACGGTGGTGTTCTTGAGGCTCGCGAGCTGGTCCACCAGCACGGTCCGCTGCGCGCTCGCCTCGGACATCGCCTTCCGCTGGGCGTCGTTGGCACGCCCGGCGTCGAGCTTGCGCGTCTCCGCCGTCCGCGCGGCCTCGTCGGCGGCACGGTTGGCGTCCTCGGCGGCAGCGGTCAGCGATTCGGCGGCGACTGCGGCGGTTTCGGCCGACTGGAAGGCCCTGGTGCGCCCGGCCGTCACCGCTTCGAGTGTGGCGGCCTGTTCCAGGGGGTTGCCGTTCCCGCTGACAAAGCTGCTGAGGGCGGGATTCAGGCCGCCGTTGCGGTAGAGATCGCCGGCGAGTTGGCCGATCTGCTTGCGCATCTTCTGCTCCTCCGCCCCGGCTGCCGAAGCCTTGGCGGCGGCAACCGCGGCGGTGTCGCGCCGGGTCTGGAGCTCGACGAGGGCTTCGCCGTAAGAATTGTTGGCCCGCAAAGAGGCTGCGAGGCTGGCTTCCTGGGCCGTGGAAGCATCCGCCAGGAGGTGGTCGATCGCGGTGACCTGCTCCGCCGTCGCGCTCTCACTGGTCTTGGCCGCGGCAATATCCTCCGGCGACGGAATTTCGGGTGAAGCGGGGACCTGAAAGACCGTGGGGAGCGGGTCTGCGTGCGCGGGCAGGGCCACTGCTCCCAGGAAGACGACGGCGGCGCACAGCGCGGCCGTCTTTCGGCCGGAACCGGTCCAAGTCATGGGCAAACCTCGCTGCAGTGTCGGGCTGGAGCGGGAGAATGTGGATTTCCGGCGCGTGGAAACGTGCGGCTGATCCCCAGCACGGTCGAGGCTACGTGCCAATTGCCACTTTGGCAACACTGGTCACACCAATAACATAAACAACAACTATGTCATTCGGTCACATTCCGGCGGGGCGTGTCGGCTCCAGTCGCCGTCAAGCCCGGCTCAGGCGTGCTGGTGCGATTCGTGCTCCGCATGGGAGAGCGGTTCCAGCTGGAAAGTGCAGTGTTCGGTGTCGAAGTGCGAGCCGAGGCAGCTGACGAGCTTGTCCAGGACCTGGTCGGCGCCGCGGGCGCCCAGGGCCGCATCCTCCACCACCACGTGGGCGGAAAACACGGGCACGCCGGAGGTGATGGTCCAGATGTGGATGTCGTGCACCGACACGACCCCCGCCACCGCGAGGATGTGCTCGCGGATCAGCTGCACTTCCACCCCCTTAGGGGTCGCCTCGAGCAGCACATCCACCACATCGCGGAGCAGGTGCCAGGCCCGCGGCAGGATCATCAGCGCAATCACGATCGAGGCGATGGTATCCGCCGTCTGGTAGCCGGTGACCATGATGACCAGTGCGGCGGCGATCACGGCGAAGGAGCCGAGCAGGTCGCCCAGGACTTCCAGGTAGGCGCCGCGGACGTTGAGGCTCTCCTTTTGGCCGCCGCGCAGGATCAGCAGGGATACGAGGTTGGCGATCGCGCCGAGGACGGCGGCGTAGAGCATCACATCGGTGTGGACCTCGGGGGCGGAACCCATCCGGCGGATGGCCTCGGTGAAAATGACCACCGAGATGACGATCAGCACCAGGGCGTTGGCCAGGGCGGCCAGCACCTCGGCGCGCTGGTAGCCGTAGGTGCGCTGGTCGCTCGCCGGCCGGGTGGCGATCCAGGCGGCCAGCAGGGCAATGAAGACTCCGGCCGCGTCGGAAAGCATGTGGCCGGCGTCGGCCAGCAGCGCCAGGGATCCGGAAACCAGTGCCCCGATGATCTGGATCAGCACCACGGCGAGGGTGATGGCCAGTACCGCGATCAGGCGCTTCCGGTGCTTGGCAGTGCCGGTGGCGGAGGCCGAGATGCCGTGTGAGTGGCTGTGGTCGTGTCCCATGCCTACAAGGCTAGCCCCAGCCGAGCTCGTGCAGGCGGTCGTCGCTGATGCCGAAGTGGTGCGCGATCTCATGGACCACGGTGATCGTCACTTCCTCGATCACGTCCTCGCGGGATTCACAGATGTCCAGGATCGGCTGTCGGTAGATGGTGATGCGGTCCGGCAGCGATCCGGCGTCCCACCACGAGTCCCGCTCGGTCAGCGGCACGCCCTCGTAGAGGCCCAGCAGAACGGTGTCCGGGTCCTCGCCGGGCTGCGGCGTGTAGTCGTCGTCGATGAAGATGGCCACGTTGCTCATGGTCTTGGCGAGGTCCGGCGGGATCCGGTCCAGAGCGTCGTTCACCGCCGCCTCGAAATCGTCTTCGGACATCGGGAACGGTGGGTGGTCGTGGCCGGCCCCGGCCCCGCCGTCGTCCGGGCTGCCCGGACTGCCCGGGCCGTTAGGGCCGTTAGGGCCGTTCGGAACGATCGGAACGATCGGCAGGCCGGGCGGGAGGGAGGCGGGCATAGCTGAAACTCTAGCGCCGAATCAGCGGGACCGGCGCCGGGTCAGCCCCACTCCTACGAGGCAGATGGCGCCGCCCGCCAGGCCCCAGACGGTGGGAATCTCCCCGAGCACCAGCCACGAGATCAGGATCGTGGTGCCGGGCACCAGATAGGTGGTGGCGGCCAGCCGGCCGGCGTCGATCAGCGACAGCGCATAGGCCCAGGTGGTGAAGGCGATCGCGGTGGGGAAAACGCCAAGGTAGACCAGCCCCAGGGTGGCCGGCAGCGGGGCCGCCTGCAGTTCGCCCACCAGCTGGCCGCTGAAGGGCAGGCAGCAGAGCGCGCCGACCATGATGCCGAACCAGGTGGCGTGCGCCGCGGGGAATTTCCGCAGCACCGGCTTCTGCACGATGACACTGACCGCGGCGAGGGCGGCCGCCAGCAGGCAGAGCAGCACGCCGGCGACGTCCGCCGTCGACCGCTGGCCGGAACCCAGTGCGATCACCGCGACCCCGCCGAACGCGACGAGGCTGCCGATGATCAGCCAGCGCGGGAAGCCCTCCTTGAGGATCACCCCGGCCATGATGGCGACCAGGATCGGGTTGACGTTGATCAGCAAGGCGGCCGTGCCGGCGTCGAGGAGGTGTTCGGCGGCGTTCAGCGCGACGTTGTAGCCGCCAAACCACATCACTCCGTAGGACAGGATGGGCCACCATTCACGGCCCCGGGGAAGATTGCCCCTGAGCTGCGGCAGCACCACCAGGCCCAGCACGACGGCGGCAATCGCCAGCCGGCCGAGCGTCAGGGCGCCGGGGGAGAAACTGGGTCCGACGGCCCGGATGCCCACAAAGGCGGAAGCCCACAGCACCACGGTGACAACCACTGCGGCGATGCCGAGCCTGCTGATCTGGCCCGGCTGCGGCGGGTGCTTTGCGGGCTGGAGCGACGGAGCTGGCGGCGGCACTTCGTGGGTGCCGTACGCGTGCATGCTGTCGTGGTGCGTGCGGTCCGGTCGGGGGGAGCCTGTCGGGGCGGTTCTGGCCATGTTGCCAATCTAGTCCGTGCGGCGTCCCGGGGACTGGCGGAAATCGGCCACGTCTAGTCGAGTTCCTGCCAAGGCCGCTGCGCCGGCCCCGGCGCACTCACCGGAGCGGGTGGGAGGCGGCCTGGATAGCCGCTGCGACCTCGTCGAGGGCTGCGGATCCGTGCCGCCATTGCTGCCAGTGGAGCGGCACATCCACGTGCGCCCCGGGGTCCAGGGAGACCAGCGTCTGGCGCCTCAGCTCCTCCGAAACCTCAATTTCGGGGAGCAGCCCCCAGCCCATCCCCCAACGGATGGCTTCGCCGAACTCGTGGGCGGCGGGGACATAGTGCCGTGGCGGCTGGAGTGCCCTGCGGCTCACGGACCGCAGATACCGGTCCTGCAGCTCGTCCTTGTGGTCGAAGACGATGACCGGCGCCACGGCGAGTGTTTCCGTCACCGCCCCGTCGGGGAACCACCGGGCGGCGAAGTCCGGAGTGCAGACCGGCAGGTAGCGCATGACACCCAGCCGCCGGGAGGAACAGCCCGGGGCGGCCTTGGCCGTGGTGGTGATGGCCGCGGCTGCGGCGCCGCTGCGGAGGAGCTCCAGCGAGTAGTCCTGGTCCTCGCGCAGAATTTCCAGCTGGACCTTTGCCGCCACAGCGGCCAGGCCGGGAAGTGCCCAGGTATGCAGGGAATCACTGTTGATGACCAGGGTCAGCCGGACGCTGGAGGGCTCCGCGCCCGGCTGGAGTTCTTCGGCCAGATCGGCCGAGAGCATGTCCAGCTGCCGGGCATAGCGCACCACCGCGTGGCCGGACGGGGTGAGTTCAACGGGGCGGGTCCGCTTCAACACGGGCCGGCCGACCGCGACCTCAAGGGCGCGGACGCGCTGGCTCACGGCCGACGCCGTGACCGAGAGGTGGCCGGCGGCGGCCTCGAAGCTGCCGAGCGCCACGATGGCAGCGAGGGTCCGCGCCTGGTCGGGGTGGATGTCGATCATTAGCTCATCTTATGTTAGCCAAGAAATATTAACTGGTTTCATGTGCCCGCTGCCCCTAGCGTGAAACCTGTGATCCTTTCCCTCGTATCAGGCCTCGCAAGCGGGCTGTCCCTCATCGTTGCCATCGGTGCCCAGAACGCCTTCGTGCTCCGCCAGGGCATCCAGCGCGCGCACGTCCTGCTGGTGGTTGCCGTCTGCGCCCTGTCCGACCTCGTGCTGATTGGGCTGGGGGTGGCCGGGGTGGGCGTCCTTATTGAGCGGGCGCCCGGGGTTCTCGAGGTGGTGCGCTGGGCCGGGGCCGCCTTCCTCCTGGCCTACGGCGGGATGGCGGCCCTGCGCGCGATCCGCGGAACGCAGGCGGCCCGGCCGGCGGCCGGGAAGACGGGATCCTGGGCGGCCGCGCTGGGCACCTGCCTCGCGCTGACGTGGCTGAACCCCCACGTCTACCTGGACACCGTCCTGCTGCTGGGATCCCTGGCCGGCACCCACGGGCCGGACGGGCGCTGGTGGTTTGCTGCCGGCGCGGGGCTGGGCAGTATCGCGTGGTTCGCCGCGCTTGGCGCCGGAGCCCG
Source organism: Arthrobacter sp. PsM3 (assembly GCF_030433895.1). GTDB lineage: Bacteria > Actinomycetota > Actinomycetes > Actinomycetales > Micrococcaceae > Arthrobacter. Next base: position 57,963 of record NZ_JARUXE010000003.1, on the reverse strand, counting down.
GTTCCTCGCGCCGGTGTTCGCCCGCCCGGGCAGCTGGCGCGTGCTCGACGGCGGCATTGCCTTGGTCATGGTCACCCTGGCTGCCATGCTCGTAGCCTGAGCTGATCAGCCTTCACGCACGGTTCTTGACAACTATCTTTACTTCACGAAGGAAACGCCCATGTACGTCCCCTCGCATTTCGCCGCCGACCAGGACGCCGTCACGGAGTTGCTCTCCCATCCCGGCGCGGCCAACCTGGTGACCTCCACGGAACACGGACTGCTCGCGACGCTGCTGCCGTTCATCTATGACTCCGGGGCCGGCGAGCACGGGGCACTGCTGGGGCATGTTGCCCGCAACAACGACCAGTGGCGGCTGCCGGCGTCGGGCGAGTCCCTGGTGATCATCCAGGGGTCCGATGCCTACATTTCCCCGACCTGGTACCCGTCCAAAGCCGAACACGGCCGGGTTGTGCCAACGTGGAACTACACCACGGCGCATGTCTACGGCCGGCTCGTCATCCATGACGATCCGGCCTGGCTGGAGGACCTGGTCCGGCGGCTGACCACGGTGCATGAAGCGGCATCGGAACGGCCCTGGACCGTGGACGATGCGCCCGCCCGCTACATCGCCGGCCAGCTCCGGGCGATTGTCGGCGTCGAACTTCTCATCACGCGGGTTGAAGCGAAACGAAAGCTGAGCCAGAACCGGCCGGCTGCCGACGTCGACGGCGTCATCGCCGGGTTGCAGGCCAAGGGTGATCTGGCATCGGCTGCCGACGTCGAGCGGGCGCAGCAGGAGCATACCCGTGGGAGCTGAGCGCTTCCGGCGGCAGCCGCCGCGGATTTTGGATAATCCGGGGGTCTGCCCTTATAGTTTTATAGTCCAGTTCGGAGCAACCCGAAAGGACAAAAACGAAAGGCTTCGGCCCTTAATTTTTGTCTTTTATTCAGTGGGTTTAACCGAATGGCGTCCTGGCCCCCATCGTCTAGCGGCCTAGGACACCGCCCTTTCACGGCGGCGGCACGGGTTCGAATCCCGTTGGGGGTACGCAAGGAACTGGTCAAACCGGATGTGAAAGTCTGGTAGGCTAAAGGCCTTGAAAAATTGCGGTAGCGATACTGCAGAGAAGCAAGAAAATAGCAAGGCCCTGTAGCGCAGTTGGTTAGCGCGCCGCCCTGTCACGGCGGAGGTCGCGGGTTCAAGTCCCGTCAGGGTCGCTCTGATTGCCAGAAGAAATTCCGGCTCTCAAGGTGACGTGTCACCTAGGCTCTGTAGCTCAGTTGGTAGAGCGTTCGACTGAAAATCGAAAGGTCACCGGATCGACGCCGGTCGGAGCCACCAGCTAGAACCCCGCAGTTCCCAGTGTTTTCACGGGATCTGCGGGGTTTTTTCATTGTGCGGGGAAGCCGGCGGTTCAGTCTGAATCGTTGCTAGTCTGCCCAGATTGGGACCAGGCCCCGGGTTTCCCCCTGGTGGAGGGCGCCGGCACAAGGGCGCCGGCGCGGACATGAGTGCGGCTGCGGCCCACTAGATCCAGTGGCGTTGGCCTCCTTCAATGGATTGCGCCCAGTGGATTGCGGCATGCCACGCACACGAGACAGTCGTTCCGATCGCTTACCGCCCTTCTCGACGACGGGCCGGCTTCGCAGATCTTCTTCGCCCGGAACCGAAAACATGACGCTGGCAGTTGCACGACCTTCCGGACCGATTGGCGACGCTTGATCAACTTCCGGACACGCGGACCGTCAGATCAGCTTCAAAGATGCCCAAGATGAGCCTTGCCTGGTCTTGGTAAGGCCGGCATCGGCCGCGACCGCCGCCAGCGCATCAGGCCGGCTGTCATCCCGGTCATCACGACGATTGGTTCCGGCACTGGGTCTCAAGCTCAGTCACGGGCCGGTCTGGACCTGCATTCCGGCCCGGGTTACTTTCCAGCCAGAGCGTTCTTCTTACGGAAGGTGCCGGCGATGGAGAGCTTGCTTGAGTATTGGATGGACCCGTAGCGGAAGAGGTGCACGGCGAGTCTGAGGACGAGGAATCCGGTGATGAAGAGTTCGGCGATAATGATCGCGGATTCGGCCGGGCTGAGGGTGCCGAAGCCGTTCCGGAGCATGGCGGTCACAGGGGCGGAGAGCGGGAAGTAGGAGAAGATCTGCACGATGGGTGCGCGCGGGTCGGAGATGATCAGGCTGATCGCATAGAACGGGGCGAAGATCAGGGCCATCAGGGGCCCGAAGATCGTGCCGGCGTCTTTGGCGGTGGGCATGATCGCGCCGATCGCGACCAGGACGCCGGTGAAGACGGTGAAGCCGCCGAGGAGCAGCAGCGCCCCGACGATCATGGTCCCGGGCTCGAATGTCACGGTCGACAGATCCAGATCTGGTATGGCCAGTTTGTCTCGGAAGAAGAGGTAGCCGACGGCGATGGGGGTGAGGAAGACCAGGATCTGCACGAGGCCGACCATGAACAGGGCGATAACTTTTCCGATGATCAGGGTGGTCGGGTTCAGGGTCGTGAGGATCATTTCGGTGACCCGGTTTTCCTTCTCTTCCAGGGTGGAGTTGAGCATCTGGTTGGAGAGCAGGATGATCGAGATGTAGAAGATCAGCAGGAATAACAGCGGTGGGATGGCGGAGCCGAAGCCGCCGGTGGCCTGGCCGTCCTTGAAGGTTTCGGATTCGGTTTTCACGTCGCCGCTGGCCGCGGCGGTCAGCTGCGGGGATCCGACCTCGGCCTGGGCGGAGGCGGTGAGGAGCTGTTTGGCGACGGCGTCGTACTTGCCGTTTTCGAAGATACCTTTATCCGTCCCGTAGACCTTCACCGGCTGCGTGGCCGGTTCGGCGGGGTAGGCGAAGTACGCCTCCGTCAAACCCCTTTTGACATCCTGCAGGGCCTGTCCGGGGTCGGTGGCCTTCGTCCCGCCCATGGCCGTGGCGATGCCCGGGGTGACGAGGCCGGAGGCGTCGGTGTAGGTGAAGGACACGGCGGCGGTCTTCTGGGCGTCTTCGCTGGCGGCTGTGGAGGAATTGCTCATGTAGATGAGCGCGAAAACAATCGCCATGACGACCGGGATGGACAGCGTTGCGATCCAGAAGCCGCGCTTTTTCATGGTGCGGGTGAATTCGAAGTCCACGACCGTGCGGAGGTTGTGCCGGGCGAAGGGGCGCTTGGGCGGTGCCGGCGGCGTGGGCAGTGCCGGGGCGGGGGATGGGAGCTGGGTGGATGTTTGCTGTGCCATCGGGTTTCAGACCTCCGCCATTTCGTGGTTCTCGCCGTAGACCTTGATGAAGACCTCATCCAGGGACGTCCTGGCGGTGGTGAAGGACCGCACGGCCACGCCCCGGTCGATGAGTTCACGCAGGACGGCCCTTTCGTCCCCTCCGGGGCGGGGGGAGAGTTCGGCGTTACCGCCGGCATCGGTGACGATGTCGTAAAAGGCCGAGGGTGGCAGCGCCCCGTCGTAGGAGAGCCGGTAGCGGGTTCCGCCGAATTGTTCCTGGACTTCCGCGACCGTGCCGTAGGCGCGGGAGGTGCCGTCTTTGAGCAGGATCACCCGGTCGCAGAGGCGCTCGACTTCTTCCATTTGGTGGGTAACCATGATGACGGTCGCGCCGGCGAGTTTTTGTTCTTCGATGATGTCCATCAGCAGGCGGCGGTTGACCGGGTCGAAGCCCTTGGTGGGTTCGTCCAGGATCAGCAGCTCGGGGTCGTTCATGATGGTCACGCCGAGCTGGATTTTCTGCTGCTGCCCGCCAGAGAGCTTATCCAGCCGCATGGTCGCCCTGTCGGCGAGGCCGACGCGTTCCAGGTACTGCCGGGACCAGGCTTTGGCGTGGGTTTTGTCCAGGCCTTTGAGCCGGCCGAAGTAGACCATGACGTCCAGGACAGACTCTTTCTTGTACAGGCCGCGTTCCTCGGGCAGGTACCCCAGGCGCGCCCCGTCGCGCGGGTCGAAGTTTTTGCCGCCGATGTGCAGGGTCCCGGCGCTCGGCTGGTAGATCCCCAGCAGCGCCCGGAGGGTCGTGGTTTTACCGGATCCGTTGCTGCCGAGGAACCCGAACGTTTCCCCGGCCCGGACGTCGAAGGACAGGTCTTTGATGACCGTCGTGTCCCCGAAATCCATCCTGAAATCCTGAATGTGTACCAGCGGCTCCGTGGCCGCGTCCCCCAACGTCATGCCCACCACTGTAACCGGCACATCGCTGACATCCGTCGTGAACCGTCCCAAAATTGTCCGTGTAAACCTGTGGTCGTCGCGGCACCTTTGGGACAACTGAAAGGATGGTCCCGGTTGCGTGGGGTTGCGTGGGGTTGCGTGGGGTTCCGCGGAATATGGGCAACGGGGGGAGTGCCCGGCTTTGAGTGTCCCGATGGAACTGGGGCTTTTCTTCTCTAACGCCAGGCCGACGGCGGCCGGCTCGCCGGGTTAGCCGCTAACCGCCCCTGCCCGCAGCGGGACCCGGACGGGCGCCTTGTCGTTGGCAGGTACTAGGGTGGTCACAAAGAGAAGGGGGAGTGCCTCGTGGAATACCAGAATTCTCAACCCATTCCGGCTGTGGTGCCCGAACTGCCAGTCAACGCGCCAATGCCCGGCGGTGGCCGGACCGTCATTTCCGAAGCCGCCGTCGCGAAAGTCGCGGGCATCGCGGCCCGGGCAGTTCCCGGTGTCTACTCCCTGGGGACAGGTCCGTCCCGCGCGCTCGGCGCCTTCCGTGACGCCGTCGGCAGCTCGGACCACGCCGCCGGTGTCCGCGCCGAGGTCGGCGAAACCCAGGTGGCTGTCGATATCGACCTGGTGGCGCTCTACGGCACGCCCCTTCACGCCCTGGCGGACCAGATCCGGGCTGCCGTGTATTCGGCGGTCGAAGAGCTTGTGGGGCTCCAGGTCATCGAAGTCAACATCGAAATCACCGACGTCTACGTGCCCGGCCCGCCGAAGCCCGGCGCCCCGGCCGAGAACCGGACCGCAAGGGAGGCAATCCAGTGAATCTGACGGTTGTGGGGATCGCAGCGGGTGCCTTCGTGGCGTTCATGGCCTTCCAGTTCGGCGTCTGGGGTTTCCTGGGCGCCCTGCTGTTCATGGGGATCGGAGCCCTGCTGGGCCGCGCCGCGGAAGGGAAACTGGACCTGCGCAGCGTGCTTGACGCCCTCACAGGCCGGCGTTCCTCCTCATGAGCGGCACCGCTGGTGCTGTCCACGCCGCTGCCATGGCAGGACACACCAGGATCAGCACCCAGGCGCTCACCAGCGTGGCGCGGGCCGCCGCGGCGGAATCCCTCGGCGTCACACTGCAGGAGGTCCGGGCCGAGTGGTCGGACGACGACGGTCTCCTGGCCCTGTCACTTGTCGCGCCCATCACCGTCCCCTCGCTCACGGCAGTGCTGCGGGACGCCGCACGGGTCGCGGCCTTCGGCGGTTCCATCTGGGACCGGGCCGTGGCTGCCAAAGCCAACATCCTGGACCGCGTGACCGAGCTGAGCGGTGCCCAGCTGAGCCGGGTGGACATCCGGATCAGCGGCGCCAGCGTGAGTGAAGGAGGCCGGGTCCAGTGAGCCAGGACACCGATCACGATTCCGGCCACGGGAGCTACGGTCCGCCCGCTCCCGGCGCCGCACCTTCGGCGGCCGGTCCCGCCCCCGAGGCGAACGGCGCCGCGGGCATGGCAGTGATCCTCAAGCGCGAAACCCACTCCTCGAGGGCCGTGGCCTCGATCATTGCCGCCGTCCTCGTGATCGCGCTGTGCGGCTATGCCCTCCTCGAAACCGCCGTCCGGGCGGTCGGGCAGCCGCCTTGGCTCGTGGATCCGCAAATTGCGGCGGAGCAGCTGGTGGCGCTCCCGGACGGGGTCCCGCCGCTGTTGCTCGGTGTCCTAGGTGCGGTGCTGGTGATGGCCGGGCTGTTTTTCCTCCTGAACGCGGTACTGCCCGGACGGAGGGCCCGCCATCTGCTGCGGGACCGCCGCGCCGCCGTCGTCGTGGACGACGAGGTGATCGCCTCCGCCCTGGCACGCCGGGCACGGGTGGCGGCCAATTTGAGTCAGGAACAGGTGATGGTGACCGTGTCCCGACGGCAGGTGCAGGTCAATGTCCGGCCGACCTCCGGCGTGCCGCTGAGCCCGGACGCCGTCCGCGCAGCCGTGCTGGATGAACTCCGGGACATGAACCCGTCACCCCTGCCGGACGTTCGAGTCAGTGTCTCCTCGGCAGGGGTGGTTGGCGCGTGAACGGCACCCCCCGCATCCTCAACCGGATCTTGCTCGGCATCCTGGGCCTTAAGCTCCTCGCCATCGGAGTCCTGCTCATCCTGCTCGCGAGCGTTCCCGCCGTGGGACGGTGGTGGCAGGACTGGGCCGCCGGGGTCTGGAGTATCTGGCGTGACCTCTTCGAGCGCACGCGTTTCCCGGGGCGCTCGGAGAGCTGGCTGTGGCTTGTGGTGGTCCTGGCACTGCTTCTGGTGGTCGGCGTGATGGTGGCCTGGGCCGCCCAGCAGGGCAGGGGCAGGGCCAACCTCCTCGTCTCGGAAGAGGACCCGGGCGAGGTGCCCGGAAACGTCAGGATCGGCAGCGCGGTGGCCGAGCAGGCGCTCCGAGCCGCCCTGGCAGACCGTCACGACCTGGCCGGCGTCAGCGTCGCCACCTACGAGTTCCGCGGCGAGCCGGCCCTGAAAATCCGAATCGAGCCACGCCAGGGCGTGGCCCCGCAGCGGCTTGCGGCCGAGGTGTCCGCCCTCGTGGGGGCGCTCGATGTCGCGATCGGCAAACGCACCCCCGTGCTCATTCATATCGGCGCCGGTGCCCGGTCGAGGTTCGGGCGGGCCGAGCGGGTCCGGTGACCCGGCGGGGTGAGCTTCCGGCAATAGGTCTGCACGATGTTTGCGCGGCCCGGCGGGGCTGCCCCGCAGGCCGGTTGCGTTGAAATGGTGCCGATCGGCTCATAAAACTGTGCGCCGCACAAGGGTCTCCTTTCCGTAAAGCTTCTGTGTAAACGCTTGCATTCCTCACCGCATGATGATTATTGTGATGGGCACCACATGAACGCACGCCGTTTTTTGTCCGGTACTCAGCGAGGAGACCCCCCAGAATGAAGAAATCGAAGTTCCTACTTCCCGTAGCCACAGCAGGCGTTCTCGCCATCACCCTGTCCGCCTGTGGCGGCGGAGGAGGCGGCGGTACTGCTGCCGGCGGCAGCGGCGGCGGAGACGCCGCGAACGGCCTGGACGGGCGCGGCCCCATCACCTACGTCCAGGGCAAGGACAACAGCAACGTGGTCCGCCCGCTGATCGACAAGTGGAACGCCGCCCACCCGAACGAGCAGGTCACGTTCAAGGAGCAGACGGACAACGCCGACCAGCAGCACGATGACCTTGTGCAGAACTTCCAGGCGAAGAACGCCAACTACGACGTGGCGAGTGTCGACGTCGTCTGGACCGCCGAATTCGCCGCCAAGGGCTGGCTGCAGCCGCTCAAGGACAAGATGGCGCTTGACACCTCGAAGATGTTGAAGCCGACCGTCCAGGCCGCGTCCTACAAGGGCACGCTGTACGCGGCGCCGGAGTCTTCCGACGGCGGCATCCTGTACTACCGCAAGGATCTGGTCCCCACACCGCCGAAGACGTGGGACGAGATGATGAGCATGTGCTCCATCGCCACGGCCAACAACATGGGTTGCTATTCCGGCCAGTTTAAGAAGTACGAGGGGTTGACGGTCAACGCCTCCGAGGCGATCAACTCCGCCGGCGGCTCCGTGCTGGACAAGGACGGCAAGCCCAGCCTGAACACGCCTGAGGCAAGGGCAGGCCTCGGTAACCTGGCCAAGGCCTACGCCGGCGGCCAGATCCCGAAGGAAGCCATCACCTTCCAGGAGGAGGAGAGCCGCCAGGCGTTCCAGGACGGCAAGTTGCTGTTCCTGCGCAACTGGCCCTACGTGTACAACCTGGCCACCACCGAAGGCTCCTCCAAGGTCAAGGATGTCCTGGGCATGACTGCCCTCCCGGGCAAGTCCGGTCCGGGCGCCTCGTCCCTCGGCGGACACAGCGCCGCGGTCAGCGTCTACTCCAAGAACAAGGCCACCGCGCTGGACTTCCTGAAATTCCTCACCACTGAAGAGACGCAGAAGTTCTTCGCCACCCAGGGTTCGCTCGCACCGGTCCTCGGCTCCCTGTACGGCGATGCCGAACTGGTCGCCAAGCTGCCGTACCTGCCGGTGCTGAAGACCTCGATCGAGAACGCCGTGCCGCGCCCGGTCACGCCGTTCTACCCGGCCGTCACCAAGGCCATCCAGGAGAATGCCTACGCAGCCATCAAGGGTGAGAAGACTGTCGACGCGGCATTGTCCGACATGCAAAAGTCCATCGAGTCCGCTAGCGCGGGACAGTAGGTACATCATGGCAACTGAATTGGGCCCGACGCCGGTCAAGGAACCGGCGTCGGGCGGGGCTCCGGTCCGCCACGCACCCAAGGGCGTCGGGGAGGACAATGTCATAGCGAGCCAGGGCAGGTGGGCAGCGTGGCTCCTGGCGCCAACCATCATCGCGCTGGGAATCGTGATCGTCTACCCGATCATCAGCGCCGTCATAATGTCGTTCCAGAAAGACGCCGGCCTTGACCCTGAGACGGGGCTGTTCGTTGCGGGCGGCGCGGCTGGTTTCTCGAACTACGCCAACTGGATTTTCCAGCAGTGCGCCGCGCCGGACGGCGGAACGGTGGCCTGCCCGCCCGGAACGCTCGGCGCACAGTTCTGGTCCGCCACCGGGACGACCTTCTTCTTCACCATCGTCACCGTCACCCTGGAAACAGTCCTTGGCTTCTGGATGGCAATGATCATGGCGCGGGCCTTCAAGGGCCGCAGCCTGGTCCGCGCAGCCGTTCTGGTGCCGTGGGCCATCCCCACCGCCGTCACGGCCAAGCTGTGGCTGTTCATCTTCGCTTTCGAAGGCATCGGCAACAAACTCTTCAGCACTACGATCCTGTGGACCGGCAGCGAGTGGCCGGCCCGGTGGGCAGTGATCATTGCGGATGTCTGGAAGACGACACCGTTCATGGCGCTGTTGATTCTCGCCGGGCTGCAGATGATTCCCGCCGAGGTGTATGAGGCGGCAAAGGTCGACGGCGCTTCCGCCTGGCAGCGGTTCCGGATGATCACCCTGCCGCTGGTGAAGCCGGCGCTGATGGTGGCCATCCTCTTCCGCACCCTGGATGCCCTCCGGATGTTCGACCTCCCGTACATCCTCACCGGCGGAGCCAACAACACCACCACGCTCTCGATCCTTGTGATCAACCAGATCAGGCAAGGGTTCAACGCTGCCGCGGCCTTGTCCACCATTACGTTCATCATCATCTTTCTTGTGGCCTTCATCTTCGTGCGCTTCCTCGGGGCGAACGTCGTGGAGCAGCAAACCGGCGCAGCTAAGGGGAAGAAATGACCGCCGCGACCGAACTCCGGGCCAGGCAGGACCGTGGCCGCAAGGTGGCGCAGAACCGCGAAAAGTGGGCGAGCGGCCGCACCTACATCAGCGCCGTCGTGATCCTCATCTGGTGCCTGGCTCCGGCCTACTGGATGGTGGTGACGGCGTTCCGCGACGTCGGCTACACCTACGACACCTCGGTGCTGCCGACCCATGTGACCCTGGACAACTTCAGGACGGCGTTCGACGAGTCCTTCGGCAACCACTTCGGCCAGGCTCTGCTCAACAGCTTGTTCATCGGTGCCGTCGTCACGATCGTTTCGCTGCTGATCGGCGTGTTTGCCGCCTACGCGCTGGCACGCTTGAACTTCCGTTTCAAGTACCTGGTGCTCGGCTTCATCCTGGGGGCCTCCATGTTCCCCGGCGTCGCCCTCATCACGCCGCTGTTCCAGCTGTTCACCACCATCGGATGGATGGGCACGTATCAGGCCCTGATCATTCCGAACATCTCCTTCGTCCTCCCGCTGACGGTCTACACGATGACCTCCTTCTTCCGGGAAATGCCGTGGGAGCTCGAGGAAGCGGCGCGCGTGGACGGCTGCACCCAGGGACAGGCGTTCCGTCGGGTGATCATGCCCTTGGCCGCGCCGGCCATCTTCACGACGGCGATCCTGGCGTTCATCTCCTCCTGGAATGAATTCCTGATCGCCAGCCAGCTCTCCAGCGACAAGACCCAGCCGGTGACCGTTGCGATCGCCAGCTTCGCCGGTGCCCAGCCGAACCAGATCCCCTACACGGCCATCATGGCCGCCGGAACGATCGTCACGATTCCGCTGGTGGTCCTGGTGCTGGTCTTCCAGCGCAAGATCGTCGCGGGCCTCACGGCCGGCGCTGTGAAGTGACGGGTTGGCGATGAACAAGGAGCCCAACCACGGACTGGTGCGGAGCGAACACCGCCGCGTCCGCTCCGGGGAGGATTTCGACATCATCATCGGCTTCCTGGGTTTCTGGGCGGTCGTGCTGCTGGTGGTCACCGTCTGGATGGAGGTCACGGCCCAGCCGGCGCTGGGCTGGGCCCTGGGCCTGCTGGCCATCCTCGCGGCGTTGTACGGAATGATCCGGCTGCGCCGCCGCCTGCCGCAAAGAACAGCAACCAGGCGCAACTGAACGCGGGGTCACATCGCGCCCATCCCGGGGGCATTTATGGGCGGTAAGTGACCCCGCGTTGCCTGGGCGGGCAGGTGTTGCCGTGGGGGAGGCGGACTAATCCAGTGCTGCGGAGGCCGCGAGCCGCCTCCGCACCCAGTTGACAAGGGAACACAGTGGCTAAGACAACAGACAGGGCGCAGCGCGGCGGCCACTCCGGCGTCAGCATCGAGGATGTGGCCGCCGCCGCCGGAGTGTCCACGGCCACCGTGTCCCGGGCCGTCCGCGGCCTGCCCAGGGTTTCGCCGGCCACCCGGGAGAAGATCCTGGGCATCGCCGAGGCCCTGGGCTACGTTGCCTCCTCCTCGGCGTCCGGCCTGGCCACGGGACGCACCATGACCATCGGTGTCCTGGCACCGTTCGTCAGCCGCTGGTTTTTCTCCAAGGCCATCGAGGGCGCGGACCGGGAACTGCATGCCCGGCAGTACAACCTTTCGCTGTTCAACCTCGGCGGCCACGGCAGCAACCGTGAACGGCTCTTCAGCAAGACCATGGTCTACAAGCAGATCGACGCGCTGCTGGTGCTCTGTATGGCACTGACGCATGAGGAAATCGAACACCTCCAAAAAATCGACATCCCTATGATCGTCGTCGGCGGACATGTCGAGGAATGCCCCTACATCGGCATCGACGACTACGCCGCCGCCGCAACGGCCGTGCGGCACCTGATCAGCCTCGGCCACACCGAGATCGCCCTGCTGCACGGCGACGACGAAACCGACCTGAACTTCGACGTGCCGCGGGTCCGGATCAAAGCCTTCCAGGACGTAATGGCGGAAGCCGGCCTGAACGTCCGGGAGGAATGGGACGAATGGGGGGACTTCACCGTCCGCAGCGGCCAGGACGCCTTCCGCCGGCTCTGGGACCGGACCGGACCGAAGCCCACCGCAATCTTCTGCGCCTCGGATGAGATGGCCATGGGGATCATCTTCGAAGCCCACCGGGCCGGGGTCCGGGTCCCGGAGGATCTGTCCGTGATCGGGATCGATGACCACGACTTTGCGGAGGCCATGGGTCTCACCACCGTCAGGCAGCGACCGGACGAGCAGGCCGAACTGGGCACCAAGATGCTGCTGGACGAGCTTGGCGGGATCGCCGGGGCGGTGCGCTCCACGGTCGCCCCGCACCAGCTGATCGTCCGGACCACGACGGCGCCGCCGCGGAAAGACCCGCAGTCAGGAAGCGCGGGCCAGCTGCCGGATCGGGATCCAGCGGGACGCCAGCCGCCGGTAGGCGGCGGCAGCGCCGGTCATGTCCCCCTCGGCCAGGCACTCGATGCCCAGCCGCACATCCATGGGTGAGTCGTCCGGGTAGACCTTGTCCGCCACTGCGCCATAGTCCAGTTCCACCACCGACTCCGGGTGGAAGAGCTCCAGCCATTCCGTGAGCTGGGTCAGGTCCTCGAGCATGTCCAGATCCGGCGCGGCGAGGGCCAGGTGGGCAACCGCATAGCGGACCCGCTCCAGGGCTTCGCCGATCGTCGCGCGGATGCGCACGGTGACAATGTGCCCGTCTGATTCCACCACGTCCGTGGGGTCCGACTCCTTGAAGAGGCAGAACCAGCTGAAAGGGATGCCCCAGGTGGAGGCCCTGGTGTGGACGCGGCCGAGCCCCGCCTGCGCCCGCACTTCCTTGATGCGCTCCTGGTGCCTGTCGCGCTGTTCCTCCGGGATCAGCAGCTGGGCCAGCGGCCCATGAATGCCCTCCATCAAGGCGTTGGCGGCCAGCCCGGCGCGGAGCACCAGCTGGCTGGGGCAGTACAGCAGGCTGTCCGGCTCCCCGGCGGCGGGAGTCTTCGCACCGCCGTCGGCAGCAGGCGCTGCCGGGGGAGTGTCGTCCGTGCGGGGGGCAAGGACGCGGACCAGGTCCGTCGCCCCGGTGGGAAACGGGTCCCCGCCCGGGCGGGTGATGCGGCCGAGGGAGGCGAGCAGTTCGGCGTTTTCGACGGCGGCGCGGGAGACGCTCCGGGCGGCCGCCGTGCGCAAGGCCTCCTGCTGCTCCGCCGGGAACGCTTTCAGGGGCTCGTAAACCCGCAGCGCCGAGGAGAACGGTAGCCCGGCCTGTCCGCGGTAGAGGTTGCCGGTCATGGGGCCACGCCGCTTCCCTGGCGGGCGCTCATCAGTCGCTCAGCTCCACGATCACGGGGGCGTGGTCCGAGGCGCCCTTGCCTTTGCGTTCCTCGCGGTCGATCGCGGCGCCGGTGACCCGGGCCGCCAGGGCGGGGGAGGCGAGGACAAAGTCGATCCGCATGCCCTCCTTCTTCGGGAAACGCAGCTGGGTGTAGTCCCAATAGGTGTAGACGCCGGGTCCGGGGGTATGCGGCCGGACCACATCCAGGAAGCCGGCCTCTTCAAAGGCGTGGAACGCTGCCCGTTCCGGCTCGCTGACGTGGGTGAGGCGCTCGGAGCGGAAGTAGTCGATGTCCCAGACGTCGTCGTCCTGCGGGGCAATGTTGAAGTCGCCCATCAGTGCGATCTGCGCCTGGGAGTCCTCCCGGATCCAGCCTTCGGCGTGGGACCGGAGCGTGTCGAGCCAGCTGAGCTTGTACGGCATATGCTCATCGTCGAGGGCCCGCCCGTTGGGGACATAGAGGCTCCATACCCTGATCCCGCCGCAGGTCGCGCCGATGGCGCGGGCTTCCTGCACGGCGTCCTTGCCGTTCTTGCCGAAGACGGGCTGGTCCAGGAAGGTGCGCTCGACGTCGGCAAGCCCCACCCGGGAGGCGATCGCCACGCCGTTCCACTGGCTCAGGCCGAAGTGCGCCACTTCGTAGCCCAGGTTCTCGAACAGCTCCCAGGGGAAGTTGTCGTCCTTGCACTTGGTTTCCTGGATGGCCAGGACATCACAGTCGGTGCGCTGAAGCCAGGCTTCAACGCGGTCGGCACGGGCGCGGAGCGAATTCACATTCCAGGTAGCAATCTTCACAATCCCTAACTTACCGAACTTGGCTGCCGGACGAAGCTGCCCGCCGGGCACGCCCTCTGGAATTTAGTAGGAAGTCCGAGTATATTCAGAGAGGAAGATGACGTGGGTCACAGGCGGCCCCGGCCGTCACTACGGCAATCACACGGTGCAAAGGAGCATTCCATCATGGTTCGCGAACTATCCCATTACATTGACGGACAGCATGTTGAAGGCACCTCGGGGCGTTTCAGCGATGTCTACGATCCGTGCACCGGCGAGGTCCAGGCCAGGGTGCCGCTCGCCAGCGCCGAGGAAGTCCGCAACGTGGTCTCCAACGCGGAAAAGGGCCAGCTCGAATGGGCGGCCATGAACCCGCAGCGCCGCGGCCGGATCCTGCTCAAGTTCGTCGACCTGGTCAACCAGAACCTGGACCAACTCGCCACCTTGCTGTCCTCGGAGCACGGGAAGACCTTCCTGGACGCGAAGGGCGACATCCAGCGCGGCATCGAGGTCGTGGAGTTCGCCGCCGGCGCCCCGCACCTGCTCAAGGGCGAATTCTCGGACAACGCCGGGACCGGCATCGACGTCCACTCCCTGCGCCAGCCCCTCGGCGTCGTCGCCGGCATTACACCCTTCAACTTCCCGGCGATGATCCCGCTCTGGAAGTCCGGCCCGGCCCTCGCCGCGGGCAACTCCTTCATCCTTAAGCCGTCCGAACGGGACCCCTCGGTGCCGCTGCGTCTCGCCGAGTTGTTCACCGAGGCCGGCCTGCCGGCGGGCGTCTTCAACGTCGTCAACGGCGACAAGGAAGCGGTGGATGCGCTGCTGGAGGACCCAAGGGTCCAGGCCATCGGCTTTGTCGGCTCCACGCCGATCGCCCAGTACATCTACGCCACCGCCGCCGCGAACGGCAAGCGGGCCCAGTGCTTCGGCGGCGCCAAGAACCACATGGTGATCATGCCGGATGCGGATCTGGACATGGCGGCCGACGCCCTGATGGGCGCCGGCTTCGGCTCCGCCGGAGAACGCTGCATGGCGATCTCGGTGGCAGTACCCGTCGGCAAAGCCACCGGCGACGCGCTCGTCGCGAAACTTCAGGAGCGGATCGCTGACCTCAAAGTCGGCCACAGCCTGGCCAAGGACTCGGACTTCGGCCCCGTCGTGGCGGCCTCCGCCAAGGAACGGATCGAAGGCTACATCCAGGCCGGCGTCGACGAGGGTGCCACCCTGCTGGCCGACGGCCGCGGACTCAAGGTCGAAGGCTACGAGGGCGGCTTCTGGGTCGGCCCCACGCTCTTCGACAACGTCACCAAGGACATGACGATCTACAAGGAAGAGATTTTCGGCCCGGTGCTGAGTGTGCTCCGCGCGGAGGACTACGACGAGGCCCTGCGCCTGTGCAGCGAACACGAGTTCGGCAACGGCGTGGCCATCTACACCCGCGACGGCGACTCCGCCCGGGACTTCGCCAGCCGGGTCCAGGTGGGCATGGTGGGCATCAACGTCCCCATCCCGGTGCCGATCGCCTACTACACCTTCGGCGGCTGGAAGGCCTCCGGCTTCGGCGACCTCAACCAGCACGGCGCGGACGCGTTCCGCTTCTACACCAAGACCAAGACGGTCACCACCCGCTGGCCGTCCGGCATCCGCACCGGTGCCAGCTTCGTCATGCCGGAAGGCAGCTGATGGCGGGCAAGCACTCCGAGGAGTCCGGCGCGGCGGAGGTGCTGTTCGAACGCCGCGGCCGGCTGGGCGTGGTCACGCTCAACCGGCCCAAAGCCGTCAATGCGCTCACCGCGGGCATGGCGTCGGCCATGCTGGAGCAGCTCACGCTCTGGGCGGACGACGACGCCGTGGCTGCGGTGCTGGTCCGCGGCGCCGGTGACCGGGGGCTGTGCGCCGGCGGCGACATCGTGGCCATCTACCGCGACATGCTCGACGGCGGCGACGCGACGGCCGACTTCTGGGCCGAGGAATACAGGCTGAACTCCTTGATCTCGGGCTACCCCAAACCGTACGTGGCGTTCATGGACGGGCTGGTCCTCGGCGGCGGGGTGGGGATATCCGCGCACGGCTCAGTCCGGATCGTCACCGAACGCACACGGATGGGCATGCCGGAGACCACCATCGGTTTTGTGCCCGACGTCGGCGGAACACTGCTGCTCTCCCGCTCACCGGGGGAGACCGGCACCCATGCAGCCCTCACCGGCGCGCACCTGAGCGGTGCCGACGCACTGTTCCTGGGCCTCGCGGACCACTTCGTCCCGTCCGACAAGCTGGCGGAACTTGCCGGGGCGCTGGAGAACGAACCGGTGGACGCCGCCGTCGCCCGCTTTGCCGAGGAGGCCCCGTCCTCCGTTCTCGCGGCGCAGCAGGAATGGATCGACGCCTGCTACTCAAGCGGTGACGCCGAGGAAATCGTGCGCCGGCTGCGCACCGTGGGCGGCGAAGCCTCCGACGTCGCCGACACCATCGAAGCGAAGTCACCGACCGCCGTGAAGGTGGCGCTGGCATCCCTGCGCCGGGTCAGGGGCCTGAGCCTCGAGGAAGCCCTGGAACAGGAATACCGGGTGGGGCTGCGGTTCCTCGCCGGGCCCGACTTCCGCGAGGGCATCCGCGCCCAGGTGGTGGACAAGGACCGCGAGCCGCACTGGCAGCCCGCCACGCTGGCGCAGGTCAGCCGCGACGACGTCGAATCCTATTTTGCGCCGCTGGGCGACCGTGAACTGATGCTTTCGAAGGAGCGCGACAATGTCTGAACCATCGCCGGCTGAACGATCGTCTGAACCGGGCCGGCCCGGGGCGCCGGGCGGCACCGTCGCCTTCCTTGGCCTCGGCCACATGGGCGGGCCGATGGCCATCAACCTGGTCAAAGCCGGCTATACAGTGACCGGCTTCGACGTCGTGCCGGCCGCACTGGAAACTGCCCGGGCACACGGCATCGCCACCGCGGACACCGCCGTCGAGGCCGTGGCAGGTGCAGCCGTGGTGCTGACCATGCTCCCCAGCGGCAAACACCTGCTGGACGCCTACCGCGGCAGCCCCGGCCAGCCGGGCCTGCTCGCCACCGCGGCCCCCGGCACCCTTTTCCTGGACTGCTCCACGATCAACGTCGATGAGGCCCGCGAGGCCGCCGAACTCGCCGTCGCGGCCGGCCACCGGGCCGTCGACGCGCCGGTGTCCGGCGGCGTCGTGGGGGCCGAAGCGGGCACCCTGACCTTCATGGTGGGGGCGCTTCCGGCGGACTTCGAAACGGTCGAGCCGATGCTGGAGGTGATGGGCAAGCGTGTGGTCCACTGCGGGGAGCACGGTGCAGGACAGGCCGCGAAGATCTGCAACAACATGATCCTCGGCATCTCGATGATCGCGGTCAGCGAAGCCTTTGTGCTGGGCGAGAAGCTGGGCCTCACGCACCAGGCGCTGTTCGACGTCGCGTCCGCGGCCTCAGGCCAGTGCTGGGCGCTGACCACCAACTGCCCCGTCCCGGGACCGGTGCCCACCAGCCCCGCCAACCGCGACTACCAGCCCGGCTTTGCGGGAGCCCTGATGGCGAAGGACCTCAAGCTGGCGCTCAACGCGCTCGAAACTACCGGCGTTGCCGCCAGGCTGGGGCCGCTCGCTTCCGAAATCTACGATAGCTTTGCCGCGGAAGGCGGCGCGGGCCGGGACTTCTCCGGCATCATCACCGACATCCGGGACAAATCCGCACACTAGCCGGGCCCGGGCCCTGACAAGCAGGGCAGCGGACATTTCTGAACAGCAGCTGAGGGGACAGGCATGACGGAGCAGTACACAAACATTCTGGTGGAGCGCCGGGGACGGGTGGGGCTCGTGACGCTCAACCGGCCCAAGGCGCTGAACGCGCTCAACAAAGCCACCATGGACGAAATCGTGGCCGCAGTGTCGGCCATGGATGCCGACCCCGAGGTGGGGGCAGTCGTGCTGACCGGCTCCGCCAAGGCGTTCGCCGCCGGCGCGGACATCAAGGAAATGCAGTCCAAGGGCTACATGGACATGTACGCCGCGGACTGGTTCCGCGGCTGGGAGGACTTCACCCGGCTGCGTATCCCGGTGGTCGCGGCCGTGTCCGGGTTCGCCCTTGGCGGAGGCTGCGAGCTCGCGATGATGTGCGATTTCATCATCGCCGGCGACAACGCCAAGTTCGGCCAGCCGGAAATCAACCTCGGCGTGCTGCCCGGCATGGGCGGCTCGCAGCGCCTGACCCGCGCGGTGGGCAAGGCCAAGGCCATGGACATGATCCTGACCGGGCGGTTCATGGAGGCCGAGGAAGCCGAACGCGCCGGGCTGGTGTCCCGTGTGGTGCCGGCCGCGGACGTGGTGGAAGAGGCACTCAAGGCCGCCGAGGTGATTGCCTCCAAGTCCAAGCCGGTGGCGATGGTGGCCAAGGAAGCTGTCAACGCCGCGTTCGAGACCGGGCTGGCCCAGGGTGTGCTCTTCGAACGGCGCGTGTTCCACTCGCTGTTCGCCACTGAGGACCAGAAGGAAGGCATGGCAGCCTTCACCGAGAAGCGCCAGCCGGACTTCACGCACCGCTAAGCAGGGGCAGGCCTACCATCCTGGGGCGCGCCAACTATCCTGTGACGGGCAAACCGCCCAGCGACGCACCAAAGCCCTGACGCTGCCGGAATTCCGGCAGCGTCAGGGCTTTTGCGCGTCGCTCCTTGACCAATCTCCGCTGGGTGGGATCAGATCAGGATGCTGCAACACAATGAGCTCCCCAGCCGCTCCCTCGGCATCTGCCACAGCCCGAACTCGGAATCCCGCGGTTCACCGCATATTTCTCCCGCTCCCCCGCGGGCCCCCGCCATTCCGGGGATCCGGCCCCGCGTGGTTGCACCCGTAAGGGTTGACGGAGAGGCCCCGTTAACATTCCCGAAACATGGCTGTCACGTGATCTTCACGCCGCGGCGATTCCTGTAACGTGCCCGCAACTTTTCTCCCCCTTAACCGAAACATGGCTCGGCGAAGATTGAATCCGGATCGGGGGGCCGGCGGCGACATGTCCCGGTACGGCGGTACGACAGGAAGGGACACGCAGGTGGAACTCACTGCGGGAAGCATCTGGATGATGGTCTCGGCGGCTCTCGTGCTGCTCATGACCCCGGCGCTCGGCCTCTTCTACGGCGGAATGACCCGGGCCAAGGCTGCGCTCAACATGATGATGATGAGCTTTGTCTCTGTCGGGATCGTCGGCGTCGTCTGGGTCCTGTGGGGCTATTCCATGACCACCGGCACTGGCATCCTCGGCGTGGTCGGCGACCCGTTCACCAGCTTCGGGCTGAGCAACATCATCGGTTCGCCGGACCTGATCAAGGCCGGCTACAGCGCAACCTTCGCCATCATGACCGTGGCCCTGATCAGCGGCGCCATCGCTGACCGGACCAAGTTCACCGCCTGGGCCATCTTCGTCCCCATCTGGATCACCGCCGTGTACTGCCCCCTCGCCTTCATGGTCTGGGGTGGCGGCCTCATGAGCGCCGGCGGAGCGGTCAGTTCCGTTTTCGGCCAGGTCATCGACTTCGCCGGCGGCACCGTGGTTGAGATCAGCTCCGGCACCGCGGCACTCGTTCTGGTACTGATCCTGGGAAACCGGCACGGCTTCGGCAAAGACCCGGCCCACCGCCCGCACAACATTCCGTTCGTCATGCTGGGCGCGGGCATCCTGTGGTTCGGCTGGTTCGGCTTCAACGCCGGCGCCGCCACCACCGTCCAGCAGGCGGGCCTGATCTGGATCAACACCCTGGCCGCCCCGGCCGCAGCCGTGATCAGCTGGCTCGTGACGGAGAAGATCCGGCACGGCCACCCGACCTCCCTCGGCGCAGCGTCCGGCGCCGTCGCCGGCCTGGTCGCGATCACGCCCTCGTGTGCCAACATCAGCCCCCTCGCCGCACTGGGTCTGGGCCTACTCGCCGGCGCGGCCTGCGCCGTGTTCGTGGACTTGAAGTACAAGTTCGGGTTCGACGACTCGCTCGACGTCGTCGGCGTCCACCTTGGCGGTGGCCTCCTCGGCACCCTGGCACTGGGCTTCATCGCCCTTCCGGTCAAAGGCGAAGGCGGGGGCCTCCTCTACGGCGGCGGCCTCCACCAGTTCGTCGCGCAGACTGTCGCTGTGCTCATCACGGTTGCCCTGTCCGGGCTCGGAACGGCCGTGATCGGCCTCGCCATCCACAAGACACTCGGATTCCGGGTCAGCCACGAGGACGAGATCGCCGGCGTGGACCGCTCCGAACACGCTGAGAGCGCCTACGCCTTCGCCGAGCTCGCCCTGAGCCGGTTCAACCCCTTCGGGCACCATGGCCACGCCCCGCACTCCACGCACACGGCGGCGCCCGCCCATGCGATCCGGGCAGCCGAGCGCGAGAAAGAAGACAGCCTCGTCTGATGCACCGACGGGATGGAGAGGACGACGGCGGGACCTCCCGCCGTCGTCCTCTTTCGTTGCGATGGTTCGCTGCCCCGGACCACTGCCCGGGCGGCTGCGGCCCCGATCAGGATGCCGGGTGCGTGAACACGACGTCCGAGTGGGTTCAAATAGTCGCTGCGGTTAGAAGTGTCTGAGATCGACAGCTTGGTGGATCTGAAATTAAAGGGCCGCGCAGTTCAGCACCGGCAGTCCGGCGGCCGCGGCTACCTCTTTTGGGAGGTAGTTGGATGTCCACGCTTTTGGCTACGGTGAGCTGAGTCACACAGCCTGGCATTGGGGCTGACATCAAAGGAGATTGCCATGACCTCAGTTTCACCGACCTCGCCGGCAGGGCTGCAAGCGCCGCCCAGCCGCAAGACCCTGCGCAAGGTTGCCTTCGCCAGCGCCGCCGGAACCACTATCGAGTTCTACGACTTCTTCATCTATGGCACCGCCGCCGCACTGGTCTTCCCGGTCGTCTTTTTCCCGGCGCTCGGCGCCGCGGCCGGCACCATCGCCTCCTTCGGCACCTTCGCCGTCGCCTTCTTCGCCCGTCCCGTCGGCGCCATCATCTTCGGGCACTTCGGCGACCGGATCGGCCGGAAGAAAACCCTCATCACCACCCTGCTTATGATGGGCATCGCCACCGTGCTGATCGGCTTCATTCCGGACGCGAGCACCATCGGCGTGGCAGCCCCCATCCTGCTGGTGGCGCTCCGCTTCGTGCAGGGCCTCGCCGTCGGCGGCGAATGGGCCGGTGCCACCCTCCTCGTGGCCGAATACGCTCCCAAGGGCAAACGCGGGCTGTTCGGCTCCTTCCCGCAACTGGGCCCGTCGGTTGCGTTCGCCCTGGCCAGCGGCACGTTCCTCATCACCAACCTGACGCTCGGGGACAAGTCCGAGGCCTTCATCACCATTGGCTGGCGGGTGCCGTTCATTCTCAGCGCAGTGCTCGTCCTTGTGGGCCTGTGGGTGCGGCTGAGCATCGAGGAAACCCCGGTATTCAAGAACGCCGCCAAGGTCACCGAGGCCAGCACCAAGCTGCCCATCCTCGAATCAATCAAGCGCCAGCCGCGCGAAATCCTGCTCGCCGGCGGCTCCCTGACGCTCCTCTTCGCGTTCTTCTACGTTGGCACCGCCTACCTCACCAGCTATGCGACGAGCCCCACCGGCATGCAGCTGAGCCGGGTGGAAGTGCTGAGCACCGGCATTGTCTCGTCGCTGTTCGTTGCCGCCGCCACCCTGGCCTCCGGCATCCTCTCGGACCGGTTCGGCCGCAAGAAGGTCATCGCCACCTCCTGTATCCTCGCCGTGCCGTGGTCGCTCGCGCTCTTCCCGATTCTCAGTGCGAACACAGTCTTCGCCTTCGGTGTCGGGCTCACCGTGACCCTGGTGATCTTCGCGATCGCCTACGGCCCTGCCGGCGCCCTGCTTCCGGAGCTCTTCGAGACCCGGTACCGCTACACCGGCGCCGGCATGGGCTACAACCTGGCCGGCGTCGTCGGCGGCGGCATTGTCCCGCTTGTGGCGGCCCAGCTTGCCGGCACGTCCGGGGCCTGGTCCGTGGGGGTCCTGCTCGCCGGGATCGGCGTCTTCAGCGTCCTCTGCACCCTGGCGTTGCCCAACCACGAGAAACGGGCGCTGGAAGGCGGAAAGCATCACGCCGCTCCGGAGCTCGCCGACGGCGCCGGAGCCACCGAGCCCGTCTCCCGGCACTAGGGATCCGAACCGAGGCACTTGAGCTAGGGATCCGAGCGGTCCCGCTGTTGGGGGGGAGCGGGGCTTCCGGTGAAACACCGGCGGCCCCGCTTTACGGGATAAACCCCAGCCTGCGGGCCGCAGACACGGCCTCGAGCCGGTTGTGGGCAGACAGCTTGACCATGGCGTTCTGCAGGTAGCTCTTGACGGTCACCGCTTTCAGGCCGAGGCGTTCCGCGGTTTCCTGGTAGGAACAACCCAGTGCCACCTGCGCCAGGACATCAAGTTCCCGGCGGGCCAGCCGGGCCGTGGGATGGACGCCGTCGGCGGGCGGCGGCGCCAGGTGGCTGCCGATGATGTCCAGCTGCCGGGCCAGGTGCGGGTCGGAAACCGTTCCGGCGAGGGAGCGCAGTTCGGCGTGGGCTTCCCGGACGTGTTCCAGCCAGCTCCGGTCCAGGGCCTGGGCGGGTGCGGCCCGGGCCGTGTCGATAATCGAGACCCTCCGGTCCACCTCGTCCCGGACCCGCAGCTCCTCGGCGATCTCGGCGGCCGCCTCCATCCCCTCGCACACAGCATTTTCCCCCAGCGGCGTGCTGTCCCGGCTCGCGATGTACAGCACCGCCCGCGACTGTCCCCGGACCACCACGGGGACGGCCGCCATCGAGGTCAGCCGCTCCCGCCTGACGGCGACGTCGTATTCATGGGTGATTCCCTCGGAGGCGATGTAGTCCTCCACGAGGTAGGGCCGCCGCTGCGTGAAGACCCGGCCGCCGAGACCCGCGCCGGGGACGACGACGACCTGGTGCAGGCTGGACGTGGCGGTGCCAAGGAAGTCCGTCAGCTGCAGCAGCTCACCGCTGGCCAGCCCGGCAAAGAGCACGGCCGGCCGGAACCGTCCGGAGAGCAGGCGCAGCGAGGCGCGGAGCAGCTCCCGGTCGTCGGGGCGGGAATAGGCATTCGGCTGCATGAGTCGTCTCCTGATGCCGCGGAACCCGGTCACCGCTTTGTGACGGGGCGTCAGTCTTGGTCAGGCATTTGAGCCCGGGGGCTCACTCGCTGAAGTCGCCGGCATTGCGGCGGAAGGTGCCCAGGATCCCGATCAGCTGGTCAACGTCATGTTCCGCGAAGCCGGACTGGGCGAACACCTCAGAGTTCAGTGCCGCCGTCGCCCGTTTCGCCAGCGTCCGCCCCTCCGGGGTGAGTTCAATCAGGGTGGTGCGGCCGTCGGTCGGATGCGGCGAGCGGAGGACCAGTCCCGCCTGCTGCAGCCGGTCGACGGCGTTCGTCACCGAGGTCGGATGGACCTGCAGCAGCGCGCTGGCCTTGTTCATGGGCAGCGCGCCGCTGCGGGCGAAGCTGAGCAGGGCGAGCAGTTCGTAGCGGGCAAATGTCAGCCCGAACGGCTTCAGAACCCCCTCGATCCGGGCGAGCAGGATCTGCTGGGTCCGCATGATCGCGGTGATGGCAGCCATCGGCGCCGCGACGTCGGACCAGCCGTGCCGTTCCCAGTTCAGCCGGGCGTCGGCAATCGGATCACGCGGCAGCGGCGTTGCCACGGCACCCCCAGTTTCTCGGCCTGAATCTCATAAGGTTCAGCGTAGCTTTTCGGCCGCGCTTTTCAGCCCGGGGAAGTCGGCTTCGGAGTACTCCGTGCCGAGTCCGGCCGGGACCGTCCCCCCGCCGTGGCGGAGTTCCTCGCTGCGCCGCAGCTCCACGCGCCGGATCTTGCCCGAGATGGTCTTGGGCAGTTCGGCGAATTCCAGCCGGCGGATCCGCTTGAACGGTGCCAGGTGGTCACGGCAGTAGCGCAGGATGTCTTCGGCGAGTTCCGGGCCGGGCTCGTGTCCGGCCGCCAGGACCACAAACGCCTTGGGCACCGAGAGCTTGAGCGGGTCGGGGGAGGGGACGACGGCGGCCTCGGCCACCGCCGGGTGCTCGATCAGCACGCTCTCCAGCTCGAACGGGGACAGCCGGTAGTCCGAGGACTTGAAGACGTCGTCGCCGCGGCCCACGTAGGTGATGATGCCGCGCTCGTCCCGGCTGGCCATGTCGCCGGTGTGGTAGTAGCCGTCACGGAACGCCTCCGCCGTCTTTTCGGGATCGCCGTAATACGCCTTCATCAGCCCGACGGGGCGGGGGTCAAGGCGCAGGCAGAGCTCGCCGTCGTCGCCTTCCGCGCCGGTGGCGGGGTCCACGAGGACGACGTCGTAGCCCGGCAGCGGTTTGCCCATGGCGCCGATCTTGATCGGCTGGCCGGGTGTGTTCGCGATCTGCACGGTGGATTCGGTCTGGCCGAAGCCGTCGCGGATGGTCTGCCCCCAGGCGCGCTGGACCTGGTCGATCACCTCGGCGTTGAGCGGCTCCCCGGCGGAGACCACCTTGGTGGGCGGGTTCTTGAGCAGGGTCAGGTCGGCCTGGATGAGCATGCGCCAGACCGTGGGAGGGGCGCAGAAACTGGTCACGGACTCGCGGTCCATCTGCGCCATGAGCGCCTTGGCGTCGAAGCGCTCGTAGTTGTAGATAAAGACGCAGGCTTCGGCGATCCATGGCGTGAAGACGTTCGACCAGGCGTGCTTGGCCCAGCCGGGCGAGGCCACATTCAGGTGTACGTCGCCCGGTTCCATCCCGATCCAGAACATGGTGGACAGATGGCCCACCGGGTAGGAGGTGTGCGTGTGCTCCACAAGCTTGGCCTTGGAAGTGGTGCCCGAGGTGAAGTACAGCAGCAGCGTTTCGTCGGCCAGGGTCGGCGCGTCCGGAGTGAATCCTTCCGCCGCGCCGGCCGACCCGGTGTACTGCAGGGCGGCTGCATTCTCGGCCCCGTCGCCGACTTCGATCAGGGTGTAGTTGCCGGGGACCCCAGCGAACTTGCCGATGTTGGCGCTGCCGACGGCGGCCCAGTTCGCGCCGCCGCGCTCCACCCGGTCCTTGAGGTCATCGGGTCCCATCAGGGTGGTGGTGGGGATCATGACGATGCCCAGTTTGATCCCGGCGAGCATCAGTTCCCAGAGTTCCACCTGGTTTCCGAGCATGATGATCATCCGGTCACCGCGCCTCACGCCCTGGCCGCGCAGCCAGTTGGCCACCTGGTCGGAGCGCCGGGACAGGTCCGCGAAGCTGCGCCGTGTGGCGGAGCCGTCCTGCTCGACGATCACGAGGGCCGGGTTGTCCGCCTTGGCCGGATCCGCCGCGATCTGGTCGAACCAGTCCAGGCCGAAGTTGAAGTGTTCAAAGCGTGGCCACTGGAATTCGCTGCGTGCCGCCTCGTAGTCCTTGCGGAGATCAAGCAGGCGGTCGCGTGCTGCGCGGAATTCCTCAGTGACTGTCATGGTGCACCTTTCGAAGTCTGGTGGCGCAGCCGCTCTAAGCCCGGCGCCGTTGCCCGGGGATCACCAACTGCCTAGTGATCCCCATCACTGTGCAATATACTAGGACATCCAAGGGTTTGGAAGAGCCGACCCGGTTCATGACCGGATCACTACGAAGGGATACATGCCCGTGCAGCCACAAGGACGTGCCAGCGGACAGAGGGTCACCGACGATGGAACGGCGCCGGAAGGCGTGGCGGCGCCACCCTTTCCGGATGCGGACCTGATGTACATCGTCGATCTCCTGCCACCGGAGGAACAATCGCGCTACCAGGAGATCCGGGACTTCCTCCAGTCCCGGATCCGGGCGGCCTCGATCGATTACTGGAACCGTGAAGAGTTCCCCTTCGGGCTGCTCGCCGAGCTCGGCAAGTACGGCCTGGGCGGCCTGCAGAC
The DNA here is from genome assembly GCF_030433895.1 of Arthrobacter sp. PsM3. Classification (GTDB taxonomy): domain Bacteria; phylum Actinomycetota; class Actinomycetes; order Actinomycetales; family Micrococcaceae; genus Arthrobacter. Next base: position 32,582 of record NZ_JARUXE010000003.1, on the reverse strand, counting down.
GGACGGCACCTCCAAGCTGTTCAAGGGCCTGATGTATGTCGAGGTGGCCCGCGCCGATGTGTCCCTTTCCGCGCTCGTGGGGATCCACAACGAGTTGATCGTGGGCATGATCGACCAGCTCGGCTCCGAGGAACAGAAGGAGCGCTGGCTGCCGGGGCTCACCGCCTTCACCCAGATCGGTGCCTTCGCCCTGACCGAACCGGACCACGGTTCGGACATCGCCGGCGGGCTGGCCACCACGGCCCGGCTCGAGGACGGCGAGTGGGTCATCAACGGCGCCAAGCGCTGGATCGGCGCCGGCACCATTGCGGACTTTGCCCTGGTCTGGGCGCGTGATGTCGCGGACCAGCAGATCAAGGGCTTCATCGTGGAAACGGACCGCCCCGGTTACACCGCCTCAAAGATCGCGAACAAAATCGGGCTGCGGATCATGCAGAACGCCGACATCGTGCTCGATGAGGTCCGCATTCCGGAGACCAACCTGCTCCCCGGTGCCACGGACTTCTCCAAGGCCAACGAACTGCTGCGCGATTCGCGTGCGTGGGTGGGCTGGCAGGCGGCCGGCATCCAGCTGGCCGCGTTCGACGTCGCGCGGTCCTACTCGCTGGAGCGGAAGCAGTTCGGCAAGGAACTGGCGCGCTTCCAGCTGATCCAGCAGCAGCTGGCCGAGATCCTGGGCAACGCGTCGGCCTCGCTGTCGCTGATGGCGCAGCTGGCCAGGATCCAGGAAGACGGCAAGCTGGAGATGGTCCAGGCCGCGATGGCCAAATCCACCACCACCCGGCTGGCGCGGGCATCGGTGGCGATGGGGCGCTCGCTGATGGGCGGCAACGGGATCAGCACCGACTACGAGATGGGCAAGCTCTTCGGCGACGCCGAAATCCTCTACACCTACGAGGGCAGCTATGAGATCAACTCGCTGATCGTGGCCAGGGCCGTGACCGGCAAGTCGGCTTTCGTTTAACCGGGTTCGGGGTCCCGCAGGTGCCGCGGGATCCCGTCAGGGCTGGAAACGGTAGCCGATGCCAGCCTCGGTGATCAGGTGCCGTGGAGTGGCCGCCTCCGGTTCCAGCTTGCGGCGGAGCTGTGCCATGTAGACGCGGAGGTAGTTGGTCTCCTTCGCGTAGGCCGGACCCCACACCTCGGACAGGAGCTGCTGCTGGGTGACGAGTTTTTCCGGATTCCGGACCAGCACCTCCAGCATTTTCCATTCAGTTGGTGTGAGCCGGATGTCCTGGCCGTCGCGGGTGACACGGTGTTTTCCGAGATCCACGGTGAAGGCATCTGTCATGATGGCCGCCGGCTGGTCGGTGTCCGCGCTGCGGCGCAGCAGGGCGCGCAGCCGGGCAAGGAGTTCCTCCAGCCCGAACGGCTTGGTGAGATAGTCGTCGGCCCCGGCGTCTAGGGCATCCACCTTGTCCTGTGAACCGTGGCGTGCGGACAACACGAGAACGGGAACACGGCTCCAGACCCGGAGCTTCCGGATCACGGCGGCCCCGTCCATGTCGGGGAGCCCAAGGTCCAGGATCACGAGGCCCGGCGGGTGTTGCTGGGCGGCGAGCAGTGCCGAGCGCCCGTCAGCCGCCGTGGCAACGTCGTAGCCGTGGGCCTGCAGCGTGATCCTCAGCGCCCGGAGCAGGTAACTGTCGTCGTCGACTACCAGGACGGAGGTCATACGGCGTCCGTCCCGGAGGAAAGGATCGGCGGTGCGTGGTGGCGCCCGACGACGGCCGACTGCGGCTGCAGCGGGGCCTGGACCGGCTCCGCCTGGAACGGTGCCCCGGCGGAGAGGGGGAGGCTGATCACCATGGTGAGTCCGCCGCCCGGCGTCGCCTCGGCTGTCAGCCTGCCGCCCATCGCCTCAGTGAATCCCTTGGCGACGGCGAGGCCGAGGCCCACCCCGGTTGCTTGCGTGGCATCATCCAGGCGCTGGAAGGGGCGGAACATGTCCACGACCCGATCCGCCGGGACCCCCGTTCCGTGGTCGATGATGCGCAGCTCCCCGGCCGGGAGGCCATTCACGCTGACAGCCCCGAGACCGCCCGCGGAGCCGGTAATCACAATGTCGGATCCGGGGGCGTACTTGACGGCGTTCTCCACGATGTTCGCGATGACACGCTCGAGCATGCCCTCGTCCGCCTCGACCTCTGCCATGTTGGCGGGGAGTTCAACGCGCACCCGGCCCGGAGCGATCCCGTGCAGTCCGCCGGGAATGACCTCGTACCAGCGCACTGCGCGCAACAGCGGCTTGATCGAATCGGACGTGATCCGGGACATGTCCAGCAAGTTTCCCACCAGCACCTCCAGCCGGTCCGAGCAGTCCTCGATGGTCGCCAGCAACTCCTGCTCCTCGTCCCGGGTGTAGCGGACGCCCTCCTGCCGAAGGGCTCCGACCGCGAGCTTGATTCCGGCCAGCGGAGTGCGGAGATCGTGGGAGACGGCGCGGAGGATCGAGGTCCGCATCGTGTTGCCTTCAGCGAGCTTCAGGACCTCGGACCGGCTGGCCTGCAGTTGCTGACGTTCCAGCTGGGCCATCAGATGGACACCAAAGGCCCCGAGCAGCCGCCTGTCGCTGGCCGGCAGCACCCGGCCGGTCAGGACCAGGCACGTGACGGCGTCGATCCATTCGACGTTGTCACCCGGGATGTCCGCCCTGCCGGGGCCGCCCCCGGCGCCGTCACCGAGGGACGGAACGTCGCCGGCACTGGCGATCAGCTGCCAGCCCCCGCCCGGATGGCCCGCGGCCCCAGCGCCGTCACCCGCCCGGCCGCCGTCGTCGTCAGCCCGGCTCAAAAGGGCCGCGCCCCGGACCTGGAAGACTTCCAGCGCTTGTTCCAGCAAACCGACAAGGGTGTCCTCCGAACCGGCAGCCCCGCGCGAGAGGTCCGCGAGGGTGGCTGCCTCCGCACTTGCGAGAGCCGCTTCCTTGGAACGCCGCGCGGAGAGGTCCACCACGGTGGCGACTGCGGCGGACACTCCGACAAACACCAGGAGGGCCAGCGCGTTCTCCGCATCGCTGATGGTCAGGTTGCCCACCGGCGCAGTGGAGAAGTAGTTCACCAGCAGGCTGCTCCAGAGCGCCGCGAGCATCGCGGGCCACAGGCCGCCGACCAGGGCCACGGCGACGGATCCGGTGAGTTGGACGAGGACGGTGGTGGCCAGGCTCCTTTCCGGGATCACCGCCAGCAGAAGCTCCAGCAGGGCAGGAAGGCAGACGGCCATCACAAACCCGGTCGTCACGCGGACACGGCCCAGGTCCCGCCGCCGTGGCACCCCCGGGCCTGTGCGCTCTGCCGGCCGGGACACGATGTGGACATCGATGGCACCGGCTCCGCGGACCACCCTGGCTCCGGTGCGCCTGCCACGGAGGCCCGTCAGCAGTCCGGACACGCTGCCGCGGCGTGGCATTCCGATGACGATCTGGGTCGCGTTGACGCTCCGGGCGAAGTCCAACAGCGCGGTGCCCGGATCGTCGCCGGCCACAACGTGGTAACTGCCGCCCAGGTCCTGGACCAGGCGGCGCTGTGACTCGAGCACCTGCGGAGATTCCGCGGCCACCCGGTCCGCTGCACGCACGTGCACCGCCAGGAGGTCGCCGCTGTTGACCCGGTTGAGGATGCGTGCCCCGCGGCGGATCAGGATCTCGCCTTCCGGGCCGCCGGGCAACCCGACGACAACCCGCTCCCGGGCCGGCCAGCTGGTTTCGATCCCTTTTCCCGCCCGATAGCTTGCGAGCCCCTCGTCGACCCGGTCCGCCAGCCACAGCAGGGCCAGCTCACGCAGGGCCGCCAGGTTGCCCGGACGGTAGTAGCCCGCGAGCGCAGCATCGATCCTGTCAGCGGCGACGATCTTGCCGTCCGCGAGGCGCTGCCGCAGGAGCTCCGGGGAGATGTCCACCAGCTGGATCTGCCCGGCCCGCCGGGCGATCTCATCAGGCACGGTCTCCGCCGGCCGGTCCTCGGTGATGGTACTGACAACGTCGCTGAGGGATGCAAGATTCTGGACGTCCAGGGTGGAGAGGACGTTGATGCCGGCGTCCAGCAGTTCGTCAACGTCCTGCCAGCGGTGGGCGTTCCGGCTGCCCGGCGAATTGGTGTGGGCATACTCATCCACCAATGCCGTGGCGGGCCCGCGGCGGATCACCGCGTCCAGATCCAACTCTTCGAGATGGAGCTCCCGGTAAGGGACCCGCGCGGCCGGGATGAGCTCAAGCCCCGCCAGCAGGGCGCGTGTGTCCCGGCGGCCGCGGTCCCGGGCGAACGCGACGACGACGTCCTCGCCGCCATCGCGCAGCCGGTGTCCTTCACGGAGCATCGTGTAGGTCTTGCCGACGCCGGGTGCAGACCCCAGGAAGATGCGCAGCGTTCCACGTGCCATGGAGCCATTCTTGCATTCGCGTCCGCTTCCCGGAGGGCCGCGCTGCGTCAGGGATTCGTCAAGATCCCCGCCGGGGCTGGGAGGTGGCGGCCGGCCGCTGCTAGTTTCACAACTGGGAGCAGTGCGGCGCCCGCACCAGCAGACCGCGCCGTGAAGGAAGGAAGACATGACCACACTGAGCAGGCCGCCGGCAGACCCGTCGGCTCCGCGGCCACGCGCCGGGGCGACGATGAGGAACTGGCTGTTGTTCGGGCTGCAGGACAGCAAGGGCAGCCACCAGGGCCCGGGCGGAGTGCCCACGGCCCACGAGAAAAAACACTCCTGGTGGCAGGTGATGTGCCTGACCGGCGTCGACTATTTTTCCACGCTGGGCTACCAGCCGGCGATCGCCGCGCTCGCCGCGGGCGTGATCTCGCCGCTGGCGACCCTCGTGCTCATCCTCATCACGCTGCTCGGCGCCCTGCCCGTCTACCGGCGGGTGGCCGGCGAGAGCCACCGGGGCGAGGGCTCCATCGCGATGCTCGAGCGGCTCATGCCGCGCTGGGGCGGCAAGCTGTTCGTCCTGGTCCTGCTGGGCTTCGCCGCAACGGACTTCATGATCACCATGACGCTTTCGGCTGCGGACGCCACGGCGCACCTGATCCAGAATCCGATGGCCCCGGGCTGGTTGCAGGGACAAAACGTGTTGATCACGCTCTTCCTCCTGGCGCTGCTGGGTGCTGTTTTCCTCCGCGGTTTCAAGGAGGCCATCGGTGTCGCCGTCGTCCTCGTCGCCGTATATCTGGGGCTCAACCTGGTGGTGCTGGCCGCTTCCGTCTTTGATGTATTCACCCACCCCCTGGCGGTGGACAACTGGTGGCAAGCGATCTCCACTTCGCACGGAAACCCGCTGCTGGCTGTCGGCTTTGCCCTGCTGGTCTTCCCCAAGCTGGCACTGGGCCTGTCCGGGTTCGAGACGGGGGTGGCCGTCATGCCCCAGATCCGGGGACACGACAGCGACACCGAGGACAATCCGGCCGGCCGCATCGCGGGCGCCCGCAGGCTCCTGACCACCGCTGCCGTGATTATGAGCAGCTTCCTGATCGTCAGCAGCTTCACGACCGTGGTGCTCATCCCGGAGCAGGAATTCCAGCCTGGTGGCCAGGCGAACGGGCGGGCACTGGCATTTCTGGCCCACGAACTTCTCGGGGTGGGGTTCGGCACCGTCTATGACATCAGCACCATCGCGATCCTCTGGTTCGCCGGGGCCTCCGCCATGGCCGGGCTGCTGAACCTGGTGCCCCGCTACCTGCCCCGCTACGGCATGGCCCCCGGCTGGGCACGTGCAGTCCGGCCGCTGGTGCTCGTCTTCACCCTGGTCGGATTCCTGATCACCTGGCTCTTCAACGCCGACGTCGACGCGCAGGGAGGTGCCTACGCCACCGGTGTGTTGGTGCTGATGACGTCGGCGGCGGTGGCCGTGACGCTCTCGGCCCGACGTCAGCGTCAGCGCAAACGCACGGTCGGGTTCGGCGTCATCGCCGTCGTGTTCATTTACACCACCGTGGCGAACGTCATCGAACGGCCCGAAGGCATCCGGATCGCCTCGGTCTTCATTATGGGGATCATCGTGATTTCGCTGCTGTCGCGGGTCCGGCGCTCGTTTGAGCTGCACGCCACCCACGTCCATCTGGACCGCGCGGCGCTGGAATTCATGTCCGATGAGCTGGAGGGGCCCATCCGGATCATCGCCCACGAGCCGCTCCGGATGAGCGCTGAGGCCTACCGGCAGAAACTGGAGTCCGCCACGGAGGTCAGCCATTTGCCGCTGGGCTACCGCGCCCTTTTCCTTGAGGTCGTTGTGGACGACTCCTCCGACTTTGAGACGGAGCTCGCCGTCCGCGGCATCACCAGGCACGGCTACCGGATCCTGGAAGTCCATGGACCTGTGGTTCCGAACACGATCGCCTCGGTCCTGCTGCACATCCGCGACGTGACCGGCCTGATGCCGCACATCTACTTCCGCTGGACCGAAGGGAATCCAGTCAGCAATCTCCTGCGGTTCCTGGCCTTCGGCGAGGGCGAGATCGCTCCGGTGACCCGCGAGGTGCTGCGCGAAGCCGAACCGGACGTCACCAAACGGCCGTGGGTGCACGTCGGCTGACTTGCGGCCGCAAGGCAAATGGCAGCCCCAACAACAAACGCCCCTCCCGAGGAAAAACCTCGAGCGGGGCGTCTGTGGTCTTAGGGAAAGCATGGCGGCCGGCTGGCCGGTGCTGCTATCCGGAGTACTTAGAGCGGGCGGATGTTCTCGGCCTGCGGGCCCTTCGGGCCCTGGGTGACGTCGAACTCGACCTTCTGGTTCTCGTCCAGCGAGCGGTAGCCGCTGCTGGCGATTGCCGAGTAGTGGGCGAAAACGTCGGCTGACCCGTCATCCGGGGCAATGAAGCCAAAACCCTTTTCGGCGTTGAACCATTTAACTGTGCCTGTAGCCATGCCATATCCTTCTGAAATGCTGCTGATCTCCGGCGGCCCGGAGGCCAACGGCTGCGGAGACATTCGTCCGCTGTTGCCCAACCTACGGGTCCGGGGGCCGCGGTGCAAGAGGCCAACGGGGGCATTTCGTCCCGTCCCCGGACTATAGTCGGGGCAATATGACAACAATCTCGGTGGTTATCCCTACCCGGAACGACGCTGACATGCTCGCGGGCTGCCTCGCCGCACTCGCCAGACAGACCCGTCAGGCTGATGAAATCGTCGTTATAGACAACGCCAGCACGGACAAAACCGCAGATGTCTGTGCCGCCGCGGGCGTGCGGCGGATCGCCGTCGAACTCCCGGGCATCGCCGCGTCCACGGCGTATGGCTTCGACCAGGCACGCTTCGAGCTGATCGCCAGGCTGGACACGGACTCGGTTCCGCCCGCCGACTGGCTCGAACGGGTTGCAGCCATCCTCGAGAAGGCAGGTCCGCTGTCCGCCGTGTCCGGTCCCGGCGATTTCTACGGGGAAACCCGGTTCGCCCGGTGGGTGGGCACGAGCGTCTACATTCCCGGGTATTTCTGGGCCATCGGCTGGCTGCTGGGGCATCCTCCACTGTTTGGCTCGAACTTCGCCCTGCGCTCGGACGTGTGGGACCGTATCCGCGGCTCCGTCCATCGCGGCGTTCCGCCGGTCCACGATGATCTGGACATTTCCTACCAGATCCCGCCCGAAGTGACGGTGATCGCGGACCGCTCGTTGCGGGTGCAGGTCTCAGCGCGGCCGCTGGCGGACTGTCACTCCGTCGGGAGCCGGCTGGCGATGGCGTGGACCACTTTTGCCATCGAGTTCAGGCAGGAGGGCCCGTTCCGGCGGCGCCGCCGCCGGCGCCAGTGGGAACGCGACCACCCGCGTCACACGGATCCGTAGAGCGCGATCAGGTCCCGGCTCATCTGGTGCGGCGAGGTCTCACTCGGGCTGTGGCCGCCCCGGTAGACCGCGATGCGCGCGCCGATCGACTGCGCGAAGCGGCGGTGGAGCGCCAGCGGCCAGAGGTCGTGTTCGCCGACGGCGACGAACTTCGGCAGCGACGCCGCGGCCAGTGCCGCCCGCAGATCGGGTGCGTGCTGCATCAGCCCGAAGATGTCGCTCACGGAGCTCCGGCGGGTGAAGCGGAACCGGTATTTAACAAACCGTGTCCGGTTGGGTGGGACATGCACGACGTTGACGCGGATGCCCCAGATCATCAGCGCGGCGCCGACCCGCGGGCTGGCCCAGCCGCTGAACCGGCCGATGCGCTGCACGCCGCGGAAGCTCTGGCCAGGCTCGGGCGGGCAGCTGAGCAGCGTCAGGCTGCGGAACTTTTCCGGACGCCGGGAGAAGGCCAGCTGGGCGACGATCGCGGCAAAGGAATACCCGACGACGTGTGCGGGCCCTTCTTCGGCGTCGAGCATGGCGAGCAGGTCGTCGGTGAACAGGTCGTAGTCGTAGTGGGCGCGCGGGGGCACCAGGTTTTCGGGGCCAGCCGCGGCCGATTCGTACTGGCCGGCGATGTCGCAGCTCAGGACGTAGTACCCGGCAGCGGCGAGCTCGGGAAGCATCAGGACAAAGTCTTCCTTGGATCCGGTGGCCCCGGGGACCAGGAGCACCCGCGGGTTACCCGGCGTGCCCATGGACACGGTGGCGAGTGTTCCGCTGGGGGCCTCAAAGCTGCCCCGGACAGCGCCGTTGGGGAGGGCGGCCCAGTCCACGTCGCCCAGGGCGGCATCTCGGCGGGCGGCTTCATCAACCAGCGCCGATCCGAACCCCTCAGGTTCCGGACTGTTCTGTGCGTTGCTGCCGGCAGACACCATGGACTAAACATAGCCCGGCGCGGCCTTGGCTGGGGCGGATCCGGCAGGAGTGGCGGCGCTTGGGCCCGCCGGCGCCTACGTCACTTTGCGCACGAAAGCGTGCAGCCGGCGGTACACTTCCTGCGATTCCGGGTAGCGGAAGTCCTGCTGCCAGGTGTGTTCGGTGTTGGAACTCTCCCAGTCGTAGATGAGGCTGTCCACGGGGACGGAGTGTTCGCGCAACCGGGCGATGAAGTTCAGGTTGGCGGCGTAGAAGAAGTCCCGTTCCGAGGTGGTGACAAAGACCGGCGGGAAGCGGGCATCCAGCCATTCGATCGGGGAGAGGAAGCCCGCACCCTTGCGGAGCGCCTCCAACCTGGCCCCGCCAAGGCCGCGGCTCCGGCCGCCGGAACGGAGGGCGGGCAGCAGCATGCGGATGAAGTTCAGGCTCAGCACGAAGCCCTTCTCGAAGAAAACGGAGAAGTCCACCACGCTGCAGTGCTGGACCAGGCCCTTGAAATCGGAGGCCGGCACAGCCGGTGTCAGGCCGTGGTGCCGCGCCAGTTCCGGCCGGAAGCTGGCCGCGGTCAGGAGGGCCGCGATCTGGCCGCCGGCGGAGTCGCCGCCGAGCACGATCCGCGACCCGTCGCCGCCATAGCCGGCAATGTGCTGCCGGACCCAGGCCAGTGCGGCGTTGGCGTCCGCCAGGACGTGGGCCATCTGGAACCGCGGTGCCTTCCGGTAGTTCACGTTGACCACCACCATGCCGCCCTCGGCCTGGCTCGCGCAGTACTTGGTCAGCGAAGCCTTGTCGCCGGACGTCCAGCCGCCGCCGTGGAAGTACACGTAGACCGGCAATCCGCGCGGCACGCGGTCGCCGGCTGCTGCGGCGCCGGGCGCTACGGCGCCGCCGGGACGGGACGGCGTAATGACGTCAAGGCGGTGCCCCCTGATGCCGTCGCCCACGAAATCGATGTCATGGAAGTATTCGACGCCGGTAATCGGGTCGACGTTGAAACGGGAGTTCTCGCTGGCCTTCACCGAGTGCATCAGCAGCCGCCAGGTCCACACCGGAACCCGCCGCAGGACGTTCCTCGCCTTGCGGGCCGGTGCGAACGTGCCGCCGGAGGGCTGCGGCTGGCGCCGGGTCAGCTCAAGCGACGACTGGTGGTGCGTTGGCTGGTGGGCCGGTGTGGTCATGGTCCCATTCTATCTGGCACAACTGTGCTACAGCTGTGAGGCCAGCCTGCCCTGCCTCGAAGCACGCGGCGGCTGCGGGACGGGTTGCCGGGATTACGGCTCCTCGCGGATGGTGCCGGCCGCGCCGTCCACCGTGACCGTCTGCCCGGTCCGCAGCCGCGTCGTGGCGTCCGGGACGCCGACGACGGCCGGGATGCCGTATTCGCGGGCCACCACGGCCCCGTGGGATATCACCCCGCCCATTTCCATGACCAGGGCGCCGGCGGTCAGGAACAGCGGGGTCCAGCCGGGGTCCGTCGAAGGCGCCACCAGGATTTCGCCGGGTTCCAGATGGGCGCCCACCGGGTCCATGATCACCCTGACCCGTCCGGTGGCGGTGCCTGCCGAGGCAGGTGTCCCGGCCAGGGCGCCTGGGGCGGGCTTTTTCGCCATCATCGCGGCTTCGACGTCGGTGCCGTCGGACAGCAGCAGCCGGGGGATGCGCCGGCGTCGCAGTTCAACGTCGTAGAGCCGGCGTCGGTCCGCGACGATGCGGTGCAGATCCGCCCCCCGCAGGCCGACCCGGAGCTCGTCGAAGTCGAGGAAGAACACGTCGTCGGCGGCGGCGATGGTGCCGGCCGAGGCCATGTCCGCGCCGATCCGCAGCAGCTGCTGGTGCATTTCGGCGAGCACCAACACGATGTAGAACTTGGGCAGTTCGCGCATTCCCGCCAGTTGCCGCACACGGCGCAGGCTAAGTTCCAGCGCCCGGGCGCGCCAGGGGCTCCGGGCCCGCGTCCGGTCCACCAGGCTGCGGATCCTGTCCTCCGCGTGTTCCGTTGCCCGGGCAAACTGCCGGTCGGGGGCCTGCTCCGGGTCCTCGACGCGGAGGTAGTTGGAGATCATGCCGAGGATGTGGTCCGGCTTCTCGGACCAGCGGGGCATGCCGAGGTCGATTTCCGCGACTGCGCGGTGGCCGTAGCGGGCGAGGAATCCGCGCACACCGGCCTGGGCCTGCGGCGGCAGTTTGCCGGCCAGGTACGCGGCCGACAGGTCCTCGGGAGGCTTCGTCAGGAACTCCCCCCGCGATACCGGGTCGTCCCCGATGGACACGGCAAGCCGCCAGAGTTCCAGGTCCATTTCGGTCGTGATGTTGTGGGGGAGGCCGCGCAGGACAGCCTCCAGCTCCCGGGGCGCCGCGATGCCGCGGAGCAGCCTGCGGGCCACGGCCAGCATGACGTAGCCAAGGGACGGCCCGGGAAGGGTGGCCTGGATCAGGCCGCCGATCGTCCGGTCCAGGATGGCCCGGGTGTAATCGAGCCGCTGAACAGCGCTGGCGGGTTCGGCGAGTGAGAGCCCGGATTCGAGCTGTTTCCCGTACTTCTTCGCCCGGCGCAGCTCGGCGGCGGGACGGAATGCGGGACGGAGCATGGCGGGAATGAGCCGCAGCATGACGACGACGATGTCCGTTTGTTCCGTGTCGCCATTGCGCGGGGCGGTATGCGGGAGCCTGCGTCTGGCAGCGGCTTCGCGGAGGGACTCCCGGAAGGAGTGCTCGATAAGGCTGAACCTGGGGTCCTCGAGCAATGCCGGCATCACGGCACCGGACCTGCCGTCAGCCAGGGGGAGCACCCGCAGCAGGTAGGCGCGGCCGTACTTGTTGCGGGCCACCGCCGTCAGGTCCACGTACATCCGCAAGCCGGGATTGACGTACCGCCAGGGGCCCTTGCTGTTCCGCATCACCTCGAGGACGGCCAGGCCCATCGGGGTGATGGGCCGGGTCAGCCCCTGGAACAGGGTCCCGCAGAGGTACACCCGGGTTGGGGCCGCGGCGCCGGCTGCGGCGTCTTCAGGCGCGGGCTCCGGCAGCGGATACAGCGTGGTGATCGGGCGTGACTGCGTCAGCCAAAGCTTGCCGCCGGAGTCGATCGCCCATTCGATATCCTGCGGCGCCCCCAGGAGGCGCTGGACGCTGTCTCCCAGGGCCGTGAGTTCCTGCAGCTGGGCGTCGTCCGGGCCAGGGCTCAGCCCGGGTTCTTTGCCCCCCGGCGTCCGCGACGTGACCCGGCCTGATGCTGTCTCCAGCACGAACTGGTCCGGGTTGACGGCTCCCGAGACGACGGCCTGCCCCGAGCCCGGGCCGGCGTTTATGAGCGTCTCCGTCCGGGTCCCGGTCACGGGGTTGGCAGTGAACAGCACCCCCGCGGTGGCGGCGTCGGCCATGGCCTGGACGACGACGGCGAGCCCGACGTCGCGGTTACTGATCCCGTTGGCGGACCGGTAGGCCACCGCCCGGTCGCTCCAGAGGGACGCCCAGCAGCGCCGGACCGCCTCCACCACGGCGTCGGCGCCGACGACGTCGAGATAGGAGTCCTGCTGGCCGGCGAAACTGGCGAAGGGCAGGTCCTCCGCCGTGGCCGAGGAACGGACCGCCACCGGCAGAGCGCCGCCCATTGCCCCGTAGGCGGTTCGGACGGCGGCATCCACCGCGGACGGGATCGGAGACTCCCCGATCAACGCCCGGGCCCGCCCGGCAGCAATGCCGAGGGCCGCCCTGTCCGTCCCGGTCCCTGTCCCGGATCCGATCGCGTCGAGCTCGGCCGCGAGGGCATCAAGCCCGGGTGGTGCCGCCAGTTCATAGGCGACAGTGGTCAGGCAAAACCCTGACGGGACCGGCAGCCCGGCCGCCACGAGTTTGCCAAGGTTCAGGGCCTTTCCCCCCACGAGCCGCAGGGCAGCCGCTCCGGCCCCGCCGAGGTCCAGGACGAGAGGTTCAACGGCGGATTGCTGCGCCGGCGGGGTGTCAGCGACGGAATCCACGGCCCGCTCCTACGGAAGGTCCGCTGGACTGCCGTTGTCCTCCCACATCACGTCCAGGTTGCGGAACACCGGCGGCCCGTCGCAGAGGGCCGCCATCCGCCCGGCGAAATCGGAGGTCTCGGGTCGCGCGGAGTTCTCCATGGCCGAATCGTAGGAATCGAATTCGACCAGGGTGAGATATGTTCCGGGGCGGTCGCGGTCCGCGGTGGCAAGGATCCGGCGGAAGGTGGGCGCCGTGGATCCTTCGGTCCGGGATGGCCGCCCCAGGGCTTCAATTTCCTCGATGCGGGAGGTCTGGAATTCAATGATCTGCACAAACCTTGCCATGACGGCTCCTCGACGACGGCGGCGGATGCTGATGCGCTTCACGCTAGACCCAGCGCATGTGCAGTACAAGAGCCAGAAAACGGGCCCGCACCCGGGCCCGCACCCGGGCCCACACCCGGGCCCGCGCACCTGCCCGCGGCGCCGCCGTCGGACGCTCCTTAGGGGATCAGCAGGACCTTGATGGCGCGCCGCTCATCCATTGCGCGGTAGGCCTCCGGGGCTTCCTCCAGCGGCATCACAACGTCGAAGACGCGGCCCGGATTGATCGTGCCGGCGAGGACATCCGCCAGTAGTTCCGGGATGTAGGTCCGTGCCGGGGCCATGCCGCCGCCAATGGAGATGTTCGTGTCGAAGAGGTAGCGCAACGGGACCTCGCCGCCGCCGGTGGGGACGCCGACGAAGCCCAGCGCCCCGCCCGGACGGGTGCTGTGCAGCGCCTGTGCCATCGACTCCTTGGTCCCGACACACTCGAGGACGGAATCGGCGAGCACTCCGCCGAGGAGTTCGCGCACCCTGGCGACACCGTCGTCCCCGCGCTCCTCCACGATGTCGGTGGCCCCGAATTCGCGGGCGATCGCCTGCCGGTCGGCGTGGCGGGACATCGCGATGATCCGTTCCGCACCGAGCCGCCGGGCGGCCAGCACCCCGCAGAGCCCGACGGCGCCGTCGCCCACCACCACGACGGTCCGGCCCGGGCCGGCCTTCGCGGCGAGGGCCGCGTGGTGGCCGGTCGCCATGACGTCGGAGAGTGTGAGCAGGCTCTTCAGGAGGGCTTGGTCCGGTTCCGTGATCCCGGGAACCTTGACAAGGGTGGAGTCGGCGAGCGGGACGCGGACCGCCTGGCCCTGGCCGCCGTCGACGGCGTGGCCCGTGTCGTCCTTGCCGCCCCAGCCGGCCAGGTGCTCGCAGGCCACGGTGACGCCGTTGAGGCACTGGGGGCAGGCGCCGCAGCTGATCACGAACGGCGCGATCACAAGGTCTCCGACCGCCAGGCTGGTGATCCCGGAGCCGACGCTCTCCACGGTGCCGATAAACTCGTGACCAATCGCGGTGGGCTTGTGGATGGGCCGCACGCCGCGGTAGGGCCACAGGTCCGACCCGCAGACGCACGAGGCGGTGACCTTGACGACGACGTCGGTGGGCAACTGGACGGTGGGGTAGTCGCGGTCCTCGACCCGGATGTCACCGGGGGCGTGGATGATGGTGGCGCGCATGGGGGCTCCTCGGGTTGCAGGCTGGGCTGGGACTGAGTTTAGTCCTCCGCTTCCGATCACCACCCTGATCTACGGTTCGGCCCTTGTGCTTGCCGCCGTCCCTGCCCTTGTATTGATCGCCAGGGGCACCAGCACAAACGCCATCAACCTGCCGCCGCATCGCCGGCAGCCTCCTGAAAGGAATTGACATGACCTACACGCTCCCAGCCAACATCGCGGAACGGCCCATTACCGTCATCGGCGGCGGAACCCTGGGCCGGCGCATCGCCTTGATGCTTTCGCTCCAAGGCGCCGAAGTGCGCGTCTATGACACGGACCTCACCGTGGCCAAAGCCGCGATCGAGTACATCGCCACGCAGCGCCACCGCGCCGTGGAAGAGCTAGGCGGTAACCCGGCGGTCCGTCTTGCGGCGAGGGACAATCTCGCCGACGCCCTCCGGGATTCGTGGCTCGTGGTCGAGGCGGTCCCGAAAAGCTTGGCCTCAAGCAGGCAATCTTCGCTGACCTTGACCAGCTGGCCGCCCCGGACGCCGTGCTGGCCAGCAACTCTTCGTCGTTCGCTTCCTCGGAATTCATTGGCGGAGTGAACAGCCCGGAGCGTGTCCTGAACATGCACTTCTACATGCCGCCGGACGTGCGTTCGGTGGAGCTGATGTCCAGCGGCCAGACCGACCCGCAGATCATCGAGCTGCTCATGGCCGAGCTGCCGAAGTACGCGCTGGTCCCGCACCGGGTGCGCAAGCAGAGCACCGGGTTCATCTTCAACCGGATCTGGGCAGCGATCAAGCGCGAATCGCTCCTGGTCGTGGCCGAGGGCGTGGCCGAACCGCGCGACGTGGACGCCTTGTTCGCCGACGTCTTCAAGTCCGAAACCACTCCCTTCCGCTTTATGGACGAGGTGGGCCTGGACGTGGTCCTGGACATTGAGAACCACTACTGCGAACTGGCCGGGGTGGAGAACAAATCGGCTCCCATGCTGGAGGAATACATCGCGAACGGCTGGCTGGGAGTCAAGAGCGGCCGAGGCTTCTACAACGACTACACCTGACCCCCCACACCCCCGCCCCACCACAACAGCCAACGCGGGGTCAGATACGGCCCATTAAGCCCCCCGGCATGGGCGGTATCTGACCCCGCGTTGGTTCTTGCTGGTACTTCTAGACGGCTTCGAGGACGCTGACGTAGTTGGCGATCCCGACGCCGCCCATGTTCTGCACCGCAGCCCGGCGCGGGTTGGCCAGTTGCATGCCGCCAGCGGTGCCGGTGAGCTGCATCGCGGCGATGACATGCTGCGAGACGCCGGTGGCGCCCACGGGGTGGCCCTTGGCCTTGAGGCCGCCGGAGACGTTGATGGGCAGCTTGCCGTCCTTGAAGACCCAGCCTTCCTCGACAGCGCGGGCGCCCTGGCCCGGTTCGGTCAGCCCCATGGCCTCGTACATCAGCAGCTCGGCGATGGTGAAGCAGTCGTGCACCTCGGCGAAGTCCAGCTCATCGAGCCCGACGCCGGCCATCCCCAGCGCGCGCTGCCAGGAGGCACGCGTCGCGGTGAAGGCGGTGGGGTCCCGGCGCGCGGCGGGGAAGAAGTCGTTGGCCTGGCCGAAACCGGCGAGCCGGACGGGCGCGGTGACCCCGCCGGTCGGGGCGAGGCTCAGCACGACGGCGGCGGCGCCGTCGGACACGGGCGAGCAGTCGGTGCGGCGCAGCGGGTCCGCGACCATCGGGTTCTTGTCCGAGACGGTCCGGCAGAACTCCTCGCCGAGGTCCTTGCGGAGCTGGGCGTAGGGGTTGTCGACGCCGTTGCGGTGGTTCTTCGCGGCGATGGTGCCCAGCACGTCCGAAACCGGCCCGTAGCGCTTCTCGTAGTGCTTGGCCACCTCGGCAAACAGCCCGGTGAAGCCGGTGCTGGAGGCCTTGCCCGCCATGTCGTAGTCCGCGCCGAGCAGGGCAGCCCCGACGACGTCGGCCCCGGCCTGGGTCATCTTTTCGGCGCCGATCACGAGCACGGTCTTCGCGGTTCCGGCCAGCAGCGACTTGGTGCCCTGCTGGAACGCGGCGGACCCGGAGGCGCAGGCGTTCTCGACCCGGGTGGACGGGACGTTGGCCAGTTGCTCCGAGACCTGCAGGGCCAGCGAGGACGGGAACGCCAGCGGCATCATGCCGGAGTTGAACTGGCCGAGGTAGATTTCGTCAATCTGGCCCGGCTCGATCCCGGCGTTGCCGATCGCTTCCGTGGCGACCTGGACGATCAGGGATTCCAGGGTCTCGTCCGTGAGTTTGCCGAAGCGGCTGTGGCCCCATCCCGTCAGCAGGACATCTTTACCGAACTGTTCGCGCAGGCTCATGCCGTGGCTCCTTCAAGGGTGGGGGTGGTGTCGAGGGACGGGGCGAGGTCGAAGCCGGCTTCGGTCTTCCCGCGGAGTTCCTCCACGGTGACGCCGGGGGCGAGGCGGGTCAGCGTGAGCTGCCGGGCGCCGCCTGTTTGTTGGTCGACCTTCACCAGGTCAAACACCGCGAGGTCGCTGATGATGCGGTCAACACAGCTCAGTCCGGTCAGCGGCAGGGTGCATTCCGTGACGATCTTGGGAGTGCCGTCCTTGGCGTTGTGTTCGGTGAGGACCACGACGCGCGGGGTGCCGGCGACGAGGTCCATGGCGCCGCCCATGCCCTTGACCATTTTGCCGGGGATGGTCCAGTTGGCGAGGTCGCCGTTCCCGGAGACCTGCATGGCTCCCAGGATGGCGACCTTGACGTGGCCGCCGCGGATCATGCCGAAGGAGGCGGCGGAGTCGAAGATGCTGCCGCCGGGGAGGACCGTGACGGTCTGCTTGCCGGCGTTGATGAGGTCGGCGTCCTCCTCGCCCTCGTAGGGGAACGGCCCCATGCCGAGCAGCCCGTTCTCGCTCTGCAGGACGACGCGGACGCCGTCGCGCAGGTTGTTGGCGACCAGTGTGGGGATGCCGATGCCAAGGTTGACGTAGTCGCCGTCGTTGAGTTCTTCGGCCGCGATGGCGGCCATTTCATTCCGGGTCCAAGCCATGATGTTTCTCCTGAAGAAAGTAGGGGCGGCGCTCAGGCCGGAACAGGTGCAGTTTCCGCGGCGGCGGCGGCTTCGGTGCGGGGGCGGACCGTCCGCTGCTCGATGTCCTTGACCCGGGCGCTGGCCTGCACGAGGCGCTGGACGAAGACGCCGGGGGTGACGATGTGGTGCGGGTCCAGCTGGCCGGGCTCCACGATCACTTCGGCTTCGGCCACCGTCACGGTGCCGGCCGTGGCCACGACGGGGTTGAAGTTCTGGGCGGTGTAACGGTAGATCAGGTTGCCGTCGGTATCGGCGGTGTGCGCGTGCACCAGGGCCACGTCGGCCTTGATGGCGCGCTCCTGGACGAAAGTCTCGCCGTCGAACTCGGCGAGCGGCTTGCCTTCGGCGACAAGGGTCCCGACGCCCGTCTTGGTGTAGAACGCCGGGATGCCCGCGCCGCCGGCGCGGAGGCGCTCGGCGAGGGTGCCTTGCGGGGTGAACTCGACCTCCAGCTTGCCGGCCAGGTACTGCTCGGCAAAGAGTTTGTTCTCGCCCACATAGGAGGCGATGACCTTGCGGACTTGTCCGGCTTCGATCAGGAGGCCAAGGCCCTTGCCGTCCACGCCCATGTTGTTGGACACCACGGTGAGGTCTTTGACGCCGGAATCGCGCACCGCCTCGATCAGGTCGGCCGGGATGCCGCTGAGGCCAAAGCCTCCGACGGCGAGCGTCATGCCGTCCCGCAGTACGTCCTGCAGCGCGGCGGCCGCTCCGGATTTCAACTTCGACATCGCATCTCCTCATTGAGCTCTTGATGCAATCCACTTTGTGGACTGTTCCTCTGCTGTTGGAGCCTACGGTGCCGAAATAGGGGCTGTCAATGGACGACTTTAGCCCCGAACGTGCCGTTTTTACAGTGTGGACGGTAGACTGGGAGATGTCCACAATATGGATAGTTTGGGTGGATCTAACGCAAAGTCCGAGGAAAAAGATGTCTTCATTACCGGTCCAGGGCGCACAAGTCGTCAGCCGCGTCGCGTCCCTGCTGCGCATTGTCGGACGGAAACCCGAAGGTTCCCCGCTCGTGGAAGTCGTCAGGGAGTCCGGGCTCACCCGCCCCACCGTGCACCGGCTGCTTTCCTCGCTGGCCTCCGAGGGCCTGCTGGACCAGGACCCGCAGAGCGGCAACTGGGTGCTGGGCCCGGAGATCCTGCTGATGGGCTCCGTGGCCTCAACCCGCTTTCCGCTCGAGGACATTGCCCGGCCCAGCCTGCGCAGGCTCGCCGAGGAGACCGGCGAAAGCGCGTTCTTCTCCATCCGCCGCGCCGCCGAGACGGTGTGCCTGCTCCGGGAGGAGGGCAGCTTCCCGGTGCGGTCCTTCGTGCTGCACGAGGGGGTCCGCTTCCCGCTCGGGGTCGCATCCGCCGGCACCGCCATTATGGCGTTCCTCCCCGAGGCGGAGCAGGAGGAACTGTTCGCCGGCTGGGCCGCGCATGCGCGCGATTTCGCGGCCGCGCACACCGAGGCCCTGGTCCGGGAGAACCTGGCGAAGACGCGCCAGGCCGGCTACTCGGTCAATCCCGGGCTGGTTTTGGAGGGCAGCTGGGGGATGGGCGCGGCGGTCTTTGACCAGCGCGGCCGCCCCGCCTGGGCGTTGTCGCTGACCGGAATCGAGCCGCGTTTCAAGGGGGAACGGCAGGAGCTGCTGGGCCGCCTCCTGATGGAAGAGGCCCACCGGATCTCCACCCTGCTGCAGGGAACTGCAGGCGCCGTCTAGTGGGTGTCGCTTCGCGGACGCCGTCTATCTGGTGCCGCTTAGCGGGTGCCGGGGCCCAAGGTGTTGTGGGCTGCCGCGCAGGTCGAGTTCCGGCGTCGTGGCTTACCGGCTGCTGCCGCCGTCGCGGGGCACATCGACCCGGACGCGCCGGCTTTTGGCGGGGAAAGTGTCCAACCCGGGCTCAAAGTTCCCCCGCGCGGCCGGCATCCTGGCGCCGGCTACTTCCACCAAGTGTCGAAGATGGTGACGGGGACGGTGCGCTTGTGCCGGGTGCGGAGGTATTTCTGCTCGATCAGCTCGGCTGCGGCCACGGGGATGTCGTGGCCTTCGAGGTAGTCATCGATTGTGTCGTAGCTAAGGCCCAGTTCGTCCTCGTCGGTGCGGCCGGGCTGGCCGTCGAGGAGGTCGGCCGTGGGGACTTTTTCCCAGATCCGGGCCGGGGCGCCGAGTTCGGCGAGCAGGGCACGGTTCTGGCGCTTGTCCAGTCCGAACAGTGGCAGGATGTCGGCGCCGCCGTCGCCGTACTTGGTGAAGAATCCGGTGACTGATTCCGCGCCGTGGTCCGTTCCGATGACGAGGTAGTTGTGCTCGCCGGCGAGGGCGTACTGGGCGATCATGCGGGTGCGGGCCTTGGTGTTGCCCTTGTGGAAGTCGGAGATCCCGTTGCCGACGGTCTCCTCGAATTCGTCCTCGAAGCCGTCCACTGCGGCGGAGATGTTGAACGTCCACTCGGTCTTGGCCCGGATGAAGTCCAGGGCGGCCTGGGCGTCGTCCTCGTCGTGCTGCACGCCGTAGGGCAGGCGGACGGCGACGAAGTTTGCGTCCACACCTTCGGCTGCCAGCTCTTCGACGGCAAGCTGGGCAAGCCGACCCGCGAGGGAGGAGTCCAACCCGCCGGAAATCCCCAGGACGAAGCCCTTGGTGCGGGTCGCCTTGAGGTAGTCCTTGAGGAACGTGACGCGTTTGCGCACCTCCCCGGCGGGGTCGATCCGGGGCTGCACGCCCATTTCTTCAATGATTTTCGCCTGGAGTTCGCGCATGCCTCACAGCCTAGTCAGCAGTGTCAACCGGGCCCAACTATGTCCGTCCGGCTGGCGCTGCGGATCTCGGCCCGCGCGGCGCAAGAATGCCTCGCGCTACGCGAATACCGGCGCGCCGGATATTTGGCGCCGCGCGGGCCTGAAGCGCGGCGCGGGCCTGAAGCGACGCGCGGGCCTGAACCGGCCGCGCGTGTGTTGATGCGCCGCCTGAGCCGAAACCGCCCACGCGCCCGGAGCCGCCGCGAAATCCCCTCCCGCGGCACCCCGGGCAGGCGTAGCGTATGGCCATGGAGAAGACCGGATGCGTGGTGGTTGGCGGCGGGCCGGCCGGAATGATGCTGGGACTGCTGCTGGCCCGGGCCGGGGTGGACGTGACGGTGCTGGAGAAGCACGCGGACTTTTTCCGGGACTTCCGCGGCGACACGGTCCACGCCTCGACCATCAGGCTGATCGATGAACTGGGCCTCGGCGAGGAATTCCGGCGGCTGCCGCAGAGCCGGTTGAGCAACGTCGCCTTCCCGGTTCCGGGTGGGCCGCCGGTGACGGTGGGCAACTTTGATACGCTCCCGCCGCCCTACAACTACGTTGCCATGATGCCGCAATGGGACTTCCTGAATTTCCTGGCCGACGCCGCCGCGACGGAACCGTCATTTACCCTGCGGATGAATCACAGGGCCACGGCGCTGGTCCGCAACGGCGGCCGGGTGACCGGAGTCCGCTACCGGACCGCCGCGGGGGCAGAGGGCGAGCTCCGGGCGGATCTGGTGGTTGCGACGGACGGCCGCCATTCCACCCTGCGCGCCGCGGCCGGGCTGCCCCCGAAGGATTACCCGGTGCCGTTCGACGTCTGGTGGTTCCGCCTGCCGCGCCACGCCTCCGAGCCGGGCGCCGTGGCGGGAATCGTTCCTGCGTTCGGCCGGGGTGAGGCCCTGGTGGCGCTCAACCGCACCGATTATTACCAGATGGGGTACCTCGCACCGAAGGGCACGGACGCCCGGATCCAGGCCGAGGGCGTCGGGGGCTTCCGACGCCGGATCGCGGCGCTCCGCCCGGACCTCGCCGACCGGGTGGACGCCATCGCTTCGCTCGAGGAGCTGCACTGGCTCGACGTGCGGCTGGACCGGCTCCGCCAATGGCACATCAACGGGTTGCTCTGCATCGGCGATGCCGCGCATGCCATGTCCCCTGCCGGCGGGGTCGGGATCAACCTCGCCATCCAGGACGCCGTGGCCGCCGCGGATGTCCTGGCTTCGGCTCTGCTCCGCGGACGGGTGCCACGCACCGAGCTGGCCAAGGTCCAACGACGGCGGCAGAGGCCCACGGTAATCGTCCAGACCGTGCAGCGGATCCTGCACCGCCTGGTGTTCGGGCCGATCATGACCGGGCAGCGGTCGGGGGCGCCCGCAGTCCTGTTGTTCCTGGGCAGGCGCATCCCGGCCATCGGCAGGGTGATGCCACGCTTCATCGCCTTCGGGCCGCGGCCGGAGCACGCGCCCGCTTTCGCACGGCGTGCCCCGCAGCGCTCATAGGCGGGGCACGGCAGCCGGCGCACCCCGCGCACAGCCGGCTCACCCCGCGCACCCGCGGCGCCGCACGTTCTCCGGTCAGGCGCCCCAGGGGCACCGTGTGCTCAGCCGTGGGCTGCGAGGTAGCCGATCAGCCCTTTCACGGTAGACACCGCGGGGTAGTCCCGCTCCGGGATGTCGACGCCGGTGGCCGTGTCGATCGTTTCGACCAGCCGGAGGAAATCCAGCGAATCGAGTTCGAGGTCCTGCCTCAGCCGGGCGTCCTCGTCCACCTCGGCGAGGTCCACGTCCGGTGCCACCTTGCCGATCGCAGCCTGCACGGCCGCCCGGGCATCCTGTTCGTTCATGGTTCCTCCCGTTTCACGTTCCCGTTACGATCCCGCCCGGTTCACAGTTCGTCCGGCTTTTGCAGCAGCTCGTCGATCCGGGTCAGGTAGCGGCCACCGCGCAGCCCGTCGCTGACCCGGTGGTCTGCGGAGAGGGTGGCGATC
The DNA here is from genome assembly GCF_030433895.1 of Arthrobacter sp. PsM3. GTDB lineage: Bacteria > Actinomycetota > Actinomycetes > Actinomycetales > Micrococcaceae > Arthrobacter. The sequence continues at coordinate 10,521 of NZ_JARUXE010000003.1, read as the reverse complement.
ACGGCGGGCCGGACGCCCAGCATCCCGTTCTGCGCCCACGGCTGTTCCATCACCCGGCCGAAGCCGACCATCGCGACCTGCGGGGGATAGATGACACCAAAGACGCTCTCCACGCCCAGATCCCCCAGATTGGTCACTGTGATGGTGGGATCCGCCATTTCGGCGCGCTGGAGCCGCCCGGCCCGGGCACGGCTGACGAGGTCACGGAGCTGCTCCATCAGCACGTCCACGGCCAGGGTGTCCGCGTCATGGATGGCGGGGGCCACGAGGCCGCCCTGGCGCAGGGCGACAGCGACGCCGAGGTGCACGGACGCGCTGGGCCGGAAGCCGTCGTCGTCGTCGTAAAAACCGTTGACCTCCGGCACTTCCTTGGCCGCAAGCGCCGCGGCCTTGAGCAGGAGTGCGGAAGGCACCAGCCGGGAGGCCACCGGCCGTTGCGCGTTGACGGACTGCATCCAGTCGACGGCGGCACGCAGGTCAAGCGTGGTGCTGAGGTAGTAGTGCGGGATGGTTTTTTTCGAGCGTGACATCAGGGTGCCGATGGCGCGGCGAAGGCTGGCGACGCGCTCCCTTGCTTCGGCGGTCCTCCCCGTGGCCGGAACTGCCGGAGCCGTTACTTCCTCCGGGACGCCGGCGACGGGCACCGCAGCTTCAGGGGGGAGTGCGGCCGCAGCGTGCTGCACGTCCGCCACGGTGACGGCGCCCTCCGGGCCGGTCCCGCTGACAGCGGAAAGATCGACGCCGAATTCGGCGGCGAGCCTCCGCGCCCGGGGGGAGGAGCGCACCCGCCCGGCGGACGGGATGGCGGCCACAGCGTGCTCCACATCTGCGCGCGTGATGGCGCCGCCCTTGCCGGTGCCGTGGATCCTGGCGGTATCGACGCCCAGCCGGTGTGCCAGGTGCCGCACCGGAGGGGCGATTGGTGGGGCCTCCTTGGCCGCGGCCGCCGTGGCGGGACCCGTCGTGGCGGTCCCCGAAGCGGCGGGTTTGGGGAGCGTGGGCGCGGGCGCCTCATGGCGCGGAGCGCCGACCTCGGCCGGGGTCTGGGTGATCCGGGCCAGCGGGGTTCCGATCGGCACCGTTTCGCCGAGGTCCACAAGCAGTTCGGCGACCACGCCCTCCTGGAAGGACTCCACGTCCATGACGGTCTTGTCCGTGTCCACCACCGCCACGAGGTCGCCGCGGCGGACGTAGTCGCCGGGCTTGACCAGCCATTCGACGATCTTTCCGTGCTCCATGTCCGCCCCGAGGGAAGGCATCAGGAACTCACCCACCGGCGCTGACCGCCTGCCTGGCCGCCGCAACGATCCGGTCCACCGACGGCAGCGCCGCGAGTTCCAGCTGCTTCGCGTAGGGGATCGGCACTTCGGCGCTGCAGACCCGGCCCACCGGGGCATCCAGGTCATAGAACGCGTTCTCGGTGATCCGGGCGCTGATTTCCGCGGAGATGCTTCCGCTGCGCCACCCTTCGTCCACGACGACGGCACGGTGGGTCCTGCGGACGGAGGCGAGGATGGCGGCCTCGTCGAGGGGACGGAGGGTGCGCAGGTCCAGCACCTCGGCGTCGATGCCCTCGGCCGCGAGCTGCTCGGCGGCGTCGAGCACGGCGGGAAGCGTTCCGCCGTAGGTGATCAGGGTGATGTCGGCGCCGGTCCGCCGGATCGCGGCGGTGTCAATGTCCACCGGTCCGGCATCGTCGTCGAGCTCCCCGGTCACGTTGTAGAGAGAGCCGTGTTCGAAGATCAGCACCGGATCCGGGTCCTCCAGCGCGGTCCACAGCATGCCGCGGGCGTCGGCCAGCGTGGCGGGGGCGAGGATGCGCAGGCCAGGGATGTGGGCGAACCATCCCTCCAGGCTGTGCGAGTGCTGGGCGCCGAGCTGGCGCCCGGCGCCCGTGGTCATCCGGATCACGATCGGGACGTTGAATTGTCCGCCGGACATGTGCAGCAGGCTCGCCGCGTTGTTTACGATCTGGTCAAGGGCCAGCAGGCTGAAATTGACGGTCATGATCTCCACGATGGGGCGCATTCCGGCCAGAGCCGCACCGATTCCGGCCCCCACGAAACCGGACTCCGAAAGTGGAGTGTCGCGGATGCGTTCCGGGCCGAACTCCTCCAGCAGCCCCAGGCTCACAGCGAAGGACCCGCCGTAGGAGCCCACGTCCTCGCCCATCAGGAAGACCCGTTCGTCGCGGAGCATGGCCTCGCGGATCCCGGCACGGAGCGCCTCGCGGTAGCTGGATTTCATGGCCCGCTCCGCCCGCTCCCAGCGCCTGCTCTGTCATCCCCGGCGCGCTCGCTGTAGACGAAACGGGTGAGGTCCTCCAGTGGTTCGGGCGTCCCGGCCTCGGCGAAGTCGACGGCGGCGGCTACCTCGGCGTCGGCGTCGGACTGCAGTTGTTCCCACTCCTGGGCCGTGAGCTGGCCGGCGGCCTCCATCGCGGCGCGCAGCAGGTTGATGGGGTCACGCTCGAGCCAGCGGACGACCTCGGCTTTGTCACGGTACCGTTCCGGGTCGAACATCGAGTGGGCCCGGAAACGGTAGGTGCGCAGCTCCAGAAAATGCGGTCCGCCGCCGGCACGGACTGCTTCGACGGCATGGCGGGCGGCGTCTTCGACGGCGACGACGTCCATGCCGTCCACGGCCCACGCCGCGATCTCGTAACCCGCGGCCTTGAGCGCGATGTCCGTCTGGGATTCCGAGCGGCCCAGCGCCGTCCCCATGGCGTAAAGGTTGTTTTCGCAGCAGAACAGCACGGGCAGCTGCCAGAGCGCGGCGAGATTGAGGCTCTCGTGGAATTCACCCTCCGCGACGGCGCCCTCGCCGAAGAAGCACACGGTGACGCGGGAGCGGCCGGACATCTTGTCTGCGAGAGCCATGCCGACGGCGAGCGGCAGCCCGCCGGCGACGATCGCGTTGCCCCCGTAGAAGCGGGTGGCGGCGTCGAACAGATGCATGGAGCCGCCCCGGCCCCGGCAGCAGCCCTCGACGTGGCCGTACATCTCGGCCAGGATCGCCCCGGCGGGAACCCCGCGGAGCAGGGCGTGGCCGTGTTCCCGGTAGGTGGCCAGGACGGCGTCCTCCGGGGCGAGGGTTTCCAGGACGCCGGCCGCCACCGCTTCCTCCCCTATGTAGACATGCAGGAAGCCGCGGATTTTGGCGGCGCTGTACAGCTCGACGCACTTTTCCTCCAGCCGTCGGACGCGCAGCATCTGCAGCAGCAGGTGGCGGCCGTGGGCCGGGTCCAGGGTCCGGACCGGCGGGTCGAGCGGCCCGGTCACGGCTGCACCTCCGGCCGCTGTCCGGCCGCTTCCGAGGCCCCTGGAAGGGAAGCCCCCGGTTCCGGTGGCCCAGGTTCCGCCGCCCCCGGAGGCGTCTCGATCGTGGAGGTGTCGCCCTCCGGCAGGCCGAGCTCGCGGGCCTTGAGCAGCCGCCGCAGGATCTTGCCGCTGCGCGTCCGGGGCAGGGCCGTGGTGAAGTCCAGCAGCCGGGGCGCCACCGCCGGGCCGAGCCGCTTGCGGGCGAATCCGATGATCTCCAGCTGCAGCTCCTCGGAGGGCTCCCAGCCCGGGCGCAGTTCCACGAAGGCCTTGACCACCTCGCCGGCCACCGGGTCCGGGACCCCGATCACCCCGGCTTCGGCCACGGCCTCGTGTTCCATCAGGGAGCTCTCCACCTCGAACGGGCCGATCAGGTGCCCCGAGGACTTGATGACGTCGTCGCCGCGGCCGACGAACCAGTAGTACCCGTCGGCGTCGCGCCTGGCCAGGTCGCCGGTGAGGTACCAGCCGCCCACGAAGCAACGCCGGTAGCGCTCCTCCTCGTGCAGGTAGCCGCGGAACATGGAGGGCCAGCCCGGCCGCAGGGCCAGCTCGCCGACTGCGTCCGGCTCCGTCACCAGGACCGCCTCGGCGTCGCGGACGATCGGCTTGTCCTGGGCGTCACGGGCCACGATGCCCGCCTGGACACCGGGCAGCGGCCGGCCCATCGAGCCGGGGCGGATCTCGGTGGCCGCGTAGTTGGAGATCATGATGCCGCCGGTTTCGGTCTGCCACCAGTTGTCATGCACGGGCTGGCCGAATGCCTGCTGGCCCCAGACGACGACCTCTGGGTTGAGCGGCTCGCCGACGCTGGCGACGAACCGCAGGGCGGAGAGGTCGTGGCCCTGGGCGCGGTCCGCCCCGGCCTTCATCAGCATCCGCAGCGCTGTCGGGGCGGTGTACCAGACCGTGACGTGCTGTTCGGCCAGGATCCGGTACCAGCGGTCCGCGTCCATCTCCTCCTCGTCCACGATCGTCGTGACCCCGTGGGTCAACGGCGCGATCACGCCATAGGAGGTTCCTGTGACCCAGCCGGGGTCGGCCGTGCACCAGTAGATGTCTTCCGGGTGCAGGTCCAGGGCGGAGGTGCCGGTCGCGTGGTGGGCCGTGACGGCGTCGTGCACGTGGATGGCGCCCTTCGGGGTTCCGGTGGTGCCGGACGTGAAGTGCAGCAGGGCCATGTCCTCCGCCTGCGTCGCGGCGATTTCGGCCTCCGCCGGTGCGGCGCGCATCAGCGCGGCGAGGTCCAGTGTCCCCGGGTCCGGGTGGCCGTCGGCGTCGGTCAGCAGGACGTGCTGGAGCTCCGGGAGTGAGCCGCGGAGCTGTGCGATCTTCCTGCGGTAGAGGGCCCGGGTGGTGACCAGGGCGCGGCCGGAACCCAGCTGCAGCCGCTGCCGCACGGGCTCGGGGCCGAAGGCCGAGAAGAGCGGGCAGAACACGCTCGCGTTCTTGAGGGTGCCGAGCACCGCGATGTAGAGCGCCGGGCCGCGGCCGGTGAGCGAGAAGACCCGCTCGCCGCGACCGATGCCGAGGCTGCGGAGCACCCCGGCGAAGCGGTTGGTTTGTTCTGCCAGTTCGGCGAAAGTCAACGAGTGGCTGCTGCCGTCGGCCCGGATGAACCGCAGCGCCTCGTGGCCGGCGTGCCCCCCGGCGGCGTGCCGGTCCACCGCCTCATAGGCGATGTTGACGCCGCGGCCACCGGGCAGCCCGGACAGTTCGTGGCGGGCTTCGTCCCAGGAAAAACCCGAACACGCCGCGTCATAGTCCACCAGGTTCGGCCGGACCCGGAAGCTGCCGACGTCCTTGGGGATGGTGGGCCAGCGGGTCGATGGTTCCGTTCCTGCCGTCATGGTTCCATCGGACTCCCGCCCGGCTGGGGTGCCTAGAGGACAAAGGCCCGACGGGTACTTCCCGGCGGTCTCCGGCAGGCGGCCCGACATCTAAGCGGCCGGCGGGGGATCCGTTACCTCCCAGCCACTAAACTGGGTCCCATGACTGCCAACAGTGCCCCTGCAGCTGACGCCGCTGCCGCCCGTGCCCGCCTGCTTGAACTGATCAAGGAGCTGGCCGTCGTCCGCGGCAAGGTCATCCTCTCCAGCGGCGCCGAGGCCGACTACTACATCGACCTGCGCCGGATCACGCTGCACCATGAGGCGTCCAAACTCGTCGGCCAGGTCATGCTCTCGCTGCTGGACGACGCCGGGATCGACTTTGAGTGCGCCGGCGGCCTCACCATGGGCGCCGACCCGGTGGGCACCGCGGTGATGCACACCGCTGTCGACGCCGGACGCCCTGTGGACGCCTTCGTGGTCCGCAAGGCGCAGAAGTCCTACGGCATGGGCCGCCAGGTGGAAGGCCCGTCCGTCGAGGGCCGCAAGGTGCTGGTGCTTGAGGACACGTCCACCACCGGCGGCTCCGCGCTGACCGCCGTCGAAGGCGTCCGCAAGGCCGGCGGCAACGTCGTCGCCGTCGCCGTGATTGTGGACCGCGACACCGGTGCCAAGGAAAAGATCGAGGCAGAGGCTGGGGTTCCCTACCTCTTCGCCTTTGGCAAGGACGAACTCGGCCTCAGCTAGGCCGTTCGTCCCCCAGCGGACGCGTGTGGACGGTGGATTGGCCGTGATTTATCATTTTCTAGTAGCCACCAGACCCCCGGAGACCACGCGCCATGCTCCTTCCCGAAGAGATCCTCGAACCCCTCAGCACCGTTGACCAGATCCAGAACCTGATCCTGGACAGCGCCGATTTCGAGGACTTCCTCAATGAACTGGCACGGTTTTCCGCCCACCAGGTGGCGGGGGCCGGCGACGACGCCCTGTGCGGCATCACGCTGTTGCGGGACCGCAAGGCCGCGACCATCGGCTGGAGCAGCGACTCCGCCCGCGAGGTGGATGAGATCCAGTACCGGCTCTCGCAGGGCCCGTGCCTGACGGCGGCGCAGGAGGAACGCGAAGTCTACGTCCCGGACCTGTTTGATGAGGACCGCTGGGGGCCGGACTACGCCAGTGCCGTCGCTTCGCACGGCCTCCGCTCGGTGCTCTCCGTGCCGTTCCATCTGCAGGGCGACGCCCAGGCGGCACTGAACCTGTATTCGGACGTGCCGCACAAATTCGACGGCGATGTTGCCGCCCGGGCGCGCGGCTACACCCGGGAGATCTCCCAGGCGCTGCGCCTGGCCGTCCGCTTCTCCCTGCACACCGACAGTGCCACCAACCTCCGCGCTACCCTCGAATCCCGCACCGTGATCGACATGGCGATCGGGATTGTCATGGCACAGAACCGCTGTGACCAGAAGACAGCGGTCAGGATCCTCACCGACGCGTCCAGCAATGGCAACGTCAAGCTGCGTGACATCGCCGCTTCCCTGGTCCAGTCCGTGGGCGGCACCGCGACCCGCACCCATTTCGAGGAACCCGGCCGGAGAGTGGCGGGCTGAACCGGTAGCGCCATATGACTTGTGCGCACCTTCGGCGGCCTATAACCTGAATGAGGTTGAGCCGTCGGCCATAGACACCCTTTTTTGGAGTACCTATGGACAACTCGTTGAACGCTCAAGTTAAGCTGGACATCGCCTCGGATGTCGTCCGGATGGACGTCCGGGGGAGCCTGACGCAGCTCTCCCGCCCCACCTTGATGCAGCTGGTTTCCCGCGTCCGCCGGCTGGGCATCACCTCGCACATCCGGGTGAATCTCGGCCTCGCGACCTTTGTGGAATCCGCCGCTCTCGCAGGGCTCCGCAGTGACCTCAACGTAATCGACGGCGCCGCAGGGCTTGTGGACATGGCCGGCGCCTTGCCGAGCTCGTTCGGTGTCTCCCTGGAACTTGACCCGTTCGTGGAAAACATCGCCGCCGCGCTCCCGTCCCTCGATCTGTCGACGGAGTTCACCGCATCCATTGACACCTCTGGAACGCGGCCGCTGAACGTGTACTCCGACGACGAACTTCTGGCCGCCAGTGACTCCGTCTTCGGGCTGCTGGACAACCCGGCGGACATGGCCCGATCCCAGCTCCTCGCGACCTATGACGAAATCGGCCTGGAAATCAGCCGCCGCCAGGTCGGCATCGACACCGTCCAGCGCGGCGCCGGCCAGGAAATCAGCCGCCCCGCAGCGGGCAACAGCAGCATCGAGCGCGCAAATGTCCGCATAACCAGCCTCCCCGAAGCGGACCGGGAACCGGAACCGGTGTAGCCACGCGCCCAGCCGCCGGGCTGTGGCCGAGCTGTTATCCGGCGTCGTTTTCTTATCCGTGTTCCTCCGTGGCTACGGTAGAGATGTGCCGCGTGAGCCGGAGGTTGAGGACGCGGGCGGGGCCAGCGAGGCCGACGCCCGGGTGCTGCGGCATGCCGCGGAACTGAAGAGATTTTCCCGGCGGGGTTTCCTGACCGGCGCCGGTGCCGCCTCGGTGCTGGCGGCCGACATGCTGTTCACCCGGCGGGTGCAGGCCGAACGACGCGTCCACAAGATCCTCACGGTGCCGGACCAGACGGCCGAGAAGTACTTCCCCAACGCCAGCTGGTTCCTCTTTCCCGGCTACAAGACGAGCTGGGAGGAGGCCCAGTGGATCCTCAACGCGCTGCGCGGGGCGCTGAACAAGCGCGGCCAGCTCGCCGCCGTCGGATACTCCAACGTGGGCATCGACATCGACCAGATCGTGATCGCCATCGTCGAGCACGCGCGGGCCCACCAGCTCACCAAGTTCTACTTCTATGGCCACAGCTTCGGCGGAATGGTGGCAACCCAGGCCGCCGCCCGGCTCCGGGAGCTCCATGGCATTGAGGTGGCCTTCATCCTGCTGGATTCCAGCCCCTACAGCAAGCACGACGTGCTGGACCAAAGCTGGTTTGAGGGGGTGGTGTTCCTGTACGAGAGCGGCTTCCGGTTCCCCTCGGTGCTGCGCGGCGGCTACGAACTGGGCGAGCGGATGCTGAACAAGGACGAGCGCAGCTGGGGGCAGGTCCTGGACCAGACGATGGAACAGCTCTCGCCGATCGCCCCCTCCAGCGTGCTGATCCAGTCCGAGTCCGCCTACATCTACCACTTCGACGCCACCCGTTTCGCGGGAAAGCTGGGCGGGACCCGGATGGCCTTCATCGGCAACCCCCGCGACCGGACCGTGGACTACGAGAGCGCCCGGGACTCCTGGTCGCTGACCTTCAAGGACAACATGGCCTCGGACTCCCTGCGGACGGACGGCGCCCGGCCGGCGCACGCCAGCCCGGGCTGGAGTCCCTTCGTCTACCGGCCGATCATCGAGGAACTCGAGGACGAACTCTTCCCGCTGCCCTCCGGCGGAGGCAAAAAAACCGCCATCTGATGCGCGGACCTAGATCTGGTTCTTCAGGTCCGCCACGGAGTTCAGGATCTGGTTGGGCCGGAACGGGTACGCGGCGATGTCGTCCTTGTGGGTGATGCCGCTGAGCACCAGCACCGTGTGCAGCCCCGCTTCCATGCCGGCGATGATGTCGGTGTCCATCCGGTCACCGATCATGGCGGTGGTTTCCGAATGCGCGTCGATCTGGTTCATGGCCGAGCGGAACATCATCGGGTTCGGCTTGCCCACAATGTAGGGCTCCCGGCCCGTCGCCTTCGTGATGAGCGCCGCGATGGCGCCGGTGGCAGGCATCGGCCCATCCTTCGAGGGCCCGGTGGCGTCCGGGTTGGTCGCGATGAACCTCGCGCCGCCCAGGATCAGCCGGATGGCCATGGTGATGGCTTCAAAGGAGTAGGTCCGGGTTTCGCCGAGCACCACGAAGTCCGGGTCCTGGTCGGTGAGGATAAAGCCGGCCTCGTGCAGCGCCGTCGTGAGGCCCGCCTCGCCGATCGTGTAGGCGCGGTTGCCCGAATCCGAGCCGCGGACCTGGTCCTTGAGGAACTGGGCGGTGGCCAGGGCCGAGGTCCAGATATTCTCCTCGGGAATTTCCAGGCCCGAGCTCTTCAGCCGTGCGGCGAGGTCCCGCGGCGTAAAGATGGAATTGTTGGTCAGGACGAGGAAGCGCTTTGAGGTGTCCACCCAGCGCTGGATGAGTTCAGCGGCGCCCGGGATGGGCTGGTTTTCGTGGACCAGGACACCGTCCATGTCGGTCAGCCAGCACTCAATCTCCTGGCCGCTGCGGTACACGGATTTTGTTGAACGCACTTGGTCCGGGTTGTCCCTGTGCTCTGCCTGCTGCTCCGCCATGCTGTCCTCCGCCGATAATGTGCCGATGCCAGTCCCAGTCTAATGTTGAGTCGTGACTGAACCCGAGATTCCCAGCGAAACCCTTTCCGGCAGCTTGACCGCAAAAGAGGGCGGGACGGCGGCCGGGGCAGCTGCCGGGACGGAGGCCGATGCGGAGCCCAAGGCGGAGGTCGGCGTCGGGCCCTGGGAAGGGGAACTGCCGCAGGGGGAGCACTGGGATCCGGACCTCCTGGCGGACGGCGACCGGCGCAACGTGGTGGACAAGTACCGCTACTGGAAGCACGAGGCGATCGTGGCGGACCTCGACGCCAGGCGCCACAACTTCCATATCGCGATTGAAAACTGGCAGCACGACATGAACATCGGTACCGTCGTGCGCACCGCCAATGCGTTCCTCGCCAAGGAAGTTCACATCATTGGACGACGCCGGTGGAACCGCCGCGGGGCCATGGTCACCGACCGCTATCAGCACATCCGCCACCACCCCACCGTCGCGGACTTCGTGGCCTGGGCACAGGGGGAGGGGCTGGCGATCATCGGGATCGACATCTTCCCGGACTCCGTGCCGCTGGAGACCTACGAACTGCCCAGGGACTGCGTGCTGGTGTTCGGCCAGGAGGGCCCGGGGCTGTCCCCCGAGGTCCACGAAGCCGCGGTGGACACCCTGTCGATCGAGCAGTTCGGCTCCACCCGGTCGATCAACGCCGCCTCGGCCGCGGCCATCGCGATGCACGCCTGGATCCGCCGGCACGTCTTCAGCCAGCTCCCGGGCTAGCATGGGCCTGGCGGTACCTGCCCTTAACCCGCGGGGAACCGCGGCGGAACCCGCCGGACACCCAGGCGAAGCCGGATATTACAGGCCCGAGTGACCGGAAACACTGCCCCCGGCGCAGGAATGGCTAGGATGGTTCCTAGCCGACGAGGTTCACTCCAGGGTCAACCAGCCCGCAGACGAAATTCACTTTAGGAGTCAGCATGCCCATTGCAACCCCAGAGATCTACTCCGAGATGATCGACCGC
>NZ_JARUXE010000039.1 GCF_030433895.1 Arthrobacter sp. PsM3 | reverse complement strand
ATCATCCGCCAGATCCCGCAACGGATCGATCCCCCGGAACGGATCCGTGTCCCGCGGTTGCGCATCGGCGGAGGGCAGCTCCGCGCCGGATCCGATGAAAGCAGCAAGCGCAGCCGTGGACGCCGTGACGGCCGCCAGGGCCTCCCTGCTCTCCACGCTCAACGCTGCTCCGCTAGCCACACTCAAAGAATATAAGGGGCCTCCGACAGTAACTGGTTGGTTGCCGCGTGAACCTGGAACGACCGACAATCCGAGGGGATCCTGCTCCAAACGAGTGCTGCCCGGGCGTTGATCCTCCAGCACCCAGACCGGCGGCATCACGGCGACATTTTCAGTGGGCTCAGCGCAGCGGCGGCGCAGTCATCGACGGCCGAAGCGGATAGCGGTATTTAGGCGGTTTCCCGCACGCCGTCCGGGGCGGGACGTTCCTGGTGTTCGACCGGGCATCCGGAGTCGGCCGCTTTTGCCGCGGGCTGTTCGACTGTGATGCCGTACAACGCCTCCAGGGCGGCGACATAGTCTTCCTGCTGGCCGTTGGCGGCGAGCTCCCGGGCCCGGACCGTCGGGACGTGCAGCAGCTGCTTGACCATCCGGCGGAGCGCGAATTCAACTTCCTCGGCCGCGGCGGTGCAGCCGTGGCGGGCCCGGACTTTTTCCATTTCCGCGTCCAGCACGTTCATGGTGTGCCGGCGCAGCGCGACAATTGCAGAGTCCACCGATCGGGCCTCGCGTTCCTGTTCGAACGCGCTGGCGGCGCCGGCCACAATGCTGCTGGCCTGGGCCAGAGATTCGGCCTGCTCCTGCGGGGCGGCCAGACGGACCGACTCCAGCGTGAGGAGTTCGACGCCGTCGAGGCCTCCCACGGCGGGATCAAAGTCGTGTGTGAGGGCCAGATCGATGGCGATGAGGGGCTGCGGTGAGTCCGCCCGGACCCTGGCCAGTTCCCCGGCCTCGACCCGGGTGTCCGCGCCGCTGCAGCCGATCATGATGTCCGCGGCGGCGACGGCGGACGGGAGGGTGTCGCCGTCCAGAGCGGTGCCGCCGCGGGTGGCGACGAAACCGGAGGCACGGCCGGAGGAGGAGTAGACAGAGACGTCGGTGCAGCCGCGTTCGCGAAGCAGGGACATGGTGGCGCCGGCGTAGGCGCCGGTGCCGAAGACGACAACCTTCTTGGTGGACCAGTCGGGGTCCTCGGAGAGCTCGGTGGCGAGGTCCAGGGCAACGGAGACTACGGAGAGGCCGCGCGCGCCAAGTGCGGTCTGGGCTCCTACGTCCTTGGCGGTCTTCGACGCCGCCTGGAACAGCCGGACGAGGCCGGAGCTGGCCGTGCCCTCGTGCTGGGCGGTAATCAGGGCCCGGCGCACCTGCCCGGCGATTTCGCGTTCACCGACGACGGCGGAGTCCAGTCCTGAGCTGACCGAGAAGAGGTGCCGGGTGACGTCTGGTCCTGTGCGGGTGTTGAAGGAACGCGCGACGAGCTGTTCGTTGAGTCCGGTGGATCCGCTCAGCTGGGCGATGAGGGCCGCGCGGGCGTCGTCGACATCGTCCGGGCGGGACGCTTCACCGTAGATTTCGAAGCGGTTGCAGGTGGCAAGCACAATGGCACCCGCCACGGCCGGCGATCCGGCGAGGGCGGATGTGGCGAGCTCTGAAGCGCCGGTGCTCAATTGAGCAACGGTCTCGAGGTCGATGTCGGCGTGGGTCGCCACCAGAGAAAATAGAACCACAGCAGGACAATCATAGCTTTTTCGTGCCGGCGTAGAACAACCAGGGGGCATGTGACCGCACACACCGGTGTGTGATTCCCGCCTCCGCCCGGGCCCGCCCCGCACCGCTGCCTGTGTCGGTGACAACCTGTCGTTATCTTTTGGGGCCGATTTTCGGCACAATCGAAGGCATGACTCCTCGCACTGCGGCAACTCCTGAAATCTCCGGCCTCGACGCCGGGCACCCGCTGATGGACGGCCGCACCGCGGATTCCCCGCTGATCACCGCTTACCGCGGCGGCAAGCCCTCCCGCCGTCCCGTCTGGTTCATGCGCCAGGCTGGCCGCTCGCTGCCGGAATACCTCAAGCTGCGCGAGGGAGTCGCGATGCTGGACTCCTGCCTGCGCCCCGAGCTGGCCTCCGAGATCACCCTGCAACCGGTCCGCCGCCACGACGTCGATGCCGCCATCTTCTTCTCCGACATCGTCATTCCGCTCAAGCTGGCCGGAGTCGGCGTCGATATCGTCCCCGGCGTCGGTCCCGTCCTGGACAAGCCGGTCCGCACCGCAGCCGATGTCGCCGCGCTTCCCCAGCTGACGTGGGAAGCCCTGGAGCCGATCCGCGAAGCCGTCCGGCTGACCGTGGCCCAGCTGGGGAAGACCCCGCTGATCGGCTTCGCCGGCGCACCGTTCACGCTCGCCGCCTACATGGTGGAAGGAAAACCGTCCCGCGACCACCTCGGCCCGCGCACCATGATGCACGCCGATCCCGAGACCTGGACCGCACTGGCGAACTGGGCCGCGGACGCCTCAGGCATGTTCCTCCGCGCACAGCTCGAAGCCGGCGCCTCCGCCGGCCAGCTCTTCGACTCCTGGGCGGGCTCGCTCGGCCTGGCCGACTATCAGCGCTTCGTCGCACCGGCCTCGTCCCGTGCACTGGACCACGTGCGGGGCCTCGGGGCCCCGCTGATCCACTTCGGCACCGGCACCTCTGAGCTGCTCGTCGCCATGCGCGACGTCGGCGTCGACGTCGTCGGGGTGGACTACCGGCTGCCCCTCGACGAAGCCAACCGCCGGCTGGGCGGCTCGGTGCCGCTGCAGGGCAACATCGACCCGGCCCTGCTGTCCGCACCGTGGGAGGTGCTGGCAGCACACGTCCGCGAAGTCATCGCCGCCGGCGCCTCGGCCCCGGGACACGTGCTGAACCTCGGCCATGGCGTGCCCCCGGACACCGATCCTGACGTGCTGACGCGCGTCGTCGAGCTTATCCACTCGATCTCTCCGGAGTAGGGCATGGAGGCAGCGGGCGGCACCGCCCTGGGGGCCGCAGCGCAGACCGCCGTCGTGGTGGGCGGCGGGGTCTCTGGACTGCTTGCTGCGCGCGAGCTCGCCCGGGCCGGCGTCCGCACCACGGTCCTGGAGGCCTCCGGTGCCTGGGGCGGCTGCGTCGGCAGCCACGTGGTGGCAGGGCTGACCCTGGACAGCGGCGCCGAGTCCTTCGCTACCCGCTCCTCCGCTGTGGCCGACCTGGCCGGCGAGCTCGGCCTGGCCGCCAGTATCGTGGCACCCAATCCCGGTGGTGCTTGGGTCCAGTTGCCCGATGGTCCGCGTGAACTTCCCCGCACCGGTGTCCTCGGCATCCCGGCCAACCCCTGGGACCCGGAAGTCCGCCGCTCCCTGGGCCTCACGGGTTCACTCCGCGCCTCGATCGACAAGCTGCTGCCCGCCTCGCTGGGTACCAAAGACGGGGCCACGAGTGTCTCGGCGCTCGTCAGGGCGCGGATGGGCCGGCGCGTGCTCGAACGCCTTGTGGCCCCCGTTGTCGGCGGCGTCCACTCCGCGGACCCGGACGTCCTCGACATCGACATGGTGGCACCTGGCCTGCGCGCGGGGATCCGGGAGCACGGATCCCTCGCCGCCGCCGTCGCGGCCCAACGCAATGGATCGCAACCCGGGCCGGCGGCACCGGCCCCGGCGCCACCCGGGCTGCAGAAGGCGGGGTCGGCCGTCGCGGGACTGCGCGGCGGCATGCACACCCTCGTCTCCGCACTGCTGGCCGAGCTGCGCCGCCAGGGCGTGACGCTGCTGGGCGGCATACGGGCCGACTCCGTGGAGCGCACTGCCGGCGGCTGGCGGGTGTCCACCGGCGGCACCGCGCACGACGCCGGGCTGCTGGTCGTCGCTGTGCAAGGCCCGGCCGCCGTCGCGCTGCTCGCCGGTGCCCTGCCGGAACTTGCCGGCCGCCGCCCCGAGGCCGGACCCGACGTCAGCCTGGTCACGCTGGTGGTGGATCTGCCGCAGCTGGACGCCCGGCCGCGGGGGACAGGGGTCCTGGTCGCACCGCAGAGCCCGGGGATCCAGGCCAAGGCCCTCACCCATGCCACCGCCAAGTGGGCGTGGCTGGCCGACCAGGCCGGCCCCGGCACCCATGTTGTCCGGCTGTCCTACGGTCGCGGCGACGCCCGGCACGGGGTTCAGGCACGCCCGGAACCCCGCACTGACGCCGAGCTGTTCGCAGCTGCCCTGAAGGACGCCTCCTCCCTGCTCTCCGTGCCGGTCACCGGCGGGGACGTGGTGGACTGGGACGTCGTGCGCTGGGGCGGGGCACTGCCCTTCGCCTCGCTCGGACACAAACGCCGCGTCGCCGAGGTGCGGAGCATCTGCGCGGCGGACGGCACCCTGGCCGTGGTGGGTGGCTGGCTTTCCGGCAACGGCCTCGCAGCGATCGTTGCCGACACCCCGAAGCAGGTCAGGCAACTGCTGTCCTGAGCCGCGCCGGGACCCAAAGATCCGGGCCCAAAATCCGGGAGCCAATGCCGACTCCCGGTACCGGGAATCAGGGCGAACAGCAAATTTTCCCCCGCGTCCTGCGGCGGCTAGGCTCGACCACCATGGTTACTTGCAGGTCGAACGTCCACAAAACGCAGGCCGGCCACCATGGGGGACTTCGACGCGGCATGGCAGCCGCAACGCTCGGAGTGGTGCTGGCTCTATCCGCAGGCGCGCCCGCCTCACAAGCCGCCACGGGGCCGGCGGCCCCTGCCTCAGGTTCTTCCGGGACGGACCTCCTGTCCGTTGACCTCAATGGTTTGGCCGGCGGCCTCTTCGAGCCGCTCAAGCGGCCCACCCCAACGCCCTGGCCATCGAGCCCCTCGCCCCAGGCCACCGCCTCCGAGGAACCCTCCGCACCCGGGCCAAGCCGCACCCCGAGGCCAACTCCCACGGAGCCCGTCACTCCGCAGCCCGTGGCACCACCCGTGCCAACTGGGCCCGCGGCCCCGCCGCCTGTCACGCCTTCTCCGGCCCAGCCGGCCCAGCCGGCCGTGCCCGCGGTCCCCGACCCGGGGGAGCCGGTAGCGGAGCCGGCACCGGCCGCCGAAATCCCTGCCGGGGCTCAGGCCCCCAACGAAACCCCGGCGGCGCCGTCGAACACGGCAGCCCCGTCGAACCCGGCAGCCCCGTCGAACCCGGCAGCCCCGTCGAGCACGGCGTCCGCCTCCCCGACAGCCCCGGACCGCTCCGCAACTGCGCAGGCCAAGCCCCGCTCAGGGAGTACCTCGATGGAGGCAACGTCAACGCGTGAACCGTTCACAGCGCCGCTGCTCGGACTGGGCATTGGCCTCGTTGTCCTCTCCGTGATCGCCGGCCTCGTGGTGCTGCGGCTGCGCCGCGTCTGAGGTCCCGGCGGGCGCTGCCGGGCACTCCGGATCCGGGGCGGAATCCCTATCGATGTGAAATTACGCACTTCTACGCGTTGTAGAAGTGCTTGATTTCGACTTAGCTGAGGCGAAGGGGCAGACTGGTATGCATGAGCCACACTTCTGCCGAAACTGTCACTAAAACCGAATCAGCAAGCGAAGAATCAGCCGAGCAGTTCTTCACGCTCTGGACGGTTTTCAAGCGCTCCGCCGACGTGGTCCGCAGCGGCGATGCTGCCGAAGACTTCGATGCCCTCATCGCGCGGCTGGCCGAGGCAGGTGTGGTCCACCGCGGCAGCTACGACGTGTCGGCGATGCGCGCGGATGCCGACATCATGGTCTGGCTGCATGGACCCCAGCCGGAGGCCCTCCAGCGCGCCGTCCGGGACATCCGCCGCAGCAAGCTGTTCGCCGGCACGGAGATCGCCTGGTCCGCCATGGGCGTGCACCGTGAGGCCGAGTTCGCCAAGAACCACACCCCTGCCTATTCCCGCGGCGTCGAACCGGCGGAGTGGCTCTGCGTCTACCCCTTTGTGCGCTCCTACGAGTGGTATCTGCTGCCCGACGCCGAACGCGGCGCGATGTTGCGCGACCACGGCATGCTGGGCCGGGACTTCCCCCAGGTCATCTCCAACACCGTGTCCTCCTTCGCTCTCGGCGACTGGGAGTGGATCCTCGGCCTGGAAGCCCCCGAACTCGTGGACCTCGTGGACCTGATGCGCCACCTGCGCGCCACGGAAGCCCGCCACCACGTCCGCGAAGAAATCCCGTTCTACACCGGCCGCCGGGTGGGCGCCGCCGAGATTGCCGAGGTCCTTTCATGAGCCCGCTGGATCCCCAGGAAACTGACACCGCCACAGGCGAAACAGCCCTCAACGCGGTCACCGAAGCCGGCCGGATGGCCCCCAAGGACTACGACGCCGTGCTCCTCGCCTCCTTCGGCGGCCCCGAGGGCCAGGATGACGTCCTTCCCTTCCTTCGGAACGTCACCCGCGGCCGCGGGATCCCGGACGAGCGGCTCGAAGAGGTCTCGCACCACTACCGCGCCAACGGCGGCATCAGCCCGATCAACCAGCAGAACCGCGAGCTCAAGGCCGGCATCGAGGCCGAACTCTCCGCCCGCGGGATCGAACTGCCGGTGTTCTGGGGCAACCGCAACTGGGCCCCGTACATCCCGCAGACCCTCCAAGACATCTACGACGCCGGGCACCGCAAGGTCCTCATGGTCACCACAAGCGCGTATTCCTGCTACTCCAGCTGCCGCCAGTACCGTGAGGACATTGGCGTCGCGCTGACCGACACCGGCCTCGACGGCAAGCTCGAAGTCGACAAGGTCCGCCAGTACTTCGACCACCCCGGTTTCGTCGAACCGTTCATTGAAGGCACCGCCGCCGGCCTCGCCGACGTCCGCGCCAGGCTGGCCGCGGCCGGCACCCCGGACGCGCCGGTGCACATCCTGTTCGCCACACACTCCATCCCCACCCGCGACGCCCAGGCGGCGGGCCGCTCCGAGGCCGAACCGCGCCACTTCGAGGAGGACTCCGCCTACGTCGCGCAGCACCTCGCCACCGGCACCGAAGTCATCCGCCGGGTGGAAGCGGAGACCGGCGACACCGCACCCTGGTCCCTCGTCTACCAGTCCCGTTCCGGGGCCCCGCACGTGCCGTGGCTGGAACCGGACATCAACGACGCCATCGAGGAACTCGCCGGCCAGGGCGTCAAGGGCATCGTGATTGTGCCGCTGGGCTTCGTCAGCGACCACATGGAAGTTGTCTGGGACCTCGACACCGAAGCCCTGGAAACCTGCGCCAGGCTCAGCCTCGCCGCGAGCCGCGTCCCCACCCCCGGGACGCACCGCAAGTTCGTCGCCGGAATCGTGGACCTGATCTGTGAGCGGACCGCCGCGAACAACATCGCCGACCGGCCGCACCTGACCAAACTGGGCCCCTGGTACGACGTCTGCCGCCCGGGCTGCTGCGCCAACTTCCGCGGCGAAAAGCCCACCATTGCAGGCGCCGACACGACCATCGGCACCGGCCACGCCCCCTACCCGGCGGCCGCCACCGCCGCCACCTCCGCGCCGGCGGCGGGTCAGGAAGCACTGTGACCGTCCGGATCGGAACCCGCGCCAGCAAACTGGCACTGACCCAGACCCAGCAGACCGCTGACCAACTGGCCGCCGTCGGCGGATTCCCGGTCGAACTGGTCCGCATCCGCACCGACGGCGATGTCCTCACCGGATCGCTGTCCCAGATGGGCGGCACCGGGGTTTTCGTCGCGGCCCTGCGCGACGCCCTGCTGCAGGACGCATGCGACGTGGCTGTGCACTCGCTCAAGGACCTGCCCACCGGTCCGGCCCTGGGACTGACGCTCGCGGCGACGCCGAAGCGCGTCGACGTCCGCGACGTGCTCTGTGCCCGGGACGGGCTCAAGCTCGCCGACCTGCCCGCCGGCGCCACCGTGGGCACGGGTTCCCCGCGGCGCGCAGCCCAGCTCCGGGCCGCCCGCCCGGACCTGGACATCCGTGACATCCGCGGCAACGTGGATACCAGGCTCGGCCGCGTCCCCGGGCTGCCGGGCAACAGCACCGACGCCGTCGTGGACGGCAAGAGCTGCGACCTCGACGCCGTGGTGCTCGCCGCCGCCGGACTGCACCGGATCGGCCGGCTGGACGCCGTCAGCGAGTTCCTTGAACCCGACGTCATGCTGCCCGCCGCCGGGCAGGGTTCCCTCGCGATCGAATGCCGCTCCGCCGATGCGCCGCGCAAGGCAGGATCCACCGAGGGCTCGCAGGGCGTGCTGGCCCAGGCCCTCACCGCCCTCGACGACCCCGACACCCGGCTCGCCGTCACCGCCGAGCGGGCGCTCCTGGCCCGCCTGGAAGCCGGCTGCGCCGCGCCGGTGGGCGCCTACGCCTACCGCAAGGGCAGCCTGCTGCACCTTGAAGCCGTGGTGTGCGCCGTCGACGGAACAGCCACCATCCGGGACCGGAAGGCCACGGACGGACTCACCGAGGTCGGGGCGACCCTGCTCGGAATCGAACTCGCCGAAGTCCTGCTCGCCCAGGGTGCCGCCGACATCGCGGACCTGGCCGCATCCTGATCCGCGGAATTCTTCAATTCATGGGACGGCACAGTGCCAGAAACGCCCGCGCCCGCACCCCCGCCGCGGACGTTCGGGTCAACGGTGAACAGGCCGGGCAGGACGCCATGAGGGGGCCCCACGGCGCCCGGATCCTCGTCGCCCGCAGCCCGGACCGTGCGGCGGAGCTTGTCAGTGCCCTGCGCGCCGTCGGCGCAGAGCCGCTGCTGCTGCCGCTGATCGACTTTGAGGTCGCCAGCGACCAGCACTCCCTGGATGTCGCGTTTGACGCCCTGGGCGCCGGCGCCTACAACTGGCTCGTGGTCAGCAGCGTGACCACGGTCCAGGCGCTCGAGGTCAAGGCCACCGAGCGCGGAACCACGCTCAGCAGCTGGCTCCCGGGCAGCCTCCTGGTGGCAACGATCGGGCCCGCAACGCGCCGTTTCCTCGAATCCAGGGGAGTCGCCGTCGACCTCTCACCCACGGGGCGGCAGTCCGGCGCGGGGCTGACCGACATCTGGCCAGAGCACCAGGGCAGCGTCCTCCTGCCGCAGGCGGACATCGCCGACCCCCGGCTCCGCCGGGGGCTGGAGGCCAGGGGCGCCTTCGTCCAGGCCGTGACCGCATACCGCACCGTGGATTTCCCGGCCGACCCCGGCCGGAGCCTCGCCGCGTGCCAGCCCGCCACGGCCTCCGGGGATAGTGCAGCCCCTGGAACGCCCCTGGACACCGGAGCCGCCGTGCTCACCCCGGCCCAGGCGAAGGCCGAAATCGTCGCCGGCCGGCTGGACGCCGTCGTCGCCGCTTCCCCCAGCGCAGCCCGGCGCATCCACGAGGACCTCGCCCCGCTGGGTGACTGCCGTTTCGTCGCCATCGGGCGGTCGACCGCCGGCGAGGCTGAGGCGCTCGGCCTCACCGTCGCCGCCGTTGCCGAGGAACCCACCGCCTCCGGCCTGGTCGACGCCGTCATCCGGTCGCTGGCAGATCGGCCGTCCCCACTTCATCAGCCAGTCGCAGAGCCCACAGCAAAGGACACCATATGAGCTTCCCGACCCACCGCCCCCGCCGGCTCCGCACCACCCCGGCCATGCGCCGGCTGACGGCTGAGCACCGCCTCTCCGCTGCGGAACTGATCCTTCCCGCCTTCATCCGGGAAGGACTGTCCGAGCCGAACCCGATTGCGTCGATGCCCGGGGTGCAGCAGCACACCACCGAGACGCTCAAGCGCGCCGCAGCCGAAGCCGTGGGGCTCGGCGTCGGCGGCATCATGCTCTTCGGCATCCCCGCCGTCCGCGACGCCACCGGCACCGCGTCGCTGGACCCGGACGGCGTGCTGAACAAAGCCATCCGGGACGTCCGCGCCGAGGTCGGCGACGAACTGGTCATCATGAGCGACGTCTGCCTGGACGAATTCACCGACCACGGGCACTGCGGGGTCCTCGACTCGGGCGGCTATGTGGACAACGACGCCACGCTGGAGATCTACGGCCGGATGGCCGTGGCCCAGGCGGAGGCCGGCGCCCACGTGCTGGGCCCGTCGGGGATGATGGACGGCCAGATCGCCGTGATCCGCCAGGCGCTCGAGGCAGCCGGCCACGCCAACACCGCGGTCGTCGCCTACGCGGCGAAATACGCGTCCGCGTTCTACGGACCCTTCCGGGAAGCCGTCGACTCGCAGCTTAAAGGCGACCGCCGCACCTACCAGATGGACGCCGCGAACCGCCGCGAGGCGATCCTCGAAGTGGAACTGGACCTCGAAGAGGGCGCGGACATGGTCATGGTGAAGCCGGCCATGAGCTACCTGGACATCCTCGCCGACGTCGCCGCCATGAGCCCGGTCCCGGTCGCGGCGTACCAGATCTCCGGTGAGTACTCGATGATCGAGGCCGCCGCCGCCAACGGATGGATCGACCGCCGCGCCGCGATCACCGAGTCCGTGCTGGGCATCAAACGGGCCGGGGCCAACATGGTCCTGACCTACTGGGCGAGCGAACTCGCCGGCTGGCTGAAGGAATCCTGATGCACACGTCGACTGACCCGGCGTCCGCGGCGAACCCCACGTCCCCGGTAGGGCCGGGGCGTATTCTGCTGGGACTGAACAGCTTTGGCGACGTCGGGGTCTTCCCCGACGGGCACCCCGTGCCGCACGCCCAGGTGCTGCGGCAGCTGCTGGAACAGGCCGAACTCGCGGACGAGGTGGGACTCCATGCCTTCGGGGTGGGGGAGCACCACCGGCGCGACTTCGCAGTCTCCGCTCCCGAGGTGTTCCTCGCCGCGGCGGCCGCCCGCACCAAGAACATCCGGCTCGGCTCCGCCGTCACGGTCCTGAGCTCCGATGACCCCATCCGCGTCTTCCAGCGCTTCTCCACCGTGGACGCCATCTCCAACGGCCGGGCCGAGGTCATGCTGGGGCGCGGGTCCTTCGTCGAGTCCTTCCCGCTTTTCGGCCTCGACCTGGCCGACTACGAGATCCTCTTTGAGGAGAAGCTCGAGCTTTTCGACAAGGTCCGCGCCCAAAAGCCCATCCACTGGGAGGGCCGCACCCGCACGGCCATCAACGGGCTCAGCGCCTACCCGCCGCTGGAACACCACCTGCTGCCCGCCTGGATCGGCGTCGGCGGGACCCCGGAGTCGGTGCTGCGCTGCGCCGAATACGGCTACCCGATCATCTTCGCCATCATCGGCGGACAGCCGCGGTCCTTTGGCCCGCTCGCGAACCTCTACCGTGAGGCGATGGCCAAATACGGCCACCCGATGCAGCAGATGGCCACGCATTCACCGGGCCACATTGCTGCCACCGACGAGGAGGCGCGGGAGGAATTCTTCCCGCACTGGCTCGGCCAGCGCAACCTCATCGGCGCGGAGCGCGGCTGGGGCCCGGGCAACCGCGCCGAGTTCGACGCCATGTGCACCCCCGAGGGTGCCCTCTACGTCGGATCCCCGGACACCGTTGCCGCGAAGATCGCGCTGCTGAAGCGCCACCTCGGCGTGGACCGCTTTGACCTGAAGTACAGCAACGGCACCCTGCCGCACAAGGCCATGATGCGTTCGATCGAGCTGTTCGGCACCGAGGTGGCCCCCCGGGTCGCCAGCCTGCTGGCCGGGGCCGCGCAGCCCCGTTGAAGGCGACTGATCCATTGAATGCGACTGAAAGAATAGGAACCATGACTTCCAGCCACCCTCGCAACGAGGAACTCTTCGACCGTGCCCGCCAACTCATGCCCGGCGGCGTCAACTCGCCGGTCCGTGCGTTCGGCTCCGTCGGCGGGACCCCGCGTTTTATCGTCTCCGCGAAAGGCCCCTACCTGACCGACGCCGACGGCGCCGAATACGTCGACCTCGTCTGCTCCTGGGGCCCGGCGCTGCTGGGGCATGCCCATCCGGCGGTCCTCGCCGCCGTGCACGCCGCCGTCGACCGGGGGCTCTCCTTCGGCGCCTCGACGCCGGATGAGGCCAACCTCGCCGCGATCGTCCAGGAGCGGGTCCTTGCCGCCGAACGCGTCCGGATGGTCTCCACCGGCACCGAGGCAACCATGACCGCCGTGCGGCTGGCCCGCGGCTTCACCGGCCGGAACCTCATCATCAAGTTTGCCGGCTGCTACCACGGGCACCTCGACGGCCTCCTCGCCGCGGCAGGCTCCGGCCTGGCGACCCTCGCGCTTCCTGGCTCGGCCGGCGTCACGGCCGCCACCGCCGCCGAGACCCTCGTGCTGCCCTACAACGACCTCGCCGCCGTCGAGGCCGCCTTCGCCAAGCACGGTGCGAACATCGCCGCCGTCATCACCGAGGCCGCGCCCGCCAATATGGGGGTCGTGACGCCGGGAGAAGGCTTCAACGCCGGCCTGTCGCGCATCACCCGGGAGCACGGTGCCCTGCTGATCCTCGACGAGGTCCTCACCGGCTTCCGTACGGGGTACTCGGGCTACTGGGGACTCACCGGCGGGGCGGCCGACGCTGCCCAGCCGTGGACCCCGGACCTGCTGACGTTCGGCAAGGTCATCGGCGGCGGGATGCCGACGGCGGCCCTCGCCGGCCGGGCCGAGGTCATGGACTACCTCGCCCCGCTGGGCCCGGTCTACCAGGCCGGCACGCTGTCCGGCAACCCGGTGGCGATGGCCGCCGGCGTCGCGACGCTGACCCACGCCACCCCCGAGGTCTACTCCTTCGTGGATGCCCGCTCACTGGAGCTCTCCGCGGCACTTTCCTCCGCGCTGGAGGCGGCCGGGGTGGACCACTCGATCCAGCGCGCCGGTAACCTCTTCTCGGTGGCATTCGGCACCTCCGCCCGGGGCGTGCACAACTACGACGACGCCCAGGGCCAGGAAGTGTTCCGCTACGCGCCGTTCTTCCACTCCATGTTGGACTCCGGCGTCTACCTGCCGCCGTCCGTCTTCGAAGCCTGGTTCCTGTCCGCCGCGCATGACGACGCCGCGATGAACCGGATCTTCGATGCCCTGCCCGCGGCTGCCAAGGCCGCGGCCGCCGCGACGGCCTAGCGCCGGACACGGCAACAACACGGCGGCCGTTCCGCCGTCGTGGTTAAACACTTGGGGCACCCGCCGCGGCGGGTGCCCCAAGTGTTTTAAGTTGCAGGTCTGCGGACTAGAGGACGTCCGAGAGGAAGCCCTGGAGCCTTTCCGTCTGCGGATTTGTGAAGAGCTGTTCCGGCGGACCGGACTCCACGACGACTCCGGCGTCCATAAAGGTCACGGTGTCCGAGACGTTGCGGGAGAAGCCCATCTCGTGCGTCACCACCACCATGGTCATGCCGCCCTTGGCGAGGTCGGCCATCAGCGCCAGGACACCCTTGACGAGCTCCGGGTCGAGGGCCGAGGTGGCCTCGTCGAAGAACATCACTTCCGGCTTCATGGCCAGCGCCCGCGCAATCGCCACGCGCTGCTGCTGCCCGCCGGACAGGTTGGCCGGACGGACGTCCGCCTTGTGCTTGAGCCCGACGAGGTCGAGCTGCTCCAGGGCTTCGGCCCGGGCCTGCTCGGCCGGGAGTTTGCGCAGCTTGCGCAGCGCGAGGGAGACGTTGTCCACCACGGTCTTGTGCGGGAACAGGTTGAACTGCTGGAACACCATGCCGATACGCTGGCGCAGCTCATCCGGGTTGTCTTTCAGGACCGAGCGGCCATCCAGCAGGATGTCGCCCTGGTCCGGTTCGATCAGGCGGTTCATCACGCGCAACAGCGTGGACTTGCCGGAGCCGGAGGGACCGATCACCGAGGCGGTGGTGCCCTTCTCGACGTGGAGGTCGATGCCGCGGAGGACGTGGTTGGTGCCGAAGGACAGGTGCAGGTTCTTGCCGGTCAGCGAGCCGGAGGCGAATTCGCTCATGGCTGGGCTCCCTTCCCGATCAGGGCTGCGGCGTCGTCCGGCTGCTTCTTCTCCGGACGGCCGGTACGCAGGCGGTTGTCGATGTAGTTGACCAGGTGCGTGAGGGGGACCGTCAGCACGAGGTACATTGCGGCGGCAGCGATCAGCGGGGAGAGGTTTCCCGTGTTGGCGGCAGCATCGTTGCCGATGCGGAAGATCTCCCGCTGGCTGGCGAGCAGGCCCAGCAGGTAGATCAGGGATGAGTCCTTGATCAGCGAGATGAACTGGTTGACCAGGGCCGGGAGCACCCGGCGGATGCCCTGCGGGATCACCACGAGGCGCATGGAGGAGTTGTAGCTGAAGCCCAGCGCCCGGGAGGCCTCGAGCTGTCCCTTTTCCACGCTTTGGATGCCTGACCGGAAGATCTCCCCGATGTACGCCGACGCCATCAGCGTCAGCGCCAGGATGCCCAGCGGAAACGGGTTCGTGGATCCGGTCAGTTGCCGGATCACGGGTCCAAGGCCGATCCCGATGAGCAGGATGACGACGATAGCGGGGACGCCGCGGAAAATATCCGTGTAGATCCTGGACAGCACCCGCAGCGGAGTGCTGCGGGACGTGCCCATGATGGCCAGGACCATGCCCAGGATGCACCCGAGCACGCCCGAGGAGACCGCAAGGATCAGCGTATTGGGCAGGCCGACCTTGAGCATGTTCGGGATGACAGCTGCCATCGCCTCCCAGTCAAAGAAGGTCTTTGCGAGTTGATCGAGTGCATCCATGGACTAGGACTTCGGGACGGTGACAGCCTTGGAACCCGGGGACCACGTGGCCGGGGTTTCGCGGTCCGGGTACCATTCCTTGGTCAGCTTGGACCAGGTGCCGTCGGCAATTACGGCGTCCAGGCCGGAGTTCAGCGCGTCAATGAGCGGCTGGTTTTCCTTGTTGACGGCGTAGGCGGTGAAGTTCTGGGTGTTGACAACGGACTCGGCGATGACCGTGCCGTCGCCTTCCTTGACCTGGCCGGTGGCCTGCTGGGACGGAGCGACCCAGGCGTCGACCTGGCCGTTCTTCAGGTTCGCGTAGGCCGTGTTGTAGTCCTCAAAGCGGACAGGCTCGATCTGCAGCGTGTTGGTGACGTAGTCGTCCTGCACGGTGCCCTGGACGACCGCGATGCGGGTGTCCTTGGTCAGGTCCTTGAAGCCCTTGATCTTGTCGTCCTTCTTGGCGACAACCGCCATGAAGCCGAAGTCATAGCCGTTGGTGAATCCCACGGTCTTGCGGCGGGCGTCCGTGGTGGAGATCGAGGAAGATCCCAGGTCGAACTGCTTGTTCTGGACCTGGGAGAGCAGGGAAGCGAAGCCGGTCGATTTGAACTCAACCTTGAGGCCCAGCTTGTCCGCGATGGCGCGCAGGAGTTCATTGTCGTAGCCGGTGAACTTGCCCGACGGGTCGATGAAAATGTTCGGCGGGGCGTCCGAGAGGGTTCCGACGGTGAGGGTGCCGTCGCTCAGCAGGCCAAGCTTGGACTTGTCGATCTTGTCCAAGGGGGTGACGTCCTTGGTCGTGTACTTGTCCAGCGAGGTCTGGTCGCTGCCGGCGAGGGCATCGGTGGCGGACGCGGACGATTGCGCTGAACCGCCGCCGCAGGCGGCCAGGGAGACGGCAATGGCGATCGCCACAGGAACAGTAGTCAGCCACTTCAAGGCTTTGGATTTCATCGCGCAAACACTTTCGTCGGAAGTTCGTGGGTCGCGGGGGAGAACATCGTGCCCCGCCTCAGGGCTTGGGCGCCCCGGGGGGCAGGCAAGCCGCAAAATATTATTGTGTCACCTGTCCCTGCGGGTGTTTCAAATCGAATTAGTGCACGGCTGGACGTGCCGGGATCGAATTTGTTCCACGCGTGCAGCGCGCAGGCCGGTATCTGAGTAGCCGAGCCCGGGCGCAACGGAACGAATGGCTGGGGCAGTCGGGGCCGCCGGGCTGCCCTTGCAGTGTGAGTTCCGTCGCAATCGCTGGAAATGCGGCTCCCGGAGGTCTATTCCCCGGCGTCCTGTTGCCTAAGTTTCGTTTTAAGAAGTCCCGGCGGCCTAGAAGTCGCCGCGGCTGGCGTCCTCGGGCGGCAGGACCGGCCAGTCGCCTTCAATCACGGCAGCTGGCTTGGTCTTGCGCAGGTAACTCTGGAAATCGGAGGCCTGGGCCGAGGCCCATTCGATCTGCAGCTGGTGCAGGTGGCTGGCCGGCATCCGAAGCTTCGGGAACTTCCCTGCCATGGCGTCGAGCATGCGCGAGGTGGCCAGGGCGTCCGCCGCCGAGGTGTGGGCGTTGTCGAGGTCCACGCCGTATTCCTCGCAGAGGGCGGTGAGGGTGCGCTTGCCCTTGCGGTACCGGTCCACCTGTTTGTTCATGATGTACGGATCCAGCACCGGGAAGCGGCTCAGCTGCGGCACGCCGTACCGGGCCGACTCGGCCGCGAGGACGGTGAAGTCGTAGCTGGCGTTGAACGCGATGACCGGAACGCCGGTGTCGAAGAGCTCCTGGAGCACCGCGGCGACCTCCCGCGTCACCTCCGCGGCAGGGCGGCCTTCGCTGCGGGCCCGCTCAGTCGTGACGCCATGGATGTCGCTGGCCTCCGTGGGAATTTCGACGCCCGGATCGGCGAGCCATTCGTGTTCCTTGATGACCCCGCCCTCGGCGTCCACCACGGTGATGGACGCCGTGACGATCCGCGCGGCACGGGAGTTCCTGCCGGTGGTTTCAAGGTCGAAGGCTGCGCGGGGGAGGGTGTTCCAAGTGCTCATGCTTCAACGCTACCTGCTGCCACCGACGGTAAGACGCCACCGCCCGCGGCCGGGCCCGGCGTGGCGCCGGACGCGCCGCAGCGCGGCCGGGCAACGCCGCCGGCGGCCCGAATCGGAGCCGGCCGCTAGGCTTGTGCCATGCGGATGGAGTATGTGGAAGCAGTGCTGGACGTGGTGGCATTGATCCCCGCAGGCACCGCCGTGGCGTACGGCGACGTTGCCGAACTCCTCGGCTCCGGCGGTGCCCGGCAGGTTGGTTCCGTGATGAGCCACCATGGCAGCGCAGTGCCCTGGTGGCGGGTCCTCAAGGCCAATGGTGACGCGCCTCCCGGGCACGAGCGTGAGGCCCTGGCCCTGTACATCCTGGAAGGAACCCCGCTGCTGGGAAGTCATGCCGAATACCTCCGCACCGGCGAGGGGCGGTGGCGTGTGGACCTGACGGCCGCCCGCTGGGCACCAAACGACGGCGAGTTCGATGCGATCGACGCCGTTGCCGAGCGGCTGGAACGCTCCGTGCGCAAACTGTCGGCCCCCGATGATGAAATGACTGTGTGAGCATCCCCCGCAAGAACCCCGAGTCCCGCCCGCCCACATCAGCACTTCGCCTGCTGCCGCCCCGCAAGCTGCACAGTGCGGTGCCCGTGCTCTCCGCGGACCAGCTCGCCGCCGTCGACGTCCCGCATGGCTCCGGCCCGGTCCTGATCCCCGGCGCGCCGGGCACCGGCAAGTCCACCGTTCTCGTGGAGGCCGCCGTCCGGCGTGCGCAGCGGGACGGCCTCGATCCGGAACGGATGCTCATCCTTGCCCCCGGACGCCTCGCCGCCGATTCGCTCCGGGACCGCTTCACCGCGCGGCTGGACCGCAGCTTGAGCACAACGCCGGCCCGCACCTGGGCGTCCTACGCTTTCGACCTGATCCGGCGTGCCAAGGCGGAAGGGATCCTGCCGCTGCCGCGCCCGCCGAAACTGCTGTCCGGCCCGGAACAGGACCTGATCATCAAAGAACTCCTCGAGGGCCACGCCCAGCCCGGACTTGAGCTGCCGTGGCCGGAGGATTTGGGCGCGGCACTGCAGACCCGCGGATTCCGGCAGGAGGTCCGCCAGCTCTTTGACCGGATCATCGAATCCGGCCGGACCGCCGAGGACCTCGTGGTCCTCGCCCGGCGCTGCCACCGGCCGGACTGGGTCGCCGCCGCCGGCCTGTACGCGGAGTACCGCGACGTGCTCGACCTGCGCATGCCGGAATCCTTCGACCCGGCCGGCATCATCACGGCCGCCCGCCAGATTTTCCAGGACGAACCCGACTTCCTGGCCGCCGAACGTAGCAGGCTCCAGCTGGTCCTGGTGGACGACATGCAGGAAGCCAACCCTGCCGTGTTCGAACTGCTCGCGGACATTGCCGCAGGCAAGGAGGCCCTCATCACCTTCTCCCCGGACACCGTGGTGCAGGGCTTCCGCGGCGCCCGCCCGGACCTCGTGGCGGAGCTTCCGCAGTTGCTCGCCCCCGCCGGCGGGACCGTCCTCGAGCGGCCGCTCTGGACCGCCCACCGCCACACCCCCGCGGTCGCCGAGGCGTGGCTCGCCGTCGCCGGACGGATCTCCCGCCGCGCCGGCGGCCAGTCCGCGCGCCGGCTCGAACAGCCCCACCTGGAGGCGCGGCCGGACCGGCCGACCCGCGACGGGGATCCGGCGCAGCCTCGCGTCCCTGCACAGACCGGGGCTGCCGGCCCCTCCCACGGAACGGTGGAGGCGCACCTGCTGCCGTCCCCGGTGCACGAACTGCGCTACGTGGCCCAGCGGATCTTGGAAGCCCAGCTCAACGACGGCCGCGAACTCGGCGACATCGCCGTGGTCGTGCGCAACGGCGGCCAGCTCAGCCAGCTGCAGCGTTACCTCGCCGGCCAGGGCATCCCCGTCCGGATCCCGGTGGCCGAATCCGCCGTCCGTGACGAGGTCGCAGTCCGGCCCTTGCTGGACGCCTACGCCGTGGCCCTGGACCCGGCCGTGCTGGGCCCCGAGGCAGCGGTGGCGTTGCTGACCTCGCGGATCGGCGGCGCCACAGCGATCGAGCTTCGCCGCCTGCGCCAGTCCCTGCGCCGGGAGGAGCTCCTGGGCGGCGGCGGCCGCACCAGCGACGTGCTCCTCGTCGAGGCCCTGCTCGAACCGGGCGCACTGGCGACCCTCGGCATCGAGGGCCACTCCGCACGCAGGATCGCCCGGATGATCCAGGCCGGACGGGACGCCGCCCAGGCTCCAAGCGGCAACGCCGAAACGGTGCTGTGGGCACTGTGGAACTCCACCGGACTCGCCTCGCGCTGGACCGAGGCGGCGCTGGCCGGGGGAGCAGCCGGGGCCCGGGCGGACCGGGACCTCGATGCCATGATGGCCCTCTTCCACACCGCCGAGCGCTTTGTGGACCAGCTGCCCGGTTCCGGACCGGAGCAGTTCCTTGAATACCTGCTCAGCCAGGAACTCCCGATGGACACCCTCGCCGCGCGGGCGCAGCTGGAGGACGCCGTGGAACTCATGACCCCGGCAAGCGCCGCCGGCCGGGAATGGCCCGTGGTCATTATCCCCGGGCTGCAGGAAGGGGTGTGGCCCAACACCAGGCTCCGCGGCGAACTGCTCGGCAGCACCCTGTTCGCGGACGCCGTCGAGCACGGCGTGGAATACGCGCTGCAGCTCGATCCCCTCAGCCGGCTGCGCGAAATCCGCTACGACGAGCTGCGGAGCTTCTCCACCGCGGTGTCGCGGGCCCAGCAGGTGCTGATCTGCACCGCCGTGTCCTCGGAGGACGAACAGCCCTCCTCGTTCCTGGATTACGTGGCGCCGCTGGGCCCGGACCGGGAGCGGCGCGGTTTTACCCCGGTGGAGCGGCCGCTCACGCTGCGGGCGCTCGTGGCCGAGCTGCGCCAGTACGCCCAGCTCGACGCCGGAGCCCCCGAAGCCCTGGAAGCCAGTGCCGTTCTGGGTGCCCTGGCGGCCGCCGAACCGCCAGTGCCGGGCGCCCACCCTGAGAGCTGGTGGGGCCTTGCGCCGCTGTCCACGGACGAGCCCGTCGTTCCGCCGGGCGGCACCGTTTACGTCTCGCCATCGAAGGTGGAGACGGTGCAGAAATCGCCCCTGGACTGGTTTGTCCAGGCGGCCGGCGGCGAGGCCGCCACCGACTTTGCCCGCAGCCTGGGCACCCTCGTCCACGCCATCGCTCAGGACCTTCCGGATGCCTCCGGCAGCGAATACCTCGCCGAGCTCGTCCGCCGCTGGCCGGCGCTTGGGATGAAGGACAACTGGGAGGGCAAACTGGACTTCCAGCGCGCCGAGTCGATGGTCCGCAAGCTCGCCCAGTACGTGCTGGTGATGCGCAGCGAAGGCCGGTCCCTGGTCGGCGTCGAGCAGGACTTTGAGGTCAAACTCCCGGACGTGGTGGACCCGGCCGGAAGCACCGGCCCTGCCGCGGGCGGCGATATCGACGGCGGCCCCTGGCCCGCCCGCCCGGCCGTTCTGCGCGGCCAGGTCGACCGGCTGGAGATCGACGCCGAGGGCCGGCTCGTCGTCGTGGACCTCAAAACCGGCAAACGTCAGCCGGGCAAGGCCGACCTTGCAAGGCACCCCCAGCTGGGCGCCTACCAGGCGGCGGTGCTGGCCGGAGGGTTCCCCGGTCCCGACGACGGGCCGCCCCCGCTGCCCGGCGGGGCCGTCCTCGCGCAGCTCGGCACCACCACCAAGAGCCCGGGCATCCAGGCCCAGACGCCGCTGGACCCGGCGGACAACTGGGCCCTGGACATGGTGGGCGACGCCGCCCGGGTGATGTCCGGGAACACCTTTGAGGCCCGCCACGATCCGTCCAAGGGCGGCCACGGTGGCCACGGCTGCCGCCTTCCCGAAGTCTGCCCGCTGTGCCCGCGGGGAAAGCAGGTTACCGAATGAGCACCGACACAACACCTCCCCCTGGCTCGGACCCCGTTCCCGCAGCCGCTCCCGCAGCCGCTCCCGCAGCCGCTCCCTCCGCTCCTCCGGCCGACCTTCCCCCCCCGAGGTTCACCCCCGAGGAGCTCTCCGCGATGCTGGGGGAGAAGAACAGCCCCACAGCCGAGCAGTCGCACATCATTTCCTCGCCCCTGTCACCCCGGCTGGTGATTGCCGGTGCCGGCTCGGGCAAGACCGCCACGATGGCCGACCGTGTGGTGTGGCTTGTCGCCAACGGCTGGGTCCGGCCGGAGGAAGTGCTCGGGGTGACCTTCACCCGGAAGGCCGCCGGGGAGCTGGCCACCCGCATCCGCGCCAAGCTTTCAGCTCTGCAGCGCATCGCCGCGGCCGACACGCAGCACCAGATGTTCCCCGCCGGGCTGCTCAGCACCGACGCGCTCGAACCCAAGGTCTCCACCTACCACTCCTACGCCAGCGGCATCGTGTCCGACTACGGCCTCCGGCTCGGCGTCGAACGCGACGTCGTGCTGCTCGGCGGCGCCCAGTCCTTCCAGCTCGCCAGCGAGGTCGTGGAAGCTTTCGACGGCGAATACGAACACTTCCGCTCCGCCAAATCCACCCTCGTCAAGGCGGTCATCCAGCTTGCCGGCGAGTGCGCCGAGCATCTCCAGGACCCGGCCGCGGTCCGAGGGTGGCTGCTGGACCGGGTGGCCGAGTTCGAGGCGCTGCCCTACCTCGCCACCGCCAAAAAGAACGCGAGCCAGGCCGTGGGCGAGCTCAGCGGCCTGCTCCGCACCCGTGCCAGCGTCGCGGAGATGGTGGGACGCTACACGGACGCCAAGCGGGCCCGCGGCGCCCTCGACTTCGGCGACCTCGTCGCCCTCGCCGCCCGCGTCGCCAACGAGGTCCCGGTCGCCGCGGAAACCGAACGGCAGCGCTACAAAGTGGTGCTGCTCGACGAGTTCCAGGACACCTCGCACGCCCAGCTGGTCCTCTTCTCGCGGCTGTTCGGTGACGGCCACGCGGTCACCGCAGTGGGGGACCCCAACCAGTCCATCTATGGTTTCCGCGGCGCCTCCGCCGGCCAGCTCTTCCACTTCGTCCGCGAATTCCCGGTCCGGCTCCCCGCCGCCGCCGCCGCCGCCGCCGACGCCGGGAGCCCTGCGCGTTTCGCCGTTGCGCCGACGTCGTACCTGACCACCGCGTGGCGCAACGGCCGGAACATCCTGACCGCCGCCAACGTCATTTCGGCACCACTCAGCCGGGCCGCTGCCCTGACCGGCCCGGCCGGCGAGCGGGACACGGCCGGGGGCGTCGAGGT
Source organism: Arthrobacter sp. PsM3 (assembly GCF_030433895.1). Classification (GTDB taxonomy): domain Bacteria; phylum Actinomycetota; class Actinomycetes; order Actinomycetales; family Micrococcaceae; genus Arthrobacter. Next base: position 14,591 of record NZ_JARUXE010000039.1, on the reverse strand, counting down.
TCCGCCGCTGCTGCCCAGCCCGGCCGCGGTCCAGGGCCGGGTGGTGATGGGCCGCTTCGGCACCGATGAGGACGAGGCCGCGGCGATCGCCGGTGACGTACTGAAGTTCCGGGTGACCGACTTTGACGGGTCGGCAGCGGAGCCCGAGCCTCCCGCCATGGCGGTGCTGTGCCGCCGCCGCGCCCAGATGGAATGCATCCGGCGCGAATTCGAGGTGCGCGGGATCCCCTACGAAATCGTCGGCCTCGGCGGTCTCCTGGACACCCCCGAGATTGTCGACCTGGTCGCGACCCTCCGGGTGCTGGCCGATCCGGGGCGCTCGGATTCGCTGATGCGCCTGCTCTGCGGGGCGCGGTGGCGGATCGGCCCGGCGGACCTGATGGCCCTGCGGGACTGGTCCAGCTTCCTGGCCCGGCGCCGCGGCCGCCCCGGCACCACAGACGCCGACGACGCCGACGACGCGGCGGAGGCCGCCGTGATCGAGGGCGACCTCACGGACGCCGCCAGCCTGGTCGAAGCCCTCGACTGGCTGCCGCGGGAAGGCTGGACGTCCGCGCACGGCCGCCAGCTCAGCCCCGAGGGGCTGGAACGGCTCCACCGGCTCTCGGCGGAACTCCGTCAACTGCGCGGCTACATGGGCGATGATCTCACCACCTTGCTCGGCGAGGTGGAGCGGGCCATGCTTCTCGACATCGAAGTCGCCGCACGGCCAGGGATCAGCATCCACCAGGCCCGCCGCAACCTGGACGCCTTCCAGGACGCCGCCGCCGGGTTCCTGCACACCTCCCAGCGGGTGGACGTCCTCGCCTTCCTGGCCTGGCTGGAAGCCGCAGCCGCCGAGGAGAACGGCCTGGACGCCGCAGCGCCGGACGTGAACCATGAAGCGGTGCAGCTCCTGACCGTGCACGCCTCCAAGGGCCTGGAATGGGATGTCGTGTTCGTGCCCGGGCTCAATGCCGGGGCCTTCCCCAGCAGCCGGGATTCGCGCTGGAGCAGCGGCAGCGCCGCGCTGCCCTGGCCGTTGCGCGGGGACCGCGCGGACCTGCCGCAATGGGACCTCGAACACCCGGACCAAAAAGGCTGGCTCGACGCCGAGAAGGAATTCAAGTCCGCCGTCCAGGCCCATGGCGAGGCCGAAGAACGGCGGCTGGCCTATGTGGCCTACACCCGGGCCAAACACGTGCTCTGGGTTTCCAGCGCCGCATGGGTGGGCTCGCGCGCCGGTCTGGCTGACATGTCGCCTTTCCTGGCCGAACTGGAAGTCCTCGCCGCCGACGGCGCAGCCGGGATCCACCCGTTGTCCGTCGATGAGGAGTCACTGCCGGAGGAGAGCCCGCTGACCGCAGACCTTGAGGTCGCCGGATGGCCGTACGACCCGCTCGAGGGGCCACTCGATCCGCGGACGGGAGACCGGCTCCGGCTGGTCCCCGGCCGGCGGGCCGCCATGCAGGCCGCCGCGGCACGGGTGCTGCATTCCCTGGACTCCGGGGTGCTACAGGATGCGGGCGGACCGGGCGCATTCCCCGATGCGGGCGCCACTGAATCGGGAAAGCGCCGGCCCCTGCGCGGCCCGGCCGGCGGCTGGGCGCACGAAGCCGCGACCCTGCTGGAACGCCGCTCCCGCCGGACCGCGGTGCACGATGTGCATCTGCCGGGCCACATTTCCGCGTCCACCCTGGTGGATCTGGAGGAAGACGCCGGCTCCGTCGTTGCCCGGCTGCGGCGACCCGTTCCGCGTGAACCCGGGATGTCCGCCCGCAAAGGCACCGCATTCCATGCCTGGGTGGAGGAGTACTTCGGCACCGCCGGAATGCTGGACCTTGGCGAGGCGGCGGGCTCCGACGACCACATCGACGAGGCCTACGGTCTGGACACGATGGTGGAAACCTTCCGCCGCTCCGAGTGGGCCAACCGCGCACCTGCCCACGTTGAAGTGCCGGTGGAAACCCGGATCGGTGACGTGGTGGTCCGCGGCCGGATCGACGCCGTCTTCCGCGACGCCGACGGCGGCTGGGACCTGGTGGACTGGAAGACCGGCCGCCGGCCGTCCGCCGCGCAGCTGAAGACCAAGGCCGTCCAGCTGGCCGTCTACCGGCTGGCCTGGTCCCGGCTCAAGGACATCCCGGTGGACCAGGTGCGGGCGGCGTTCTACTACGTCGCGGACAACCAAGTGGTCCGGCCGCACGATCTGGGTTCAGCGGAGCGGCTCGAGCAGATTGTCGCCGCGGCCCTCGGGGGCGGCTAGCGGGTTTTCGCCTCGACCACCGTGAGTGCTGTCGTCGAAGTGTCATCTGCGGGTGCGTCCGGCTGGGCGGCAGCGTCTGCGGGCGCGTCCGCCTGGGCGGGAGCGTCTGCCGGTGCTGCCCCTTCGGCCTGGATCACGGCAAACGACTGGGTTGAGGTGTCCTCCTCGGAGGAACCCACGGCGGCCGGTTCGTCGGCGGGAATCGCTGTCACGGAGACGCCGGAAACCTTGTTGCCGGCAGGGCCGGTGCGTTCAGCGCCGGCCATGCTATGGTCGCCGACACCCCGGTGGCCACCCCGTCGGTCGGCCCCGGCCGCGTCGAGGGGAATCGGCGTCACCTGTACGGCCGGCATCGCGGTGCTGGAGGGTACGGCGGAAAGTCCGGAGACCGAATCCGGGGCCAGCAGGGAGACCCTGCTGACGACCGGCACCGGCTGATTGTGCGGTGTCGCGGCCGGCTGGGCCCGGCCGGGTGCGGGACCGGATGCAGGAGTCGGCTGGGGGAGCGGTTCCACGCTGATCGGCTGACCGCCGTGTTCCGCGACGTCCTCGGCGAGTGCCGTGAGCATGGACTCGGCCTCGTCGATCATGTCCTGGTTCCCGGCGGCGAGGCCCTTGACGAGGTACTGCGCGAGGGCGAATTCGGCGGAGAGCGCGGCGCGGCGGAGCAAATGGGCGTCGGGCACGTCGCGCCTGGCAGACGTGTAGTGCTCCAGCACAGCGTCCACGAAGTCCTGGTCGTTGGACGCGACCAGCCAGGCCATGTCGTCGGCGGGGTCGCCGATGCGCAGATCGGTCCAGCCGGTCACGGCGGTCACGCGGTCGGCGTCGACCAGGAGGTTGTCCTCGTGCAGGTCACCGTGGACCACGCAGGGGTTGAAGCGCCAGAGGGAAACGTCCTCAAGGGCGTGTTCCCAGCGGCGAAGCAGCAGCGGCGGGATCATGCCGGTGGTCGCGGCCTGGTCCAGTTCGTTGAGGCGGCGCTGGCGGAACTCGTTGGGGGTGTAGCTCGGGAGGTCAGCGTTGCTGACCAGCGAATGTGGCAGGTCATGGATGGCGGCGAGGGCCGCACCGATCTCGCGGGCCACGGCGGGTGAAGCGGACCCAAGTTCCTCGACCGACCGGGTGGAGCCGGCCAGGTGGGAGTAAACAAACGTGCTCAGCGCCCCCTGCCGGACGGTGCCGGCCACGGTGGGCATCAGGAAGGGAAGTTCGGCCCGGATGGCGGGCACAAAAGCTCGCAGCACCAGGAATTCCGTTTCCAGCCGTGCGCTGGCCTCCGGATGGCGCGGCGAGCGGACCCGCCAGCGCTTCCCTTCGGAATCCAAAAGGAGAGCCGAATCGAAGTCTGCCGGATCGTCGGGCGCAGAGCTGACGGCAGTCGGGGTCAGTCCGGGGACTGCCGCGGTTGCCACAGCTGCCAGTTCGATTGGTTTTCTTCTCACGCTTCCACGGTAGATTGAGCGGCGCCCAAGACAGCGATGCACCACGGCGAGTCTGAAAGATCCGGAATAAATTCCGGCCGGGGATCCGTTACGGTGCGGCCCGGACCGCGGCCCCGGCCTCCCGCCGGGGCACGTGCGGATGCCCACATACGTCAGGGAAAAATGTCATTTGTCAGCGGGAGTCAGTACGGTGGGTACATGAGTCTTGCGGAGTCACCGGCATCGAAGAGCCACGCCCAGCAGAGCCAAACATCGACAAGCCAAACATCGACAAGCCAAGCACCGGACAGCCAAGCCCGGCATGGCAGGACAACCGCCCCGCACCCCGGCCTGACCGCCAACTTGATCACCGACACCGTCCTTCCGGTGCGGTCGGCGCTCATTGACCGCGGATCCGCCGCACGGCTGAGGCCCGGAATGCTCGGGGAGCTCATGACCCCCGGCGGCGCCCGGGCGATGGTGCTGTCCGGCCGGCAGGCCCTCATCAACGGCGCCGGCCTGGTTCTGCTCGACGCGGCCGAACTTGCCCGGCACCTGCAGGACACCGCCTACGCCCCGGACCAGCTGATCTACCTGGGCACAGCCCTGCCCGGCTCGGACCTGGCTGCAGGCACCCCCCTGATCCTCTTCCTCCTGCCGCAGCAGTTCGAGGTCCGGGCCGAGGAATTCGAAGCCCACATCGCCGGCATCCCCGAAGCCGCCCAGTGGGCGGGGTTCCGTGATGTCGCAGCCACCCTGAACCCCACCGACACCGCCATCTTCGTCGAGGCCAGCGCCATCGCCAACTGGCACGCCACCCACACCCACTGCCCGCGCTGCGGCACCGCCACCGAGCCGGAGGCGGGCGGCTGGGTGCGCCGCTGCCCCTCGGATGGTTCGGAGCATTACCCGCGCACCGATCCGGCCATCATCGTCACGGTCGTGGGCCCGGACGGCCGTCTCCTGCTCGGCGGCGGCGGCCCGCTCGATGCCCGGAACTACTCCACCCTCGCCGGCTTCGTCGAACCGGGTGAGTCACTGGAACAAGCCGTGGTCCGGGAGATCGGCGAGGAGGTCGGCGTGCGGGTCACCGCCTGCCAGTACCTCGGTTCCCAGTCCTGGCCCTTCCCGGCCTCGCTCATGCTCGGCTTTACGGCCACGACCGCGGACACTGAAGCCACTCCCGACGGCATCGAAGTCACCCGGGCGCGCTGGTTCAGCAGGAGTGAGCTGCAGGAAGCGGTGCTCAGCGGCGAAATTGTCATCTCCAGCAGGCTGTCCATCGCCCGGGCCCTCATCGAGCACTGGTACGGCGGCACCATCCAGGACCGCCCGGACAGCGCATGAGCTCTGATTGACAACCCGGCGGCACCGCCGAGGCGCGGGTCCACCAGCGCGGAACATTCACCGGACACCCTCAAACGACTGAGCAGCAATAGTGAACACTGATATTTTCCAGCCCAGCGCTTTCCCGGCCGGCCAGTCCAACGACCCAGAGCCGGAGACCGAACCCCCGGCGCCGGACAACCGCTCCCTCGAGGAGCGGATCCTGGGCGGCCTGGACGCCGAACAGCGCGACGTCGCCAGCACCCTGCAGGGACCCATGTGTGTCCTTGCCGGCGCCGGCACCGGCAAGACCCGCGCCATCACCCACCGGATCGCCTACGGCGTGCACTCCGGCGTGTACAACCCGCAACGGCTCCTGGCTGTCACCTTCACGTCGCGGGCAGCGGCCGAAATGCGCAGCCGGCTCCGCGACCTCGGCGTCGGCAACGTCCAGGCACGCACCTTCCACGCAGCTGCGCTGCGCCAGCTTCAGTTCTTCTGGCCCCAGGCCGTCGGTGGGGTCCTGCCCAACCTGCTGGACCACAAAGCGCAGATGATTGCCGAAGCGGCCCGGCGGCTGCGGCTCAGCACGGACCGGGCCTCGATCCGCGATCTGGCCTCCGAAATCGAGTGGGCCAAGGTGTCCATGCTGACCCCGGCCAACTACCTGGAAAAAGCCCAGGGCCGCGGTGCCCCGGGCGGCTTCGACCTGACCGCCGTCGCCCGGGTTTTCCAGTCCTACGAAGACGTCAAGACCGACCGGAACGTCATCGACTTCGAGGACGTCCTGCTCATCACTGTGGGAATTCTCCAGGAGGACCCGAAGGTTGCCGCCACGGTCCGCGAGCAGTACCGTCACTTCGTCGTCGACGAGTACCAGGACGTTTCACCGCTGCAGCAGCGGCTGCTGGAACTGTGGCTCGGCGGGCGGGACGAGCTCTGCGTCGTCGGCGACGCCAGCCAGACCATCTACTCATTCACCGGTGCCTCGCCGAAGCACCTCCTCGGCTTCAAGGCCCAGTATCCCGGGGCCACCGTGGTCAAGCTGATCCGCGACTACCGCTCCACCCCGCAGGTGGTGAAACTGGCCAACGAGCTGCTGGGGGGCCGGCGCAGCGGCGGGACGGCCGCGGACGCCGCCTGGGCCACGCCCCTGCAACTCGTGGCGCAACGCCCGTCCGGTCCGGTCCCGCAGTTCACCGAATGCTCCGATGATGAGGCCGAGGCCGCAACAGTGGCGGTCAAGGTCCGCGGGCTCCTCGATGCCGGCACTCCGGCCAGCCAGGTCGCCGTGCTGTTCCGCACCAATGGCCAGTCCGATGCCTACGAGCAGGCCCTGGCCTCGGCGGGGATCGGCTACCAGCTGCGCGGCGGGGAACGGTTCTTTGCCCGCAAGGAAGTCCGCGACGCCATCTTGCAGCTTCGGGCGGCCACCCGGGCCGTCGCCGAAACCGCCAGCCCCGAACCGCTGGGCCAGCTGGTCCGCGACATCGTCGCCTCGCTGGGCTACACGGAAGCCGCCCCGCACAGCGGCGGCGCGCTCCGGGAACGCTGGGAATCGCTCGCGGCGCTCGTCGCGCTGGCCGACGAACTCGTGATCAGCCGGGGCGGGCAGTTCACCCTCTCCGACTTCGTCAACGAACTCCAGGAGCGCTCCCTGGCCCAGCACGCCCCGACCGTCCAGGGCGTCACCCTCGCCTCGCTGCACGCGGCCAAGGGCCTCGAATGGGACGCCGTCTTCCTCGTCGGGCTCAGCGAAGGGCTCATGCCGATTTCCTTCGCCGACAGCCCCGAATCCGTCGACGAGGAGCGCCGGCTGCTGTACGTGGGGATCACCCGGGCCAGGGAACACCTGTTCCTGTCCTGGTCCACCGCACGGACCCCGGGCGGGCGCGCCAACCGGAAGCCCTCGCGTTTCCTCGACGGGCTGCGCCCCGACTCCGTGGCCAGCTCCTCGGTCCGCGGCAAGGGGGCTGCGCCGCGCCGCAAGGCCGCCGTGCCGGCCACCTGCCGGGTATGCGGGACCATGCTCTCCTCCGGTGCCGAACGGAAGGTGGGCCGCTGCAACCAGTGCCCGCCCAGCTACGAGGAGCAGACCTTCGACGCGCTCCGGCAGTGGCGCAAGGACATAGCGCTTGAAGCCGACGTTCCCGCCTTTGTGGTCTTCACCGATGCCACCCTGACCGCCATTGCCGAAGCCCGGCCCGACTCCCTCGAACAGCTCGCCAAACTCCCCGGGGTGGGCCCGTCCAAACTGGAGAAGTACGGCGAAGCAGTGCTGGCCGTGCTGGTCGAAAGCACCACGCTCTGATGGCCGGCAGCAGCCCTCCGAGGTCAGGCACGCCGGCAGCCACGCCGCTGACCACTGCCGACGGCGCCCCGGTGGAAGTGCGGCGCTCCGCCCGCCGCCGCCGGACCGTCGCGGCCTTCTGGGAAAACGGCACCGCCGTGGTCGCCATCCCTGCCTCCTTCAGCCGCGCCCAGGAGCGGGAGTGGGTGCACCGGATGCTGGAGAAGCTCCGGCGCCAGGGGGAGCGGGGGAGCCGCGGTGCCGGAGGGCGTCGCCCGCGCAGCGACACCGCCCTGGCGGCGCACGCCGCCGAGCTCTCCGCGAAGTACTTCGGTGGCCGGGCGGTGCCGTCGTCGGTCCGCTGGGTGGGCAACCAGAATTCCCGCTGGGGGTCCGCGACGCCGTCGGACGGGACCATCCGGCTCTCGGACAAGCTTCAGCCCATGCCGCAGTGGGTCATCGATTATGTGCTGCTGCACGAACTGGCGCACCTGCTCGTTGCCGGACACAACGCAGCGTTCTGGCGGCTGCTCGAGGCCTACCCGGACACGGCCCGGGCGAAGGCCTTCCTCGAGGGCGTCTCCTTCGCCACCTCCCGCGGCATCACGCCCGACAACGGCGATGACATGGCAGACGTCGACGCGGCCGGGTTCTCCGACTAATCCCGCCAGCCCATGTCGGCACCTCCCGCCCCGGCCGGAACCGCAGTTCCAGCCGCGACGATCCGGGGGCGGGCACGGGACAGCCCCGGCCGGAACCGCAGTTCCAGCCGGGGCCGCCGGTTCCCCATCTAGGGCTTGGGGCTTTCGCCTTCGCCGGGAGCGTCGCCGTCAGGTGCTCCCTTTTCTTCGGTACCGCCGGATTGTTCGGTTCCGCCGGATTCGCCCGTGCCTTCCCCGGTGTCCTGACCTTCCCCGGGCTCGTCGAATCCACCGCTCAGCAGCTTCTGCAGGGCGTCGTCAACCTCGGAGTCGCTGGCCTCGGCCAGCTTGCGGCGTTCGCTGAAGCCTTTCGGGTCCTCGAGATCTTCGGCGGTGGGCAGCAGATCCGGGTGCTGCCAGATCGCATCGCGGCCGTCGGCGCCGCGTTCGTCCTTGAGCGAGGCCCACAATGCGGCGGCCTCCCGGAGCCGGCGCGGCCGCAGTTCCAGTCCCACCAGGGAGGAGAAAGCGTGTTCGGCCGGCCCTCCGGTCGCGCGGCGGCGCCGTACCGTCTCCCGCAGCGCCGCCGCTGAGGGCAGCAGCTTCTCGGTGGCGGCCCAGCTCAGTTCGTCGACCCAGCCCTCCACGAGCGCGAGGGCGGTTTCCAGCTTCTCCAGCGCCTGCTCCTGGGCGGGCGTGCGCTGGGGCATGAATACCCCCTGCGACAGGGCCTCCTGGATGCCCTCCGGGTTGCTGGGATCCAGCTCGCGGGCGAGTTCCTCAATCTTTGAGGTGTCGATGTGAATGCCGCGGGCGTATGCCTCGATCGCGCCCAACAGGTGCCCGCGCAACCAGGGAACCTGGACGAACAGCCTGGCGTGGGCTGCTTCGCGGACAGCCAGGAACAGGCGGATGTCGTTTTCCGGCAGGCTGAGGCCCTCGCCGAACTTCGCCACGTTGGAGGGCAGGAGGGCCATTTCGAGGTCGGCGAGCGGGACGCCGATGTCCGTGGAGCTGACCACCTCGGCGGACAGGGCGCCGATGGCCTGGCCCAGCTGCATGCCGAAGATCGCGCCGCCCATGTTCTGCAGCATCGAGGACGCGCCGCCCATCATGGTCTTCATTTCCTCCGGCATCTGCTCCGTCATGGCGGCAGAGAGTGCATTTGCGATGCTGTTGGCCACCGGCTCCGTGAGGCGTTTCCAGGTGCCGAGGGTTTCTTCCACCCACTCGGCCCGGGACCAGGCCCGGCCAATCAGCCCGGTGGCCGGCAGTCCAGTGACCTGGTCAAGCCACAGTTCGGCGAGCCGCAGGGCCTCGTCGACCTCGCGCGACTGCTGGGCCGTGACGGACGGGTCGGACCCGCTCGCGGCCACGCGCCGGGCGTTCTCATGCGCCAGCTGCCAGTTGACGGGGCCCTCGGAGGAAGAGCTCATCATGGCCTGGACCTGGGAGAACATCTGGGCGAGGAGATTCGGGTCGTCCGGAAGCCCTGCGGCCTTCGCCAGTTCGGCAGGGTCGATGTTCCCCATGCCCTGGCCGCCCATCAGGTTCTTCAGCATTTCGGCCAGTGGATCCTGGGGTTCCTCGTCGCCATTGGACGGATTAACTGGGTTGGAGGTCATGGTCCCGCCGATCGTCGGTGTGGCTGCTTCTCACGTTCACGGTACCCCGCGGCCAGCGGGCTGTCTGCTGAAACCCCGCGACGTTCGCTGTAGGCAAAGAGCCCAGCCGGCGGCCGAGCGCGTAGTGTTAGAAACTGGAATATTGGCAGGCGGCAGCCGTGGCGGAGGCTGCGGAAGCGGTGCGCTGACCAGGGGGTCCGCAGGGTCCCCGGGCGCCGGCACGGAGAGGTCCTTCATTGACTATTACGCAGGGCGAACAGCCCGCCAGCGAGCCGGCGGCCAGCCAGTTCCGGGGCCGGGGGTCCTTCCTCGCCGGGTCTCGTTCCGGGCGGAAGCGGGACAAACGGTCTTCGGCCATGCTGGTGTCGGGTGTTCTCGCGCTGGCGCTTGGGATCACCGCCCTGAGCCTGCCGGTCCCGTACGTCGTGGAATCACCGGGTCCGACCTTCAACACCCTGGGCACGGACAACGGCAAGCCGGTCATCAGCGTCACCGGCCACGAGACGTTTCCCGCGAAGGGCAGCCTGGACCTCACCACGGTCTACGTCGACGGCGGCCCCAACGGGCCGGTGACCGTCGTTGAGGCACTCTCGGCCTGGCTCAACGGCGCCAAGGCCGTCTACCCGGAGGAACTCATCTTCCCCACCGGGGTGACGAAGGAACAGTCCCAGCAGGAAAGCGCCGTCGCAATGACCACCTCGCAGGAGAACGCCGTCGCTGCCGCCCTCAAGGAACTGGGCATCCCGTTCGAGCAGAAGATGCAGATCGCCGGTATCCCGGAGGGCTCCGCCTCCGCCGGGAAGCTCCGGGAAAATGACGTGCTGGTCTCCGTGAACGGCAAGCCGGCCACCGCCCTAAGTGTCGTCCAGACCGAACTCGCGGCAGGCAACGGTGTCCCGGTGGATGTCGTTGTCGATCGTGGAGGCAGCAACGTGACCGCAAGCATCACCCCGTCCAAGACCTCGGCCGGGCGGTTCATCCTCGGGGTTACGCTGCAGTACAAATTCAAGTTCCCCTTTGACGTCAAGATCTCCCTCGACAAGGTCGGCGGTCCCAGCGCCGGGATGATGTTTGCCCTGGGCATCGTGGACACTGTCACCCCCGGCGACCTGACCGGCGGCAAACACGTCGCGGGAACAGGAACCATCACCCCCGACGGCGCCGTTGGCCCGATTGGCGGCATCGGCCAAAAGATGCAGGGCGCCCGGGCCGGCGGGGCCACCCTGTTCCTTGCCCCGGCGGCGAACTGCGACGACGTCGTCGGCCATGTCCCGGACGGATTGCAGGTGGTTCGGGTGGAGAATCTGGCCGATGCACGGAAAGCTGTCGAACTTGCCGCGTCAGGGGCCGACACATCGGGGCTCCCGGTTTGCTCCAGCAACTAGACTGGCCGCGGAACTAAGATACGCCGCCACTCGTGGCACCTATGACGGCCTTGCCGCCCAGCCGGGGCGGGGCCGACGGCCGCTTCAAGGCAGCAACTGAGTTGCGGCAACGAAGCGCCGCACTGATAACTAAAAACCAGTAACTGTCGACCAGCTATGAGGTACCGAGTTTGTCCCGTCCAGCCAGCACAGTCCCGCCCGGAAGACCCCAGCAACGACGAGGCGCCCTGACGCCGACGTTGATTGTTGTGGCCTTGATCGTGGTCGGCTTCATCTTCTTTGCCAATGTCTGGACGGACGTCCTGTGGTACCAGCAGTTGGGCTTCTTCGAAGTCTTCCTGACCGAGAACCTGGCACGCATCGTCATTTTCCTGGTGGGCTTCGCGTTGATGTTTTCCGCCGTCTTCTTCGCCATCCGGATCGCGTACCACGCACGCCCCGTGTATGCGCCGGATGCGGACATCCGGGACAACCTCAACCGCTACCAGGTCCAGCTTGAACCGATCCGCCGGGTCGTTATGATCGGGTTACCGGTCCTCTTCGGCCTGTTCGCCGGCAGCGCCGCGGCCAGCCAGTGGCAGAAGGTGCTCCTGTTCCTGCACCAGGAACCTTTCGGCCAGAACGATCCCCAGTTCGGACTCGACATCAGCTTCTACCTGATGACCCTGCCCTTCCTGGGCTTCGTCACCGGATTCCTGATCAGCGTCACCATTGTCGCCGGCGTCGCCGGCATCCTGACGCATTACCTCTACGGCAGCGTCCGGATCATGGAACGCGGCATCTTCACCAGCCGGGCGGCGCAGATCCATCTCGCCGTCTCGGGTGCGGCCTTCCTGCTGCTGCTGGGCATCAACTTCTGGCTGGACCGCTACACCTCCGTGCAGAACAGCGGTGGCCGCTGGGCCGGTGCGCTGTACACGGACGTCAACGCCGTCATCCCCACGAAATCCATTCTGGCCGTGGCTGCGGCCCTCGTCGCGGTGTTATTCGTCGTCGCCGCCGTGATCGGCAAATGGCGGCTGCCCGTCATCGGTACCGCCATGCTCGTCATCACCTCCATCCTCGCCGGCGGCGTCTACCCCTGGGTGATCCAGCAGTTCCAGGTCCGGCCCTCGGAGCAGACGCTCGAGAAGCCGTTCATCGAACGCAACATTAACTTGACCCGCTCGGCGTACGGACTGGATAAGATCCAGGAAACCCGGTACAACGCCACCACCAACGCCACCACGGGCGCGCTGGCCCCCGACGCGCAGACCACCGCCAACATCCGGCTGCTGGACCCCAACCTGATCTCGGACGCGTTCTCCCAGCTTGAGCAGTACCGGCCGTACTACCAGTTTCCCAAAGCGCTGAACGTGGACCGCTACGAGATCGACGGCAAGATCCAGGACACCGTCATTGCGGTCCGTGAACTCAACCCCGACGGGCTGAGCGCCAACCAGCAGTCCTGGCTGAACCGCCACGTCGTGTACACCCACGGCTACGGCGTCGTTGCCGCCAAGGGCAACAAGTTCACCGTCGACGGCAAGCCTGACTTCCTGCAGTCCGGAATCCCGTCCACCGGCGTGCTCGGCAATGACTCGACCTACCAGCCGCGGGTCTATTTCGGCGAGAACTCGGCCGACTACTCGATCGTCGGAGCCCCCGACGGTGCCCCGCACCGCGAGCAGGACCGGCCCGCCGGCAAGGAAGGCGACGGTGAAACGCAGTACACCTTCACCGGCGACGGCGGCCCGAACGTCGGCAGCTTCTTCAACAAGGTGCTCTACGCCATCAAGTTCCAGTCCTCGGACCTGCTGCTCTCTGACGGCGTGAACGCAGACTCCCAGATCCTCTACGACCGCAACCCCCGGGAACGCGTCCAGAAGGTTGCCCCGTACCTCACGGTGGACGGCAACGCCTACCCCGCCGTCGTCGACGGCCGCGTGAAGTGGATCGTGGACGGCTACACCACCAGCCAGTACTACCCGTACTCCCAGCAGGAGCAGCTCTCCGCGGCCACGACCGACTCGCAGACCACCGCGGGCCGGACCGCTTCCCTGCCGAACACCTCCGTCAACTACATCCGCAACTCGGTCAAGGCCACCGTGGACGCCTACGACGGCAAAGTGACGCTCTACGCCTGGGACGACCAGGACCCGGTCCTGAAGGCGTGGCAGAACATCTTTCCGACCTCGCTGAAGCCGTTCTCGGAAATGTCCGGGGCCCTGATGAGCCACGTACGCTACCCCGAGGACCTGTTCAAGGTCCAGCGCGAACTCCTGGGCCGCTACCACGTCACCCAGGCGGACAACTTCTACACCAACAATGACGCCTGGAGCGTGCCGAACGATCCGACCGTCCAGGACGAGGTCAAGCAGCCCCCGTACTACATGTCACTGAAGATGCCCGACCAGGACAAACCGGCCTTCCAGCTGACGTCCTCCTTCATCCCCCAGGTGGTCAACGGCAACGCCCGCAACGTGCTCTACGGCTACCTGGCCGCGGACTCGGACGCGGGCAACCAGAAGGGCGTGAAGGCGGACAGCTACGGCCAGCTCAGGCTCCTGCAGATCCCCCCGGAGACCAACATCCCCGGCCCCGGCCAGGCGCAGAACAAGTTCAACTCCGACCCCACCGTGTCCCAGGCGCTGAACCTGCTGCGCCAGGGCGCATCCGCGGTGCTGAACGGCAACCTGCTGACCCTGCCGGTTGGCGGGGGCATGGCGTATGTCCAGCCCGTCTACCTCCGGTCCACGGGTGAAACCTCCTACCCCACGCTGCAGCGTGTCCTGGTGGCCTTCGGTGACAAGATCGGTTTCGCGCCGACCCTTGATGAGGCCCTGAACCAGCTCTTCGGCGGCGCATCGGGAGCCAGCGCCGGTGACTCGGCCAATAACGGACGGACGCCCGCTACCCAGCCCGGCACCACCCCCGCCCCGGGAAGCACCGACGCGAAAGCAGAGCTGAAGGCCGCATTGGATGACGCGGCCGCCGCCATCAAGGCGGGCCAGGACGCCCTCGCGAAGGGCGACTTCGCAGCCTACGGCGAGCAGCAGAAGAAGCTCTCTGCGGCCCTGCAGCGGGCCATCGACGCCGAGGCCAAGATCGCGGCGACGCCGGTTCCGGCTCCGGCGGCCACCCCGGCCCCGGAGGCCACAACACCGGCCGCCACCCCGGCCCCGACGCCGAGCAGCTGACGCCCGGGAAGTAGTGCACCGCCCACAGGGGCACTACTTGAAGGCACTACTTGAAGGCCGGGTTCCCGCTCCACTGGAGCGGGAACCCGGCCTTTTTCGGCAGACCGCGGCGCCGCCCTGGGCCGGTCCACAGGGCCGGGAGACGCACATCACGGCACCTCGATTTGGCCTCCAGTTCACCGGCAGGTAGAGTTGATCTTGCGACGCGGGGTGGAGCAGTTCGGTAGCTCGCTGGGCTCATAACCCAGAGGTCACAGGTTCAAATCCTGTCCCCGCAACTGAAGGGAAGGTCCGGAACACTGGAATCGGTGTTCCGGGCCTTCTGCTTTAAGCCACCCGGACTTTGTCCCGCTGCGGTGGTCCCGGACCGCCTGGCGGCCGGTGGTCAGGGCGGCGCCAAAAGTAGGGTATTGTTGATCAAGCGACGCGGGGTGGAGCAGTTCGGTAGCTCGCTGGGCTCATAACCCAGAGGTCAC
>NZ_JARUXE010000038.1 GCF_030433895.1 Arthrobacter sp. PsM3 | reverse complement strand
CACACCGGGCTCCTGCTTGCCGTCCATGGAAACACACTATCGGGCACCTGCGACAAAAAGCGGCCACCAAAAGGGGCCACGGAGCTGACTATCCGTAAGCTTTGATTGAACGCCCAGCGCCTCGATCCAAGGAACCCATGCCAGTCAACAGACAGTCACTGAAAGAGGACGGGTTCACCGGTTTCCGGCCCCTCGCTGACCTTGACATCAACCGGATTCCGCAGAGACCCGGGATCTTCGCGGTGCTGCAGCCCGAGGGCTTCCGGCCGCAGTTCCTGGCCAAAAGCACGGCCGGAATTTTCAAGAAGAAGGACCCCACCCTGAAGCCGGAAGCACTCAAAGCCAAATGGGTCGACGGCGCGGACGTCCTCTATGTGGGCAAGGCCGGCCCCGGGAGCAAGGGCAACCGCGGGCTGCGCCGGCAGATCCAGGAATTCGTTGACTTCGGCGCCGGTAAGCCGCCTGGCCACTGGGACGGCAGGCTGGTCTGGCAGCTCGCGGCCGCCGGGTCCCTGATCGTCGCGTGGAAGGAGCTGCCCGTTGGGCAGCTCAACGCGGCCGAAGCCGGGTACCACGCCGTGTTCGTGAATGAGTACGGCCAGCTGCCATTCGCCAACCTGCTCCAGTCGCGGGTCAAGGGCAGTTAACCCCAGCTGGTCAGACGCCACCCCGGTATGTAAACCGGCCGGCCGCCAGGGTCGCGGCCACCGGCATCGCGGCAAAGACAGCGTCGGACACGGCCAGCGGGTCGCCGTCGAGCACTGCGATATCCGCCGGATCCCCCGGCCGGATCCGGCCCCGACCGCGCGTTGACGCGGTCAGGGCCTCCGTCCGGGTGAGCGCCTGCTCCGGGTGCCATGGCTCCCGCCCGTCCCGCCGCGCCCGGGTGGTGGCCGCCGACATGGCGGTCCACGGCTCCAGCGGCGCCACCGGCGCATCGGAGCCCAGCGCCAGGGTAGCCCCGGCAGCCAGCAACGACCGCAGCGGGAACGCCCGGTCAGTGCGCCCGGCCCAGTTGGAATCGGCAGCATCACGGTCATCCAGGGCATGGGCGGGCTGGACGCTCGCCGTCAGGCCCAGCCTGCCGAAGCGCGCGAAGTCCTGGCCGCGGACAAACTGGGCATGCTCAATCCGCCCGGCGATCCCGGCCGCTGCGAAGGCATTCAGCGCCACCGCGTTGGCGCCATCGCCGATCGCATGCACCGCAGGAACGAACCCGGACTCCTTGGCCCGGACCAGCAGTTCCAGCAGTTCCTGTTCGCTCACTGTAAGCAGCCCGTGGCCGCCGTGCGGATACGGTTCCACACAGTACGCTGTGCGGGTGTTCAGCGAGCCGTCGATCAGCACCTTGAGCGGTCCCACCCGCAGGAGCCCCGCCCCGCCGTCGAGCTCCCGCCCGGTCCGCATCCCGTCCGCAATGGCCCGCGACAGGTCCTGCGGATAGACGCCGACGTCCACCCGGAAATAGTCGAAACCACCGGCCACCCGCCGCCGCCACACGTCGCGGTTCCAGGTCATTTCGAAATCGACAATCCCCACTATCCCGCGTGCCGCCGCCGCCTGCCCGGACTCCCGCACCCAGGCATCCACGACGGCGTCCGGCAGATTGCCCAGCTCGCGGGTCAGTTCAAAGGCCGGTTGCTCACGCAGCAGCCCGGAGGCGTCCACCGCCACTCCGTAGCGTTCGGCCGCCGCGCTGTTGAGCCAGACGGAGTGCAGATCATGACTTAGCAGCGCGGTCGGCAGGCCCCGGGTGGCGCCGTCGAGCAACTCCCGGCTGGGAACATCCGCCCAGGCGGCGTCCCTGAAGCCCACGCCCACCACGGTCAGGCCGCCGTCGTCATGGCCGGCCAGTTGGGAGCGTACGACGTCGGCCGCCTCACGCGCCGAGGCGGCGCCGGAGAGGTCGATCCGGTTGGCGGCGAGGGCCCACTGGGTCATGTGGACATGCTCATCCCACAACCCCGGGATGACGCAGCGGCCGTCCAGATCAACCACTCCGGAAGCGGGGTGGCCGGGAATCCCGGCGGGACCGATCCGCGAGATGACGCCGTCGGTCACGTGCACGTCGTGAAGTGCCGTCCCGCCGGGGAACCGCACCGAGGCGAGCACGAGGTCGTTCACGGCATTGGCAGGAGTCTCAGGCATAGGGAACAGGCTATGGGCCGGAGCGCTCTGGACCAATCCGGACCTGCCACTGCACCAATCCGGACCTGCGGACGGCGCAGTTTCCGGGCGCCTACCCGGACACAGGACTTTCGCCTCTTGCCCAGGAAACACGCTCCAACCATGCTGGATTTCGGGCGGTTCCTGCACGGCCATTGGGGATGAACCGCTTGCTTGTCAGTTGTACGGTCTCGCTCGAACCTTGGGGAAGGAAAAGGCATTCTGCCCGTTGCCGCGCCTGCGGGAACTTGCAGGAGACCGCAACCAACATGACTGTCACCAACGATTTTTGCCTCTTTGAATCAGCACACAGCCTACGCGGGGGGAGCTCTGATGCGCCGTGACCCACAGGCAGCATGGAAACCGGGCCAGCGCATACTACGCGCACCCATCACACGGGGATCCCCGCATCAGAGTGCTCATCCGGATCGACGCCATTGAGGAGTCGGCGCGCGTCAACGTCCGGGGCGTCGTTACCCCCGCCAACATCCGGGCCCTGTACGTCGTCTGCCGCCGTGTGACAGCCAAACTTCCCGGCTACGAGATCGTCGTGGACCTCGCCCATGCCCGTGTGACGTACGAGGCCATGGAGGAACTCCACGATCACGCCCGCCAATCGGTTATGTCATCCGGCATCGACGGCTCCGTAACCCCGTGCCGGCTGCGCATTGTGGATCCGGCCACGGTCCTCAGAATCAAGGAGAACGCATGAAAGCCCTCGTTTATGGCGGTCCCGGAGAAAAGTCCTGGACGGACGTCCCCGATCCCAAGATCCAGAATCCGAGCGACGTGATCGTCAAAGTGGAAACCACGACGATCTGCGGCACGGACCTCCATATCCTCAAGGGCGATGTTCCCGCCGTGACCAAGGGTCGGATCCTGGGCCATGAAGGCGTCGGGACCATCACCGAGGTCGGCTCCTCAGTCACCAGCCTGAAGGTGGGGGACCGCGTCATCATCTCCTGCATCAAGTCCTGCGGCCACTGCGCCAACTGCAAAACCGGGCTCTATTCGCACTGCATGGGCGAGGAAGGCGCTTCCGGAACCGGCTGGGTCTTCGGCCACCTGATCGACGGCACCCAGGCTGAATACGTCCGCGTTCCATACGCCGAAAACTCCCTCCACCTACTCCCGGAGGGCGTCACCGACGAGCAAGCCGTGATGCTCTCCGACATCCTCCCCACCGGCTTCGAGATCGGCGTTCAGTACGGCCGTGTCAAGCCGGGCGACACGGTCGCCGTCGTGGGGGCCGGCCCGGTGGGGCTCGCCGCGATCGCCACCGCCGGACTCTACGGTGCCGCCACCATCATCGCCGTCGACCTTGACGCGAACCGGCTGGAAAAGTCCCGTGAGTTCGGCGCCACCGACGTCGTCCTCTCCAGCGACGCCGACTGGAAGGAGCAGGTGCTCGCGTTGACCGACGGACAGGGCGTGGACGTGGCAATTGAGGCCGTGGGCATCCCGGCCACTTTCGACATGTGCATCGCCGTCGTCCGCCCGGGCGGCAACGTGGCCAACGTCGGCGTGCACGGCAAGTCCGTGGAGCTCCATGTTGAGGACCTCTGGATCCAGAACATCAACATCAGCATGGGCCTGGTGAATGCCAACACCACCCCGATGCTGCTCAAGCTCGTGGCCCAGAAGAAGGTGCCGGCGGAGAAGTTCGCCACCCACCACTTCAGCTTCGATCAGTTCCTGGAGGCCTACGACACCTTCGCCCGGGCAGCGGAAACGAAGGCTCTGAAGGTCGTGATCACGGCATGAAAGCCCTGGTTGTTTACGATTCGGCGTACGGCAACACACAATCGGTTGCCGAGGCGATCGCCGGCTCGCTCGACGGGCTCCAGGCGAGTTCCGTCCCGGTCGGGGACTTCAAGCCCGAGACTCTCTCGGCCGGGGACCTCCTCGTGGTCGGAAGCCCGATCAACGGATGGCGCCCGACGCCGAAGATCACTGCGCTGCTCTCGGCCCTGGGAAACGGTGCACTCAACGGTGTAAAGGCTGCCGCGTTCGACACCCGCGTCCGGATGTTCATCCACGGCGACGCTGCCAAGAAGATAACCCATGCCCTGAAGGCCGGCGGGGCCGACATAATCGCCGAACCCATGCCGTTCTACGTAAGAGGCAGCGAAGGACCGCTGCGCAGCGGCGAAATCGAGAAAGCCGAGGGATGGGCACGAACCCTGCTCACCTCACTCACGAGCTGAGTCAGCTGATCTGAGTCAGCTGATCTGAGTCATCTGAAAGGACGGCGGCCATGCGACCAGGCCGGATAGTCATGCTGGTGCTGGGAACTCTTAGCGCGCTCATCGGGCTGGGGCTGCTGGCCGGCGCCGGAGCCGCGGGTTTCGCCAACTACCTGCAACGGGACAACGGATACTTCACGAGCCCGGCGGAACGCTACGTCACGAACTCCTACGCCCTGACAACACCCCGCCTGGACATCATGACCGACGGCGGAGTGCCGGAAACCGCCCCGGTCGGCGTCGTCGGAAGTCTCATGCTCAGCGGTTCCGCGTTGGCCGGCAAGGATGTCTTCATCGGGATCGGGCCGCGGAGCGACGTGGCGGCCTATCTGGACGGCGTCAGCCACTCCGAGATCACCGAGGTCCGGTTCAACCCGTTCCGGGTGGAGTACCGCGATGTGGCCGGGGCCAAGGTTCCGGCGAGGCCCGCGGACCAAAGCTTTTGGGCTGCGTCCGCCACCGGCCCGGGGGAGCAGCAGCTGAAATGGGATCTGCGCTCCGGCAGCTGGGCTGTGGTGATCATGAACGCCGATGCCAGCGCCCCGGTGGCCGTGGAAATGAAAGCCGGAGCCCGCTCCGACCTGCTGTGGCCCGTCTTCATCGGGCTGCTGATCGGCGGCATCGTGCTCCTGCTCATTGGAGTTCCCTTGATTGTGTTTGGCGCAGCAGGGCTGGGCCGCGGCAAGGCCGGCCCCCCTCTGCCCCGTCAGCCAGTGCCCGGCCAGCCGCAGCCAGTGTCCGGCCAGCCGCAGCCGCTGGCCGGGTCCTCCGCACCCCAGCTTTACGCGGCGGGTGCGGTGCCGGGTGCGGTGGCGGGCGTTCCGCCGGGTGCCGGGGTGCTCTATCCGGCCCGGCTCAGCGGCTATCTGGACCCGAACCTGTCCCGTTGGAAGTGGCTGTTCAAGTGGCTCCTGGCGATCCCGCACTTCATCGTCCTCTTCTTCCTCTGGTTTGCGTTCGGCGTGGTGACGATCGTGGCGTGGTTCGCGATCCTGTTCACCGGGCGCTACCCGCGCTCGCTGTTCAACTTCAACGTCGGGGTGATCCGCTGGAGCTGGCGGGTGGCCTTCTACTCCTACGGGGCGCTCGGCACGGACATCTATCCCCCCTTCACCCTGGAGCGCACCGACTACCCCGCTGACTTCGACGTCGACTATCCCGAGAAACTGTCCCGGGGCCTGGTGCTCGTCAAGTCCTGGCTGCTGGCCATCCCACACCTGCTGATCATCGCGTTGCTGACCGGGACCGCCCAGACCTGGGTATACCGCGACGGCCATTGGGTGCAGGTCGGCGTGGGGGCCTCCCTGATTGGGTTGCTGGTCTTCATCGCCGGGGTCATCCTGCTGTTCACCGGTGTGTACCCTCGGGGTCTCTTCGACTTCCTGATGGGTCTGAACCGCTGGATCTACCGCGTTAGCGCCTACGTTTCCCTAATGCGCGACGAGTACCCTCCGTTCCACCTGGACATCGGGCCCCGGGATCCGGGCGACACGGCTGCGATTCCCCCTGCGGTGCCGCCAGCCGGGCCCGAATTCGCGCCGGTTCCGGGAGGTCCCGGTGCCGCGCCGTCCGACTACGGCCAGCACGCCACGGGGGCCGCCCTGGCCGGGCCGGTTGGGACAGGTCCGGCTACATCAGGTCCCCGTGGGGCAGGTCAGCCCGGTCCGGCCCGGGACGAGGCGGGCTTCTACGGCATCGGCGGCCCGGCAGCTCACGGCGCGGATGAGCCGGAAGCGCCCGCCAGCCCGGACCATCCGCCGCGCGCCTGAACCGCCCGGGGCGTCTCTTCCCGCAGCGCCACGCCACCTGAACTGGCCGACGCCTCTTGCCAGCGGCTTCCGGCGAGAACATAGTGGAGGGAATTTACCACTCCACGGCGGGAGGCAGGGGATCATGCTGAACAACGAGGTGCCGGGAAGCGGGTTGCTGCAGGGCAAAACCGCGCTGATCTATGGTGCGGGCGGTTCCATCGGCGGCGCCGTCGCCCGGGCTTTCGCAGCGGAAGGCGCCTTCGTCCACCTCGCCGGACGTACCGGGTCACGGCTGGAAAAAGTAGCCCGGGACATCCAGGAGGAGGGCGGCCGGGCCGAAACGTCCGTCGTTGATGCCCTGGACGAGGAACAGGTCGACGCATTCGTGGACCGGGTGGCGAGGAAGAGCAAAAGGATCGATATCTCCTTCAACGTCATTTCCTTCGGCGACGTCCAGCAGCCCCTGATGGACATCGACGTCAATGACTTTACGCAGCCGATCAGCCTGGCCACCCGGGCCCATTTCCTCACCACCCGGGCCGCGGCGACCCATATGATCAAACAGCACTCCGGTGTGGTGCTGATGTTCGGCGGCTCCGGTCCGCAGACCCTGCCCGGTCTCGGCGGCTTCAAGGTGGCCCTGGACGCGATGGAGGGGCTTCGCCGGCAATGGGCCTTGGAACTGGGCAAACACGGCATCCGGGTGGTCACGATGGTGTCCGGCGGGATCATCGAGACGATCCCGTGGCAGACGGAGGGGCGGGAGGAGATCATCGTGGAGATCGCCAGGTCCGCCCACCTGAACCGCACCGCCACGCTGGCGGATGTCGGGAACGTCGCCTGCTTTGTGGCCTCGGACAAGGCCGGGGCCATCACCGACGCCACGGTCAACATCTCCGCCGGCGCGATCGTGGACTACTAGGGGCTACGCCACCAGGTTCGCCGCGGCGCCGTCCATGTGCTCGAGGATGGTCTGCCGCGCCAGCGAGGCGTCGCCGGACTCGATTGCCGTGACGATGTCGTAGTGCCGGTCGACGCTCATGTTGCTGACCGCCCGCTCCACGCCCGCGAACATGATCGACATGCGGATGGAACCCTCCAGGGACTCCCACGAGTGCAGCAGGGTTTCGTTGCCGGTGAGGCGGCACATGGTCCGATGGAATTCGAGGTCGGATTCGATCCGCTCTTCGAGGCTGCCTTCGGCCGCCTCCGCCATGGCACCAATCGCGGTGCGCAGCGAAACAGCGACCTGCACCCGGTCCGGCAGTTCGCACAGCGTGCGGGCGGCGAGCGATTCAAGCGCGGCCCGCACCGCGAAAATGTCGCGGATTTCCTTGGCGTCGAGGTGGCGCACTGACAGCCTGCCCCGCGGCCCCGCGGAGAGCAGGCCCTCCTGCTCCAGCTGGCGCAGGGCCTCCCGCAGGGTCCCGCGGCTGATCTGCAGCATGTCCGACAGCTCGGTCTCCACGAGGTGCCGTCCTGGTTCAAGTTCCCCGCTGGTGATGGCGATGCGGAGCGCGGACAATGCCTGTTCGCGGAGACTCTTCTTCTCGAGTCCCAGCAACGGTGCTGTAGCTCCGGCCATGGCGGGTGTCCTCAATATCGCGTGGTGACGGTTGACAACTCACTGTTAACCGTTGGTGTGTTAACTGTTGATCCTACGGCAGAAGCGCGGAACAGGCCTGTGCCCGTGCCGCGCTTCTGCCGTTGCCGCTTGCTAGCCCAGTTCTCCCAGTACCTTCGCCACGATTTTCTGGACCGTGAGTCCGTAGCGGTCGTGGAGGGTGGGCAGGGCGCCGGCGTCGAGGAACTGATCCGGCAGGGCGATCGGTACGACGCGTTTGGCCAGGCCGGCGGTGACGACGGCGGACGCGACAGTTTCGAAGAGCCCGCCGACCGCGCTGTGGTTTTCCAGCGTCACCGCGAGGCGGTCAGTGTTGAGCTCCGCGAGGACCGTCGCGGCGTCGAATGGTTTGATGGTGGGGGCGTGGACGACGGCGACGTCGACGTGGTGCGCGGCGAGGGCTTTTGCGGCCTGGAGGGCGCGCATGGTCATCAGGCCGCTCGAGATGAAGACGACGTCGGCGCCGCCGCGCAGGACCTTGGCCTTGCCGAGTTCGAAGCTGTAGTCGTATTCGTCCAGGACGGTCGGGACGTTGCCGCGCAGCAGGCGGAGGTAGCTGGGTCCTGCGCTGGCGGCGAGCTGGGGGACGGCCTGCTCGATGTCCAGGGAGTCGCACGGGTCCACGATGGTCAGGTTGGGCATGCCGCGGAAGATCGCCATGTCCTCGGTGGCCTGGTGGCTGGGCCCGTACCCGGTGGTCAGGCCCGGGAGACCGCCGACGATGTTGACGTTCAGGTTCGGTTCGGCCGCGTCCAGGCAAAGGAAGTCGTACGCCCGCCGCGCGGCGAAGACGGAGTATGTGGACGCGAACGGCACCAGGCCCGTCTCGGCCAGACCGGCGGCGGCCCCGAAGAGCAACTGCTCGGCCATGCCCATCTGGAAGAACCGTTCCGGGCAGGCCTGGGCGAAGATGTGCATGTCGGTGTATTTGCCCAGATCGGCGGTCAGGCCGACGATCTTGTCGTTGTCCTGGGCCGCCTTGACCAGGGCGTGCCCGAACGGGGCGGACGCGGTTTTCTGGCCCGGGTCCGCGAAGGACGCGATCATGGCTGAGGTTTTCAGCTTCGGTGCGGTGGAGGTGCTCATCGGCTGGCCTTCTCTTCGTATCCTGCAGTCAACTGCTCACGGCAGGTCTGCCATTCGTGTTCCTCGATGCGCATGAAGTGCGCCTTTTCGCGGTCTTCGAGCAGCGGCACGCCGCGGCCGACTTTTGTGTCGCACAGGATCACGGACGGACGTCCAGTGGCGGCGGCCTGTGCTGCTGCGTTGTCGAATGCTGCCAGCAACGCGCTGATGTCGTTGCCGTCCACGCGCTGGCTGTACCAGCCGAAGGCCTCCCACTTTTCGGTGACGGGTTCGGTGCGGAGCACCGTGTCGGTCTTGCCGTCTGCCTGCAGTGCGTTGATATCAACCATGGCAGTCACGTTGCCGAGGTGGTGGTGGTGGCCGCCCATCGCGGCCTCCCAGGTGGAACCTTCGTCGAGTTCGCCGTCCGAGAGGAAGTTGTAGACCCTCGCAGTGGAGCCCTGATGGCGCAGGCCCAGGGCGATGCCGACCGCGATGGAGAGCCCGTGGCCCAGGGAGCCGCCGGAGATCTCCATCCCCGGGGTGTAGGTGGACATCCCGGACATCGGGAGCCGTGAATCGTCCGAGCCGTAGGTTTCCAGTTCCTCGACCGGGATGATCCCGGCCTCGGCCAGAGCCGCGTAGTGCCCGATCGCGTAGTGGCCGGTGGAGAGGAGGAACCGGTCGCGGCCGGACCACTCCGGATCGTCGGCGCGGAAGCGCAACTGGTCCGCATAGACAGCGGCGAGCATGTCCGCCGCGCCCAGGGCCTGGCCCACGTAGCCCTGGCCCTGCACCTCGCCCATGTTCAGGGCATGGTGCCGGATCCGATATGCGGCGCCGCTGACGCGCGCCGTGCGCTCCGTTGCCGTCTCGCCGGGAATCCGCCCGGCCGTTTGAACTGCCTGCGTTGCTGCCATCAGACGATCACCGATTCGGGGGTGCTTTTGCTGGCCTCGTCCGCGAGCTGGCGCTCGCGCTTGCCCCAGGTTTCGCGGGTGGCGACGGCGGCCCAGAGGCCGATGGCGGCGTACAGGCTGAAGAGCAGTGCCGGTCCCATCCACCCGAAGCTGACAAACAGCAGCGTGGTGATGAACGGGGTGAAGCCGGAGACCATGGCCGAGATCTGGTAGGCGAGCGAGGCGCCGGAGGCGCGGGTCTTCGCCTGGAAAAGCTCCGGGAACCAGGCGCCCTGGGCGCCGGCGAGGGAGTTCTGGCACACAGCGTACGAAACGACGAGGGTGGCGATGATCAGGATGAAGAGTCCGGTATTGACCAGCAGGAACATGGGGATGCCGAACACCAGGGCGAAGGCGCAGGACCAGATGTAGAGCGGGCGCCGGCCGATCCTGTCCGTCAGCCGGGCCCAGGCCTGGGTGGCGAAGATGCCGATGGCCGAGGCGATGCACAGCGCCACAAGGGTCTGGGTCTTGTCGGCCAGATGCTGGCTGTTCAGGTAGGAGATCATGTAGGTGATGGACACGGCGTAACCTGCGGTCTCGGCAATGCGGAGGCCGATGCCCTTGACGATGTTGCGCCAGTCGGTCTTGAGGACCTCCGTGATGGGCGACTTCACAATGTCGCCGCTGTCCTTGACCTCGTCAAAAACAGGGGACTCGGGGACCTTGGAACGGATGATGAGGCCGACGGCGACCAGCACGATGCTGGCGAGGAACGGAATGCGCCAGGAGAGTTCGCCGCCGAGCTGGGCGCTGGCGAGGAACACCAGGTTTGCCAGTAGCAACCCGACCGGGAAGCCTGCCTGGACCATGCCGGTGTACTTGCCCTTGGACTTCCAGGGGGCATGTTCGTAGCTCATCAGGATCGCGCCGCCCCATTCCGCGCCGAAGGCCAGGCCCTGGACGATGCGGACGAACACGAGCAGGGCAGGAGCCAGCAGGCCGACCTGGCTGTAGGTGGGCAGCAGGCCGATCACGAAGGTGGCGATGCCCATCAGAATCAGCGATGCGACCAGAACCGGCTTGCGGCCGAGCTTGTCTCCCAGGTGGCCGCCTATGATGCCGCCGATGGGACGGGCGGCAAATCCGACGCCCAGCGTGGCGAAGGCGGCAAGGGTGCCCGTCACCGGGTCTCCGGTGGGGAAGAATGCCGTACCGAAATACAGGGCGGCGGCCGTGCCGAAACCGATGAAGTCGTAGGTCTCGATCACTGCGCCGACGCCGGAACCGATGGCGACCCGCTTTGCATCCTTGGTGCCGTGGATCGGGCCCCTCATGGTCAGAGCTTCTTTGCTCATTGTGAATCCCTTTCGAATAGCGACTGACGCCTCCGCGCCACCACTGTCGACTGTTAACAAATGATACGCCAGTGTGACCGTCGCCATACCTTAATGTCAACAGTCAACTTCAAAGGTTGACTGTTGACAGTCGACATCCGTAATGTGGTTTACATCACCACCGCCCCCGGGCATGACCAGAGGATCAACGACGATGTTCAACCCCCGACTCGGCTGCTCATCCATCAGCTTCCGCCACCAGGACCTGCCCGCGGCGCTGCGCACCATCACCGACCTCGGCTTCGGGGAAATAGACCTTGGCGCGCTCCCCGGCGTCTGTGACCACGTCCCCTATGACCTGGATGCCGGCGCCGTCGCCGCGGTGGCGGCCGAGGTCGTCGCCTCGGGGCTGCGGGTCCGCTCGGTCAACGGGGACGTCGGGGACCTGAACGCCGTGCTCGACGCCAAGGGCGTCGCGGCCCGCGAGCGGCACCTCGAGGCCCTGCTCACCCTCACGGCGGATACAGGTGCCAGGGCCCTGGTCCTTCCCTGCGGAGCCTTGAGCCACGATCCGGTCCGGAGCCTTGAGGAGGATCTGGACACCATCGCCGCCGGGCTGATGTACGCCGGCCAGCGCGCAGCCGAGTTCGGCGTCGAACTCTGGACCGAATCCCTGCACTTCCTCCGGTTCTGCTGGAGCCTCGAGCGCGCCGAGCTGCTGGCCCAGCGGTTGACGGGATCCGGCGTCGGAATCGTCATGGACTTCAGCCACATCGTGGCCGCCGGTGAGGATCCGCTGGAGTACCTCCGGCGCCACGAGGGCCGGATTTCCCACATCCACCTCCGTGACGCGGTCCCCGGAAACATCAACCTGAGCATCGGCAACGGCCACGCGGACTTCGCAGCAGGGCTCCGGGCTGCCGCCGCGCAGGGTTACACCGGGCATTTCTCGCTCGAACTCGAAACCCGGGACGTTACCCACGAGGAACGCCCGGCCGCGGCCGCCAAGGCCGCCAGCTACATCACCGACCTCATCTGACCGGCAAAAGCCACAACAAACACACCATTCAAGGAGCATCATGAGCAACACCATCCAGCGCACCGCCGTCCTGACCGGAGCCACCTCGGACCGGGGCATCGGCATCACCACCGCACGCCGCTACGCCAACGACGGCTGGGCCGTCGTGATCCTGGACCTCGACGGCGAGAAGTCCGCCAAAGTGGCCGCCGACATCGGCAACGAATTCAACGTTCCCGCCTTCGGCCACGAGATCGACGTCGCCAGCGAGGAATCCGTCGCCGCCGCCTACCAGGCCGTGGCGGCCGAGGTCCGTTCCGGGAACCTCCCCCCGGTCGGTGCCCTCGCCAACATTGCCGGCATCACGTCGCCGGTGCCCTTCCTGGAAACCACGCTGGAGCTGTGGAACAAGGTCATGGCGGTGAATTCCACGGGCACCTACCTCGTCACCAAGGCTTTCCTGCCGGACATGATCGCGGGTGGCTGGGGCCGGATCGTCAACATGTCCTCCGTCTCGGCCCAGCGCGGCGGCGGCGTCTTCGGCAAGGTCCCTTACTCCGCAGCCAAGGCCGCCATCCTCGGCTTCACTAAGGCGCTTGCCCGTGAAATCGGCAGCACCGGCGTGACCGTCAACGCCATCACCCCCGGCGCGGTAGACACCAACATCCGGGTTGGCAGCACCGACGAGCAGGAAGCCGCCATCAACGCAGGCATTCCCGTGGGCCGGAATGCCAGCACCGAGGAAATCGCGGCCGTGATCACCTTCTTGTCCTCCGAGGAGTCCGCCTACCTCACCGGAACCACCATCGACATCAACGGCGGAAGCCACATCCACTAGCAGCCTTCGCAGGCGCAGGTTAGAGAGCCCAAGATGACCAGAATATTCAACGACCCCGCCGACTTTGCCGAGGAAGCCCTCGCAGGATTCTGCGACCTCCACTCGGACCTGGTCCGGCAGGTGCCAGGCGGTGCCGTCCGCCGCCGCCGCTCGGCCAGCCCCAAAGTCGCTGTGCTGGCCGGCGGCGGCTCGGGCCACTACCCGGCCTTCGCCGGACTGATTGGCGCAGGACTGGCGGACGGTGCCGTGGTGGGAAACATCTTCACGTCACCCTCGGCGCAGCAGGCGTATTCCGTGGCGAAGGCCGCAGAGAACGGCGCCGGCGTCGTCTTCGCGTACGGTAACTACGCCGGCGACGTGATGAACTTCGGGATGGCCGGCGAACGGCTGGCCGCCGAAGGGATCGCCGTCGAGAACGTGCTCGTGACGGACGACATCGCCAGCGCGCCGCCGTCGGAGGCCGGCAAGCGCCGCGGCATCGCCGGGGACTTCACTGTCTTCAAGATCATGGGGGCCGCCGCCGAGGCGGGCGCAAACCTGGCCGACGTCGTCCGGCTCGGGCGCAAGGCCAATCAGCTGACCCGGAGCATTGGAAGCGCCTTCCATGGCTGCACCTTCCCGGGAGCGGCGGCGCCGCTGTTCACGCTCAAGGACGGGGAAATGGGCCTGGGCCTGGGGATCCATGGCGAGCCGGGGCTTTTCGACACCGAGCTTCCGTCCGCGACGGAGCTCGGCCGGGAACTCGTCTCCCGCGGGCTCGCAGAGACACCCCAGGGCGCCGGCCGGCGGATCGCAGTGATCCTGAACGGCCTCGGTTCCACCAAGCACGAAGAGCTGTTTGTGCTGTGGCTGACCGTTGCCCCGCTGCTCCGTGCAGCGGGTTACACGCTGGTGATGCCCGAGGTCGGCGAACTGGTCACAAGCCTGGACATGGCCGGCGTCTCGCTGACCGTCACCTGGCTGGATGAGGAGCTCGAATCCCTCTGGACGGCCCCGGCGGAAACACCCGCCTACCGGCGGGGCGCGGCTGCCCTGCTGCCAGGATCCGCGGACACCGAGGAGGCTCCCGACTGCGCCGGTGCTGCTGACGTGTTCGGGGCCGGGGAGGGTTCGCGGGCGTACGCCGACAAGTGTATTGCTGCCCTCGGCGCCGCCCGCGAAGCGCTGCATGAAGCCGAGCAGCGGCTCGGAGACCTCGACGCTGTTGCCGGGGACGGCGACCACGGGCGGGGCATGGTCCGTGGAATCGATGCCGCAACCGCCGCCGCCGCGGGGGCTTTCGCCCAGGGCGCGGGCGCCGGCGACGTACTGGCCGCGGCCGGCGACGCCTGGGCGGACAAGGCCGGCGGCACCTCCGGGGTGTTGTGGGGTGCCGGCCTGCGGGCCTTCGGCGAGTCCCTCGGCGACGGGCAAGCCCCCGGCGTGGACGAGCTTGCCGCCGCGGTGCAGTCCTTCGCGTCCCGGATTGTTGAGCTGGGCCACGCCGAGGTGGGCGACAAGACCATGGTGGACGCGCTGGTTCCTTTTACCGACACGCTCCGTCGTCTGGCGCACGGAGGGGGCGCACCCGGGCTGATCTGGGCCGAGGCGGCCGGGGCGGCCACCGCCGCGGCGGAAGCCACCGCAGCCCTGCGTCCGCGCAGGGGACGAGCCCGTCCGCTCGCGGAAAAGAGTGTGGGGACGCCCGATCCGGGGGCCACCTCGCTGGCGATGATCTTCAGCGTCATGGGACCGCACCTCACCGCCGTCCGGCAGCCGGCGGGAGCCAGCTCATGAGCCGCTCCCAGACAGGCCCCGCATCGGCCGAGGGTGCGGCGGAAGGACTTCCGGCGGGCATCCGCCTCATTGTGGGCGCCGACGAGGCCGGCGTCGACTACAAGGACCGGATCCTGGCGGATCTCCGCTCGGACCCGCGGGTCAGCGAGATCATCGACATAGGCGTCAACCGCGGCGACGCACCCGAGCAGTTCACCCGCCCCTACCCGTACGTGGGGATCGCGGCCGGCGAGCTGATCCGGGACGGCCATGCGGACCGGGCCATCCTGTTCTGCGGGACGGGGATAGGTGTGGCCATCGCCGCGAACAAGGTGGACGGCATCCGCGCGGCCACCGCCCACGACTCGTTCAGTGTGGAGCGTTCGGTGCTGTCCAACGATTGCCAGATCCTGACGATGGGCCAGCGGGTGGTCGGGGTGGAACTGGCCCGCCGGCTCGCCAGGGAGTGGCTGGGCTACACCTTTGACCCCACCTCAGCCTCGGCGGAGAAGGTGAAGGTGCTCACCGACTTCGAGGGCTGCTGAGTGCGGCCCGTTACTGGACCGTCACCTTGACGCGCTGCACCACGTTGTTGCCCATGCCCTGGTAGTTCCAGACCTGCTCCAGCGGCTGGGTGGCACCGGTGGCGTCGGTGGCGCGGCAGGACAACTCGTGGTCTCCGGGGTCGGCCACCCACGGCAGGGACCAGGCGCACCAGGCGAAGGGCGCGGCCGGGTGCTGCAGCTGCGCCGGCGCCCACTTGCCGTCGATTCCCACCTCGACGCGCCGTACCGCACCCTCGCCTGACCATGCCCGGCCGGTCAGCATCACCGGCCCGGCCGGCACGATCCGGCTCCGGGTGAAGAAGTCCGGGATGCCCGGGGGGACCATCAGGGCGCGGACCTTGATCCAGCTCACCGGCGTGCCGGCGTCGTCCGCGTCCTGCTGGTAGCGGTACGCGACGGATTGCTGGAATCCCTCGAACGGCTTGGTCAGCACCGCGATCGAGGACAGCCACTTCACGCTCGCCATGCCGTACCAGCCCGGGACCACCAGCCGCAGCGGGTATCCGTGCTGCGGCGGCAGCTCATGGCCGTCCATCTGGTAGGCCAGCACGATGTCGGGGCGCAGCGCCTCGGCAATCGGGAGGCTCCGGGCGAACTGCTGCCGGACGCCGCCCTGGATTCCGCTGTCGGCACCGGTGAACACCACCTCCACAGCGTCGTCGTCCACCCCGGCCTGGGCCAGCAGATAGGCGAGCGGGACCCCGGTCCACACGGCGGTGCCGACGGCCTCGAGCTGCCAGGGCTGGCTGAGGGGACGGGGCCGCAGCAGCGAGCGGCCGTTGCCGGCGCATTCCAGGGTCACCGGGACGCTGATCATCGGCGCCCGGCGGAGCGCTTTCAGGTTCAGCTCCAACGACCGCTGTACGGCACCGCCGATCTGCAGGTGCCAATGCGCGGCATCGATGAACGGGATGTCGAAATGGTTCAGCAGGTAGTGCAGCCCGGGAGGTGTGGTGTCACTCCGCAGGGCCTCCAGCGGCATCGAGTGATTCCGCACGGCGAGCTGGAGTTCCTCCGCCGTCAGCGGGCCGTGGCTCGGTTCGCCGGCGTGCGGCGCGAGCTTCCGTCCGTGGCGCGGTGTTTTCAAGATGGACGAGTGTCGCGACATCTGCTTTGGCATGGCACTGCGATTCTGTTCCGGACCGGCCCGGCTGTGGACCGGTGTCACCCGTCTTCAGGTCTACGCCGCAGCCCGGAACCCGTCAATACTGTGCAGTCCGGCACGGTGGTGGCTGCGCGCGGGCCTAAATCGTGTGCGACTCGGCCAGGAATTGTGCCAGGCCCAGCGGTTCGCGCCCGGTGAGTTCGTGAACGGCGGACGTCGGCCCGGCCAGTTCGCCGGCGGCGATCGCGGTGTAGGTGCTCACCCAGGCGTCCACCTGCCACGGCGGAGCACCGTAGGAGGCCCGCGAGGCGTAGGCCTCCTCGAGGGTCTCATCGTGGAACGTGATGGTCCGGCCGGTCCCGGCGGTGAGGAGTTCCGCGGCCGTGGCCAGGGAAATGTCTTCGGGGCCGGTGAGATCGTAGCTTCGGCCGACGTGCAGGGCCGGGTCCCGGAGCACGGTGACGGCGGAACGCGCGATGTCCGCCCGGGCGACCGCTGCCATGACACCGTCCCCGGCGGGGCCGCGGATAACGCCGTCCGCACCCGTCAGCAACGGCAGGAAGTCCAGGTAGAAGTTGTCCCGCAGGAAGGTGAAATCCATCCCGGAGGCCTCGATGTGCTCCTCGGTGGCGAAGTGGTCCCGGCCAAGAGTGAAGACGGAATCAGCTGCCGCGCCGAAGAACGAGGTGTAGACGACGTGCCGCACGCCGGCCGCGGCCGCCGCGTCCACAAACGTGTAGTGCTGCTGCAGCCGGTCCTCGGCCTCGGCGGCGGAGACCATAAAGAGCGTCGTCACCCCCTCAAGGGCGGCTTTCGCGAGCACCGGGTCGGCGTAGCTAACCACCACGGGGTCAGCGTGTTCCAGGTCCGGAGCCCGGCGGAGGTCGCGCACAAGGAGCCGCTGCGGGGTGCCGGCTTCGGCGAGCAGCCGGGCCACCACGCCGCCCAGGTGTCCGGTGGAACCGGCGACGGCGAGCGTGGGGGCGCCGGTCATGGGCTTATGCCTCCCGGGAGGCGGGTGACTTGGTCTGCGCCGGGTCGCGTTCAGCCAGCGGGCCGATGACGGCGTCGATCTTCTCCATGATTCCGGCGTCCAGTTTCACCCCGGCGGCCGCCACGTTCTTCTCGATCTGTTCCGGCCGCGACGCACCCATGATGGCGGAGGCCACGTTCTTGTTCTGCAGCACCCAGGCAATGCTCAGCTGGGCCATGGTCAGCCCGGACTCCTCCGCGATCGGCTTGAGCTGCTGGACGCCGGTGAGGACCTCATTGGACATCCAGCGCTCGATCATTTTCGAGCCGCCCTTGGAATCCGTGGCGCGGCTGCCCTCCGGGGCTGGCTTGCCGGGGTGGTATTTGCCGCTCAGCACGCCCTGCGCCATCGGCGACCAGACGATCTGGGAAAGGCCGAGCTCCTCGGAGGTCGGAATCACCTCGGCCTCGATGACCCGCCACAGCATGGAGTACTGCGGCTGGTTGGAGATCAGCTGGAAGCCGAGTTCCTTGGCGAGGGTGTGGCCGTCCCGGATCTGGCTGGCCGTCCATTCGCTGACGCCGATGTAGAGGGCCTTGCCCTGCCGCACGATGTCCGCGAAGGCCTGCATGGTCTCTTCCAGCGGGGTTTCGTAGTCGTAGCGGTGGGCCTGGTAGAGATCCACGTAGTCCGTCTGCAGCCGGGTCAGTGAGCCGTTGATAGCCTCCAGGATGTGCTTGCGGGACAGGCCAAGATCGTTGTGGCCCTTGGGGCCGGTGGGGCCGAAGACCTTGGTGAAGATTTCCAGCGATTCCCGCCGCTCATCCCGGAGGGCCGTGCCGAGCACGGTCTCCGCGGCCGTGTTGGCGTAGACGTCCGCGGTGTCGAAGGTGCTGATACCGGCGTCGAGGGCGGCCCGGACGCACTGGGTGGCGACCTCGTTCTCCACCTGGGAACCGTGCGTGAGCCAGTTGCCGAAGGTGATTTCCGAAATCTTGAAGCCGCTGTTCCCGAGGTATCTGAATTCCATGGGTTTCACCGTAGCCGACTTGTCTGCCCGGGGTAAGGCCTCAGCCTGCTTTGCGCTCCTGGGCCTGGGGTTTGGGCAGTTGTTTGCCCTGCGGCCTGGGCAGTTGTTCGTTCAGGGGCCTGCCCAGAGGCTTCCTGGGCAGCGGCAGGCGGCCGGGAAGTGAAACCATCGAGCCCGTGTCCAGCAGTGACTTCGCGGCGGGCATCGGGGATTTCTTGAAGGCCGGCGGGACCGTGCCGAGCTGGCCGTTCCGGTCCGTGGCTGACTCCACGAGCGGCGCCACCGCAGCTATGTCCTGGGCAGGAGCTGTGGGGCTGGGCAGTTCGCGGACCGAAACCTTGACTTCCGGGGCAGCCGCCGCCTTGGCCCGGGCGATGGCACGGGCATCGGCCCGCGCGACGGCGGCGGACCAGCCCGGCGCAAGGACGGGTTCCTTCTTGGCGGGCTTGGCGGGCCTGGCGGGTTTGCCCGGTTTGGCGGACTTCGCCGGTTTGGCAGTCTTGCCGGACTGGGGCTGCTGGGCGTCTCCGATGGTCCGGAGCGGGCGGTCCTGCTGGACGGGTGGGGCAATTCGTTCGGCTCTGCTGCCGGTCCGGAACAGCCCGCGCCCCACGGCCATGACGGTCACGGCGACCAGCCGGCCGAGGCCGGCGATCACCAGCGTGGCCACAAAGACGAGGAAGAGGCCGAAGAACATGACCAGCGCCACTCCCAGGGTCCCGAAGAAGGTCAGGTTGAGGGCGATGGTTGTCGGATCTCCCATTTCACCTCTCCTAACTGGCCTCGCCGCAACGGCTCCCGCCCAGGACGGCGGGCAGAACGGGACCCCTTAACAATACGTACTTTTCCCCCCGGACACGCAGGCATCCGGCGTCTTCGCGGACACGTGTCAAAGCGGGTATGCGTGCCGCCGCCGCGGTGCGGCCGGGAGGTGCGTCTATAGTCGGAAGGAGCCTGCCGGCGTCGTCCGGCCCCCGGAAAGGATAAACTGTGTCGCCCCCAGCCGCCGCCGGTCCCGGAACCCCTGCCCAGCCGGACCCGGCACCGTTCCAGGGCAACTGCCCGTGCCTTTCCGGGGAGAAGTACGGGGAGTGCTGCGGGCGCTTCCACCGCGCCGAGGCGGAAGCTCCAACGGCTGAACAACTGATGCGCTCCCGGTACAGCGCCTTTGTCATGCTGGACGCCGGCTACCTCTTGCGGACCTGGCACCCGGACACCCGGCCGGCGGTGCTGGAACTGGACCCGGACATGCACTGGCGCCGGCTGGATATCGTCTCCACCGGGCGCGGCGGCCCGCTGGACACCGAGGGGACCGTGGAGTTCAAGGCCTACTTCCGGCAGGATGGCGAACGCGGAGTCCACCACGAGGCGAGCCGCTTCCTGCGCGTCAACCGCCGCTGGTATTACTACAACGCCGTCGACGTCGAGTTCGGCTGATCGGCCGCCACAGCAGCCAACGGGCGGTTGAAACGGGCGGTTAAACAGCTGCCTGCCTAGCGTTCCTCGACCGTGTCCACCGGCGCGAACCCGGCGCGGTCCACCTTGCGGTGGAAATGCATGCCGGCGGTTCCGCCGATGACAGCGCCAACCAAAGCCACCGCGGCCACCACCACTGCAGCGATGATGCTGGTGCTGGTCAGCTGGCCCTCGTTGACCGGGATCCGGGGGAAGCTGTTGAGCTGGGCCAGGATGTTGTACTTCTGGCCTGCCACGAGGCCGAGGATGGCGACAACGACCGCGGCGATGAGGGCCCAGATCCACACCATGAACCCCTGCTTCGCTCCGTTGAAGCGCGCCATCCGGCCGGCGACGTAGCCGCCGGCGAAGTAGGACACGAATAGGATCACCAGCAGCACGATGATGCCGACGAGTCCCACGGATTCGTTGCCGGAGGTGACCGTGGCGTTGACGTCCGTATTGGTGGCAAGCCCGACGGCGGTGCCGGCAGCGGCGACCAGCGCGGTCAGGAGCACAGCCAGACCGGTGGCGGCGAGCCAGCCGAAGAAGGCCGAACCGATCTGGATCCCACCGAACTGCTCCTTTTCGCGGGCCACCACGGTTTCGCGGGTGGGAATCTCTTCGACGACAGTGTCGCGCGGGGCAGTGACAAGTGGGGGCTCGTCATGGCGCACGGCCGTTACGGGCTGGCTTCGGGTCGGCTCCGTACGGACCGGTTCAGTGTGGACCACGTCCTGGGCCCGGGTGGGCGCGTCGGCAGCGGCACCTGTCGGGAGGGCGCTGGTGTCGTTGGCGGCGGCGGTGCCGGGGCGGGCAGCATCCTGCCGGGCGTCGTGGATCCGGGCGTCCTGGCTCACGGCCCCATCCTCGTCACGTGCGCGCCGGGGAGTGTGATCTTCGGGGCCTGCTGGGTTGCTCATCGGGACTGCTCACTTTCACTGAATGACCCGCGCCCATTGTTTGGGCCGGGCACCGCAAGGCGGAGGCCGGTGTTCGGGCCTCAGGTCCACCTAATCACGGGCAGTCATAGGTAGCAAGGATGCTTACTATTTATGGGGGCGGGAACCGGGTGCCGGGCCCCGTCAGCGGTATTTCCGGTGCAGGTCCACCTTCACCGATGCGCGCGGGCTGGCATCGGCGATCCATGGCCCGGTTCCTTCGGACTGGTCCAGGACCCCGGCCTCCAGCCATTCGTAGTCACCGGCCAGGACTTTGCGGGAGAGCACGTGGTCGCCGTCGTCCGTGTTCCTCCAGAGCTGGTCGAAGTATTCATCAACCCGCACCCGGGCCTGCTCGCAGAACGCCTCGGCGAGTTCATAGGCGGACGCGCCCTTCTCCGGCGAGGTCCGTAGCAGCATTTCCGCCCGGGAGCAGGCGGCGGCCATCGCGAACAGTTCGGCCCCGATGTCCACAATCCGGCCCAGGAACGCCTGTTTGTGCTCGAGCTTCGCCTGCCACCGTCCCATCCCGTAGAACGTCTGCCGGGCCAGCCGCCGGGAGGACCGCTCGACGAAGCGCAGCTGCTTTGCCAGCCGGCCGAAGTCGCTGTAGGAACGGGGGTCCATCCCTGCCCCTGCGACAAGCCTGGGCAGCCACTTCGCGTAGAAACCGGACGCGCCGACGGCGGCCCTGGCCTTGTCGGACAGGCTGGCGTCCTCGGAGGCG
Source organism: Arthrobacter sp. PsM3 (assembly GCF_030433895.1). Taxonomy (GTDB): domain Bacteria; phylum Actinomycetota; class Actinomycetes; order Actinomycetales; family Micrococcaceae; genus Arthrobacter. Next base: position 16,877 of record NZ_JARUXE010000038.1, on the reverse strand, counting down.
AGGTCTCCGGCAGCCGCAAGGTGCGCGTCCACGGCCTCGCGGGCGATCAGCAGTTTCATGATCTCCGAGGATCCCTCGAAGATCCGGTTGATGCGCAGGTCGCGGAGCTGCTGCTCGGCCGGCACGGCGCGCTCGCCGCGGGCCTCGAGCGAGTCCGCGGTTTCGAAGCCGCGGCCGCCCCGGATCTGCACCAGCTCGTCGGCGATCCGGCAGCTGATCTCCGTCGACCACAGCTTGGCGAGGGCCGCCTCGATCCGGACGTCCTTCTGCCCGGCGTCGGCCATTTCAGCGGACAGCTCGAAGACGGCGTCCAGGGCGAAGGCGCTGGCCGCAATGAAAGCGATCTTCTTGCCCACGGCTTCATGCTCGCCCACCGGCCGGCCCCACTGGGTGCGGGCATTGGACCATTCCCGGGCGATCTTCAAGCTCCACCGGCCGGAGGCGACGCAGAGCGCCGGAAGCGCCAGCCGGCCGGTGTTGAGGGTGGTGAGTGCGATTTTCAGACCCTGCCCCTCCCGGCCCAGCCGGTTGGCCGCCGGCACCCGGACCTGGTGGAAGCGGGTGACACCGTTCTCGATGCCGCGCAGGCCCATGAAGGCGTTGCGGTTTTCCACCGTGATGCCGGGAGAGTCCATCTCGACGACGAAGGCGCTGATGCCGCCCTTGTGGGCCGTGCCGTCAGCGTCGGTGCGGGACGGGACCAACGCCATGACCACCACCAGTTCGGCGATCACGCCGTTGGTGGTCCAGAGCTTCACCCCGTCCAGGAGGTAGGACTCGCCGTCATCCGAGGGGACGGCGGTGCTGCCCATCCGGGCGGGGTCGCTGCCGACGTCGGGCTCGGTCAGCAGGAACGCGGTAATGGCGCCGGCGGCGCAGCGCGGCAGGTATTCCTGCTTCTGCGCCGGGGTGCCGAAGACCTTCACCGGCTCGGGGACGCCGATGGACTGGTGCGCGGAGATCAGGGCACCGAGGCTCGGGTGGACGGAACCCAGCAGCGCCAGCGCCCGCCCGTAATAGACCAGTGAGAGGCCCAGCCCGCCGTAATCGCGGGGAATCTTCATGCCAAAGACCCCCATGTCGGCGAGGTCCTTGAGGTACTTGTCCGGAATCATCGCGTCGCGCTCGATGGTGCGCCCGGACATCGTGCGGCAGTAGTCGGTCAGGCGGGCCATAAACGCTTCACCGCGTTCGACGTCGTCCGCCGGGGCGTCCGGCCAGGGGTGGATCAGGCTGAGGTCAAAGCTGCCGAGGTACAGGCCCTTGGCGAAACTGGGCCGGTCCCAACTGGTTTCGCGCGCGGCTTCGGCGATGGCGCGCGCGTCGGCCGCGGTGGCGGCCGGACCGATCGCACCGGACGGGACCGGGACCATCGAGGCGGGGCTGTCGGCAGGATTGTCAGTGGCTGGATTCTCAACGGCGGAGCTCATCGGGCATCTCCTCTAACCGGGTTACCGGCTCGAGCCCTGGATCCGCCGTGGGTGGAGGACCCTTCAGCTGTCCCGCAAGACTACCCGCGGGTAGGTGCCGGTACTAGGGGCCGATTGGCCCATAATCTCGGCCGCGATGTCGCCGACGAAGTCACCCGGAAGCTCAACCGTGGACGCGTGGTGGACCAGCCGGTCCCAGGCGTGGTTGATGCCGTGGACAAGTCCCAGCAGGACGTTCGCGGCGATGATCCAGGCGAGCCGGCCCACGCCGACCAGGACCATGGCAGCGAACGACGCCGTCATCACGAAGACCGTGAGTACCAAGGCAAAGACAAGCGTTCCCACGAACACCAGCGTTGCCGTTTCCACTGCGCTTAAGTCGAACTGCATTCTTCCCCCTGCACCATTGCTTCGGCTGAATCAGTAGCCCGAGCGTAGGGTGCGGGAGGTGCTCTAGCCAGAGTCCACGGGCCGTACCGTGATTCTTGATACGGGATCGAAATACTACCGGGGCGTAGGTCACGGGGCGGTTGCGGTAGCACCGGGGTGCGCGGCCGGGAATGACAGCCGGGGCCTGCGTTAACCTTGTAGCTGGCAGTTTTCCGTTATCGGCTGCCCGATCCCGATCCCACGGCAGACGTTAGGAGAGCGCGTGTCCCGCTCCGCCCTGTCCTCCGCCGACGCCATCAGCGCCCGGCTGCGCGACCTTGAACTTCTCACCAAGGGCCCCGCCTGGGCCTTGACCCGATCGGCGCCCTGGGTGATCGCCGTGCTGCAGGCATCCTTTACCCGCACCCGGCCGCAGCTTCCGCTGGAACAGTTCCACGCCGACGTCGACGCCTTCCTTGAGCAGCTCCGCCGCCAGGACCCGGGGCTGGGTGGCATCGCCAACGGGAAGTCATTTGGCGATGAGTGGACCCGCAAGAACTTCCTGACCAGGCGGAACCAGTCCGGGCAGATCGTGTACGAGGTCACCGAACCCGCCGCCCGGGTCCTCGCTTTCCTGGACAGCCTCTCCAGCGACCGCTCCACCCTCAACGGTTCCCGGCTCGGCACGCTGCTGGGCGACGTCGAGAAGCTCGCCAATGAGACGAACCCGGACCAGAGCGCCCGGCTGGAATCCCTCGAGGAGGAGATCGGCGAACGGCGCCAGCTGATCGAGGACATCAGCTCCGGTGATTTTGACGGCCTGCTCGACGACGAGGAGGCGGTGGAGGCCGCCGGGAACATCCTGGACCTCGCAGCGAGCCTGCCCGCGGACTACAAGAAGATGCGTGACCGGATCGAGGAGCTGGTGGGGGAGCTCCGCAACCAGATCATCGAAGAATCCCTGAGCAAGGGCGCCACGATGGCCCAGGTGCTGGAAGCGGACAAGCGGCTGCGGCAGAGCCCGGAGGGGAGGACCTTCCGCTCCTTCACCGCGTTCCTGGAGGACCCGCAGCAGCAGCTGCGTTTCCGTTCGGCGATCGGCGAGGTGCTCAGCCGGCAGTTCGCCGACGACCTCCGCTATGAGGAACGCGAGACGCTGAAAAACCTGGTGGCGGAATTGCGGACCCAGCACAGCCAGATCCAGCGGATTTACGGCAAGCTCAGCGAAAGCCTGAACACCTATGTCCAGAGCGACGACTTCCGCCAGTCCGTCCGGCTCCGCAAGGTCCTGAGGGAGGCCGAGCAGGCCATCCGGTCCCTGCCGTACGAGCGCGAACGCCCCGGACTGGTCCGCGGACCGGTGCTGTTCAACGCCGGCTTCGAGTCCCTGGCCATGGTGAAGCTGTTCGACCCGGACGAGTTCGCGGCCCCGCCCAAGCTGGCCGACCCCATCGCCTTCAGCGACTCGGACCGGGTGCGCTCGCCGCGGACCGGCAAAGCCAGCCCCCAGGCGATCCGCGCCGCGTTCGCCGGAGCTTCCAACCTGGCCGAGGCGTGGGAGCAGCTCCCGCCGGGGGAACGCCACATCAACTCGATCCGCGCCCTGCTCTCGCACGCCCTGCACCAAGGTGCCGGCTTCGACCGCGAGGCCTGGGACACTCTCGACTTCGAACAGATCGACGGCTCCACGCGCACCGCGTATCTGCCGGTCGTCACGCTTAAGAAGGATTGAACATGACTGAACTTTCCCAGGCAGCACTGGAGGAACAAGAGCCCGTGGGGGCGGAGCGCGCCATGGTGGCGCAAGAGCCCGTGGGGGCGGAGCCTGCCCAGCACATCCATGCCGACCCCTTCGCGGTGACCCCGCGCGATACCTTCGTCGACGGTGCCGCGCTCTTCCCGGGGGACACCGGCGTGCTCCCAATGAAGGTCCGCCAGGCGCTCGTGAAACTCCTCAAGGGCCCGTACATCGATGGTGGCCGGGATGAAAAGCTCTGGACCACACTGCTGGACAACCAGCTGATCCTGCGCAGCCGCCTGTCCGAACTCTTCCTGACCCTGCAGCTGGACCACGAACGCAAGGTGGCCGTCCTGCGCCCGGTGGACCCCGAGGCAATCGGCGCCGGCACCCGATCCAGCATCCTGCGCCAGCAGCGCGCCCTGAGCCGGGTGGAAACCATCGTGCTGCTCCGCCTGCGCCTGCTCCTGGACCGCCACGTCACGGCCCAGACCGACCCCACGATCACGCGTGAGGAAATCGCGGAACTCGTGGCCCACTACCAGCCGGCCGGCCAGCAGGACGCACTCCGCGATTCCGACGTCGTTAACCGCGCCATCACCAAGCTCCTGGCCCGCCAACTCCTCCTCACCACCGGCCTGGACGAGGTCTACACCATCTCCAACGCGCTGCCACTGGCCCTCCCCTTCGACAACATCGGCGACATCCCGGCCCAGATCGACGCGCTGGTGGCAGCCTCCACCGACCACTCCGGCACCGAACCCCTGCTGGAGTTCGACGGCGACACGGCGAACACCGAGCCGGATGACACTGAAGACGACGACCGCGATTCGGCGACTGAGCGCAGCGGCGATGCCGGGGACATGCGGCAGCATGCGTCTAAGCGAGGAACGAGCGAGCATGCAGAGCATGTGTCCGGTGGCGGCGTGGTAGACGACCACATCGAACGGGAGGAATCCAAGTGAGCATCGCAACCATGCTCCCGATCGGCGAGCTAACCAACCCGGGCCAGATGCGCCTCGCCCTCGTCCAGGTGGTCAACTGGGGCACCTTCCACGGCGCCCACACCATGCACGTCGACCGCAACGGCACCCTGCTGACCGGCAATTCCGGCGTCGGCAAATCCACCCTGTTCGACGCGATGCTCAGGGTATACGACGCGAGGCCGCGCTCCAACGAGGCCGCTGCCCAGCGCGCGGGCGGCGCGGTGGAGGACAAACGCACCACGTTCACGTACATGCGCGGCAAGGTGGGGGACAAAGCCGTGGGCGAGGGCTCGGCCAGTGCGTTCCAGCGCCCGGGCGCCACCTGGTCCGCCGTCGCCCTGACCTTCGACAACGCCGCGGGCACGCGGGTGAGCGTTTCGGCGCTGTTCGACCTGCCCAAGAACGGCACGGAGTCCAGCGTCGGCCGGTACTACGTGATCGACAACAAGCCACTGGACCTCACGGCCCTTGAGGGCATCGCGGAGAAGCGCTTCACCAAGTCGGCGCTGGATACGATTTTCCCGGACGCCCAGATCTTCGACGTGCACAAGGCCTTCGCGGAGCGCTTCCGGCGCCTGCTCGGGATCAATTCCGACCAGGCCCTTCCGCTGCTGCGCGTCATCCAGGCCGGCAAGGGCCTTGGCGGCAGCGTCAACAACTTCTTCCGCGACCAGGTCCTGGACGCGCCCGCCACGCTGACCGCGGCCGATGACGTCGTCGAGGAATTCAGCAACCTGATGTCCATCAGGCAGCGGCTTGAGGACGTCCGGCAGCAGCGCGACCAGCTGGCACCGGTGCCCGGGCTGAACAGGGAGTATGCCCAGTCCCTGCTCGAAGCCAACAAGCTGCGGGAGCTCGCCGGCGAGGAATTCGATGCGTACAGGCAGCAGCTGGCCGTCACCGTCCACGAGAAGACGCTCGCCCGGTTCAAGGAGCTGGCCCAGGCGAAGGCGAAAGAGCTCGGGGCCGAACGCGGCATCCGGGACGGCCTGGCCAAGGAGCTGCGCCAGCTTGAGGCGGACTACAACAACCAGGGCGGCAACGCGATCTCCGCGATCGAGCAGTCGCTGGACAACGCCCGGGTGGGACTCAAACTCCGCCAGCAGGTGGAGGAATCGGCCCGCAAGGCACTCTCCGACGCCGGCCTGGAACTGCAGTGGTCCGCGGCTGGCTGGGAGCAGGCCCACGAGCACGCGGCAGCCCGCTCGGCCGAGCTGAAGGACGACTCGGAGGCGCTCAAGGAGCTCCGTTTCGAGGCCTTCGACGGCCACGCGACCAGGAAGCGTGAGCTCGCCGCCGCCCGGCAGGAACTGGTGTCGCTCAAGACGCGCAAGTCCCTGCTGCCGCCGTCGAGCATTGAAAACCGCAGCGCCATCGCAGCCGCCACCGGTGTCCCCGAAGAACAGATGCCGTTCGGCGGCGAGCTGATCGACCTCGCCGAGGGCCAGGAACAGTGGCGTCCGGCCGCCGAGCGCGCGCTGCGCAGCCTGGCCACCACCCTGCTGGTCCCCGGTGAGCACTTCGCCGCGGTGACCCGCTACCTCAACGGCCATTCCGTCCGCGGCGCCCTGCGCGCGGTGGACGTCTCCAAACCCCTGCCCGGCGGCGCGCTGGCCGTGCAGGACGCGGCCGACGGGGATCTGCTCACCAAACTGGACATCCTCACCATGGGACCCGGCGCGGAGGCCGGCGAGTGGATCCGGGAACGGATCGCCCTCGATTTCGCCTACCCGTGCGTCGAGGATCCGGACGAACTGGCCGGGCTGGACAAGGGCCTGAGCCTGGGCGGGGTGGTCAAGCGAAACCGCCACACTGTGGAGAAGGACGACCGCTTCACGTCCCGCCAGGACTATGTCCTCGGCTTCGACAACGCCGCCAAGCTGGAGCTCGTGGCGGCGCAGGTGGAGGACTTGGAGCAGGAACTGGCCAAGGCCGCCGAACTGGCGCAGAGCCGGGAGGAATCGCACCAGGGGATGAGCCGGCAGCTCGAGGCCCTGCGCCGGGTGGCCGAGGACCACCGCTCCTGGGAGCAGGTCTCGGCCGCTGTGGCGGCGGAGGAACTGGTCCGGATTGAACAACGGCTCAAGGCTGCGCTCGACGCGCAGGCCGATCTCGAGCCGTTGCGCGCCAACATCGAGGCGGCCCGGCACAAGCACCAGTCCAGCACCGAGGCCGCGGCCGTGCTGCAGAGCGAATACAAGGCCGTCGACTCCCGGCTATCCGCCGCCGACTCGCTGCTGGACGCCGCACGGGCGCGCTTGACGCAGTCGCCGCCGTCAGACGCCACCATGACCGCGCTGGAACCGTACTTCACCGGCTTCGGCGACGTCCTGGAAATGCACGAGCTGGACAACCTGGCCAACCAGGTCAGGACCAGGCTCCTCGCCGAACTGCATACCGCCGAATCCCGCGGCCAGGCCACCTCGGAGCGGCTTACCCGTACCTTCGAGGGCTTCGTGCGCGAGTGGGGAACGGCGATTTCCGCGGACCACGGCACGTCGATCGGCGCCGCGGGCGAGTTCGAAGCCCGGTACCACGCCATTGTCAGTGACGGGCTGCCGGCGCAGGAGGCCGAATTCCGGCAGTTCTTCAACCAGCGCACGCACGAGTCCTTCAGCACGCTGCTGCACCTGCTGGACGAGGAGCGCCGCTCGATCACCAGCCGCATCCTGCCGCTGAACGGGATCCTGTCCGAGGTCAACTTCCATGAGGGCAGCTTCCTGGAACTGGACATCAAGCCGACCCTGCCCGCCACCGCGAAGCAGTTCAAAGACGCGATCCAAAACGCGCTCAAGGTACGCCACACCCGCCCGGGGAAGACGGTGACTGCAGCGTCCGCTGCCCCGGTGCCCGGGGCTTCCGGCGCGGACGGGGACGACGACGCGGAGCTCACCAACCGCTACAAATCGCTTGAAACGCTGGTGAAACGGCTCGGCTCGCAGACCCCGGAGGACCGGCGCTGGCGTGCCGAGGTGCTGGACGTCCGTGGTCACCTTTTCATCCAGTGCAAGGAGCACCGCGAGGTCCAAAGTTCCCGGGCTGAAAAGGGCGGGCGGAGGAAGACCGAGGTCTTTATGCACGCGGACACCGGCTCGATGTCCGGCGGCGAGCGGCAGCGCTTCACCGCGTTCATCATGGCCGCGGCGCTGAGCTACCAGCTGGGCATCGCCGAGCAGGGCTTCACCACCTACGGCACGGTGATGATGGACGAGGCCTTTGTCCTGGCCTCGGAGGAATTCGCCGGCGCCGGCATCAAGGCGCTGCATGAGTTCGGCTTCCAGCTGCTCCTGGCCGCTCCGGAAAACGTGATCGACCTGTCCCGGCACCTGGGCTCCGTCACCGAGATCCTGCGGGACAAGCGCACCAACCGCTCCGGGGTGCTCACCGCTCCCGTGATCGGCCCGCGCCCCGGATCCGAGGGAACCTGGCGCTCCGAGGCGAACCCGGTGGACATCGTCCTCCGCTGACCCCCGCTGACCCCACCCCCCACTAGCAACGCGGGGTCACTTACCGCCCATAAATCCCGTCGGGATGGGCCGTAAGTGACCCCGCGTTGCTGTTAGGTGCTGTTAGTTGCGGTGTATCGGGTCACGCGAACAGCCCGGCTCACCTGTTGTGCCCCGCCAGTTAACCCCGGCGTCGTCCGGCGGGGCTAGCGTGGCGGCATGGCCGAAAACCTTCTGTCCCCCGACCCTGATGGGCGCCGGATTTACGTTGCCCTGGGGGATTCCTTCACCGAGGGGGTGGGGGACTACAACGCCCGGCTGCCTAACGGGGTGCGCGGCTGGGCGGACCGGGTGGCGGAGCAGCTGGCCAAAGCGGACCCCGGGTGGAAATACGCCAATCTCGCGATCCGCAGCAAGAGGCTGCGGCACATCATCGCGGAACAGCTGGAACCCGCGCTCGCCATGGAACCCACGCTGATCACCTTGTACGCGGGCGGGAACGACATCCTCGATATCGGGACCGACATCCACACCCTGATGAAGGACTACGAGTTCCTCGTCGCGAGACTTGCCGCCAGCGGGGCCACGGTTGTGCTTTTCACCGGCTTCGACGTCCGGGTCTCGGCGCTTCTGGAACCGCTCAAGCGGCGGAACGCCGTCTACAACCAGCGGGTCCGCGAGGTGGCGGCGAGATACGAGGCCGTGCTGGTGGATTACTGGTGCTTCGATGCGTTCTACGACCCGCGGATGTGGGATTCGGACCGGCTGCACATGTCCAAGGCCGGCCACAAGTATCTCGCCGGCCAGGTCCTGGACCAGCTCGGGGTGCCGCACAAGGTCAAGGCCAAGGACTGGGCGCCCCCGGCTAAGGCCGGCCTCCGCGATTGGGAACGCCGGCAGCGCCGCTGGGTCCGGGACTGGGTCCTGCCGCTTTTCGCCCGCAAGCTCCGGGGCGTCACGCTCGGCGACGAGCTCAGCCCGCGCTGGCCGGAGCCGGTCAGAGTCCCGCCCAAGGCAGGACTGAAGAAACTGACCACCAGGATCCCGGCAGCCTGAACGGTGTTCGCCCCTGGGCAGCCGGCGGTCAGCTGTCCAGCAGGTTCTCGTAGCCAGGCGCCACCCGGCTCGCGTGGAACTCCTCGACGTCGAACTCGGCAACGCCGTTGGTGTAGAAGGGATCCTTGGCCAGCGAGGCATCCAGGGCGCCGCGGTCCGCGTTGGAGAGGAGCAAGGCGCCAGTGCGCGGGATTTTCCGCCCCGCGACCATAAAGATGCCCTCGTCGAAGGCATCCTGCAGCCACGTGACGTGCGCCGGAAGATGGAAGTCAACGATCTCTTCGGGGACCTTGTAGGTCAAGGAGACTACATACATGGGGTTAGCCTACCGCCTGCCCCCGGTGCAGAGACGGGATATTTCCGGCACAGAATCCGGCGAAGTTGAACCGTCAATCTTTATTTCTCCTAGACTGTATCCATGACTGAACCGCGCTGGCTGAACGCCGACGAACGCCGGGCCTGGCTGGCCCAAGTGAGCATCAACACCCTGCTTCCGGCAGCCCTGGACACGCAGCTGCATCACGAGCGCAAGCTGTCCCTCTTCGACTACAACGTCCTCGCGATGCTCTCCGAAGCCGACGGACGTTTTCTGCCCATGAGCGAACTTGCCGCGCGTACCAGCGCCTCCCTGTCCAGGCTCTCCCATGTGGTCACCAAACTGCAGACCCGAGGCTGGGTGGAGCGCCGCCCGCACCCCGGCGATGCCAGGGTCACGACGGCGCACCTCACCGACGCGGGAATGGAAACCATCAAGGAGCTCGCCCCGGGCCACGTCGAGGCCGTGCGTTCGCTCTTCCTCGACGCCCTGAGCAAGGAGGACGTCGCTGACCTCGCCCGGATCGGCGAGAAGATCGTTGCCCGCCTGGACAAGGACCACTGGATCCTGCGGGATAGCCAGCAGGCCTGAGGGCCGCCGCAGGACCGTCCCCTAGCCTGCTTAACCTGGCCTGCGTCACCTAGTGTGGGCACTATGGAATCGCCGATCGACAGCTACCTGAGCCAGATCCACGCCGAGATCGCCCAGCTCAAGGACGGCAAGCCCTACAGCACCATCCCGGCGATGGCCAACGTGGACCCGGACAACTTCGGCATCGCCCTCGCCACCGTGGACGGCAAGGTCTACGAGATCGGCGACACCCGCGAGGAATTTACCATCCAGTCCATCTCCAAGCCCTTCACCTACGGGCTGGCCCTCGAGGACCTGGGCAACGAGGCCGTGGACGCCAAAGTGGACGTGGAACCGTCGGGCGATTCCTTCAATGAGATCTCCCTGGCCGAGGGGACCGGCCGGCCGGCCAATGCGATGATCAACGCCGGTGCCCTCACTGCCACCTCGCTGATCAGGGGATCCGGCGGGCAGTCCGGCTTCAAGCGGATCCTCAGCACGTATTCCGCTTTCGCGGGCCGGCAGCTTTCGGTCAGCGAGAAGGTCTTCGAATCCGAGCTCAAGCACGGCCACCGCAACACTGCCCTGGCGTACCTGCTGCGCTCCTTCAACATCATCGAGGATGATCCGACGCCGGTCCTGGAGGACTATTTCCGCCAGTGTTCTGTCCTGGTGAACTCCTACGACCTCTCGATTATGGCCGCCACCCTCGCCAACGGCGGCCGGAACCCGCTCAGCGGCAAGCAGGTGCTGGAGATCGGCCCGGTGGAACGCGTGCTGTCCGTCATGATGACTTCCGGCATGTACGACGACGCCGGGGCCTGGATCAGCAGCGTGGGCATGCCCGGAAAGAGCGGGGTGGCCGGCGGGATCATCGCTGTGCTGCCCGGCCAGGTGGGCCTGGCGGTCTATTCGCCGCCGCTGGATGAGCATGGCAGCAGCGTCCGCGGACTGGCTACTGCCCAGCGCCTCTCCCGGGACATGGAACTGCACTTCGTCCGCGCGGCCCGGACCGGACGGTCCGCCATCCTCGCCGCGTACGACGTGACCGAGACGCCCTCCGGGATCCGCCGGAACGACGAGGCCGCCGACGTGCTCCGCGCCCACGGCCACCGGGCGCGGGTGATCGAAGTCAACGGCGACCTGCTTTTCGCCGGCACAGAGTCCATGGTGCGCGAGCTCAGCAGCCTGCCGGACGAGGTAGAGCTGGTGGTCCTGGACCTGCGCCGTACCGACCAGGTCAGCGAGGTGGCCGTGCGCATGCTGGAAATGTCCAGGGAAAAACTGACCGGCGCCGGCCGCGAACTCGTGCTGATCGAGGCGGACGGCTCCGTCGCGGAGGCGTTGGGACAGTCGGCGCGGCATCCGGTGCCGTCCTTCGCGACCCGGAGCGTCGCCGTCGAATACTGCGAAAACCGCCTGTTGGAGCGCCACGGTGACCACCTGCTGCTGCCGGACCTCGTGCCGGTCACCGCATCGCCCGCCCTGGCGCCCCTGGACGAGGCGGACGCCGTAGCGCTCGAAGCCCTGATGACCCCGAAATCCTACGACGACGGCGACGTCATCCGGCGCGTCGGGCTGCGGTTCGGCGGGGTCTACTTCATCACCTCCGGAAGGGTCAGCAGCACCTCCCCGGGGCCCACCGCGGAGCGGGTCAAGCTGAACACACTCAGCGCGGGCATGACGTTCGGGGAGCTGGCGCTGGGCAGCGGGAACCGGCAGGAAACCACCGTCAGGGCGGTGGGCCCGGTCCAGGTCATGGTGCTTAGTGCCGAGGCGATCGCCGAGCTGGAGGCCAGCGACCCGCGGCTGGCCCTCGCTCTCTGGAAGGCCCTGACCCGGGACGCCTACACCCGGGTGGAACAGTACCTGCGCGAATCGGCGGTCCGGATCCGCGAGTAGCGGCGTCGACGGCCTGACCCTTCCTGCTTTGTTGCTTCCGGCAACTGCTGGCAGACTGGATCCATGGATTTCACGTCCCGCTTCGTAGCCCTTGGCGACTCCTTCACGGAAGGCGTCGGCGACGACGACCCCGCCCGCCCCAACGGCGTCCGGGGCTGGGCGGACCGGGTGGCCGAGCAGCTGGGCGCCGCGGATCCGGGCTTCGGCTACGCGAACCTCGCCATCCGCGGCAAGAAGCTGCGCCAGATCATGGCCGAACAGGTCGACGCGGCTGTGGCCCTCAAACCCACCCTCGTGAGCATCTACGCCGGGGCCAACGACATCCTCCGGCCCAAGGTCGATATCGACAACCTGCTGGTGGACTACGACGCCGGCATCCGCAAGCTCAAGGCCACCGGCGCCACCATCGTGATGTTCACCGGTTTCGACTCCCGCGGCTCCAAGATCTTCGGCACGACGCGCGGGCGCACCGCGATCTACAACGAACTGGTCCGCGGCATCGCCGGTGACCACGGCGCCCTCCTGGTGGACTACTGGCGCTTCAGCGAGTACTACGACTGGGGGATGTGGGCGACCGACCGGATGCACATGTCCGCCGCGGGCCACGCGAACATGGCCAAACGCGTCCTCACCGTCCTGGAACACGACCACTCGATCGACATCCCGCCCATGACCCCGGTCCCCGAGCTGAACCGGGCCGAGGCAATCCGGGCCAATGCCCGCTGGGTGCGCGAATTCGCCGGACCGTGGGTGGTCCGTCGCGTCACCGGAAAGTCCTCAGGCGACGGACTGGCACCGCGCTACCCCCGGCTCACGCACCTCTAGGCCCGGAACCCCGACGTCGCGATCAGTTCCCCGTTGCCGAGGACGGCAAGCACCTCGACATCCCAGCTGTCCGTTGCCCAGTCCAGCATCCGCCGGCCGCCGGCAACGACCGCCGTCGCCAGGACGTCCGCGGTAACAATGTCCCTGGCCGCCACGGAGACCTGGCGGAATTCGGAGCGGCGGAATTCGGTGCGGCCCACTCCTGCCTTCCAAATGTGGTCGCCGCGCTCGGCGCTGCCGGACGTTGCCAGCGCGGCGAAGCGGCCGGCGTCGCCCAAAGGGAACCCCGAGAGAAGCGCCCCACGGTCCTGCGGATCCACGATGCCGGCCAGCCACGGGGACCCTGTTCCCGGGGCGGGCGAGCCGCTCACCAGCACATCGCCCCCGGCGTTCAGGCACCAGTCCTCGACGCCCACGGACTCCAGCGCGGTGGCAGCCTGGTCGATCGCGTAGCCCTTGATGATTCCGGAAAGGTCCAGCACGCCGTCGGGCCGCTCGGGGGTGAAAAATCCCTCAGTCAGCAGACGCCAGCCGGTGGCATCCTCAAAGCGGGCGCGGAAGGCCGCCGAAGCGTCGCGGAGCGTGATCTCGCCGCGGGCCATCCGGCTCGCCTCGGAATCCGGGCGGTACAGGCTGAACATCGCATCCAGCCCGGCAAACACGCGTTCGACGGCGGCCGCGGCACCTTCCAGCACCTGCCCGCCGTCCGCTGCCCCGACGGTCGCGGTAGGCAGGGCGAGGCTGATGACGGTCCCCATGCACTGGAAGGTCCTGCTTTTCAGCGCCGGGGCGCTGCGCGCCGGGCTCTCGGCGGCTAAGGTTTTAGAGGTTTGCTGCATCGAGGGCTGCCTGAAGCGAACTCAAATACGCGGCACTGGTGACGGTGGCGCCACCAATCGTCTGCACCTGGGCGGACTGGGCCTTGATGACCTCCGCACGCAGCAGCGGAGCTGCCCGGGTGCTGATTTGCACGGACTTGCGGTCCTCGTCGGTGAGCTGAAGGGCGGTCACATCCGTGATCGCGCCGGCTTTTACCGTGATCTGGACCTGGACGGCGCCGAAACGGGTCTGGACGAGACTGCCGGCATAGGTTCCTGCGGCCTGGGCCGTGGCCCCGGCAGAGCCGCTTGAGCCGCTTGAGGAACTCGAACCGGAAGATCCGGACGAGGCCCCGCCGCCGGCTGCCGATCCGGACGACGTCCCGTTGGACGTGGTGGCCGACGTGGTCGCCGCCGCGCTCCCCGTATCGGCGACGTGCGCGCCGGACTGCCAGCCGACCAGAAGGATCCCGGCGGAGGCCAGTGCTGCAGAAACCGCTGCTCGTATTCTCACCAGTCGAACCTTTCGTTGTGGAGTTGTTCTTCACGGACACCTGCCGAGCGGGCTTCGCTGATCACACTGCGCGCCCAGGCGGTCGGGCCGCAGATATACACGTCGGCCTCGGCGACGTGTGGAGCGTAGCTGACCAGCCGGTGTCCTGACCGGACGGCCGACTCCGGCATCCAGCCCTGTTCGCCGGTGGTCCGGGTGCCGGTGAGATGGAACAAGGTGGCGCCGCGTCGGCGGCAAAGTTCCAGGATTTCGGCACCCAGGTACAGTTCGGCCTCACTGTGGCCGCGGAGGATCACCGTGGCATTGCCCGGTTCAAAGGGGGTGCGCTCCAGCAGGGCGCGGATTGGGGTGATGCCGATGCCCGCTCCGATCATCACGACGTGGTCCCGGCTGCGGGCCGCCGTGCTGAAGAGCCCGTAGGGCCCCTCGATGGCGACCCTGGTCCCGGGCTTCAGCCGGGCCAGCTGCGCTGAACCCCGGCCGAGGTTGCGGACGGTGATGCGCAGTCTGCCCCGCCCCGAGGAATCGAACACCACGGGTTCCGCGGAGAGGCTGAAGGGGTGCGGATGCCACCACGCGCCCGGGGAGAGGAACCGCCAGATGAAGAACCTGCCGCCGTTGCCGGCCAGTTCGTCGAGGTGCCGGCCTGTCAGTTCAATGCTGACGACGCCGGGCGCCTCCGTCACGACGCGGCTGACCTTCAGTTGGTGGCGGACCGTGGCGACGATTGGCTCAAGCAGGCGGTAGTGGGCCAGGGCGGCCCCGGTGGCGATGCAGATGGCGATCCAATACCAGCGCTGCCACGTGCCCTCGGCGAAGAGGGCGCCGGTGCTGAACTGATGCGGGATCGCCGTGAGTACGGCGGCGTAGGTCAGCAGGTGCACGGTGTACCAGAACTCGTATGGGAACCGGCGCCGGACTGCCACGAGCGAGGTGACGACCACGGCAATGAACAACCCGATCGACACGATGGCGAGCCACATGTCGGGGACCAGCACCCAAAGGGACACCAGTTCACTGACTGGATCGAGCCCTTCGGCCATCCCGTATCCGACTGCGATCAGGACTCCGTGTGCGAGCAGCAGGTAAAGTGACGGTTTGCCGAGTTTGCGGTGAAATTCAAGGGCACGGTCGTGTCCAACGGCGCCGTCGATCAAGGGAAGACGCGCTACCAGCAGCAACATCAGCAGCACAAGGTCCATACCGGCAAGACCGGCCACGATTCCCAGGGCCGTGAACGAGCCCGCAAGCGTCGAGAACCCGGTGGCGCCGCCGTCGGCGAGCCACAGCGCAATGGCGGCGGCCACCGAAGACCAAGCGAGCACGGTCAGCAGGTCTGCCCGGAACAAACGACTCCGGGCCTGACCGCGGAACCGCTCCACGGGAGTACGGCGGGCCGTGCCAGGGACGGCCATCTGGAGTGAAGTGTTCATGGTTATACAGTCCGCCGGGCGCCTATCAATTTGCTGTGAAAGCGCTAGGGTGCCGATGTGACTTTGCCGGGAACCGGCTGGCGGCCCTTATACACCTCCGGGTAGCGGATTGGTCTTTAATTCGTCAAGCTCGTAGACTTGGTAGGCGCTAGGTGGCGCGGAGCGTGTGCAATTGCTCCGGTTGGTGGGATTTGCCTGAGATATTGGCAGTCCTGATGGCCGGTAGTTAGGGGCTCAAGTTGCGTGCACTCCTGTATTCGCCCAGCATCCCGGCACTTCGCCGTGGTTTTCCTTCATGGATACCGCGGCCGGTGCCCGTGACCCACAGTCTTCGCCGCAGTGAGGAAATCAGCCGGTTTAAGCCGTCTGCCTGAACACTGCGGAACTACCGAAACTCAGGGGCGCTGGATGCGGACGCCGCCTGTCGCACGGTCACGCGGGAACTCCGCCGATCGTTTCATTTATTTTTGAGGAGAGTCGTCATGGCAGCACACTGCCAGGTGACCGGAGCCGAGCCGGGCTTTGGACACAGCATTTCGCACTCGCACCGTCGCAACAAGCGCCGGTTCGACCCGAACATCCAGAAGAAGCGCTACTGGGTTCCGTCCCTGCGCCGTAATGTCACTCTGCAGCTCTCTGCAAAGGGCATCAAGACCATCGACGTGCGTGGCATCGACGTAGTCGTCGCCGCAATCCTGGCACGAGGAGTGAAGCTCTAATGGCTAAGGACAAGGACGTACGTCCGATCATCAAGCTCAAGTCGACCGCGGGCACGGGTTACACCTATGTGACGCGCAAGAACCGTCGTAACGATCCGGACCGCATGGTTCTGAAGAAGTACGACCCCCGCATCCGTAAGCACGTCGAATTCCGAGAGGAGCGCTAACCACATGGCTAAGAAGTCAATGATCGCTAAGAACGAACAGCGTAAAGTCATCGTCGAGCGTTATGCTGCAAAGCGCCTCGAACTGAAGAAGGCTCTGGTTGACCCCGCGTCGACTGACGAGGCTCGCGAAGCTGCACGCCTCGGCCTGCAGAAGCTGCCCCGCAACGCCTCACCGGTACGTCTGCGTAACCGCGACATCATCGATGGCCGCCCGCGCGGTACCTTCCAGAAGTTCGGTATCTCCCGTGTTCGCTTCCGCGACATGGCTCACCGCGGTGAGCTCCCGGGCATCACGAAGTCTTCCTGGTAATTCAGCACTCCTGAATCCAGTGGCTGAAGAAGGGCCGGCGCCAATAGGTGCCGGCCCTTTTGCGTTTAAGGGCTCGCCGCCGGACAGGCCGGCGGCCGCGGACCACGGCAAGGCGCCCCGCTGTCCTGCGCGCCAAGCGCTGCCCGGCGCAGGTGATGGAGCCCACAGGGGCGGGTTTTTGTTGTTTGGGTGTGGGGGAGGGCTCTCGGGTGGCTGGGTTCGTTGTGGTGGCGGGGTTTTTGGGGGTGTGGGGGTGGTTCCCGGGGTGGATTTGTGTG
>NZ_JARUXE010000037.1 GCF_030433895.1 Arthrobacter sp. PsM3 | reverse complement strand
AAGGCATACCGCCGTTGGGTCCGCTGGGGGACTCAACGACACACCCGCTCCGGCAGCATCCAGCCTGCACGGCGGCCGTCGGTCTGCGGCCGCCGTGCGGGGAGCAGATACCCGTCCCGGTATCATTCTTGGGGGGCGCTGCCGTGGCGCCCCGGGGGAAGGGACGAGGACAAGCGTGGACAGTTCGCCCAGCAGCAACACGGCACAGCTCTTGGGTGGCCGCTACCGGCTGGGGGAAGTGATCGGCCGGGGCGGAATGGCGTCCGTTTACAGTGCCAAGGACATGAACCTGGGCCGCGATGTTGCACTCAAGCTCTTTGCCCCGCAGTCCGCGGATCCGGACGAACTCCGGCGTCAGGAAGCCGAGATCGAACTGCTGGCAGCCCTGAACCATCCGAGCCTGGTGACCCTCTTCGACGCCGGCACGGATAGCCGCATCCCCGAGGAACCACGGCCTTTCCTGACCATGGAACTCGTCGCCGGGCAGGACCTCCGGGCCCGGGTCCGGCACAGCCCGCTGCCGCTGGATGAGATCGCGGTCATCGGGGCCGGGGTCGCGGATGCCCTGGCCTATGTGCACTCGCTTGGCATCATCCACCGGGATATCAAGCCGGCCAACATCCTGCTTGTACCGGTCCGGCCCGGGGAACCTTTGCGGCCGAAACTCACCGACTTCGGGATCGCCCGCCTTGTGGACGGGACCCGGCTGACCGCCACCGGCACCATGGTGGGAACCGCCGCGTACCTGAGCCCGGAACAGTCCCGGGGCGCCGACTTGGGTCCGGCAAGCGACATCTATTCGCTCGGACTGGTCCTGCTCGAATGCATCAAGGGCGACGTGGAGTTTCCCGGCAGCGCCGTGGAATCCGCCGTCGCGAGGCTGCACCGGGCCCCGGCCATCCCCGACTCTGTGCCTTCCGAATGGGCCCAACTCATCCGGGCCATGACCGCTCTGGATCCCCTGGACCGCCCGTCCGCCGCGGACCTCGAAGTGGCACTGCGGCATGCCCTGGTCTCCCCCGCGTCCCTTCCCGGCCTGCTCGCCGAAGAGCGCACCCGTGTTCTGCCTGCCCCGCCGGCCCGTCCCCCGCGGCAATCCCCAGCCGGCCCGGGCACCAGCCACGGTACGTTTGTCGCCCCGGATCACGGTGGCAAGTTGAATAACGTCGCCCGGGCCCTGCCTGCCCTGGACCCGGACGCGGCCACCACTCCGCAGGCAGACCGCGGCCCGCTACTGCCCCGGGCCGCCTCGCGCTTCCGGCAGGCCCGACGCCGCACCCGGATCCTGCTGTCCCTCGCGCTGCTGGCGGTCGTGACGGGCGCTGTCGCAGCCGCCGTCGCCCTTGCAACCCCGGAACCACCAGCCGTCGCTCCCTACCCGGCAGTGACCGGGGACGTTGGCATCCACCTGCAGGAGCTACAGAAAAGCGTGGAACCATGAGCCAACCAACCAGTCCCTCGCCCGGCGCGGCCCTTGGCAGCCCCCGTCGGATCCTCGCCGGCTGGCTCCTCGCCACGGTGCTGCTCACCGGCACCCTGGCCGGCTGTGCCGCGGCTCCGGAGCTGGACCGCGCTGCCGCCGTTGAACTTCAGGCCCAGGTCCTTTCCGTGACCGAGGCAGCCGCCGCCAATGATCCGGCCGCATCGCTGAAGCACCTCGACGAGCTCACAGTGAAACTCGACGAAGCGGCCGCCCGTGGCGAGGTGTCCTTCAAGCGGCACGAGAGCATCAGGAAGTCCGTCGACGCCGTCCGCGCGGACCTCAACGCCCAGCAGGCCGAAGCCGCCCGGGTTGCGGCCGAACAGGAAGCAGCAGCACAGGCCGCCGCGGCCGCCGCCCAGGCCGAAGCCGCCGCCGCGGCGGCGGCGGCCCCCCCGCCCGCCGTTGCGCCCGCACCGCCGGCCGACAGCGGCAAGACCAAAGGTAAGGGCAAGGGCAACGGTTAAGGCCGTGCCGAAGTCCGGGCTCGTGGCTGCTAGGCCCCGGAAGCCGGGAACCGATCCCATGCCCGGTGGGCAGCGAGCATACCGGTTAGCCTGGCAACGACGTCGTCCGGCCCGTCCCCCACGGCGATGCCCGGGGCGTCCTGCGGGATGCTTGCCCCGTCGAGGCAGGTGACACCGGTCCCCCAGCCGCCCATGGCCTTGGCATGCCGGAACATCTCCGACAGCAGGAGCAGGATCCGCGGATCCAGCGACGCGCCCGGCTCCCCGGCTTTGGCATCCCGCCCCTGCGCGGCGTCCTTGGCCGGTGCGCCCGAGGCGGCGACCAGCACGCCGTCGAACTCGGTGGAGCGCGCGGTGAGGTAGGTCCGCTGGACCGGGATCCCGTCGTCGGCTCCGCCGAGGAAGCCTCCGGCCGGTGCGATCACGAGCGGGACGATCCCGGCAGCGTCAAGGGCAGCGCGGGCGGTCCGGACGGATTCGAGATCACTGTCCTCGTCGGCGATAATTCCCACCACCCGGCCGGCCACCGGCCAGGATCCGCCCAGTTGGGAGACGGCCGGGCTCGGGGCGGAGTCAGCTACCTGTTCGGTGGGCTGCGGGGCCGGCATGCCGAGCCCGGATGCCACGGCCGCGCACAGGGCGGAATCGATGTTGGCCAGTGCCAGCAGCTGGCGCGCTCGGACGATCTCCTCGCGGCACTTCCCCAGTTCGAAGGTGTACGCCTGGACCACGTGGTCCTGTTCCACCGGGGTCAGGCTGCGGAAGAACAACCGCGCCTGGCTGTAGTGGTCATCGAAGGATGCGGGCGACTTCCGCTCCTTGACCGCGGCCGCGAGTTCTTCCGGGACGTCGATGAACGCGCCGAGATCCGCGCCGGCCAGGAACGGGCAGCCGCCGTCGAGGGAGTTCGGACGGTAGGGCGCCGCGCCCCCGTGCACTGCCGTCTGGTGCATGCCATCGCGCAGCATGTCATTGACGGGGGCGTGCGGCCGGTTGATCGGAAGCTGGCCGAAGTTGGGCCCGCCCAGCCTGCTGATCTGGGTGTCGATGTAGGAGAACAGCCGGACCTGCAGCAGCGGATCGTTGGTCACGTCGATGCCCGGGACGAGGTGGCCGGGATGGAAGGCGACCTGCTCTGTTTCGGCGAAGTAGTTCACCGGATTAGCGTTCAGGGTCATGATCCCGATCGGCTGCACGGGCGCACGTTCCTCCGGGACGAACTTCGTTGGGTCGAGCAGGTCGATCCCCTCGAAGAACTCCTCCTCTGTGTCCGGGAAGACCTGGACGCCGAGTTCCCACTGCGGGTGGGCTCCTGCCTCGATCGCGTCCGCCAGGTCCCGCCGGTGGAAGTCCGGGTCCATGCCGTTGATGAGCTGGGCTTCCTCCCAGAGCAGTGAATGGACGCCCTGCTTCGGCTTCCAGTGGAACTTCACCAGGCTGGTCGCGCCCTCGCGGTTGACGAAGCGGAAGGTGTGGACGCCGAAGCCCTCCATGGTGCGGTAGGAGCGTGGAAGTGCGCGGTCGGACATGTTCCACATGGTGTGGGCCTGGGCTTCGGTGTGCAGCGAGACGAAGTCCCAGAAGGTGTCATGGGCGCTCTGGGCCTGCGGGATTTCACGGTCCGGGTGGGGTTTTCCGGCGTGGATAATGTCCGGGAACTTGATGCCGTCCTGGATGAAGAAGACCGGGATGTTGTTCCCGACGAGGTCGAACGTGCCCTCGTCGGTGTAGAACTTGGTGGCGAAGCCGCGGGTGTCCCGGACCGTGTCCGCGGAGCCGCGGGAGCCCAGGACGGTGGAGAAGCGGACGAACACGGGGGTCTCGACGTCTTTGGCCAGGAACCCGGCACAGGTGATGTTCGACGCCGAACCGTAGGACCGGAAGACGCCGTGCGCTCCGGCGCCCCGGGCGTGGACCACCCGTTCCGGGATACGCTCGTGGTCGAAGTGGGTGATTTTCTCGCGCAGGTGGTGGTCCTGGAGCAGCACGGGTCCGCGCCGGCCGGCCTTCAGCGAATGGTCCGTGTCGGAAAGCCGGAGCCCCTGGGCCGTGGTGAGGTAGGCGCCGGACTGGGCCCGGGAGTTCGCCGGAGCGCCGGTGGGGCTGCCGGTCGGCGATACGGCTTCGGGCCCCTGCTGGTCAGGCTTCGGCGGAAGCGGTTCCCGCGGCGTTGTGGGCTCCTCCAGCGCGGGCGGCTCCACGGACACCGCACCGGGGATCTCGATGTTGCTCTCTTCTGGCATGGGTGACTCCTCGGGTAGGCAACCTTCGCCCCTTTCCGGCGGCGCACTGTGGCGCCCGAGCCGAAACTAAGCGTGCTTAGTACCCTAGGTGATGACATCCTCACAGGCAACACTCGTCCGGTGCCCGAGCCGCGAAACGCCGAACGGCGCACCGGACACTTCCGGTGCGCCGTTCGGTATAACGCCGTTCGGGCCCACGCACTGCCGGCAGGACGCCGGCTCAGCGGAACTAGTTCAGCATGGACAGGACTTCGCTGAACTTCGCCGAGGGGCGCATTACTGCGGTGACCTTTGCCTCGTCCGGGCGGTAGTAGCCGCCGAGGTCCACCGGGGAACCCTGGACGGCGAGGAGTTCGCCGATGATGGTCTCCTCCGCGGAATCCAGTGCGCCGGAAACGGCGGCGAAAGCCGCGGCCAGCTCGGCGTCGTCGCCCTGGCGGGAGAGCTCCTGGGCCCAGAACTTGGCCAGGTAGAAGTGGCTGCCGCGGTTGTCCAGTTCCCCGGCCTTGCGCTTCGGGGACTTGTCCTCCAGCAGGAAGGTGCCGGTGGCACGGTCCAGGGTGTCGGCCAGGATCTGCGCGCGGGCGTTGCCCGTGGAGGTGGCGAGGTGCTCGAAGCTGACGGCCAGGGCCAGGAACTCACCCAGGCTGTCCCAGCGCAGGTGGTTTTCCTTGAGCAACTGCTGGACGTGCTTCGGCGCGGAGCCGCCGGCGCCGGTTTCGAAGAGGCCGCCGCCGTTGATCAGCGGGACCACGGAGAGCATCTTGGCGCTGGTGCCGAGTTCCAGGATCGGGAACAGGTCCGTGAGGTAGTCGCGCAGCACGTTGCCGGTCACCGAGATGGTGTCCTCGCCCTTACGGATGCGCTCCAGGGTGAACCCCGTCGCCTCGTCCGGGGACATGATTTCGATCTGGAGGCCCTCGGTGTCGTAGTCCTTGAGGTATTCCTGGACCTTGGCGACCATCTGGGCGTCGTGTGCGCGGCCCTTGTCCAGCCAGAAGATGGCCGGCATGGCGGAGGCCCGGGCGCGGGTGACGGCCAGCTTGACCCAGTCGCGGATCGGCACGTCCTTTGTCTGGCAGGCGCGCCAGATGTCCCCCGGGGCAACCTGGTGCTCGATCAGCACGGTCCCGGCGTCGTCGACAACCTGCACGGTGCCGGCCGACTGGATCTCGAAGGTCTTGTCGTGGCTGCCATATTCCTCGGCGGCCTGGGCCATCAGGCCGACGTTCGGGACGGTACCCATGGTGGTCGGGTCGAAGGCGCCGTGGGCGCGGCAGTCATCGATGACGACCTGGTAGATGCCGGCGTAGCTGCTGTCCGGCAGGACGGCGAGCGTGTCGGCCTCCTGGCCGTCGCGGCCCCACATGTGGCCGGAGCTGCGGATCATTGCTGGCATGGAGGCGTCCACGATCACGTCGGACGGTACGTGCAGGTTGGTGATGCCCTTGTCCGAATCGACCATGGCCAGTTCGGGGCCGTCGTTCAGCCCCTGCTTGATGGCGGCTTCCACGTCGCCACGGATTTCCTCGGGGAGTTCCTCGAGGCCGTTGAGGATGGAGGCGAGTCCGTTGTTCGGGCTCAGGCCGGCGGCGGCGATCTGGGCTCCGTACTTGTCGAAGAGCTCGGAGAAGTACGCCTTGACGACGTGGCCGAAGATGATCGGGTCCGAGACCTTCATCATGGTGGCCTTGAGGTGGGCGGAGAACAGCACGCCCTCTTCCTTGGCGCGGGCAACCTGTGCGGCGAGGAAACTGTCCAGGGCGGCGGCCCGCATCACGGTGCCGTCGATGACCTCGCCGGCGAGGACGGGAAAGGCCCGCTTGAGGATCTTCACCGTGCCGTCTTCCTTAACCAGCTGGATCTTGATGTTCCCATCGGCCTTGATGACGACGGACTTCTCGTTGGCGCGGAAGTCGTCGGAGTCCATCGCGGCGACGTTGGTTTTGGACTCGGGGGTCCAAGCGCCCATGCTGTGCGGGTTCTGGCGGGCGTAGGCTTTGACCGAGAGCGGTGCGCGGCGGTCCGAGTTGCCTTCACGCAGTACCGGGTTGACGGCGGAACCCTTGATCTTGTCGTAGCGGGAGCGGATGTCCGTCTCCTCGTCCGAGGAGGGGTTGTCCGGGTAGTCCGGGAGGGCGTAGCCCTGGCCCTGAAGCTCCGCGATGGCAGCCTTCAGCTGCGGCGTGGAGGCGCTGATGTTCGGCAGCTTGATGATGTTGGCTTCGGGCTTCTTGACGAGGGCGCCAAGTTCAGCCAAGGCGTCGCTGACACGCTGCTCTTCGGTGAGGTAGTCGCCAAAAGCGGCGATGATACGGCCGGCCAGCGAAATGTCGCGGGTCTCCACTTCCACACCGGCCGTCGAAGCGAAGGCTTCGACAATCGGCAAGAACGAATAGGTGGCCAGCATCGGCGCTTCGTCGGTGTGGGTATAGATAATCTTTGCCATTGCTCGGGCGTCTCCCTGAAGGTCTGGGTATTTCCGGAATTTTTTTGCCATTTCAACACCCCCAACTTACCCGAGGGAGCATGGTTGCCGCCTACCGGCGTCCTATGGTGTGATCTCCGTGACGCCGGCAGCATGCCATGACAAGAATTGACAAAATTCTTTACAGATTCGTCAAAGCCCCGTAGTTTCGTTCCCATCACGGCGGCCGCCACCGGGCCGCCCCGCTTTTCACCGGTTAGGACACCATGAGAACACCCAAGACTCTGGCCACCAGCCTACTCAGCCTTTCGGCAGCGGCACTGCTGGCCCTGAGCGCTGCGGGCGCAGCAAGTGCAGCCCCCGCACCCGGTAATACCCCGGCAGAAACGTCGGGGGTCAGCAGCCACACCGTCGTCGAGACCGGCGGCGCCGAGTACTGGACCGCCGAGCGGATGCGCAACGCCACCCCCGGGGACGTCCTGGCCGACAAGGCCAAGCAGCGGAGCGCCAACCCCACTGCCGCGCTGAACCGCCCGGCGGAAGCGGCAGCACCGAGCACCATCGAAGCCCTGGCGCCCAGCCTGCAGGCGAAGCAAGCCCAGACCAAGGCGAACGCGAGCGAGACCCCGGTCAAGCACATCGGCAAGGTCTTCTTCACGCTCGGCGGCACCAACTACGTCTGCTCGGGCAACTCGGTCTCCTCCACCAACAAGAGCACCGTCTCCACGGCCGGGCACTGCGTCAACGAGGGCCCCGGCGCCTTCGCCACCGAGTTCACCTTCGTCCCGGCCTACCTCAACGGTTCCGCGCCCTACGGGATGTGGACGGCCAAGGCCCTCTACGCCCCGACCCAGTGGAGCTCCGGCGGTGACATGACCTACGACACCGGTTTCGCGGTCATGAACACGCTCAACGGCCAGAAGCTTGCGGACGTTGTCGGCGGCTCGGGCGTGCAGTTCAACGCCGCCCGCGGCCTGAGCTACAAGTCCTTCGGCTACCCGGCGGCGGCACCTTTCAATGGCGAGTCCCTGAAGAGCTGCAGCGGCACGGCCACGAACGACCCGTCCAACCCGCAGTTCAACACCCAGGGCATCCCCTGCAACATGACCGGCGGCTCCTCGGGCGGCCCATGGTTCATCGGTTCCAGCTCCACCGGCTACCAGAACTCGATCAACAGCTACGGCTACGGCAGCAAGTCCACCACGATGTACGGCCCGTACTGGGGCTCCGTCATCCAGCAGGCCTACACCACCGCGTCGGCCGCCGCCTAGCCGGACCACCAGCTATAGCAACACCAGCGCGGGGTCACCTGTGGTCCATCCCCGGCAGCGGGGATGGGCCACAATTGGCCCCGCCTTGGCGTTAACCCTGGTTTCGCACCCTGCTGCGGAGCCTGCCCCACGGGACATGTCCCCCGCCCGCGCCCAGCTATGGAGCCCGCCCCACGGGACATGCCCTCCGCACGGACCCTCGACTGGGCATAATCCCCTTATGTCCAGTCCCCGGCACCAGCAATGGACATGTCCCCTGGACAGCTGGCCGCATCCGGGCTTGGGGCCTCGCCGCCACCACTGGATATGCTCCTCCGCACCGACCCGGCACTGGACATAGTCCCCTTGTGCCCAGTCATAGGCACAAAGAATGGACATGTCCTCCGGAAAGGGAGGGCATGTCCATTCTTGGTGGGGCCGGCTGCGCGGGACCGCACGACCTGACTGGTGGAACCTGTGGAACCTGTGGAACTGGTGGAACCTGTGGAACCTGTGGAACTAGTGGAAGAAGTGCCGGGCGCCGGTGAAGTACATCGTGATGCCCGCGGCGTTGGCTGCGGCGATGACTTCCTCGTCCCGGACCGAACCGCCGGGCTGGACGACGGCGCGGACGCCGGCGTCGATCAGGATCTGCAGGCCGTCGGCGAACGGGAAGAACGCGTCCGACGCCGCCACGGCGCCGCGGGCCCGCTCGGGGGCTCCGGTCGCGTCGGCGTTCGAGGCGCCTCCCGCACCGTCGACCTCGGAGTCCACGCTCACACCGAGCGAGTTGGCCCGCTCGACGGCGAGCTTGCAGGAATCGAGCCGGTTGACCTGGCCCATGCCGATGCCGACGGCGGCACCGTTGTCCGCGAGCAGGATGGCGTTGGACTTGGCGGCGCGGCACGCGGTCCAGGCGAACGTGAGGTCGGCCAGGGTCGCGGCGTCGGCGGCGTCACCGGCGGCAAGGGTCCAGTTTGCGGGGTTGTCACCCTCGGCGTCGACCTTGTCGGTGGCTTGAACCAGCATGCCGCCGGAGACCTGGCGGAACTCTGTCGGGTAGCGGCCGTAGCCATCGGGCAGGGCCAGCAGCCGGATGTTCTTCTTCTTGGACAGAATCTCCACGGCCTCGTCCTCGAAGCCCGGCGCGATGACGACCTCGGTGAAGATGCCGGCCACGGTCCTGGCCATGCCGGCGGTGACGGTGCGGTTGGCAGCGATCACTCCGCCGAACGCGGAGACCGGGTCGCAGGCGTGTGCCTTGGCGTGCGCATCCGCGATGGGGTCCGCCGCGGAGGCCGACCCCACGGCCACGCCGCAGGGGTTGGCGTGCTTGATGATCGCGACGGCGGGCTCGGCGAAGTCGAAGGCCGCGCGGAGGGCGGCGTCGGCGTCGACGAAGTTGTTGTAGCTCATGGCCTTGCCGTGCAGCTGGTCGGCCTGCGCGATGCCGGCCGGGGCGGCATGGTCGACGTACAGGGCGGCCTGCTGGTGCGGGTTTTCGCCGTAGCGGAGGACCTCGGAGCGCTCCAGCGCCAGGCCGGCGTAGGCGGGCCAGTCGATCACGCCGTCGCCGTCCTCGTCGAGGAACTGGCTCGCGGACCAGGTCGCCACGGCGGTGTCGTAGCTGGCCGTGTGCGCGAAAGCCTTGGCGGCGAGCCGGCG
Organism: Arthrobacter sp. PsM3; assembly: GCF_030433895.1. Lineage (GTDB taxonomy): Bacteria > Actinomycetota > Actinomycetes > Actinomycetales > Micrococcaceae > Arthrobacter. The sequence continues at coordinate 30,468 of NZ_JARUXE010000037.1, read as the reverse complement.
CCGGGTCTTCAGGTCAAAACCGCCCGACGCGGCGGCAGCAACGACGTCGTGGTACGAGGACGGGTCCACCACAATCGCGACGGCGGCGTGGTTCTTCGCGGCGGAGCGCACCATCGCGGGCCCGCCGATGTCGATCTGCTCGACGACGTCATCCTGCGCGGCGCCGGACTTCACCGTTTCCACGAACGGGTAGAGGTTCACGACGACCAGGTCGAACGGCTCGATGTCCATCGAGGCGAGCGTGTCCATGTGGGCCGGGACACGGCGGTCGGCGAGGATGCCGCCGTGGACGCGCGGGTGCAGGGTCTTGACCCGGCCGTCCAGCATTTCCGGGGAGCCGGTGACTTCCTCGACTTCCTGCACCGGGATGCCGGCGGCGGCGATCTTCTTGGCGGTGGAGCCGGTGGAGACGATCTTGACGCCGGCCTCGTGCAGGCCCCTCGCGAGGTCCTCCAGACCGGTCTTGTCGTAGACCGAAATCAGCGCCCGCCGGATGGGGACACGGTCGATGGATGCACGGTCAAGCTGCGTGAAGCTCACAAAAGTCTCCGTCTTATATCGCGGCGGGGCCGCGGGTGGTGGGGATGGGGCCAGTTTATCGCGTCAGCGCGCCGGGCCTTTCCGCGCGCCGGAGTATGAAGCGCGCCGAACCGGTGCGCCCGGCCACGTAGAGTTTTCCCAGGAGGCTGAGAAATGAACACGTACACCACTGTGCCCAGCGGCGAACAGGTGGTCCAGGAACTGCCGTGGCGTTGGAAAGTGCAGGGCCGGATCTTCCTGATCGGCGGTCTGGGCTTCATGTTTGACGCCTGGGACGTCACGCTCAACGGCATCCTGATTCCGTTGCTGTCCAAGCACTGGTCCCTCAGCCCGGGCGACGCCGCCTGGATCGGTGCCTCGAACCTGATCGGCATGGCCCTGGGCGCCTTCGTCTGGGGCACCATCGCGGACACGATCGGGCGCAAGAAGGCCTTCACCGCCACCCTGCTGATCTTCTCGGTCTTCACCGTGCTCGGTGCGTTCTCCCCCGACTTCCTCTGGTTTGTGGCATTCCGCTTTATGGCCGGCTTCGGCCTGGGCGGCTGCATCCCCGTGGACTACGCGCTGGTGGGCGAATTCACGCCCCGCAAGCAGCGCGGCCGGGTCCTCACCGCGATGGACGGCTGGTGGCCGGTCGGGGCCGCACTGTGCGGTTTTGTGTCCGCCGGGCTGATCGCGGCCTTCGGGGACTGGCGGCTGACCATGCTGGTGATGGTGCTCCCGGCGCTGCTGGTGTTCTGGATCCGCCGCAGCGTCCCGGAATCCCCGCTGTTCCTGATCCGCAAGGGCCGGCGCGACGAGGCCGCCAAGGTGATCGACGATCTCGTCGCGGCCACCGGAGCCGAGCCCCGCGTCTACAGCCTGCCCGAGGCGCAGGAAGCCCCGCGGCTCTCCGCCGGCAGCGCCTGGACCCAACTACGCGCCCTGTGGCAGTACGACTGGAAGATCACGTCGGCGGCCTGGTCGCTGTTCTTTTCCATCCTGCTGGTGTACTACCTGTCGCTGACCTGGATGCCGCGGATCCTGATCGGCGCCGGCTTCGAGGAGTACAAGGCCTTCCTCACCACCGCCTCCATGGCCGCCGTCGGGCTCCTGGGCGTGGTGGTTGCCGCCCTGCTGGTGGAGCGTGTGGGCCGGAAGTGGGTCCTGGCGATCACCGGCCCGCTGTCCGCGCTGACGCTGGTGATCGTGGCGATTGTGGTGGACATCCCGACGGCGGCCGTGTTCTGGCTGCTGGTCTTCGGCTTTGTGGTGCAGGTGGCCATCCCGGTGCTCTACGCGTACGTCTCCGAGCTGTATCCGACGGAGCTGCGCGGCTCGGGCTTCGGCTGGGCGTCGACGTTTTCCCGGCTCGGGGCGGGCTTCGGGCCGCTGGTGTTCGCGGCGTTCCTCTGGCCGGAGCTGGGCCTGGCGACCTCGTTCGCCCTCGCCGGCGGGCTGGTGCTAATCAGTGTGCTGTGGATGGCGTTCTTCGCGCCGGAAACGAAACAGCGCCGCCTCGACTAGCGCCCCTCCCCCACCCCACCGGATGCGCTATCACTTTTGGTGCTTACCGACCCCTGGAGAGCACCAAAAGTGATAGCTCAACGGGCGGTGGGGTTGGGTGGACGGGCGGTGGGGGTGGATGGTCGGGGCAGGTCAGGCGGGTTTTTCCGCGGCGGCGAGGGATGCCAGCGTGGAAACCAGCAGCCGCCGCTCCACAACCTTGATCCGTTCGTGCAGGGACTCCTCGGTCTCACCGTCGCCGACCGCCACGGCTTCCTGCGCGATGATGGGGCCGGTGTCCACGCCGGCGTCGGCCCAGTGCACCGTGCAGCCGGTGACCTTCACGCCGTAGGCCAGTGCGTCGCGGACCCCGTGGGCGCCGGGGAACGAGGGCAGCAGGGCCGGGTGGGTGTTGAGGTATTTGCCGCCGAACGCGTCGATGAAGTCGGCGCTGACGATCCGCATGAACCCTGACGAGACGACGACGTGGGGCGAGTACGCGGCCACGGCCTCCGTGAGCGCCGCGTTCCAGGCGGCCCGGTCCGGGTAGGCCTTGAAGTCCACCACGAAGGTCGGGATTCCGGCGGCGGCCGAGCGCTCCACCCCGTAGGTTCCTGGCCGGTCCGCGCCGACCGCGGCGATCTCGACGTCGAGGCTGCCCGCTTGCACGGCGTCGATGACGGCCTGGAGGTTGGAGCCGGTGCCGGAGACGAGGACTACGATGCGCATTGTCCTAGCTTATGGGGCCGCTCGCGTAGGCTGGAAACCATGAATCCCCCGAACGACTCCGCCGGCAGCCCGGGCGGACAGCACCCGCTCAGCGACGCGGCCAAAGCCTCGCAGGCGAAAACCCACAATCTGTTCCGCAGCTTCGTCGTGGCGGTGTTGGGCTCGTTCTTCGTCTACCAGCTGGACATCAGCTACCTCTGGCTCAGTGCGCTCCTGACGGCGATCGCCATCGTGCTGGGCATCATGGTGCTCGTCCGCTACGCCAAGCTCAAGGAGTCCAAGTTCGTGCTCTTCGGGACGATTTCGGGGCTGGTGGTGGTGGCCGTGCAGGTACTGCTGCTCGTGTCCTCGGCGCTGTTCTTCAACCAGGTCCGGGACTACCAGCAGTGCAGCCGCCAGGCCCTGACCGAGCAGGCCGCCTCCATGTGCAGGACCCAGCTGCAGAAATCGATGCCCGTGCAGATGCGCTAAGCAGCCTGCCGCATCACAGGGACGCCGGCTTCAGGTCCGCTTCGCGCAGCGTCTGCTGGCGTTCCAGCCACGGCCCGGCGGCGTAACCGACCACGACGCCTACCGCCACCTCCGCAGCCACGAACAGTGCCGTCCGGAGCGGGTCGGGTCCAATCTCCGTGAGCCGCCCGATGCCGGCGGATCCCCCGGCCATCCAGGCCAGGGCCGCCGCGAGCAGCCCGGCGAAACTGCCGATCATGACGCCGAGCGCCAGCGTGGAGACCGTGGCGGTGAACCAACGGGCGTGGATCTTGATAGAGAGCCATTCGTCGAAGTGGTTTTCGCCCTCGCGCAGGAACCACCAGCCGGCCAGGGTTCCGGCGAGGACAGGCACCACCAGCGCGGCCACCCCGTAGTCCAGCGACCCGGCCGGCAGCGCCGCAAACACCGGGATCGAGGGCAGCGGTCCGACGGCGGTGCCGAGCGCCCCGGCCTGGGAGCCGATGCCGAGGGCGAAGCCCGCGCCGGAGGTCCAGGAAAGGGCGAAGACTGCCAAGTTGGGCAGGAAGCCGAGCTGCGCGATGGTGAGCACGGCACCTCCCAGGGCGCCGGCGTCGAGCGCTTCATAGACGGCGATCACGAGGTTCCAGTGGATGAACAAGGTGGCGGCGAGGAGCACGCAGGACATCGCCAGGCCGGCCATAAGCGCCACGAAGCCGGCTTTGATGGCGGACCCCAGGTAGGACCCGGCCCAGCGCGAATGCTGGCTGGTGCGGGAGAGCCAGTCGACGGCGTCGACGCCGATTAGCCGGCTCCAGGAGCCGGCCTCGCGGCGGGCGCCGATCACCATGCCGAGCCCGAACGGGACCAGTGGGATGAGTGCGGCGGACCAGAGACCCACTCCGACGTCGCCCGTGCGGCAGATGAAGCCGGTGGCCAGGCCGAATCCGGCGTACATCAGCCACGAGCCGAGCAGCGCCTGCCAGAGCTGGTCCGTGTAGGAGGCCCGCGCCAGCCGCCGGCCGGCGCGCCAGGCGAGCAGGAACGGGATGAGCGTCAGTCCGAGCGGGGTGAGGGACAGGACGCCGGACTGCGGCTGGGCCGCGGAGGCGATGCCGGCCGTGTCCAGCAGCAGCGGAACGCCGTGGATCAGCAGCCAGGCCTGGCCGGCGAGGCGGGCCAGGGCGTCGGGTGCGCTGTTCAGGAATCCGGCGGTGGCCCACACGGCGAGAATCGGGGCGGCCACCACCAGGGCGGAGATAATGGCCGCCTGCGCGGACTCAAGGGCTCCCTGCAGCCACAAGGGCATCGGAAGTCCACGTTCCCCGGTCTGATCAGCGCGCAGTTTCATCGTGTCCAATGGTGCCACGTGACGGCGTTCCGGCCCGTTCCGACAGGCTCAACCGGCGGATTATGCAGGTATTTTGCCCGGGCCGCGGGGTTGGGAGCGCATTCAACTGCCCGCCCTGCCGGCGCTTTTTTCCCTACTCCGCCGTAAAATTGGAGTGTCCGCAATCAGTGGTTGGAGGCAGAAAATGACTACCGCATCTCCACATGCACACGGCGTTCACTTCGGACGGACAGATGTCCAGAACGTCGGCATGGGTGTTGGTATCGTCCTTATAGTCGTGGGCGTCCTGGGGTTCATCCCCGGCATCACCACGCAGTACAGCTCATTGGCGATCGTTGGACCGAATTCAACAGCCCTGTTCCTGGGCCTGTTCCAGGTATCGATGCTGTTGAACATCATTCAGGCCGGCATCGGTGCCATCGGTCTGGTCATGTCCCGGAACAACCCCATGGGCGCCCGGAACTTCCTCATGGGCTTTGGCCTGCTGTACATCGTCCTTAGCGTCTACGGGCTCATTGTCGGTGTGGGGTCGGCGGCCAACTTCCTGTCGATGAACGTCATGAGTGCGTGGGGTTTCGTGATCTTGGGCGTAGCAATGGTAGGCGCCGGTTGGCTGTTGTCGAGGCATCTGGCTGACGACGCAAAGACCCGGTAGAGCAAACAACCGGGAAAAAGGGAGCCGCGAATGAGTAACGTTTCATAGCAATCCGAAAATTCGTACTACCTGCTGGTGCAGTCGCCCCGCGGAAACGCAGCGGCTGCACCAGCTTTCTTTGTGCCCGGCGGGGTTAGGTGGTGGCTCGGGCGGGCGAACCTCCGCCCAGCCGCCACAAATGGCCGCTATGCCCCCTAGAATTCAAGCCCCTGTCTTCACCCATTCACCACAAATGGCCGCTACCAGCCTGTCCGCCGGCACCCATTCACCGCAAGTGGCCGCTATTGACCTCGGCATAGCGGCCACTTGCGTCAAACGGCCGCCCACATGAACAGTCAGGCGATCCGCGGCCCACAGCCCGCACTGCCCACCAGGCAGCCCGCAGCCTCGGCCCGGACAGGCTCACGGCGGGGGAACTCAGGCGTCCTTGAGATCGATGCCCCTGGTTTCAGGGAGCCTGAACACCGCGAGCGCCGTGGCGAGGCAGAGCACGATGATGTAGGCGCTGGATAGCCAGCCCATGCTCCAACTGTTGAAGAGGGCATTTAAATAGGGTGCCGTTCCGCCAAAGATCGCAACTGACAAGGAATAGGCAAAGCCGATGCCCTGGGTGCGGATCTTCGTGGGGAAGTTCTCTGACAGCACGGCGGCGAGCAGTGCCCCCGGGATGGCGACAATGCACAGGGCCAGGCTGGCGGCGACGGCGAGTGTCCAGCCATCACTCGTGATCATGCCCATCAGCGGAAACTGCGAAGCGACCATGGCCACGGAGAAGCCGATCAGCAGGGGCTTGCGCCCGATCCGGTCTGAAAGCCGGCCCCAGAACGGCAGGCTGATGAGGGCAAGCGATTGGGCGATCACGGAGGCCCAGTAGGCGGTCTGGGGATCCATACCCCGCTGGGTGATGGCGAAGGTCGAGGCGTAGGAGGTCCAGGTGTAGTGCGCGGCGGTGATGCCCGAGGTCATGGCGATCATGAGCAGCACTGCGCGGATGATGGCCTTGCGCGGGATGGGTGCAACCTCGGCGGCCGCCGCCTTGGCTTCGAAGACTTCGCTCTCTTCCATGCTCCGGCGAAGGTAGAGCGCAGCCAGCGCCAGCACGGCCCCGAGAAGGAAGGGGATGCGCCATCCCCATTGGGCAACACCGGCCGCGCCCAGAACACTGGTCACGCCGCCGCCCACAACATAGGCCAGCACCGAGCCGCCGAAAATGGCTACGAATACTATGCTTCCCCACTGCCCGCGTTTGGCCGGAGGCGCGATCTCCGCGATGTAGGTGTTGGCCGTGGCGGACTCCCCGCCGTGGGCAAAGCCCTGGGCAACCCGGGCCAGTAACAGGAGGACGGAGGCCCAGATTCCCACCTGGCCATAGGTCGGCATCAGCCCGATCAGCAGCGAGCCGCCGGCCATGATCAGCATCGTGGTGATCAAAACGAACTTGCGCCCGCGCCGGTCCGCGATCCGGCCAAACACGACGCCGCCCAGCGGGCGCATCAGGAAGCCGACGGCGAAGACCGCCAGCGTGGAGAGCAGCGCCGAGACGGGGTCCTTGGAGTCGAACATCGCGGCCGCAATGAACGGCGCAAAGACGGCGTAGGCGCTCCACTCGTACCACTCCAGGACGTTTCCGATGGTGCTGGCGAACATGGAACGCCGTTTGGAGCTTTGATCGGAACGGGTCTGCTGCTGCCCGGAGGGCGGGGCAGCCTCAAGTCGGATGGTGCTATCCATGGTGGTTCCTTCCCTACTGCGCTGTATGAGGAATTCGGGTTCTGAGGCAATGGCTGAGGAGGCCGTGGCGCCGGTGGCGGCCATAGCTCAGGAGCGGAGGGGGCCCGCTGGGACGTCCCTTCGGTGCGGGCTTACTTCAGGCGGGTCGCGAGCCGTTCGGCGACGTCGAGCAGCTGCGGCACGCCGTGTTCCATCGCGGCGCCGAACCCGGTGTCGCCCGGACGTTCGCCGCGCAGCCAGCGGGTATGGATGGCTTCGCTGAAGATGGCCGCCTTCCACAGGGCCAGGGCCTGGTACCAGGGCAGCGGCGTGAGGTCCAAGGACATCCGCCCCTGGTACCGGTCGATCAGCTCCTGCCGCCGCAGGTACCCCGGAAGCCGGGTCACCGGCGTCAGTTCCATCGTCGTGAACGGCTCGTCGGCGTCGGCGTAGGTCGCGGTCAGATAGCCGAGATCGGCCAGCGGGTCCCCCAGCGTGGCCATTTCCCAGTCGAGCACGGCAGTCACGCGCGGCGGCCCGTCCGGGGCGAACATCAGGTTGCCGGTGCGGTAGTCGCCGTGGATCACCGAGTCGCGCTGGCTATCCGGCCGGTTTTCCTCCAGCCACGCCGCCAGGCGTCCGACGGCGGGCATGTCCCGCGTCGTGTTGACGTCCCACAGCGAGGCGAACCGGGCGACCTGGCGTTCGAGGTAGCCCTGGGGGCGGCCAATGCGGGCGATCTCGCCGCCGGACACGTCCAGGGAGTGCAGGTCCGCGAGGGTGTCCACCACGGCCTCGCTCGTTGCCCGGCGCGCCGCGAGGGGGTCGAGGTGCGGGGGAACCGTGTCGGTGAGGACGGTGCCGTTGAGGTGTTCCATCAGGTAGAACGGCACCCCGAGGACGGCGTCGTCCTCGCACACGGCAAGGATCCGCGGAACGGGCATGCCCAGCGGTGCCAGGGCCAGCTGGATCCGGGCTTCCCGCACCATGTCGTGGGTGGACTTGGGCAGCGGCGGCCGGGGTCCGCGGCGGAGCACGACGTCGGCCCCGTCCCGGCGGATCCGGAAGGTCACGTTCGACTGGCCGTCGCCGATCCGCTCCCACTCCAGGGGGCCGGAACCCAGACCTTCCTGGTCCAGGAAGCCGCGGACGGAGTCCAGGATGAGCAGCGGCGCTTGGGTCAGCGAGGCTGCCTGCTCCGGGCTGTCGACGACCTCGGGCTGGGCCGCTCCCGTGGCCTCCGCGGGCGTCATGATCCGGCTCCTTCGGGGAACCGGGCCGTACCAAGGAACGGCTCGCCCCCGGCAACCGCGCGCCGCCGCTGTGACGAGGCGCGCCGCGAGATGGCCCACTTGTGGGTCTCGTTGGCGCCGTCGTAAATCCGGAACGGACGCACTTCGGCGGCGTACTGTGCCAGCGGCAGCCCGTCGGAGACGCCGTCGCCTCCGCAGAGCTGGATGGCCCGGTCGATCACCCGGAAGACAGCCTCCGAGCAGTGCACCTTGGCGATCGAGGACATCGCCGAGCCGGCCTTGGGATCGGAGACCAGGAGGGCGGCGGTCTTGGTGATGATCGCGTCCGAGGTTTCGATGTCGATCACGGACTGGGCGATCATCTCCTGGGCGATGCCGAGCTGCGCGATGGGCGAGCCGAATATTTCCCGGGTGTCGGTCCGGTCCAGGGCGATGTCCAGCGAGCGCCGGGCCAGGCCGAGCCAGCGCATGCAGTGCGTGAGCCGGGCCGGTCCCAGCCGGACCTGGGCGTATTTGAAGCCGAGGCCGACTTCGCCAAGCACGGCCTCCGGCCCGACCACCACGTTCTCGAAGTGCAGGTTCGGGTGCCCGCCGGCGATGGTGCGGTCAATGGTGTGGATGGGGTTGCCCAGCCGGACGCCCCGGGCATCCATGTCCACCAGGAACATTGTCGCGCTGTCCGTCCCGGTCCCGGCATCGGGCGTCCGTGCCATGACGATCGCGAAGCCGGCGTGCTCGGCCCCGCTGGTGAAGCGTTTGTCCCCGGTGATGGTCCAGGACTCGCCGTCGCGGACCGCCGTGGTCAGCAGCCCTGCGGGGTCCGAACCCGCCCCCGGGTGGGGCTCGGTCATCCCGAAGCAGGAGAAGGTGTCGCCGGCCGCGAGCGGGGCAAGGTAGCGCTTTTTCTGTTCCTCGGTGCCGATGATGTTCAGCATGTGCATGTTGCCCTCATCCGGCGCCATGCAGTTCAGGACGGCCGGCCCGATCGGGGAATAGCCAGCCTCCTGGAAGATCGGTGACCACTGGTCCACCGACAGGCCCTGGCCGCCGAAAGCGACGGGGACGTGCGGGGCGAACACGCCGGCTGCTTTGGCGGCTTCGCCGAGTTCGCGGCGGAGACCGTCGTCGAGGCGTTCGCCCGGCCGCGGCTCGGCAGGAATCACGACGCCGCGGATGAAGTCGCGGGTGCGGAGCCGGAGGCCTTCGACGGCGGGAGGCAGGGAGCTTTGGTTCATGGGAGGTCCTTTCGGGCCGGACGGTCTGAGGCGCTGAGGCACGGAGGCGTAGAAGCGGAGGCGGGGTTTAGGCGGCGCCGCCGGCGGCGAGCAGGCCGCCGTCGACCGTGAGTATCTGGCCGGTGATCCAGCCGGCGTCCGGGGAGGCGAGGAACGCGACGGCGGCGGCGACATCCTCGGGCACGCCGAGCCGCTTGAGCGGGTAGTGCCCGGCGACCTCTGTTTCCTTGCCCTCGTAGAGCGCCTTCGCGAACTGGGTCTTGACGACGGCGGGGGCGACGGCGTTGACTCGGACCTCGGGGCCGAGTTCGACGGCGAGGGTGCGGGTCAGGTGGGAGACCGCGGATTTGCTGATGCCGTAGAGCCCGATCCCTTCGGACGGGGTGTCGCCGGTGACGGAGGAGATGTTCACGACGCAGCCGCCGCGGTCCCGGAAGGCCAGCCCGGGATGGGACAGCGCGCCCTGCACCCAGGCGAGGGTTCCGATGACGTTGACATTGAAGACCTTGCGTGCGGCGTCGAGGTCGAGTTCGGCCAGCGGACCGTAGACCGGATTGATGCCGGCGTTGTTGACCAGGATGTCCAGGCCCCCGGTTTCGCGGGCAATCAGCTCGAAGACGGCCTGCTGGTGCCCGGCGTCGTCCGCCTTGCCGGCGACGCCATACGCGGTGCCGGCGGGGAAAGTTGCGACGGCGTCGTCGAGGGTTTCCTGCGTCCTGGCCGTCAGGATGACCCGTGCACCTTCCGCAGCAAGCCGGCGGGCGATCGCCAGGCCGATGCCGCGGCTGGAGCCGGTCACCAGGGCGGTCTTGCCGTCGAGCCGGTGCGGGATGGGGGGCTGGGTTTCGTTCTGTCCGGTCACGTTCAGTCCTTCAGGTTCAGGCCGCGGAGTTCCCGCCGCTGGATCTTGCCGGTGTGTGTTTTGGGGAGATCGTTCAGGATGTAGAGCCGGCGCGGATACTTGTAGGCGGCCAGCCGCTCCTTGGCGAAGGAGACCAGCTCGGCGTCGGTCGTATGTTCGCCGGCCTTGAGGGAGACGTAGGCGACCACCGCCTCGCCGCTGTAGCTGTCCGGCTGGCCGACCACCGCCGCTTCGAGGACCGCCGGGTGTTCGTAGAGGGCGTCTTCGACCTCCCGGGGCCACACCTTGTAGCCGGAGACGTTGATCTGGTCCTTCATCCGGTCCACGAGGTAGATCCAGCCGGCCGCGTCCATGATGGCGACGTCCCCGGTCCGCAGCCGGCCGCCGGGAATCGCCGCTGCTGTTTCTGCCGGTTTGTTCAGGTAGCCGGGTGTCACCTGCGGCCCGCTGAGCTCCAGCTCCCCGGGCTCCCCGTCCGGAACCGGTTCGCCGTCGAGGCCAATGACCCGGGCCACGAGATTCGGCAGGGGCACGCCGATCGCGAGCGTGCCGCTGGCTGGGTCGACCGGCGCCACCGAGCCTGGCGGGACGGCGATCACCGCCGAGGCCGTCTCGGTCATGCCGTACACGTTGTGGATGTACTGCCCGAACCGTGCCTGGAAGGTGGCCACCGTGGCCGGCGGGATGGGCGCCCCGCCGGAGTAGATGTACTTGAGCGTCGCGAACTCCGCGGCCGTCGCGTGGGCGAGGTCCAGGAGGGCATTGAACACGGTGATCGACCCGATCACATGGGTCACGCCGTGCCGGTTGAAGGATTCGAGGATAACGTCCGGGCGGACCCGGTTGATGAACACCAGGTTCACGGGATGGATGAGGGCCGTCACCGCGGTGGCCACCGCGCCAGTGATGTGGAAGAGGGGTGCGACGGCGAGCACCACGTCGCCCGGCGCCAGATCCTGCCACTGCGCGTAGCCCGTGGCCACGGTGAGCACGTTCCGGTGGGTTCCCAGGGCACCCTTGGCCGGGCCGGTGGTTCCCGAGGTATAGGTCAGCAGCGCCACGCTGTCCCCGGTGAGCGGCGGCGGCACCGGGACCTGGCCGGACCTCCGCTGGAGGATCGAGTGCAGGTCTTCCCCCGTCCGTTCCAGCCGGTCCGGCGAGCGGAAGAGCCGCGGATCATCCTCGCTTTGGAAGTCCAGGTCCGAGGTGGTGATCGTCCACGCCACGGTGCTGCCGCGGAGCGTCTCTCTCACGCCGTCGAGCTCGCGGTCCAGGCAGATGATCCCGAGGGCGCCCGAGTCGTCGATGATGTTGCGGAGCTCTTTGCCCTTGTACATCGGGTTCAGCATCAGCGCCGTTCCCCCGGCCTTCCAGATCGCCAGCATGGACAGGGCGAACTGGGGAATGTTCTGCAGGTAGATGCCGACGGCACTGCCGGGGCCAACCCCCCGCTGTTGAAGTTCGACGGCAAGCGCATCGGTGAGGGAGCCGACGTCGGACGCGGACAGCGACTGGTCGAAGTAGGTGACCGCGGTGGAGTCCGGTGCTTCACGGACGCGTTGGGCCCAGGCGTCGTTGATGGTCCCGGCGGCCGGCTGTGTGCGGGGTGGGACGCCGTCGGGATACAGGGCGGTCCATGGTGGGTCTGCGGTTTCGTTCACGGCGATGAGTCTCTTCTTCGTTGACAGAGGACAGTGAATCTTTGTGTGACTTGGCCTACTTTACCGAGCGCTCGCTCGGTTTCATCGAATATAGTGTAGATACACAACTACGGCAAGGGGTCACGGGGACATGGTCGGACAAAGTGCCAGGCAATCGACGACGCCGGCCGCGGCAACGGGCGCAGGGCGCCCGGGGGCTGCGAGTGCCGCGGGAGGGTGGCAGGACTTCTCGCCGCCTGCCCTCCGCCCGGCCCTGGCGGCGGCCTTGGCCTGCTTCATGGAAAACGGCTACCACGGGACGACGATCCGCCAGGTCGCCACCCGGGCAGGGCTGTCAGTCCCCGGCCTGTATCACCACTTCCCCTCGAAGCAGGCACTGCTCGTGGCCCTCGACGACGAGGCCATGAACGAGCTCTGGAACCGGAGCACGGCCGCCCTGGCCGACGGGCCGCAGTCGGTGCTGGACCGGTTCGACCGGCTGATCCGCTGCCTCACGCTCTTCCATGCGCACCGGGGCGGGCTCGCGTTCATCGCCCTCAGTGAGATCCGCAGCCTGGAGGGATCCGCCCGGGCCGAACACATTGCGGCCCGCGACCGGCAGCAGGCGCTGCTCAGCGGGATCATCGACGAAGGTGTGGCAACCGGGATCTTCGATGCGCCCCACCCCCGCGAGACCAGCCGCGCCATCACCACCATGTGCACCGGTGTGGCCCAGTGGTACCGGATCGACGGCGAACTCACGCCCGAGGAACTGGCGGACCGCTATGGCAGGCTGTGCCGGCTGACCGCAGGGGCAGCCGCCGGCCGCTGACGGGCTACTCCGGCGAGGAAACACTCCCGTCTCTTGTGTTCGCCGCGCGCGCCCGCCCGTTCGCACCGATTCACCGCAAACGGCCGCTACCAGCCCATCCACCCGCACCCATTCACCACAGACGGCCGCTATTCACCCCCGCTTAGCGACCATTTGCGTCCAATCGCCGAATCGCAGGCTGCCACTCGCCGGGATCACTCCTGCAAGAATGGCCAGATGACCGCCATCATCCTGGGCTGGAACCCGGACCGCTGGAATGACTGGAACTACGCTGAGGTCGTTGAGCGCGTCGCCGCGACCGGCGTGCACCTCGAGCGATGGAGCGTGGGCCGCCACCGGAATATCAGTGCCGGCACGGACGCCTGGCTGCTCTTGCAGGGAGACCACGGCCGGGGACTTATTGGCCACGGCATCGTGGTCTCCAAGCAGCCTGAACCCGGGCCGCATTATGCCGAACCAGGGAAGACCGCGATGTTCGTGCAGGTGGCCTTCGACGTCCTCCTTCCCATGGGCGACCAGATAACCCCCGAAATTCTCAAGGAAGCCGTGCCCGCGGTCCCATGGGGCAGCGTGTTCGGCTCAGGGCACGCCGTCGAACCGTCCGAAGAAGCCAATATCCGCGCCTTGTGGGGTACTTTCGGGCCCCCGCAAGGCCCAGATCCAACGGAGGCCGTCCCCGGGACCTACCCAGAAGGGGCGGTCGTCAGGGTAGAGGTCAACATCTACGAACGCGACCCAGAGGCCCGGCGCGCCTGCATCGCCTACCACGGCACTCACTGCGCGGCGTGCGGTTTTTCCTTCGAAATGGCCTATGGCGGGATCGGCAAGGGCTTTATTCACGTCCACCATGTCGTCCCGGTGTCCCGGCTTGGCAGCGGCTACCAGCTCGATCCCATCACCGACCTCGTCCCGCTCTGCGCCAACTGCCACGCCATGGCCCACCAGGGCGTGAGCACGCCGCGGACCGTAGCCGAGCTGCGCCGGATCATCGCCGACGCCGGGTTCCTCCGCGGATCCACTGTCACTGACGAACAGCTGGAGGCCCAGCGGCAGGCCCGGGAGCTCCTGGGGCCGCAGTAGGCCCGCCGCGGCGCCGGTTGTCCTGCGCCTCCAGCGCAGCGTTGTCCCGGCCGCAGCGCGCCGTCAGGACGACCAGATCTGCCGGAACTTGCCACTGCGGTCGGTCTGGGGAGGCTCGTCCGCGTGTTCGATGGCAACTGCTCCCGTCCCTTGGGAGGCGAAGAAGCTGGCCAGTCGCTCCTGAACTAATTTCTGCACCTGTGCCCTGTCGGCGCCCGGCGCAACCTCCAGCCGCAGGCGCAGGGCGGCCGGCCCGGTGCGGATCACCTGGAACCGGTGTACTCCGGCGGTCTCCAGAATCACCGTCCCCAGCGCCAGTGGCAGGATCGTGACCTGACGGCCGTCGGGCGCCCCGAAGTAGAGCAAGTCCCCGGAACGGCCTTCGATTTTCACTACAGGAAAAGGACTGCCGCAGGGGCACGGGGCTGTGGCAAGCGTGACCCGGTCTCCGAGGTCGTAGCGGATTATGGGCTGCACCCGGTTGGCCAGGTTGGTGACCAGCACCGTGTGGGAGGTGACGCCGTCGGGCACCGGCTGGTAGTCCGCGTCCACCGGCTCGAGGATGTGCCAGTCAGAATTGACGTGGAACGCGCTGTGCCGGCACCGGCTGGTCAGGGCAGGGACTTCCGAGGAAAGGTAGCGTTCGGTGATCCTGCAGCCGAGCGCCGCTCCGATCTCGGCGCGTCCGGCAGAGGACAGGTTCTCGCCGGAACTAATGGCCAGGACGGGACGGATCCGTAACCGCCCGGCCTTTTGCTCCGCGGCCAGCTGCAGCATCGCGCTCGGATAGCCGTAAAGCACCGTGGGCTGGAAGTCATTGAGCTCCTGCACAAGATCGGCGAGAGGCCTCAGCACGGAGAAGACCCGGACCCGCCGGGCGATGGCCGGACTGCGGCGCCGGGCGGATTCCGTCAAGACCACGCCCGCGAAGTGGCCGCCGCCCGCGACAAGGGCCGCAGCCCGCAGCCCATGGCGCAGAAACTCCCGCACTTCTGCAGTCCGGAGCAGGGTCCGGCGCTCGCGAACCCGCACGACCAGATTGACCACCACCCATGATGTCCGGTCGTGAACCAGGATGGCCGGTTCCCCGGTGGTGCCGGACGTGGTCACCACCAGGTACTTGCCGCGGTAGGACCGCCCGAGCTGGGATAGGTCAGACAACAGCTCCGACCCCAGCCTCGCCAAGGTGATGTGCGGGTCTGTCACCCAGTCGTCAAAGTTCGCCATCAGATCCCTTTTGCCTACCTGGGGAAGCTGATGCAGATCCGTGACGCGCTCCGGCACGTTCCGGTACAGGCGGCGGTAATAGGGCGAAGCGGACCGGGCAAACTCTACGAGCTCCGAAAGCCTGGCTTGCTGGCGGCGGGCGATCCCTCCGGGGCCTTCCCGCTCAGCCCGCCAGACGTCCCACGCGATTCCGATCAACATTCCGGAGAAGCCTCGCATCGCGAATCCCTTTCCGGGACCTCCCTGCGGTCTCACACCCAGCCTTCCACGTCGGCGCGGTCCGCAACAGGGGCTTTTGTCCCCGCATCATCCAATCGCTGGACTTTGCGGCAGGGGGCGCATCAGACTGTGTACAACAGCTGGATTGGCGGCCCCGCACTTCCGCATTCGCGTCCGGCCGGGTTCTATCGGCGGAGCGGTTGGGGGCCGTGCCGCACCACCTTTTCCAGCATTGTGAAAGGACCTGGTATGCCGGATTTTTCAGCCTTCGCCCCGCTGCTTGCCGTGCTCGTCGGAGCGGCCGTAGTCATCGCCGTTATTTGGCTGACCACAAAACTGATGTGGAAAGTGGCAGAACCCAACGAGGCCCTCATCATCTCGGGGCTGACGCGGGGAACCCTGGAGACCAGGGAGGGAATGGACTTCAAGATCGTCACCGGCAAGGGCGCCCTGGTGTTTCCCGGGCTGCAGACCGTCAGGACCCTGTCCCTGACCCTCAACGAAACCGAGCTCAAAGTTTCCTGCGTGACGTCGCAGGGCATCCAGGTGATCGTCGAGGGTGTTGTCATCTACAAGATCGGGGACGCCCCGCCGTTCATCGCCAACGCCGCGCGGCGTTTCCTCGGCCAGCAGCCGAAAATGGAAAGCCAGGTCTACAACGTTTTCGAGGGGCACCTGCGCTCGATCATCGGCAGCATGACCATGGAAGAAATCATCCGCGAGCGCGACAAGCTCGGTTCACAGGTCCGCAGCGCCAGCGGTGTGGAAATGGAAAAGCTCGGACTGGTGGTCGATTCGCTCCAGATCAAGGACCTGCAGGATCCCACAGGCTACATCGAGAACATCGCCAAGCCCCATATCGCCCAGGTCAAGATGGAGGCGCGCATCGCCGAGGCCACCCGGAACCGCGAGGCCGCAGAAAAGGAAGCCGAGGCGGAGGCGCTGATCGCGGACGCACAGAGTATCTCGGCCATCCGGCAATCCGAGGCACAGGCCAACGCCGAACGGGCCAAGGCGCAGGCCGCCCAGGCGGGCCCCCTCGCCGACGCGACGGCGCGCCAGCAGGTGGTGGTCCAGGAGACTGAAGTGGCCAAGCTTGAGGCGGACCGGGAGGAGCAAAAACTGCAGACCACCGTCCGGAAGCCCGCCGACGCAAAGGCCTATGCCAAGCGCACAGATGCCGAGGGCCAGAAGTCGGCCGATATCAGCGCCGCCGAGGCGCTGGCGCGGCGTACGGAACTCGAAGCTGAGGTCAATGCCCGGCGCACGGAACTGCAGGCTAACGCCAACGCGACGGCGGCGGCAGCGGCGGCCGGGGCAACCCGGGTTACCGGCGAGGCCGAGGCGGCGGCCACCAAGGCCCGCGGCGATGCTGCCGCTTCGGCTATCAAGGCGAAGGCGTTGGCCGAGGCGGACGGCATCAAGGCACGCGCCGAGGCCCTGGGCACCAATCAGGAGGCGGTCATATCGCAGCAGTTGGCCGAGAACATGCCGGCCATCATCGCGGCAGCGGCGGAACCCTTCGCCCACGTAGGCCAGCTCACCGTCCTCAACGGCGGTGACGGCATCAACCGCATGATTGGCGGAATCCTGGCCCAGGTGGGCGACTATCTCCCCGCCCTCAGGTCTGCTCTGAGGAACGGCCGGGGCGATTCAAAGGGCCCCACGAAAGCTCCGGATGCGTGATGCACAAGGACGTTGACCGCAGCCTCACCGGCAGGATCGGACGGGTCACCGGACGCATCGCGCCTGGCACCATCGGCGAAGTCATGCTGCCGTTCCGTGGCGGAACAAGCGCCTTCCACGCCCACCCGTTCGACAAGACCAGTGTCTTCGCGGTGGGCGAGGAGGTCATGGTCATCTACTACGAGCCGCCACAAACCGTCTACGTTGATGAGCTGCCGGACGTTTTGAGGAAGGACACCCGCGGCTAGCTGCGCCACTCCGAGTACGGCACGCTCGGCAGGTTGCCCGCCGTCCAGGGACGCTCCGAAGCCGCCCGCGGTTTTGGGCCGCGCCCGTGGCGCAGGACCATCACCACAGTGCCAATCACACCCAGCAGTACGATGAAGGCCACCAGGATCAGGAAGACGACGATCGACCCGGACATTTCTGAAGCACCCCTGGCTCCAATTTTACGGCGGATTTGTTGGCCGGGGCCGGGCGAAGCGTGCGCCCATTTGCCGCAAATGGTCGCTATGGGGTCCGGCTTAGCGCCCATCCCCGGCGAATCCTGCGTCTTTGGGACGTCCGGCAGATCAGCAAGCCTACGCTGACGCCTCTTCTGCCCTCACGCGAGGCGCCCGGGGACTTTCTCCAGGACCTGGCCAGGCCGCGGACCAGCCCCTGGTGAACATGCTCATTTATTGCGGGAACGAGCGCGCATATGGGCATTATGTCCCGACCCGAGCCCAGTCGCGGACAGGTCCCGGCTGGACATGCTCATTTTTCGTTGCCACGAGCGCGCACATGGGCACCATGTCCACTCCTGAGCCCGGCGGGAGGACATGCCCAGTGGGCGGGGTGGGCTCGGGTGCAGCTGCGCCCCCACACAGCCAACCCGAGTCTGAACGCCCCCAGCCCGGGCCCGAACCCCCATCCGGGCCCGGAACCCGCCCTGTTAACCCACTCTTCCCTCCCCCGCCATGCGCCCACCCCCGCCCCGAAAGCCTGCCCGCGCACCGTGGAGGGGTGAGGATCGCAATTGTTGCTGAGTCATTCCTGCCGCTGATGAACGGGGTTACGCACTCCATCCTGCGGGTCCTGGAGCATCTGCAGGAACGCGGAGACGAGGTGCTCGTGATCGCGCCGTCCACGCAGGACACGGAGGCCCCCACCGAGGTCTTCGGAGCGCATGTCCACCGGCTGCCCTCGGTTCCGCTGGCCGGCTACGCGAACGTGCGGGTGGCGATGGGCGGTGTCAATCGGGTCAAGCGAATCCTTGCCGAGTATGCACCGGACGTGGTCCACCTGGCGTCGCCGTTCGTGCTCGGCTGGCGCGCGGCGCAGGCCGCCCACCAGCTGGGGATCCCCACCTTAGCCATCTACCAGACCGAGGTCCCGGGCTACGCCGGGCGCTACGGCGTCCCCTTCCTGGAGAACTGGGCCTGGAACCGGGTGGAGAACATCCACCTGCTCGCCTCCCGGACCCTGGTCCCCTCCAGCTTCGCGCTCAACCAGCTCCGCGGCCGCGGCATTCCGCGGGTGGAGATGTGGCGGCGCGGAGTGGATACGCAGCGGTTCTCCCCGGACAAGCGCGACGCCGGATGGCGGGCCGCCGTCGCCCCGGCCGGCGAGCGCATCATCGGTTACGTCGGCCGGCTCGCGGTGGAAAAGCAGGTGCAGGACCTCGCGGTACTGGCCGGTGTTCCCGGCACCCGGCTGGTGATCGTGGGCGACGGACCGCAGCGCCAGGCCCTCGGGGAAGCCCTGCCCGACGCGGTCTTCACCGGATTCCTCGGCGGCGAGGAACTGGCCCGGGCCGTGGCGTCCTTCGATCTCTTCGTGCACCCCGGCGAGTTCGAGACCTTCTGCCAGACCATCCAGGAGGCGATGGCCTCGGGCGTGCCGGTGGTCGCCACGGGCCGCGGCGGGCCGCTTGACCTCGTCGAGAACTCCCGCACCGGCTGGCTCTATAAACCGGGCGACCTGGCCGCGCTGCGGAACCACGTGGTGGACCTGATCGGCGACGACGCCAAGCGCCGCGCGTTCGCCGCGGCGGCCCACGCCTCGGTCCAGGGCCGGACGTGGTCCGCCCTGGGTGCCGAACTGGTCCAGCACTACCAGGCGGTCCTCGCCGCCGACATCGCCACCACATCACCCCAAGGAGTCGCTCTGTGAGAATTTCCGTGATCGGCTGCGGTTACCTGGGGGCCGTGCACGCGGCCACCCTCGCGTCAATGGGCCACAGCGTGGTGGGGATCGACGTCGACGCCGCCAAGGTCGAGCAGCTGGGCCGCGGTGCGGCGCCGTTCTTCGAGCCGGGGCTGGACGAACTGCTGCGGGACGGGATCGCCACCGGCCGTCTCAGCTTCTCCACGAACTTCGCCGACGCCGCCTGCGCCGAGTTGCATTTCCTCTGCGTGGGCACACCACAGTCCAAGACCTCCGACGGCGCCGACCTCAGTTACCTTGTCGCCGCCACCGGGGCGCTCCTCCCTCACCTGGCCGCAGGGTCCGCCGTGGTGGGCAAGTCCACGGTTCCGGTAGGAACGGTGGACATGCTCAGTGGTGTGCTGGACGAGCGCCCGGACGTGCTGCTGGGCTGGAACCCCGAATTCCTGCGCCAGGGCACCGCGGTCAGGGACTCGCTGGTCCCGGACCGCCTGGTCTACGGCGTCTCCGGGAAGGGCACGACCGGCGCAGCCATCACCGCGGCCCTCGATGCCGTCTACGCGCCCCTGCTGGCCGCCGGGATCCCGCGGCTGGTCTGCAACTTCGCCACGGCGGAACTGATCAAGTCGGCGTCGAACGCGTACCTCGCCACCAAGCTCAGCTTCATCAATGCCATGGCCGAGCTCTGCGACGCCACGGGCGCCGACGTGCAGCAGCTGGGCTCGGCGATGGGCCTTGATCCGCGCATCGGCAGCCGGTACCTCCATGCCGGCCTGGGGTTCGGCGGCGGCTGCCTACCCAAGGACATCCGCTCCCTTCGGGTCCAGGCCGCCGGACTGGGCGTGGATTCGGTGGACCAATGGATGGGCGTGGTGGATGCCATCAACCGCGACCAGCGTTCCCGTACCGTCGAACTGGCCCGGGACCTGTGCGGCGGCCAGCTGAGCGGACGCCGGGTCACGGTGCTCGGCGCTGCCTTCAAGCCGGACACGGACGATATCCGGGACTCCCCTGCCCTGGATGTTGCCCTCCAGCTGGCGTCGCACGGCGCCCATGTCACGGTGACGGACCCTGCCGCGATCAACAACGCGTGGCTCCGCTGCCCGCAGCTGCGCTTCGAGCCGTGCACGTCCCGGGCGCTGGAAGGTGCCGAACTCGTGCTGCTGCTGACCGAGTGGGACGAATACGCCTCGCTTCGACCGGCCGAGGCCGGCGCCCTGGTCCGGCGCCGGACCCTGCTCGATGCCCGGAACGTCATCGACGCTTCCGTCTGGGAAGCGGCAGGCTGGACGGTCCGCGGCCTGGGCCGGGGCCGCGCCACCCGCCCGGGCGCCGCCGCGGGCCACCGGCTGGTTTAGTCCAACGAAACCGCCGGCGCTCGACCCCCCTGAGACCCGGCCCCTGAATCCCGCCCGCAGAAACGCCGGGCGCACGTGGTCGGCGCCCAGCCGGAAGGCCCCTATGATTTCCAGAGGGGAGGACTCTATATGAACTACCGGTGGTCTCAAATTCGCAAGGCAGTGGCACCGTGACGGCGTCCCCGCACCCGGCGCCCGGTGTCGAGGCGGTGCTCGAATCCAGCCCCGATGCCCTCCTCGTAATCTCCGACGACGGCATCATCCGCCTCGTCAACGCCGCCACGGAGCGCATGTTCGGCTACACCCGCGAGGAAGTCGTGGGCCAGGACCACCGCATGCTCCTCGCCGAAGGATTCCGCAGCGGCTTCCACCGGCTCTTCTCCGCCCTCCGCAAGGACGCCGACGGCGCTCCCGGCATCCCGCCAGTTGAGGCCTACGGGGTGCGGCGCGACGGCACCGAGTTCCAGGGCGAGGTGGCGTGCTCTCTGCTGGTCGAGGACACCGGTGATGCCCCCATCAGCATGGCCGTCGCGGTCCGCGACACCTCCCACCGCCTCGCCACCGATGCGGGGCTCCGCGAAGCCCTGTCCCTGCTCAGCGCCACGCTGGAATCCACGGCTGACGGCATCCTCGTCGTCGGCGGGGACGGCCGGATCGCCAGCGTCAACAACCAGTTCACCTCCATGTGGGGCGTCCCGCGGGAGCTGCTGGCCACCCAGGACGACGACGCCGTGATGGGCTTCGTCCTGGACCAACTGGTGGACCCCGCGCAGTTCGTGGAAAAGGTCGCCGCGCTCTATGCCGACCCCGCCTCCGAAAGCCATGACGTCCTGGACTTCCATGACGGCCGCACCTTCGAACGCTACTCGCGCCCGCAGAAGGTCGCGGACCGGGTGGTCGGGCGCGTCTGGAGCTTCCGCGACGTGACCCCGGCGCGGATCGCGCAGGACCGGATCCGACAGGCCATGGCCGACCTTGCCGAGCAGGCCGCCCAGCTCAAGGCCCTCGCGTTCCAGGACCCTCTGACCGGGCTGTCCAACCGGCAGCTCTTCAACGACCACCTCGAGGCAGCCCTGCGCGGACCGTGCGGTACCGCCGTCGACGTCCTGCTCCTGGACCTTGACGACTTCAAGGAAGTCAACGACATCCTGGGCCACCACGCCGGGGACCAGCTGCTGATCGAGGTCGGCCGGCGCCTGCGTGAATGTGTCCGCCCGAGCGACGTTGTAGCACGCCTGGGTGGTGACGAATTCGTGGTGCTGCTGGTGGGCTCCCTGGACCCCGGAACGGTGGCCGAGCGGATCGTCGCGTCCCTGAAGGTGCCCCTCTGGATCGATGGCACCATGCTGCGCCCGAGCCTCAGCTTGGGCCTGGCGTCGATCAACGAGGACGCAGTGGACGCCTCCGAGCTGCTGCGCCGGGCCGACGTCGCGATGTATGCGGCGAAAGCGGCCGGGAAGAACCGGTACCTGCGGTTCCGGCCCGAGATGATGAAAAGCCTGGTCGAGCGCACCGAGCTGGAGGCCGGGCTGCGGCTGGCCGTGGATGCCGGCCAGATCACCGTGTACTACCAGCCGATCGTCTCGGCCCGAAGCGGTATCGTGGTGAAGGTTGAGGCGCTGGCCCGCTGGGAGCGCGGCGGCGAGATCGTCCCGCCGGCGCAGTTTATTCCGGTGGCGGAACGCAGCGGCCTGATCGTGGAAATCGGCACCGAGGTGCTGCTGAAAGGCTGCACCGAGCTGCGGCCCTGGCTGGCTGAGGACCCCTCGCGCGCCCTCGCCGTCAACGTCTCCGGCGTGCAGCTGCAGCACGGGGACTTCGCCGAACTGCTGCTGGCCGTCGCCCGGAACACCGGGGTGGATCCGCGGCAGCTGGTCGTGGAAGTCACCGAAAGTGTGTTCTTCCACGACGACGTCCACGTGATCCAGCAGCTCACCGCCCTCAGGAACACGGGCGTGCGGGTGGCGCTGGATGACTTCGGCACCGGTTTCTCCTCGCTGGGTCGGCTTCAGGGGCTCCCTGTGGACACCCTGAAGATCGACCAGTCCTTCACGGCCATGATCCATACCGGCGACGAGAAACTGCCGATCCTCAGCTGCATGATCTCCATGGCCCACGGCCTGGGCCTCAGCGTCACGGTCGAAGGCGTCGAAACGGCCGCCCAGGCCGAATACCTGATGAAACTGGACTGCGATTCGCTGCAGGGCTACCTCTTCTCCCGCCCCCAGGCCGGGCCCGGCCTGGGTTCCGCCATAGCCCGGTCCAACGACGCCTTCGCCGCCCTGCTGGAGGAGCGGGTCTCCGGGCCGCGGTGACCCGGCACCGCCGGTGGACGGGTACCGCCACTGGACAGGTGCAGTACAAGGGAGCAGGGAACCCTATGATTCAGGGACGCATTGTCCGCGGCGCCGCCGGGACAGTCATCAACACACCTACCATAGCTTTGGGGGCCGGTACCGCCGTGGGAACAGGGATGGAAGAGAGCCTGCTCGAGCAGAGCCCCGATGCTTTTTTGCTGCTGACCGCGGACGGAACCATCGCCTTCGTGAATGCGGCAGCCGAGCGCCTCTTTGGCTACCCGCGCGAACAGCTGCTGGGGGCGCGGCACAACATCCTGCTCTCCGAGGATGAGCGCGGCGGTTTCCTGCGGGTTTTCGGCCGGCTGGGCCGCGGCAGCCTGTCCGGCCGTAAGCCGTTCGCGGCGGCAGGCCGGCGTCGGGACGGCAGCGAGCTGTCCCTGGAGATCACCTGTTCGCTGGTCACGTTCGACGCCGGACCGGCCATGGCCGTCGCCATCCGGGACGGCAGCCACCGCGAGGACACCGATTCGGGCCGGCGGCTGGCCGTCTCCCTCCTGGACGCCACGCTGGAGTCCACCGCCGACGGGATCGTCGTCATCTCCAACGACGGACTCATCACCGGGATCAACGACCAGTACCTGAAGCTGTGGGGCATGCCGCCCGAGCTGGTCGCAGCGGAGGATCCGACGGCGCTGGTCACCTTCATCGCCCGGCAGCTGCTTGATCCGGAATACTTCCTGCAGAAAGTCGGGGAACTCAACGCTGACAGGGTCAAGCAAAGCCACGATGTGCTGGAGTTCAAGGACGGCCGCACCGTGGAGCTCTACTCAAGGCCGCAGAAGGTCGCAAACACCGTCGTGGGCCGGATCTGGAACTTCCGCGACATCAGCTCGACCCAGCGCGCCCAGGACCAGTTGCGCCGCGCCCTGAAGGAACTCGCCGAGCAGGCGGAAAAGCTCAAGGAGCTCGCTTTCCAGGACCCGCTGACCGGACTGGCCAACCGGGTCCTCTTCACCGAACGTGTCACAGCCGCGCTGCTGAACCGCGACCCGGTCCATGTGCTGCTGCTGGACCTGGATGACTTCAAGGAAGTCAACGACATCCTGGGCCACCACGCCGGGGACCAGATGCTGGTGGAGATCGCGGACCGGCTGCAGAAGTGCGTCGGGCCGCACGGCACCGTGTCACGGCTCGGCGGGGATGAGTTCGTGGTGCTGCTGATCGGCTGCAACGATTCCGACGCCGTGGCCCAACGCATTGTGGCCACCCTGAGCGCCCCGTTCTCCATCGAGGGCACCCTGCTGCGGCCGGGCCTCAGTCTGGGGGTAGCCTCACGCGGCGCCGGGCCCATGACGTCCTCCGAGCTCCTGCGGCAGGCGGACCTGGCCATGTACGCCGCCAAGGAGGCCGGCAAGAACTGCTATCTGCACTTCCGGCCGGAGATGCTCACCGAGCTGATGGCACGGACCCAGCTGATCGCCGGGCTGAGGCGGGCCGTGGAACTGGGGCAGATCGTCGTCCACTACCAGCCCGTGGTGTCCACCGGACTGCTCGAAGTCGTGCAGTTCGAAGCCCTGGCCCGCTGGCAGTTCGAGGGGAAGTTGATGCCCCCTGACGAGTTCATCCGGACCGCGGAACGCAGCGGCCTGATCCGGGATATCGGCGCAGAGGTGCTGCGCCGCAGCTGCGCCGAGCTGCAGCCCTGGCTTGCGGAGGACCCGTCCCGGAGCCTGGCGGTGAACGTTTCCGGCGTACAGCTGCTGCACCGGGACTTCGCCGAGCGCGTCCTGGCCATTGCGGCGTGGGGCAACGTGAATCCGCACCAGCTGGTGCTGGAGGTGACGGAGAGCGTGTTCTTCGATCCCCGGTCCCACGTCATCGCCCAGCTCGAGAGCCTCCGCGAGGCCGGGATCAGGGTGGCACTGGACGACTTCGGCACCGGATACTCATCGCTGGGCCGTCTGCAGGCGCTCCCGGTGGACATCGTCAAGATCGACAAATCGTTCGTCTCGATGCTCCGCGCCGGGGTAGAGAAGCTGCCGATTCTGACCTCGATCATCCACATGGCCCGCAGCCTGGGCCTGAAGGTCACCGCCGAGGGCATCGAAACCCCGGAACAGGCCCACTACCTGATCGACCACGGCTGCGATGCCCTGCAGGGCTTCCTCTTCTCCCGCCCCGAGCCCGAGCACCGCCGGGAGCTCGGCATCCGCAACACTGCCGCCGCCGTAGCCGCGCTGGCCGACGCATTCCCTCACGGATAGCCGCCGGCACCCCACCATCCGGGGGTCCGCGCGCAGCGGCCGGAGAGACACGCGATTGCGCCCGGCACGATGCCTATCACCCGGGAGGGGCCGCACCACATATCATTCAGTGAGCGCACCCGCCGTGTTTTTCCGCAACGCGTGCCGCCATTTCGCAACCTAGCTTGGGACAGGCAATACATGGACTCCAGACTCGCGCAGCTACTGCTGGAGCACAGCCCGGACCCTCTGCTGCTGCTGGCGGACGGATCGGTGTCCTTCCTTAACGCCGCCGCCGAAGAACTTTTCGGCTACTCCCGAGCGCAGCTGCTGGGCTCCAATCCAACCCTGTTCCTGGCCGAGGCCTCCCGCGAACCCTTCCATAGCTTCCTTTCCGGTCTGGGCGTCTCCACGCCCCGCTCCCGCCAGCCGTTCGCCGGCTCCGTCCGCCGCGCGGACGGCGTGGACGTCCCGGTCGAGATCACCTGCTCGCTGCTACCGTCCGGCGCCGGCAACGGACCGTCCATGCGGTCCGTTGCCCTCTCCGTCCGCGGTGCGGCGCACCATCCCGGTGCGGATTCGGGGAACCGCCACCGGGAAACCGCAGCGGACGCCGATGCCAGCGCCGGCACTTTTGCGGACACCGCGGCCCACCGCCGTCGAGCGCCTGCTGCGTCCACGGCAGTTGCCGCCTTCACTGGACATGATGACCAGGTCCGGGCCGGGGTCCTGCGCGATGCGCTGACCGCGCTGCCCAACGGCACGCTGTTAAACGAGCGCCTGGCGGCGGCGCTGCGCCGCCCGGACCCGGTGGACGTGCTGCTGCTCAACCTGGATGACTTCAAGAACCTCAATGAAGTGGTGGGACACTCCGCCGCGGACGAACTGCTGGTGGTGGTCGCGACCCGGCTGCGCAACTGCGTCCGCCCGCACGACACGGTGGCTCGGCTCGGCGGCGACGAGTTCGTGGTCCTGCTGACCGAATGCCTCAACGCGGACGCGGTGGCCAATCGGATTGCGGCGTCGCTGGCCGAACCGCTGTATGTCGGCGGCTCGCTGGTCCGTCCAGGTATGAGCATGGGGCTGGCCTCCAAGACCCCCCGAACGCTCGACGGCGCCGAATTGTTGCGGCAGGCCGACGTGGCCCTGACGGCGGCGAAGACCGGCGGCAAGAACGCCTGGCAGAGGTTCCGGCCGGAGATGCTGAATACCGCGGAAACCTCTGCGCGCCGCCAGGCCGGGCTTCGGCAGGCGGTGGAGCTGGGCCAAATCTCGGTCCACTACCAGCCGGTAGTTTCCCCCGGGCTAGGCGCTGTGGTGCAGTTCGAGGCATTTGCACGCTGGGAACGTGACGGGCGGATGGTCCCGCCCAACCAGTTCCTGCCAGTGGCTGAGCAAAGCGGGCTGATCCGCGAGATCGGCGACGAGGTCCTCCGCCGGGCCTGTGCCGAAATCCGGCCCTGGCTGGCCGGGGACACCGCGTACAGTGTCGCGGTGAACGTCTCCGGGCTGCAGTTCCAGAACCGCGATTTCGCCACGGATGTGCTGGCGATCGCGGCGTCTACCGGTGTGGATCCGCGCCAGCTCATGCTGGAGCTGACCGAGAGCGTCTTCTTCCAGTCCGACTCGGACGTCCTGCGGCAGCTGCGCCAGTTGCGCGGGGCAGGCGTGCGGATCGCGATGGATGACTTCGGCACGGGCTATGCGTCCCTGGACCGGCTCAAGGAACTGCCCCTGGACAAGGTGAAGATTGATCGCTCCTTTGTCGCGATGATCAAAACCGGCCACGAACAGCTGCCATTCTTCGCCACCATGGTCAACGCCGCGCACACCCTGGGCCTGAAGGTCACAGCCGAGGGTGTCGAGACTCCGGCACAGGCGAAGTACCTGATGGCCTGTGGCTGCGATTCCCTGCAGGGCTTCTTGTTTGCCAGGCCGGCCCCGGCCGGTGAACTGGCCGGTACGATGGAGAGCGCGCTGACAGCGATCGACAAGGTCGACGCCGAGCGCTGACCCCGGAGCTCTGGTGCCGTCTCCGACGGCACGGGGATGCTCGCTGCTGGGGGCTGCTGCCTGCTACTACCGGTTGTCCAGCTCGCCGAGGTCAGCGCCCACAATGGCCGCGCTGCGCTCCCACAGCTCCCGGGCGAGCCCGGGGTCGTACGCCAGCTTGTTGGCCTTCGCCAGTGCCCGCTTGGCGTAGTAGGCGCCGGAGATCCAGTCCTGCCCTGGTGTGGCCGTGGCCAGCCACACCAGCGTGTCCGCGCCCTGCTCGGGGCTCAGCATGAACCGGTTGAGGAAACTCCGGTAGAGGAACCGGAACGGGCTGGTGGTGTCCGCGGCGAAGTTGGTGGCCACGACGCCGGGATGGAACGCCGCCGTCGAGATGCCAGCCGCGTGGTAGCGGTTGTTGAGCTCCGCGGTGAAGAGGATGTTCTCCAGTTTGGCGTTGCCGTAGGCAAGGTTGGCGGTGTATTTGGTTGCCGTCTCCAGGTCATTGAGGTCCAGCTTGCCGTAGAGCGAGTTGGCGGCGCTGGAGGTGTTGATGACCGTGGCGTGGCTGGCGGTGAGCACGTCCATCAGCTCGGTGGTGAGCAGGAACGGTGCCAGGTGGTTGATCTGGAAGGTCTTCTCGTGCCCGTCCACGGTGAGCCCGCGCCGGCCCATGATGCCGCCGGCGTTGTTGGCCAGGACGTCGATCCGGGGGTACTTCTCCCTCAGCTGCGCGGCGAGCTGGCGCACCTGGGCCAGCTCCGCGAAGTCGCTGACGAAGTAGTCGGCACCGATCTCTTTCGCCACCCTCGCGGTCTTCTCTGCGGAACGCCCGACGACGACGACCCGCTCCCCCTGCCTGCTCAGGGTCCGCGCGGCGGACGCGCCGATGCCGTCGCTGGCTCCGGTGATGACGATGGTCCGTGCGGTCATGAAATGTCCTTTGAGCGGAAGCGGATGTCGGGCTGGTCTGGATCGAGCCTACCGAACCACGGCGGTACGGAGCTGGAGGACAAGCGGCAGGACCGAGCCGGGAACTTGGTGTCGGACGACGGATTGCGCCTAATTCGGGAAAGACAAAAGCCTCGCCGCTTCGTGAAATTTCGGCCGGAACGGCCGATGCCGCCGCCATCCGCGACGGAGACCGGAGGGCACGAATCCGGAGAAATTCGTCAGAATCAATTGCGGCCCTATAACCGGATTCCGTGTCACGAGAGAAAATACTTGGTTGTTTGTTCCAATCACTGGCCTATTCCTGTGCCCTTACTTGGTGCCCCATGAGTGCCTACGTGGGAACCACGAGTCATTTGGAAATGGGGTACTCGGTCAGCGATCACAGCGCCGATTTCCGTTGAGTTTCAGCGCTTTTGTCATGATACTGAACGCGTACGTTGATGCGGGGGCGAGTTCTTGAGTCGGCGTGTGCCGCAGGTACATCGAAGTTGCCGGATGTGGCTGGGGGGTTTCAGGGGGGAAACGGGATCCTGGGGCAGTTCAGCCTGACGCCCATGGGCATCACGATTTCCATTACAGTTCTTTCTCCGCCCGGAAAGAACAAAAAAAATTACAGCTTCACCATGGAAACGGCGATGGAACTCATGAAGGAAACGGCGATCAAGATGAAAAGAACAGCCCGCTGGCTTAGCCAGATAGTCGTTATGGCATTAGTGGCGGCCGGGGGGCTGCTGGGAATTTCAGGCAGCGCGTCGGCGGCCAGTGACTACGGTTATCCCAGTATCAGCTACGCCGGGGTGAGCAACCCGCCAACATCGGACAAGCCGCAGAGCAAGCTCTGGTTCAACGGCGGATCGTGGTGGGCGGACATGTGGACCACGGGCACTGGCTGGCAGATCTACCGGCTGGACGTCCCCACGAAGACCTGGGTCAGCACCGGCGTCACGAACGACACCCGCGCCAGCACCCTGGCGGACACGCTCTGGGACGGCACCCATCTCTACATCGCCTCCCACGTGGTCACGGTGTCCACCGATACATCGCCGGTGGCGTCGGTCCCGGGTCAGCCGGCCAACCTGTACCGCTACAGCTACTCCGGCGGGACGTTCACCCTGGACAGCGGCTTCCCCACCACCATCACGAACAACAGCAGCGAGTCGATGACCATCGACCAGGACAGCACCGGGGCGATCTGGGCCACCTGGACCCAGGTCGCCGGTGATTCGACCAGCGGCTTCACCAGCACTGTTTACGTCAACGGCTCCGCGCCGGGCGGGACCAGCTGGAGCTCCCCGTTCGTGATCCCTGTCTCAAACCCGCACCCTGCGCCGGATGACATTTCGGCGGTCGTGGCCTATGGCAGCAACAAGATCGGGGTCATGTGGAGCGACCAGCTCACGGGCTCTGTCCGCTGGGCGACGCGCACCGACGGGACCAGCCCCACCGCGACGTCCTCGTGGAAAGTCCAGGATGCGGCCAGGGGCAACAATACCGCCGATGACCACCTGAACCTCAAGACCCTGCAGTCCGACAGCTCCGGCCGCGTCTTCGCTGCGATCAAGACAGGATACAACGACAATTCGGCGGATAAGACCCTGCCGGAGCTGCTGTTGCTGGTCTTCAAGCCCGGAACCGGCGCGTTCTCCCAGTCAACCATCGCCACGATCGGGGACTGCGTGTCCCGCCCGCAGATCGTCCTGGATACCCAGAACAACGTGGTTCATGCGTTCCACACGGCACCCGGCACCGGCGTCAGCGGCTGCGCCTACTCCGGCGTTCCCGGCGCCGTCTACGAAAAGACAGCTTCCATGGACAACCCGGTCTTCGCGAGCGGCCGCGGCACCGCGATCATTCAGGACGGCTCGTCCGACAACATGAACGACGTGACCACCAGCAAGCGAGGCGTGGACAGCACCACCGGCCTCGTGGTGCTGGCCAGCAACAACGTGACCAAGCGCTACTGGTTCTCCTACCGCACCCTCGGCGGGGGAACACCGCCGCCGCCAGCACCGGCAGAACCGATGCGGTTGAATGACTTCAACGGTGACGGCAAGACGGACGTGATTGCCCGGGACGCTTCCGGTGAATTGTGGCTGTACCCGGGGACGGGGACCGGTGACTGGTTCAAACGGATCGACCTGGGCGGCGGCTGGAACGTCATGACCTCCATCGTGAGCGCCGGTGATTTCAACGGTGACGGCAAGGCGGACGTGATCGCCCGGGACACCGGTGGAGAGCTGTGGTTCTACCCGGGGACCGGGACCGGAGACTGGTCCAAGCGGCAGACTCTCGGTGGCGGCTGGAACGTCATGACCTCCATCGCGGCCCCTGGGGACTTCAACGCCGACGGCGAGCCGGACCTGATTGCCCGGGACAGCAGCGGTGAACTGTGGCTGTATCCGAACAACGGGGCCGGCGACTGGTTCAAGCGCGTTGACCTGGGCGGCGGGTGGAACATCATGAGCTCCATCGTCGCTCCCGGGGATTTCAACGCCGACGGCAAGGTGGACCTGGTGGCC
>NZ_JARUXE010000036.1 GCF_030433895.1 Arthrobacter sp. PsM3 | reverse complement strand
CTGGTCGCCGGCGACCAGCGCGACGGCTTCCGCGGCGGTGCGGTCGCCCACGGCGGCGGCCCCGTCCAGCAGGGCGCGGGCCAGCCGGGGATCGGCGGGAACCCGGGCCAGCGTCTTGCCAAGATCGGTGGCGAGGCCGTCCGGAGCCACCGCGCCGAGTTCCCGCAGCACCTCAACGGCCTCGTCCATCGCGGACTGCGGCGGCGCGTCCGGCAGAGGCAGTCCACGGCCACCGGGCGATCCCCAGCAGGCGAGAATCAACGCCGCCCCGGTGAGATCCGCCACGGCAATTTCGGGGCTCTGGTGGGCCGGTGCGGCGCCGAAGGTCTTTTGGTCGTAGCAGCGGACCACGCGTCCCGGTCCCTGCCGGGCCGCCCGCCCGGCGCGCTGCTCGGCGGAAGCGCGGGAGCAGGACACGTTCACAAGTCCGGACATTCCGCGGCTGGCGTCCCGCCGGGGTTCGCGCGACAGGCCGGAGTCGATGACCAGCCGGACGCCGGGAACGGTTAGTGAGGATTCGGCGAGCGACGTCGAGACGATGATTCGAGGGCTGCCGCCGGGTTCGCGTCCTGCGACGGCGCGGTCCTGCTCGGTGGGGCCGATCTGCCCGTGCAGCTCCAGGACCTCCGCCCGGGTGCTGCCACGCAGGCGGCCTGCGACGTAGGAAACTTCCCACGCACCCGGGACGAACACCAGGGCGTCGACGTCCAGGCCCGACGCCAGCGCACCGGCGTGCGACGAGGCTGCGGTGTCTGCCACATGATCAAGGAAGGCGCGCGTCACCCCCCGTTCGTCGAGCCGGGGCGCCGCCGCCGGCACCCAGTCCACCGCAAGCGGGTACAGCGCGGAGGGACAGTCGACGACGGGGGCAGAGCCGCCGCCGTCGTGATCCCCCATGTCCCCGCCTGCGCCGAGGAGGGCGGCGAAGCGCGGCGCGTCCACGGTCGCGGACATGGCGACGAGCGCGAGGTCGCCGCGCAGCTGGCGGACCTCGGTGAGCATGCCGAGCAACAGGTCGGTTTCGAGGCCTCGTTCGTGCACCTCGTCGAGGACGACGGCGCTGGCGGTTTCCAGCCCCGGATCCGCGAGGAGGCGGTTCAACAGGATGCCCGGGGTGACGAATTCGATCAGGGTGCCCGGGCCGGCCTGGCGTTCGCCGCGGACCGTGTAGCCGACGCGGTCCCCGACCCGGCTGCCGTCCAGGGCCGCGAGCCGCCGGGCGGCCGAGCGCGCGGCCACCCGGCGCGGCTGGGTGACAATGATGCGCGGCACTGCCGCGCTCGCCAACTGACAGGCGTCCGCCAGGGCCAGGTTGGCCAGCAGCGGCGGAACCAGGGTCGTCTTACCTGTGCCTGGCGGCGCCTGCACCACGGCGGTCGCGGAGGGGCCTCCGGCCCGGAGCGCTCCGGCCAGCTCCTCCAGCGAGTGCGCGAACGCCAGACCGGACCCGATGACCCCCAGTTCGAAGGGCGCGGGTGGAGGGGACAGCGGAACGGCCGGAGAAGTCACGCCTCCATTGTGCCTACAAACGCCGGGCCAGCACGTTCCGCCCGACGACCCCGGGACTTTTGACTCCTGCGGCGCCATGACCGGCGGGCGTAGTTTGGGGCATGAGCACCTCAGGAATGCTCGAGGTAGAGCGAAAATACGACGTCAACGACGATGACCAATGGCCTGCCCTGGCCTCGTTGCCGGGAGTGGACCGGCTGGGGCCGCCCGAGGAAGAATCCCTGGATGCCGTCTATTTCGATACTGCTGGCTTGGACCTGGCTTCCCACCGGATCACCCTGCGCCGGCGGACCGGCGGCCGTGATGCCGGATGGCATTTGAAACTCCCAGTGGCTGTGGGGGAACGTCAAGAGTTCACGGCGCCGTTGGGAACGGACTCCCAGGCGGTTCCCCGGCGCCTGCGGCAGCTCGTGCGGGTCCACACGAGGGAACTGGACTTGATTCCGGTAGCCAGGCTGAAGACCCGGCGCACCGTGCAGCGTCTCTTCGCGGCCGATGGCAGCGCCCTTGCTGAATTCAGCGATGACCGGGTGGATTCCCAGACCCTGCTGGAGCCGAAAGCCCACGCCAATTGGCGGGAATGGGAAATCGAGCTCGTCGACGGTCCCAAGCGGCTGCTCAAGTCCGCAGACTCACTCGTGGCCGCGGCAGGCCACCACAGGTCGGCGCTGCCATCCAAACTCGCCCGCGGCCTGGGCGGACAGTATCCTCCCGGCAATTCGGTGGCCCAGGAAGCGGAGCCTAAGGGACCGGCCTCGGCAGTGTTCCTTGCCTACCTCAGCCAGCAGGTCGAGGCACTGAAAAAACATGACCCCGGTGTCCGGGAGGACAGCCCGGACGCCGTGCACCAGCTCCGGGTGGCCGCGCGCCGGATGCGGTCCGCACTGGCCACCTTCCGATCACTGACCGACCCTGCAACGGCCGGATCGCTGCGCTCCGAACTGCAGTGGCTTGCCGGCGCGGTGGGTGAAGCCCGGGATAACGAGGTGATGCGGGACCGGGTGCTGGGCCTAATCACCTCTGAACCGCCCGAATTGGTGCTCGGCCCGGTTGCTGAACAGGCCGAGGAGCACTTCAGTAGGGACGCACGTGCTGCCCGTGCCAAGGGTCTCGCTGCACTGAATAGTGCCCGGTACTTCCGTCTTCTCGATGCGCTGGATGCTTTCCTGGCCGAACCGCCACTGACCGATACTGCGGCGAAGGACGCCGTCCGTACGGTGGGCCGGCTCGTCTCGAAGGAGCGGAAACGGTTGAAGAAGGAAGTAGCTGCTCTCGACGTCGATCCCGCTGATCCAACCTTGGACGCTGCACTCCATGAAGTCCGGAAGAGCGCCAAGCGACTGCGCTATGCGGCGGAGTCGTCGGCCCCGATATTCGGGAAGCGGGCGACCACGCTTGCACGGGCCGCAGAGGAGATCCAGGAGAGTCTGGGCGATCATCACGACAGCGTGGTCACCCGTGACCTGCTGCGCAAGCTCGCCGCTGAAGATGCCGGCGCCAATGCGTTCACTTACGGGAGGCTGCACGCCATGGAACAACAGGCCGGTGAGGAAGCCCGCGAGCGGTTCTTCCGCACGTGGAGCACGTCTCCGCCCGAGCCCCTGAGCTGGAAATAGGAAGCTCTTCCTTACGCTGCCACCTGGCTGCGGTGGCCGGCCCGCATGAGTTTCCTGGCTTGGTGGCGACAATCCCGCCGCTGCTGGTGCGCCTGCCCCTGCTTGCCGTCCATGGAATCAGGCTATCGGGCACCTGCGACATTCAAAGCGGCCACCAAACATGCGAAAGAATAGCCCATTCCGGCGTCCTGTCAGCTCGGACGGTACTCCCCGGGGCCAACGTGGCTCCCAACAGCGCGATTTCGCTACCCTTCCGGGCTGGCGACACGCGGACGATCTGGCGCTGCCGTATACCCGCAGCGCCAGCGCGTTCCCGCGTCATGAGGCTAGTGGCGCCGCGGACACTTGAGCGGGCGGGTCAGCCTTTCTGCAGATCGGAGTGGTGGGCGTCCACCACGTTGGGATGGGCCCGCAGCCGGTAGCGAAGGGCGTTGTCCCCATAGGTCTCAAGAATTGGGCTGTTCGTCGGATCAACCGACAGGCCACGGGCCCTGGACTGGAACTCCGGGCTCACCGCGAGCTGCGGCATCGTTGCGTCCAGTGCCGGATTGTAGAAGAACGGAAGGGAAACACGGTCGGTGCCGCGCAGGGGTGAGATCACGCGGTGCAGCGTCGCCTTGAGATAGCCGTTCGTGGCCAGTTCGAGCATCTCCCCGATATTGACGACAAATGTCCCGGGCACCTGGGGGGCGTCGATCCACTGCCCCTGGTACTCAACCTGCAGGCCGCCCTTTCCGGGTTCCACCAGCAGCAGGGTCAGCACCCCGCCGTCGCGGTGGGAACCCACACCCTGCTTCGGCTCCGGGTTGGACTCCCCCGGGTACCGCACAATCTTGAGCAGGGGAAACGCCCGGGCCGCGAAAGCCTGGTCGAAAGTGTCTTCAGGTGCGCCGAGGGAGACCGCAAGGGCACGCAGAAGGCTCAGCGAGATGGCACTAAGGCGCTCGGTCCACTCCAGGACGATGTCCCGCATTTCGGGGAGGGCGTCGGGCCACAAATTGGGCCCTTCAAGGCGCCAGTAGTCAGCGACGCCCGGTCCCGGTTCCACGGCAGCACGTTCGACGCCGATATCAATCTGTTCCCGCCAGTCGACCGCACCATCCGTGAGTTCGCCGCCGACCCTCGTGTATCCTCGGAACTGCGGGCTGTGGACGTTCTCGACCGCAAGCTTCTGTTGCTCGGGCAGCTCGAAGAAGCGTCGGGACACGCCGAGGATGGCATCCGTCAACTCCTGCGGGATCCCGTGCCCGGCCAGGTACAGGAAGCCGACCTCGTGCATGGCGTCGCGAAGTTCGTCACGGAACCGCGAGGCCTCCTCCGGGCCAGCGCTCAAAAGGGAGAAGTCCAGGACGGGCAATGTTTCGAGGGGCACCTAAATAGTCCTTTTCGATGAACTTGGCAAGCTGCGTACGCTACTTGCTTCAATGTTACGGACCGGTCTCCGCCGCGGACATTCACATGTCGAAATAAGACGGTCGGGCACACGCCGACACGGCGGCCCCACCATCCGGCCCGGCCTTGTCTGGTCACGGACTTCGGAGGAGGATATCCGCACACTCCAGGAGGCCCTTCATGACAAAACTTGGGAAGTACGAAAAGTACCTGATCGAGGAATTCTTCGACGATTACCGCGCCGGCGCGATGAGCCATGGCACGTTTACGCGCCGGGTGGCATTCATCACCGGCAGCATGGCCGCAGCGTCGGCAGCGATGCTGCTGGTGGGTTGCACGCCGGACGAGGTTCCGCGCGGCACCGACCCCATGCCGACCCCCAGCCCCTCGCCGTCGGGCCCGGGCACTGGCGCCGCGCCGGGCCCCGCACCCGGCACCGCATCCCTCGTCCCGGTGCCTCGCGCCAAAAGTCCGCTCTCAGTTCCTGAGGGTGAGCCGGGGCTGGTGACTGAAACGGTGCGGTTCCCGGCGGACGGAACTGACATCAGCGCCTACCTTGCCCGGCCGGAGTCCGGTGCCGCCGGGCCGGCGGTACTGATCTGCCACGAGAACCGCGGACTGACCGCTCACATTGAGGATGTGGCACGCCGCTTCGCCAAAGCGGGCTACGCGGCGCTGGCCCTTGACCTGCTCAGCCGGGAAGGTGGCACGGCGAAGATGGACCGCGACGCGGTTCCCGGAGCCTTGACAGCGGCAGGTGCCCAACGGCACGTGGGCGATTTCGCAGCAGCCTTCGATTACCTGCAGTCAAAGGACTTCGTCGCCGAGGGCCGGATCGCCATGAACGGGTACTGCTTCGGCGGGGGTATCACCTGGCAGGCGGCCACGGAGCTGCCTGGGTTGAAGGCGACCGCGGCGTTTTACGGGCCGTCCCCCGATCTGGAGAAGGTCCCGGCAATCAAGCCGGCGGTCTTCGGCGTCTACGCCGAGCTTGATCAGCGGATCACCGGCACGCTCCCGGCGCTGCGGGACGCCCTGGCCGCCACAGACGTCCGCCACCAGCTCACGGTATATCCCGGCGTCGACCATGCCTTCCACAATGACACCGGGGACCGCTACGTTGAGGCGCAGGCCACCGCGGCCTGGAACGACACGCTCGCCTGGTTCGCCCAGTACGTCTGAGCCGGGTGTTGCACAGCTTTTACCCAGGGTTTACGTGCCGTGCCTTGTGGGGCATCTGGAGGCTGCAACAGACTGGTTAGCACCAGATGAACTGATCTTTTGTGATCGTTCGACAAGGGCAGCGGGGCGAACGCAGTGATGCGTTCCGGCCTGATCCGAGGTATTGACGCCGCGGGGCAGGTTCCCAGACCGGGAGGATTGTTATGGCGGGCACGTTTGAACTGTTCCTTGACCGGGAGTCGAATTTCCGGTTCCGGCTCAAGGCACCTGACGGAACCGTGATGGCGGAGTCGGCTGCGTTCAGTGACAAGTCCGCTGCCGTTGCCGGCATCGCCGCGGTGCGGGAGTGTGCGGGCATGGGGCTGATCACCGACCTGTGCTCCGAGGGAGGCACGCAGAACAGCGTTCAGGAACCGGCACATTCCAGCGACGCACCCCAGGCGCGCCACGACTGGCATAAACGGGCTGACGGCTTCCACACCCGCGCCAAGACAATCCGTCGGGCCGCAATGGCGCCCAGGTGGACGGGCGCGGCGTAGGACGGGCGCGGCCTAGTACTACCGGGATGACCGTGGTGACGGGCCCTCAGGCAGGATTAGGGAGTCTGGCCGTTGTCGTACCAGCGCAGGACCCGCAGCGCCCGCAGTGTGTTCCAGCGGCTGGGCCGGCCGTCGCCATCCTCGAGTTCGAAGTGGGTCGCCCCGGGGTGGGTGTTTTCCAGCAGCCAGGTGCCGTCGGGCTGTCGCTTCGATCGAAGCAGCCCCACCGCCTCTGCAACTCGAGGGTCGGGAGCATCCCCGGTGGACCGGAAGTACTCCAGGGCGCGGAGAACGTCGTAGTGCCAGCGGGTCGGATAGGCGAACTCCAGCCAGGCCGGATCAACGACTTCGCCGGTGCTCTTGCGTCGGAACAGCCTCCGTTCGAGGAGGTACTCCCCGCCGCGTCGCC
The DNA here is from genome assembly GCF_030433895.1 of Arthrobacter sp. PsM3. Lineage (GTDB taxonomy): Bacteria > Actinomycetota > Actinomycetes > Actinomycetales > Micrococcaceae > Arthrobacter. Next base: position 38,739 of record NZ_JARUXE010000036.1, on the reverse strand, counting down.
GCGCCCCGATGGATTCTGCTGAACCACCGCTTGCCCGCTCATGCGCGAGGAGTCCTTCAAGAACATTGATCGTCGTCGCAGCCGACGAAACCACTGCGCCGTGCTCCGCCCAGCAGTTCCAGCCGCCGTCGTCGAGCTGTTCACTGATCAGCCGGGCAACGACGGCGTCGACGTCCTGGCCAAAGTAGGCTCCCAGCCCCACCGCCATGCCGTTGATGCAGGGCTCGACTTCGCCATCGAAAAAGGGCTGGCCGCCCTCTTCCCAACGGCAGTTAGCCCTTACCAGTGCCACTGTCCGGCGTATCTGGTCACTTGCAGGGTCAACGCCGAAGTCACGCAACTGCAGCAGGGTGTAGGTGGTGGCAGTCCAGGGCTGACTCCCGCTGTCGGGTGCCTCGGGGCCACCGGACTCACTGTGGCCGTCCGCAGCGTCGGCTCCATCGGCAGGTTCGACGTCGGGATGGCCGCCTTGCGCGGGGAAATAGGCGCCCCCGGCCCATTGGCCATCCTCCCCGCGCAGCGCCAGCAACCGGGCCCCCCACCCCGCGGTGGCAACCCGTGCACGCTCGGCAGCCACGACGGCGGCCGGGGCGCCAGTCAGATCCCGCAGCGCCTGCCAGCGGACGGAGGGATCAGAATCCAGCAGCCACTCCAGGACGGTCATGCGCCGATTGTAGTGCCCGCAGCGTTTCCTTCACATAGCTTGCTGCCTCTGCTTCGGCGGCTGCTTGCCAGCCCGAGCCCGCAGCATCGGTTTAGCCCTCGCAGTCAATGCAGTACGCGTGGCCGTTCTTTTCACGCGCGATTTGGGAGCGGTGCCGCACCAGAAAACAGGAGTAACAGGTAAATTCGTCTTCCGCCTGCGGGATCACCTGGACCACCAGTTCCTCGGCAACGAATTCTCCGCCCGGGGTGATCGAACCGTCCAGTGAATCCGCCTCGTCCAGCTCGCTCACCACGCTGCGGGCGTCGGGCGCATTGGCAGACTGCAGCGCCTCCAGGGACCTGTCCTGCGATTCCTTGACGTCGGAACGTACTTCATCGTAATCGGTTGCCACTGAGGTGATTCTCTCTTCTTCGGTTTGCTGCTTGGATAGATGTTCAACATACAGAATCCCATCCGTATTCCCTCCCGGCAGAACTTCCTCGGTTTACGACGTGCGCCAGGGCGGATGCCGGGCCGCTTCACACCGAATGCGCGGCCAGGTTCCTTTTGTACATTCGTTAGATATTTGGCTATATTCGGGGTGAGTTTCTTTGGGGGGAATCATGAACAAAGCGCAACGCCGCGCCCATGTCGAGCCGCCTTGCCGGGCGTGCGGCTCGAGGGTCATACCGATCTGGAAAGACGCGCGTTCGCCGGATTCCAACCAGCCCGACTGGCGCGTGAGCGCCCGGCAGTGCAGCCGTCAGGGATGCGGTGTCGACGAAGCCCCGAACTGGCCCGAAGCGTGAGGCTCCAATTTCCTGGCACCGCATTGCAGTGATGAAGCCGTGACTGGGCATCGCCGCGATAGAGCGCAAGGGAGCTTCAGCAACTTTGCGGTGACCACGAGCCCGTAAGCCTGCGAGAAGCGGGCCTGCGCAAGCGGTGAATCCGCCTGCCGGTTCTCGACGGTGCTCTTGACCTGGCGCACGAGCATCCGCTCGCGGAACAGTTCGACAGCGTGTTCGGCGGCACCGAGGCTCGCGGCGGGTGCCACCATATTCAGCAGGTGGCCATGGGGATGTGGATGATTGGATCCGGATGAATCCGGCTGCCCGGGTTATCCGCTGCCCCCAGAAGCGCCCAGTCCAGGGTTAGGTGCTCTGGAACGAACAGCCCGCACTGCCCGGACGTCATTGCTTCCCGCGCCCCTCAGCCCGGCCGTATGCCACACGTCCAGCAATTTGACGTCGGATATCGGGACGAGGCACTGTAAGCGCGTGCTCTCGTGCTGGGCTGCCAGCAGAACCCACCCGGAGTGCATCACCCCGGACGGGAAACTCCACAAGCCCGATATCGCGTAGCCGCCCGGGACCTTCTCGGCAACGCCGACCGGTGCCCCGGTGGCGGCCGCCAACGGAGTGGGTCCCTTCGCGAAGACCGCGTCCTGGACCTCCCGCGGCCACCGCGCCAGCATCCAGACATGCTCGATCAGATGACCGGCAGTCCACGCTGTGGAGGCGCAGCCGCGGGCCAAGCGGCGGACGGCCTGGGCGTACGTCCCGACGCCCAGTCCAAACCCCCCGACAGCCTTGGGAGAAAGCAGATCAAAGATTCCGGCGTCCTTGAGGTCCTCCATCGTGGACTCCGGGATGCGGCGAAGGCGCTCCGCTTCCTCTGCCCGCTCCCTCAGCCGGGGAATGAGTCCGTCAATGCGGCCGAGCATGTCGTCGTGAGCGGGCAAAGTGGCGGCCTGTCCACTGTCCGTGGCGGCCGCCCCGCTAATCCCGGCCGGGAGGGCCTCCGGCCGGGGGCCGACGTCGGTTGGCAGGTCGAGGGTATGGCCGGTGTGATCGCGTCTTGCCGTCAGGCAGCTGCGGTTGGCCGGGGACAAGTGCACCCCGGTGGGGAGTTGTTCGGTGACATCGATGCCGTGGGCGGCAAGCTGGGCGGCCTTGTCCGGGTTGTTGCTGAGCAGGCGGACGGCGGTGGCGCCGAGGGTGTCGAGCATCTGCGCGGCGGCCGCAGTCACAGCGCTGGCTGCCGAACACGTGCCCGGTCAGGCGCTCGCTGTGCAGCCGAGGCCCGGCGCCTCCCGCAGCAGCGCCTGCTCCCACTCGCCCAGCGCGAGCAGCAGATGTTCCTTGCCGTCGGCCAGTCCCCCGGAACGTCAGCACCTCCGCCGCGGCGGTGAAGCCGTCCGGAAAGCGCAGTGGAATGGTGACCCGGTTGCGGACCGTGGCTGGCGAGGCTGCCAACAGCGGTGCTGTCGACTCGGACAATACGGTCATCTCAGGTCCAACCGGGGGGCATGCGGGTCCAATCCGAAAATTACTTGAAGATTAAAGTACAAGGAAGCCATGCGTGGTTGAAACTGCAAGTGATATGACGCCGCTGTTGGCCCCACTCCCCGCCGGACTGCGCGCCGCTACTGGAGCGAAGCGGTCAGGCGCGCCAGGTTGTCAAAGGCTTTCTGGGACACAGGCCGCCGGATCCAGTCCTCAAGCTGTTGCTCACGACTGTTTTCCCGGTACCCGTCTTCGATTTCACGGATTGCGTCCACAAATCTGCGCCCGTGCACAAGCACGGATACTTCCATGTTGAGGTTGAAGGAGCGGACATCCATATTGCTGGAACCGATTACGGCAACCTCCTCATCGATGGTGAAGTGCTTTGAGTGCAGCACCTGGGGAGCGCGGTAAAGGTAGATTCTGACGCCGGCCCGGAGCAGCGCCTCGTAGAAGGAGCGCTGCGCGTGGTAAACCATGCTCTGGTCTCCGACCTCGGAGACGAAGAGCTCGACGCTGAGCCCGCGCCCGGCCGCCGTGATAATCGCCATCAGGATGGATTCGTCCGGCACGAAGTAAGGGCTCGTGATGCTGACCCGACGTTCGGCTTTGTGAATAAGCGTGGCGTAGAGCTTCAAATTGTTGTCGTTGTCGAAACTGGGCCCGCTGGGCAGGACCTGCGCGTCAATGAGCCAAGGACCTTGGTTGAGGACTGCGGAACTGGAATCCAGCGGCAGCAGGACATCCGTTTCGCTGTACCAGTCCGTCGCAAACACTGCATCCAGCTCGCGGACAACGGGTCCTTCAAGGCGCATCATCAGCTCGTGCCACTGGAGCCCGCGCTTCAGGTTGCCCTTCTTGTTGTAGCTGGCGTCGATAAGGTTCTGGGATCCGGTGAATCCCACGCGGCCGTCGACGACGAGGATCTTCCGGTGATTGCGCAGGTCCGGCCTCTGCCATTTGCCCTGCAACGGCCGCAGCGGAAGCATCGGATGATACTCCGCGCCTATGTCCTGGAGGTATTTGATGGTTTCTTTACGGCCGGGAAACATCAGCCCGGCCAGGTCATCGGATAGCACTCTGACGGCGATGCCCCGTCCCGTTGCCCGAGCCAGCGCTTGGAAAAACGGTGCCGTGGTCGGATCAAGCACCAGAATATAAAACTCCACATGCACGTAGCTCGTGGCAGCATCTATGTCTGCGATCATGGCGTCGAAGGTGCCGTTATAGTCGGGCAACAGCTCCGCGCTGTTGCCTTTGACCATGGGCAGCGCCCCCAGGTTGCTGTTCAACACCACCGCCGAATGCAGCCACTCCGGCCAGTCGTGCCCTTGGCTGATTAAAGGGCTTCCCTCCGTTCGCGCCAGGACGAGTTCATTGACTTCCCGCTGTTTCTGCCGGCGCGACCTTGGCAGTTTCGCATAGCCGACGAGGAGATACGCGGCTGCTCCGAGCAACGGTATGAAGATTATGGCCAGCACCCAGGCAATGGCAGATGACGGACGACGATTCGTCGACACGAGGACAGCTGCTACGGCCACGATGACGACATGGGCTGCCAGCAGGAGCAAAGGGATCGTTTCGGGGTTCTGGAAGAATTCGCGCACCGCTATCTTGAGGCCTTTCTGCTGGCGACGACATACGTCCTCCTGATGGGGAGGACCAGAACCGAGTTCAGACCAGCAGCCTGCTCTTTATCCTCGCAAACTCATCAGGGCTGATGGTTCCGGCGTCCAGGAGAGCCTTCGCTTTGGAAATCTCCTCGGCGGGACTCGCTGTCGCGACCTTGGGGATATAGGAATCGGCATCTTCCCGGTTCCGTCGGCTGTGTTCCACCGAGCGCTCGGCCATGCCGTCGCCCCTGGCGGCCAGGTACACCAGCAGAGACACCAAAGGCAGGGAGCACAGGAAGAAGATCCAGACCGCTTTCCACCAACCATTCAGCCCGTGATCGCGGAAGAGATCACCAATGATCGCGAATACGCCAAAAAGGTAAGCGAAGAAGACACTCGCGGTGAAGAACCACCAGAAAATATCCCAAAAGTTCTCCCAGAAACTCATTTGTCTTCCCTGCTTTCAAGTATTGCAATTGTTGGCGCCACGCCGGGGATGGCCATCATCCGCGGCGGGTGAATTCCGAGCAGGCACCCGGGACCGTAGAGCTCAGACAATGCCGCGCTCGGCCGCAGTCTTCAGCGCATCACGACGCCCCGCCGCACCCAGTTTTCGGTAGATGGACCGTTCGTGCGTCTTGACCGTGTTCACCGAAATGAACAGCGCCTCGGCAATCTCAGCCGCGGTCATCACTGAACGCATGTAGGCCAGGACCTCACGTTCGCGGTCCGTGAGGGTCCAGTACGACCTTGCCCGGAGGTGAGGTTGAACTTGCGCGTGGCGTGCCATCCGGGCCGCGATGAACGACTCATGGGTGGTGCCCCATACCGCGTGCCGGCTCAGCAATTCCGCGAGTTCGCTCGTCCGCTCGGCAAAGGGGCGCAGGATGGACTGAGGCTCGGCCCGATGGACTGCATGTTCTATCCGCTCGTGTGTCGTGGCCTCATCCCTGTCCCCGTGGGCCAGGAGCGCCTCTGTCAGGCTGACACTCGTGTCGAGGTAGCTGTTGCGGTCTTGAAATGTCAGGGCCCTGGCGCAGCGCTGGGCTGCGCTGACCTCGCCCCCACGACGCAGGAGTTCTGCGAGCAGCGTATCCACCAGTGGCGTATGCCCCCCGGAACCCAACGGCCGGACGATCGCCAGCGCACCGTCCATGTCGCCCCTGGCTTCGGCGATCTTTGCCCTCGCGATGGTATGGAAGGCGTTCCACGACACACCGTAAAGCCCCCGGTCGTGGAAGGCGCCCAGGACGGTGCTGGAGTTGGCAAGATGCGATTCGTCGCCGGTGGCGCAATCAACCAGGACCCGGTAAACGACAGACACCGCGCCAAGCGTGGACAACTTGTTCCCTAGACGCAGGGCCTTAGCAAGGTGGGCCCGCGCGCCCTTCAGCTCGTCGCGCCAGTAGCATGCAATTCCGCGGGCCAGCCATGCGGCAGCCATCCGGTCCTGCGAACTCCTGTCCAGCTCATCTGCCCACTCCAACGCCTGCGTCGCCAGTTCGTCAGCAGCGTCGAGATCTCCGGCCACGGCATATGCCAGGGCCAGTTCGGCCTTGGCGAATATTTCCGCCTCCTCCAAATGCTTGTCGCTTCGGTCGGCCACTGCTGATTCGAGCAACATGGTGGCCTGATACGCATTGCGGTGCAGCCGGAATTCGGTCTGGGCAAGCAGGAACAGTGCTGTCGAGTAGGTGGCGGGATGGCCTTCCGCGGGGAAGTCGGGAAGTGGCCCGCCGTCGTCGGCCGGGGGGCGCGGATCCAACCGGCTGGCCACAGGCAACGGCTCTAGGAGGCTTCGGCAGCTGTCAAGCATTCCCCGCCGCACAGAATCCAGTTCAGAAGTGCGCGACAACGCACGTTCACTGAGTTCCGAGGCCGCGTCATTGTCTCCGTCAAGCGCCCGGCAGACGGATCTGACCATCAGCACCTCGGAGTCCTCGCTCCACGGCGCCGGCAGGTCGAGACACAATTGCTCGAGGGCGGCGGACCCATTCCGCAGCGAAAACTCAAGCCAGTGCCTCCCGATTGACGTGACAGCCTGCCGGGGCGCATGCCCCTGCAGCGCTTGGTTCACCCCCTCACAAACGTCGGTGTCCTGGTAGTAGCGTGCCGCGACGCGGTGGAGGCGCTCGGCGAGAAGCGGGTCCCGCCGCTCGAGAATCCGGCGGCATTGCGCAGCGAACAGTGAGTGCCACCGGTACATGGATTCACCGCCGCAATATTCGTGCTCCTCAATGAACAGACCGTTGCGGAGGCAGGTCTCCAGCAGCAGCCCGCCCTCGGGCTGGCCGTAAAGCTCGACGGCGAGCCGGCGGCTAAGCCATTCGCACGTCGTGGCGTGCAGCACAAAATCCGCCAGTGGCGGGTCCAGCTGCTCCAGTACTTCCTCCGCAATGTAATTGGAAAGAGGCAGGTTCTCGGGCGGGGTGTGCGTGATCCTGCCCGGCACGTTACGGGCCTGCACCAGTGCGGTAAGGCTCGCGTGGACGGCGACCGGCCATCCGTCTGTCAACTCCCAGAGGGGCCCGGCGTCGAAGGATGCGTCCTGACCCAGCGAATAGGCAACCTGGGCGACTTCATCCTGTGTGAAGGCGAGTTCAGCGGCACAGAGCTCCCCGAGTCCTTCCCCAAACCGGTGCCTTTCCAACTGAATGGGCGGATGGCCGCGCCCAGAGAGGATCATCCGGAGCGTCGGCGGTGCTGAGGCGGCGAGCACTCCGACGATCCCGCCAGCCAGCTCCGGCCCGGCCAGGTGGAAATCGTCGATGACCAGCGCAATCGGTTCCGTGAGCTGTTCAAGGGCGCCGAGCAGGACGTCATAGGACACGGCACAGTCGTCATCGAGGCCCTGCTCCAGGGCCAGCAGCGCACTGTTGCCGGGCAAGGGAAGCTGACAGGCGGCAGCCTGGATAGCCCCGACAACCCCGTGAAACAGCCTTGCTGGCTGGGCATCGAATCGGTCAAGCGACAACCACGCGCAGGGCAAATCGGTGGTGCGGGCCCAGTCGCCCAAAAACGTGGACTTGCCGTACCCGGCCGGAGCAGTGATCACGGTCAGACGGTGAGCATCGGTGGCCGCGGTCAAAGCGTCTCCCAGCCGCGGGCGTTCCAATGCGCCGAGACCGCGCAGGGGCGGCCGGGTCTTGGATTGCGGACCAGGCACAAATGCAGACATTCGAGTCTCTCCCACGTATTTCATCGTAGGAGCCCGCAAATTCGTCCAACAGGGGCATAAGGACCTTGTGTGCTGGTCTGCAGGGCCCACAATTCGGGCCAGGGAAGGGATCCTGGCACCCTGCGGTCTATTCATTTGTTCGCGGGAGTACCATCAGTCATGGCCGCTAAGCAGGGGAGCCGGAAGGATCCGGTTTTTGTACGTGAACTCAATAAGGCCGCCAGACGCCATGTGCTCATCGTTGCCCTCCTGCGGATGGCGGTCTTCCTGGTAATGGTCCTCCTTTTCTACTTCGCTATTCCGGTGGGTGGGTTCAATGAGAGCAACCCCGCCGCCGCATGGATCCGGCTTGGCGGTGTGTTGCTCATTTTTCTGAGCGCTTTGGCCCTGCAATTGCGAATGATCTTCGCGTCCGAAGTACCCCAAATCCGTGCGGCTGAAGCAGTCGTCGAGACCGTCCTGATGTTCTTGTGTCTCTTCGCTTTGCTGTACATGTCGATGTCGACAACGGACCCGGCGGCATTTACCGAGCCGCTGACCCGGATAGATGCCCTTTACTTCACCACTGTCACCTTCGCCACTGTGGGATTCGGCGACATTACGCCGGTGAGCCAACTGGCGCGGGCAATTGTGACGGTTCAGATGATCGCTGGCCTTGGCGCCCTAGTCATGGTTGCCAAGGTCGCCTTTTTCGCGGCGGGCCGGCGTCTCCGCGGCTAATCACATTCCTGCAAACTGCCACCCCCGCACCGGACCGACCATCCCCTGCTGCGCCGGAGCGAAACGTGGGCTCACCCCGAACGGATGAGCGCAGCCACCAACGCCCGGGCTGTTCCTCTGCCGGGGTCAGGCAGCACCGTCGATGTCCCCACTGACACCCGCTGCGACCATACGGACAAGCTTCTCGAGGGGGTGAGGTGCCCGGCGCTCCCTCCGGCTGCAACTCGGATTTCCTGTGCCGGAACGACAGATCACCCCGGGTGGGTGGGGTTGGGCGGACACACCACCGGGACAATGAGGATTGTCCCGACTGCCCTACAGGGGAACAGGAGCACCTCATGAAGATTGGCCCATTGGAAGTGATTATTTGTGCCTTTCCGAAACCGACAATCGACGCACCCGTCATCAAAGCCCTCAGCGAGACTGTCAAGTCTGGTGCGGTGACACTGGCGGATTTGGCCTTGGTGAGCCGGGATGGGCAGGGCGCGGTGCACGTCCGGGACTTGCATGATGATCTGCCTGCGCCATGGTCCGGGATGATCCTCGATTCCCGGCCCCTGACCCTGCTCAACGACGCCGACCTCGAGTTGGCGGCGGAAACAATCGGACACAACGAGATAGCGCTGGTCGCCGTCGTCGAACACCGCTGGGCGCAGCGACTTTCGGAGGAGGTACGGCGCTCAGGAGGCGTGACAGCACTGCAGGCGAGAATCCCCCAGGAAGATGCAGTCGTGGCGATCGAAGCAGATGGCGTCACCACAAGTTGAACGGGCTAAATCGACAAGAGGAACCTCCCATGCCATTTGCCAGAAGCGGCCGCCCTGGGCTGCTCGGGACCGTTGCTCGAACGGCTTCCATTTCGGGGACTGCACAGGCGAATGCCAACGTTGTCAATCGCCCCGCAGCGCGACGGGAACACAAATCAGGGCTTTGGGATGATGCGGCTGGGGACGCGGCCCCGCACGCCCGAACCCCGCACGCCCCGGCCCCGTCAGTTGGCGGAACCCCGTCAGTTGGCGGAAAAGGACTTGCTGAGCAGCTCTCGCGGCTCGCCGATCTGCGCAGCTCCGGCCTCCTCACGGATGCAGAATTCGCACGGGCGAAGGCCCGACTCCTGATGTGACATCAGCCTGGGAAGCCAGGCGTCCTTACCCGAAACCAGAAGTTGGAGGTGGCTCCCGTGTTGCGATCAACGATTCCCGTTCCAGTCCCTGTAGTGAGGGCCGAACCGACCCGTCCCGTCCGGTCGGGCTCGAAAATCGAGTCCGGGCGACGAGACGCAAACCAGGCGGAGCGCCGTTATGTCATTCCATGACGACACCAAGGTCCCCGGCAGCCCGGAGCAGGAAGAAATACTCCGGTTACGCGCCGAAGTTGCCCGGCTTCAGCTCGAACGCGACGACGCCAGAAATTCCAGCCTGAGACCTCCAGGGCGGGGAGCAGTTTTGGCGCGCCAGATTGTCGCCATTGTCCTCGTGGTTCTGACTGCTGTCCTGGCTTGCGCCACAGTTCCTGCCCTCTATCTGCGAAGTGAAGTACTCGATACGGACCGCTACGTGGCCACTGTCGCGCCCTTGGCCTCGGATCCTGCCATTCAGGCAGAGATCACCGACAAGGTCACCACCCAAATCACCACGGCAGTGGACGTTGAAGGCATCACCCGGGATGCGATGACGGAACTCGGCAAAGTAGCACCGCGTGTGGCCGCAGTGATCACCGGGCTGGCGCCGGCAATTGCTGAGCAGACAAAGTCCCTGATCCATTCGGCTGTGTCCAAATTTGTCGCCAGCCCGCAGTTCCAGGATCTTTGGACCCAGATCAACCGGGTGGCGCACCAGGGAATCGTCAACCTTGCTACAGGAAACACCGGCGGCACCGTCAGCATCGACCAGAGCGGCACTCTCACGATCTCGACCAAAGAGATTATTGCCCGGGTCAAGACTCTCCTCGTCGAGCAAGGAGTGGAGATAGCGGCCAGGATTCCGGAAGTTGACACGCAGATTGCCCTGCTGCAGTCGCCGGAACTGGTCAGGGCGACAGACGCCATCCAGACACTGGACCGGACCGCCCCGATACTGGCATGGCTGACCGCGTTGAGCGCCGTTGGTGCCATTGCGGTGGCGCCACCGGGCTGGAGACGGCGCACCACCAGCCGCGTCGGGTTGGGGATAGCAGTGGCCATGGCAGTGCTGGCCCTCGGACTTACTATCGGGTTGGACATTTTCCTCGGAACGATCCCATCGGCCACAGTCTCCCCCGCGGCGGCTCAAAGCCTCGTGGATGCCCTCCTGACGCCGCTGCGGACTGGCGTGCGGTTTGTTTTTGTCGTGGCTTTGCTCATTGCCCTGGGTGCTTTCCTCACCGGTCATTCGCGCCCGGCCGAGTACGTCCGACAAGGCCTCGCCCGGACAGGGGATTACCTGACTGGAAAGGTCGGCTTCGGCGAGGCCCAACCATGGCAGCACTGGTTGGCACGGTTCCGGCGGATCCTGGAAGCCGCAGTCCTCGGCGTCGCCGTGCTGGTGCTCATCCTTTGGCAGTACCCGACGGCGGCCGTGGCCGTCTGGACGGCAGTCCTTACCGGGCTGGCAATTCTCCTCATCGAACTCCTATGCCGGCCCGCCGTTGTCGCTGCCCACACGAACGGCGCTGGGGCCGCCGCCGAACCCGTGATGGGCGGGCCGCCGGAGGATTCCCAGCCAACGCGCCCCATCCTCTGAAAACATGTCAGTTCTCGCAGTTTGCGGGTCTCCACGGTGCACGGAAGCCCCGCACGTACTGGGCGTTCGCGGGGCTCCCAAGGTTCACCAAAGGCTTGGCGCGGTGCTGGCGCTAGGCAGCTGAGGGCGAAAACGAGAACACCTCTTCCCCACCGCCGTGCACAACGACACAGGTGGCGTCCGGTACCTCCCGCCAGGCACCGCGGAGGTCGCCCAGTGGCTCGGACAGGACAATGCGGGTATTGTCCGAGAGCTCCTGGAGTACCGGGTTGTCCGGATACTGGGCGCGAAGCGTGGAGACATCAGTGTTGTGGAAGAGCGACCGGGACCGCCCTTCGCTGGAGTACCGAAATGCCCACGTGGAGTCGCCGTCGGTAGTTGCCACGGTCATCTGAATCGGGAACTCGATTCCGTGGCGCCGTCCGACGTCCTCGATGAGTCCAACCGCTGCGGAGACCCCTTCGCGGGGGTCCCGTTCCAGGCCGAAGGTGAGTGCGAGGAAGAAGAATATTTCCGAGTCCGTTGATCCCTCGATGTCGGGATAGAGACCGGGATCCACGGCCATGGCCAATTCCCGCTTCACTGTGGGAAAGTCGGTGATGAGTCCATTGTGCATCCACAGCCATCGGCCGTGACGGAACGGGTGGCAGTTCGTCTGTTGGACCGCGGACCCGGTAGTGGCCCGGATGTGCGCGAATACCCGACCGGCTGATGCCTGCGATGCGAGCTCGCGCAGGTTTCGGTCATGCCAGGCCGGCTCGGTGCTGTGGAACACTCCGGGAAATGGCGCAGTTCCATACCAGCCGACGCCGAAGCCGTCCCCGTTGGTGGTCTCTACGCCCAGACGTGCGTGCTTGCTCTGCATAACGAGCGAGTTGGCGGGTTTGTAAAGGAGCTCATCCAGGCGCACGGGAGACCCCGAATACGCGAGCCAGCGGCACATGTCATTCTCCTTCTACTCAGTCCGGGATTCCCCCACGATTCCAGCAGTGCCACGGCGCCTGCGCATCATCTTCCGCGGGTGACCCGCCCGCGGCTAGAAGTCTTTCCGTTTACTGGCTGAGTACGCGCTGTTTGAGCGCGGCGAACTCGTCGGCCGTCAGTGCGCCGTCATCCAGCAAGGTCTTGGCTTGGGCGATCTGTTCTGCCTGGTTGGTTCCGGCCGCACGGCGAATGTATTCTTCAAGATCCTCCCTGGCCACGTCGCTCCGGGCAGCCTGCCGCAGGGACATGGACTGCCCGTGGGCGATCAGGTACGCCAGACCCCCGATGACCGGCAGAAAGATCAGAAAGAGGACCCAGACAGCCTTGCTCCACCCGTTGTGGGTCGAATCAGCGAAAATGTCTTTGACGATCAGAAAGAGCACCACAAGGTAGGAAACGTAAAGACCAAAAGAAATCATGAGCCAAAAGAAATCCCAGAAGGTCATTTATTTTCCTCTCAGCCAACTTGCTGGATTGTTGATTCCAATCCGTTGATGCCGCCAAATATTGGCGGCAGTCCGGGCCCTTCGGCACGCCGCATCCGGAAGACCCGATGCCAGCCGGGACTACACGCCCCGCTCCGCAGGCAACCGCCCCGACTTGACCGCTTGACCCAGCGCCGCATGATCAGCTTCTGTCTGATCCGCATAACTCCTGGCCCAGTCCGCCAGCGCATCATCAAAGACCTCGCTTCCGCCCAGATACCCGAGGATAAAGGCACTGCCGGCGCTTTGGGAGTGGGCCCGCGCGAGGAGCCCGCCGCACAGCCTGCCGTAATCCTCAGTCTCTTGGGCGTTCATTTCCGCCAGCGTGAAGGAACCCTTCATGTCACGGAATTGGCGAATGTAGAAGTCCCTTTGCCGCCCGTCTTCCCCCGTCACGTCCTTTATCCAGCCCAGGAACGGATCGGACTGCGCCTGCAGGATTCGTTGGGCACCGACCACCCGGAATCCCTGTCCGCGCGTGATCAGGCTCTTCTCCACCGGCTCGGGCGCGTGGAGAATGCGCCCGTGGGTCTCCAGGACCGACTTTCCGGCTTCCTTGGCCTGCAGAAACAATGGCTCTCCGGCAGGACCTTCAAACAAGAGCACCCAACTGCGTGTCCCTACGCTGCCGACCCCCACGATCCGCCGCGCGAAGTCCACCAGCCGGTACTGGCTCAGCAACAGTGAGGTATCCGGCCGCAGGGTACTCCGGTACGTTTCCACGAGGCTCTCCATCGCCTCGTAATCCATGGTCTCCGGGTGACGAACTATCGGCGGCTGGTCGACGATTCGGGGCTCACCTGATTCCGTCGTTGCCGTCAGCTTAGTGAGCACCTGTTCAGACGTTCGCTGCCGGGCCTTCTTCTCTTCTGTCTTGATTCGTTTGCGCGCCGCCGACTGCCGCGCCTCAAGAAATTCCGCATCCACTTGGAAGTAGTAGCGTTCAGTCGCCGTATGGCTGTACAGCGTTTTGAGCGCCTGTCGATAGTTGCGAACACAGGACTTCACTGCGGTGCGGCATTGTTCCTCCGTGTGGGAACTATTGCGGCCGTTCAGCCAGATGCTTGCGGCGAGGCGTTTGACGTCCCACTCCCAGGGCGCCGGGTAGGCTTCGTCAAAGTCGTTGAGATCGAAGATCAGCCGTCGTTCAGGGCTGGCGAAGAGCCCGAAATTGGCCAGATGCGCGTCGCCACTCGCAATGAGGGTGTGGCCGGTGACCGGGGAATCGGCCAAATCGTGTGCCATGACAGCGGCCGCCCCGCGGTAGAAGGAAAACGCGGTTTCCAACATCCTCCCCACACGCACAGGAATGAGTTCAGGAAGGCGGGTGGCATGTTGCCCTTCGAGGATTCCCACGGGGTCCCGCTCCGGCAACGTGAGGGTCGCGAAGTCACCGCGAGGCAGTAAATTCCGGGCGAGCCGCCCTGCTGCCTGGGCGCGGGCGATCGACTCCTTATGCGCCGGGCCCGGTTCGGTTTTCACGGCTGGCCCGTGACGTAAGGGTGCGCGAATCTACCCGCTCGAGGCTTACACAAGGCCAGTGATTTGATCAGTTCTATGGCTCGCATGTCCGCATCATTGCACAATCATCGCTGGTCCGGAACGGCCCTCCGGCCTCAAACCTGCCCGTCTCCTGCCCGGAGTGGTACGGATAAGTTGGGCACGTTTCGTTGCGCCATTCCCTGGCTGCCGCGCCATCCGATATCACCCCCCGGGGGTGATACGCACGCCCGGCTCCGGGCTAACGATGGTTCTACCTGCCAGTGATTGGGCTGCCAGGCGAATGCCCATCTGAGAGGGGCCTCCCATGTCGAGACCACAACCAGTCCTCGCACGATTGCTGGCAATCGGTGTAATGCTCGCGTTTCTCGCCGGGTGCAGCACTGCCAGCCCGCCAGCAGGCACTTCCAGCCCACAGGCAAGTTCATCCAGCCCGCCAGCGAGCACTTCCAGCCCGCAGCCGACCGTTTCGCCGGCCTGTGCCTCCGCCGACGCCTTTGCAGCCGCACTAACAAGCTTCAAGGACACGCTGAAGAAGCCAAGTTCCACGTTGGAGCAAGTCCATGCGGCCCGGGACCAGGTCGCGACGACCTACAACGCGCTAATCAAGGACGTGGGGAACGCGGCCAAGGAACGTGTGGACGCAGTTACAACGGCCGAGGACAAGTTCGCTGCCGCAGTCGCCAACGTTCCCAACGACGCAACCCTCGCCGAAGCCCTTGGTTCCCTGCGGGACGAAGCAGCAAACGTCCAGGGCGCGCTCAGCGACCTTGCTGCTGAGGTCAAGTGCTAAGGCCGGATTTCTTCGAGGAGCTGCCGTGCGCCTCAACCCCAGCCAAGGCTGCGGCCATAGCAACGCCACATCAAATGAAAGTAGGGAATCCAAATGAGTTTCTGGGAAAACTTCTGGGACATTTTCTGGTGGTTCTTCGTCGTCTATGCCTTCTTCGCATTCCTGTACGCCCTGTGGCTCGTCATTGCCGACGTTTTTCGTGACCATCAGCTGAACGGATGGTGGAAGGCCGTCTGGATCGTCTTTCTGGCTTTCCTGCCCTTTTTGACGCTGCTGGTGTACATGGTTGCCCGCGGCAAGGGCATGGCCCAGCGGTCCATGGAACGGGCCCGCCGCGACCAGCAGGAAGCTGACTCCTATATCCGCAGCGTCGCCACAGCGAGCCCGACCGAGGAGATTTCCAAGGCCAAGGCTCTGTTGGACGCCGGAACCATCAGCCCTGATGAGTTCCAAAGGATCAAGACCAGGGTGACAGCCTGACCCGTCCGGTCGATCTAACAGCCCGCGACGCCTACTCGCGAACATGATCCTCGATTCGGTTGCCAGGTTGAGCACGTCCAGGAGGCTGTCCAGATGAAGGAATACCCGCTGATCGCAGATCATGGTCTTATCGGTGACCTGCAAACGGCTGCGCTGGTAGCCACGGGCGGAACTCTGGACTGGTTCTGCAGTCCGCGTTTCGACTCTCCCAGCATTTTCGCGGCTCTGCTGGACCGTTCCCGAGGCGGCCACTTCAGTACCCGGCCTCTCGACAAGGCCTTCGCCACGAAGCAACTCTACTTACCCGATACGGCTATTCTCGTCACTCGGTTTTTGACGGAGGGCGGGGTTGGCGAACTGATCGACTTCATGCCAACCACCGGCGAGTCGGCCAGCGAACAGCATCGCCTGGTTCGCATGCTGCGCTGCGTGCGGGGACAGATCTCCTTCGACGTCGAGGTGGCGCCCCGATTCGACTACGGCCGGCGACCGCACCGCCTGAGTCTCAGCGGCGAGGGCGCAATCTTCGATAGCGGTGAAACGCGCCTGGCACTCAGCCTCATCCGCGAGGAGGGGGACGAGCTGCTGGGCCCCCTTGTCGCCAGCGAGGAAGGTGACCTGCGCAGCACGGTGAGTCTCCAACAGGGCCAATTGCGCGGCGTCGTCCTGGAGACGGGGCCGGATGTCGCACCCCGGATGTTGCGTCCGCTCGAGGCCCGGAGGATGCTCGATGACACAGCGCACTTCTGGCACGATTGGCTGAGCCGATCCACCTATGCCGGGCGGTGGCGTGAGGAACTCCAACGTTCAGCTATAACCCTGAAGCTCCTAACTTATGCGCCCACCGGAGCCCTGGTGGCAGCACCCACCGCCGGCCTGCCGGAACAGGTTGGCGGGGAACGCAACTGGGACTACCGGTACACCTGGATACGCGATGCGTCCTTCTCGGTGCACACGCTGATCCGGATGGGTTTCGCTGACGAGGCTGCCGCCTTCAGCCGGTGGCTGCGCGACCGCATTACCGAGCAGCTGGAGAGCGACACTGGCCCGCTGAATATCATGTACCGCGTCGACGGCAACCCCGAGCTTCAGGAGGAAGTCCTTTCCGGTTGGGAAGGCTATCGGGGCTCCTACCCGGTGCGGATCGGAAATGGAGCTGCGGGGCAACTTCAGCTGGACATTTTCGGCGAAGCGCTGGACGCCGTGTACTCTCTCGACCGAATCGGGGACGGCATCGGGCAGCCCGGATGGATGGCCATCTGCGAACTGCTGGAATGGCTCGCCGACAATTGGGACCAGCCGGAAGAAGGAATCTGGGAGACCCGTGGCGGGCGGAAGGATTTCACTTACGGGCGGTTGATGTGCTGGGTCGCGTTCGACCGGGCCATCCGACTCGCGTCTGCTCACGGCCGTCCGGCGCCCGTTGCCCGGTGGACTGCCGAGCCTGACGCTATCTACAACCAAATCATGGCCAAGGGCTGGAGCGCCGAACGCGAGGCATTCGTGCAGCAATATGGCGACACGGTTCTCGACGCCTCACTGTTGAAAATGCCGCAGGTCGGCTTCGTGGCACCTAGTGATCCCATGTGGCAGTCGACCCTTCGCGCGATGGATACGGAGCTGGTGTCTGACAGCCTGGTTTACCGCTACGATCCGAGCGCATCACCCGATGGACTCCGCGGCTCAGAAGGCACGTTCTCACTGTGCACGTTCCTCTACGTGGATGCCCTGGCGCGGGCGGGGCGGGTGGATGAAGCCCGCCTCACGTTCGAGAAGATGCTGACCTATGCGAACCACCTCGGCCTGTATTCCGAGGAAATCGCGGTTACGGGCGAGCAGATCGGCAACTTTCCGCAGGCATTCACGCACCTCGCGCTCATCGATGCAGCCATCACGCTGAACGATAGTCTGGACGACGCGGCGGACAAAGGCAGCCGCACCGGCCGGGCGCGGAGGATGTCCCGCGGTCCCCGCTGAAGCGGCTGCCGCGACTCCAGATTGTTTCCGAGGCGAACGAAGGAGGACTCAATGGGGCCGGAACCATCGGAAGCTGTTCCTCGTCCTGGACTCCCCCGTACCGCCATCGTCCTGCTCACCCTGGCTTGCGCGACTGTTATCGCTTTCGGGCTTGCCGCGATGCGGGGAATTGTCGCCCCCGTGTTCTTAGCCTTCGTGCTCACACTCTGCGTGCATCCCCTGCGGCGCTGGTTGCAAGGGCGTGGCGTTCCACGGGGAATCGCCACAGGCTCCACTATCGCGGCGGTCTTCGCCCTCCTGGCGGGATTCGGTGCGGTGTTGGTAGCCTCGCTTGCCCAGTTCTCCGCATTGCTGCCGCAGTATGCCCCCCAAATGGCCGAATTGGGAGCATCCATCGCCCGGCTGCTGGAGTCTGTGGGATTCGGCCCCGAGCAGGCACAAGCAGCTCTGGAGGCGTTTACGCCCGGCGCCATAATCGGGTTCCTCGGAGGCCTCCTGGGCAGTATCACAAGCCTGGTGGGTGGCCTCGTGGTCATTTTGACCATGCTCATCCTTATGGCGGTCGACGGATCGCGCGTCCCTGCTTTACTGACCCATTTGCAGTTACACCGGCCGGCCGTCGTCGCCGCATTTACGGGCTTTGGGGCCGGCGTTCGACGGTACATGATTGCCACCACCGTCCTTGGAGTGGCCCAGGGTCTCCTCAACTGGCTTGTTTTGGTCATCCTGCAGGTTCCGGGCGCGCTGCTCTGGGGTTTGCTCTCATTCATTTGCAGCTACATCCCCAACATCGGCTATTTCATCGCGATCGTACCGCCGCTGTTTTTTGGATTCCTCAGCGGCGGATGGCCGACTCTCTTCGCTGTCTTCGTCATCTACGGTGGGATCAACGGCGTCGTCCAGTCCATCATCCAGCCAAAATACGTGGGCAACGCGGTGGCCCTCAGCGAGACGTTGACCTTCGTGTCCGTGCTGTTGTGGGCCGTCATCCTGGGTCCCGTGGGCGCCATCCTTGCCGTGCCGCTGACACTCCTTTTCCGCACGATCCTCCTCGACTCAGACCCGTCCATTTCGTGGTGGCGGCCTTTGACCGGAGACACGAAGGACCTTGAGGCCCTCCTCAAGCAGGAAGACGACGCCATCCGCGCCCGCCGGACTAGACGGGGCCCGGCCAGTCGCGGCCAAGACAGCCCACCGGCGGCATGACATGCCGTCGCACCATTCCCCAGGCCAGGTGATTTCCGCGTGCTGAGCCTCCTCGCGAGTCTGGTGCTGTTCGCCCTCGCGGGAGCGATCAGCACCGTGCCCGTGAGCATCACCATCATGATCCTGCTTTCCCCCGCTCCCCGCCGCGGAGCCCTGCCCTTCCTGATTGGCAGCGTGGCCGGATCCATCGTGGTTGTCGGCTTGTCAGCTGTCGGGCTGCAGTTCCTGCCACGCAGGCCGAAACTGGGCCAGGACGAGGCCCTGGCTTGGCTTGTCCTGTTGATTGGGGCCCTTCTTATCGGCAATGCCGTTTACCTTTTTGCGCACAAAACCCAGGCGGACAGCGCTGTTGTTGGCAAACTCAAAACGAGGTTTCAGTCCGCACGGACCTGGGAATTCGTGGTCCTGGGTCTTGGCCTGAATCTGCGCCCCAAAGCCATCCTGCTCGCGGTAGCCGCCGGTGCACTGATCGGCGGCCGGGAACCGCCGCCGCTCCAAGAGATCTTATTGGTCCTTGCCTACGCCGTCGTTGCCCAATCTGCAGTCGTCGTGCCGATCGCCATCTGGCTGCACTCCCCGGAGCGGGCCGAAGGGCCGCTGGCCGCCCTCTACACGTGGATGCAGAGCAACGGTCGCAAGATAGCGGCGATCGCCTCCCTGACTATCGGCGTGTTCATCATTGTGTACACCATTTCCCAGCGCTGATCGGGACGCCCTGGTGCGTTCAGATTTTGATCTTTTCGTACTCGTCCGGGCTGATCGTTCCAGCGTCCAGAAGAGCGTTGGCTTTCGAAATCTCCTCGGTGGGGCTCACAGAGGCGACCTGGCGGATGTACGCCTCGGATGCCTCCTGGTACTGGCGGGCCCGTTCCATGGTCCGTTCGGTCATACCCTTGCCGCGGGCAATCAAGTACACCAGCACACTCAAGAAGGGTAAGAAGGCCAGGAGTACGAGCCAGACGGCTTTCAACCAGCCATTCAGCTCTTGGTCACGAAATATGTCACCTATCACGACGAATAGCGCGTACAGGAAAGCGATGAATGCGTACACGCAAAGAAACCACCAGAATATATTCCAAAAGTTCTCCCAGAAACTCATTTAGCTTCCCTACTTTCAGTTGAGGCGGCTTGGTACGGCTCGGCAGCCAACGGGTGTCGGAATGCTCACCGCGTGCCAGGGTCACCCGCCTGCCGGCCTGAGCACTGGCCCTGTATAAACATTTTCTGCCCGGAATCCTGATGAATTCCTCATCCGCTGGGGGTGAACCCCGGACGGAACCGGCCATCGGCCACAGCTCAACCTAGTACCGTACTTTCCCCGGCACCGGAGGGCTTGGGATCCGGAAGCCTTATCATGAGGAAGGACGTGAAGAGCCCCGCGAGGCCGGCCAGTATCGGAACCACCAGCGCGATCTGAAGGGCCAGTGGCCGCGCATCCGTGTTGATGCGGATAATCTCGTTGCGGACTTCCTCCGTCTGGCCAGCGAGGAGTTCCTCAAGCTGCGCATCGCTCATGACCTGTGCATCCTGTTCCAGGCTCCGCGACACCTGCTGCTGCTGGTCGGGCGCCAGAACCGTACTCGACGTCGCCATGCCAATGAAGATGGACGAGAGCGATGCCAGCATGATGCCGCCTGCAAACGCGAGGCCAAGTGATAGACCGAATGACCCTGACGCCGAATTGACGCTGGCGGCCTCACTAACCCGCTCGTCCGAGATCGGGGACAGCGTGTAGTTGTTGAGCTGCGACACCAACAGACCCAGACCACATCCGGCGATGACCAGCGGGAGAAGGAGCCACCACCCGGACTCCGCACGCGGAACGATCGGTATCAGCACCACCAAGCCCACGATCAGGAGCAGAAAGCCCCACCGGATGAGGCTGGCCGGGCGGCGCGCCCCAGCCCTTTTCCCGGCGAGCATAGCCACCGCGAACATGGTCAGCGAGAGCGGCGCAATCGAGAGCCCTGCCTGCATGGCGTTGTAGCCGAGCACCATCTGAAGATAGATGGGCAACACGATCATGGTGCCGCCGAGAGCCACCTGCTGAAGCATTTGTCCCGTGGCGCCAAAGCGGAAGGCTTTCGATTGGAACAGGTCAGGGTCCAGCAGTGCGGCCTTGTCGTGGCGTTTGCGCCTCACCAGCCAATAGATCAGGCCGCCGAGGCCGACCCCACCCACGGCCAGGAGCGCAGCCACAGATTCGCCGCCCTCCTGCCAGACCAGGATGCCAAGCACGATTCCGCCCATACCCACGATGGACAGGACCGACCCGACGATGTCCAACGATCGGGTCCCCACAAACGGCACGTCCTGAACGAGCTTAATGCCGGACAGAACAACCGCGATGATGACGGTCTCCAGCATGAAGGCAACGCGCCAGGACAGGAAGGTGGTGATGAACCCTCCGAGCAAAGGCCCAACCGCCGCGGCGATCGCAGCTGAGGCACCGACCAGGGCATAGACCCTTTTCTGTGCCGCGCCCTCGAAATTCCCATGGATGAGGGACTGCATGGCGGGTAGCAGCAGCGAGGCGCCCAGCCCTCCGACCACGGCCCAGAAGATGATGATCGGGAGCAGGCTCTGAGCCAGCGTCATCGCCACCGCGCCAACGGCATAACAGACCAGCCCGATCACGTAGGCGCGCTTGCGGCCGATCAGATCGCCGATTTTTCCGCCGATCAGGATGAAAGCGGCGGACACCAGCGCTTCAAGCGCTATCGCTGACTGGAGGCCGCTGACGGTGGAGTTGATGTCCTTGACCACGGCCGAGATCGAAACGTTCATGATGGACGTGTCCACAACAAGCACGAACATCGCCATGGCGAGCAGCAGCGCGAGTCTGCCGTTGAACGGCTCGGCCTGGGTGTTGCCGGCGTCTGGCGAGGTCATCTGCGGTCGTCTCCCCGACTTGTCGGATGTGCTGCTCCCCCAACGCTAGCCACGGGGACCAGTGGGCAAATCATTCCCGGCGGGTGAGCTTGGAGTCACGCGGTTAACCGTCCTGGTCGCCGCGCTCCGTCTGCACCGCAGCCTGTTCGGCCTCCACCGCGGCCTGTTCCGCTTCCACCGCCCGGAAGACGTTACCGTGGATCTTGTTCTCGCCGATGCGCTCGATCACGCCGCCCCTTGCAAGGATGGCCCGGACCGCCGGCTTGAGCCGGGCGAGACGCAGGGTGACGTCCGACTCGCGGGCGAGGTCCACGACGTCTGCCAATTTGGCTGCACCTTGGGAGTCGACGAAATTGATCCCGCCGCAGTCGAGAACAATGCCTGTGAGGCCCGGGGTTGAGTGGATGGTCTCACGCAGGCGATCCTCCAGTGCGTCGGAGGTGGCGAAGAAGAGGCCTCCGTCGAACCGGATGACCGCAATGCCCGGAATCACCTCGTCACCGGGGTGCTCATCAGCCTCGCGGAAGACCTGCGTACCGCGTTCACGTCCCAGGGACGGCATCTCGGGATGGGTGGCCACGCCGACAAGCCAAATCAGCGAGAGCCCGATCCCGATAATAACGCCCGCCAGCACACCGAAGATGAGCGTGCCGGTAATGGCCGCGACGGCGATCCAGAAATCAAACTTTTGCACCCGGGCCAGCCGCCGCATCTCAGGCACGTTCATCATGCCCATCACCACGGCTTCGATGATCAGCGCCGCAAGCACCGGCTTGGGCAGGATCGAGAAAAGCGGCGCCAGTAAGAGCAGCGTGAGCAGAACGGTGACACCCGAGGTGAGGGAGGCCACGCCGGTTTTTGCCCCGGAGTGGTCGTTCAGGGAGCTCGCTGACAGGCTCGTCGAGACGGGCATCCCCTTGAAGATTCCAGCGGCCATGTTGGCGAACGACTGCGCGATGGACTCCTGGTTGATGTCAATCTGGTAGCGGTGCTTCGCAGCGAACGCCCGTGCGTCCCCCGCTGTCTGGGAAAAACCAATCAGGACCAGCGCCACCGCCGCGACGGCGACAGTTCCCACGTGGTCCCACATCAGCTGGCCGTCCGGGATTTGCGGCGACGGCAACCCGCTGGGCACGTCTCCCACCAGGGCCACTCCCTTGTCCCCGAGATCGAACACCGCCGCCGCCAGCAGTCCACCCACCACGAGGACCAGGGCACCGGGGATTCTGGGTGCGATCGCCTTCAGCCCGAAGACGACGGCCAGCGAGACGACACCCACCACCACGGTGGTCTGCTGCGCCTCGCCCCAGGTCCCCAGCCACGATCGCAGTTCCTGGATCGGGTTGGAGCCGGTAACCTCCGTGCCGGTGAGCTTCGGGAGTTCCCCAATCACGACGTCGATCGCCGCGCCGAAGAGGAAGCCGGTGACGACGGCCCGCGAGAGGAACTGCGCAATCCAGCCCATCTTCAGGACCGCAAGAAGCAGGAACAGGATGCCTGAGGCCAGAGTGATCCCCGCAACGAACGATGCGACGTCCTGCTCGCTGGTGATGCCGGCCGCGAGCACCGCGCTCGCAGCCACCGCCGCCAGGCCGGAGCTGGGCCCCGTCGAGATCTGCCGGCAGGAGCCGAAGATTCCGTACACAATCGCGCCGGCCGCCGCCGCATAGAGGCCGTTCTGCAGTGGGATCCCCGCGATACCGGCATACCCCAGATTCTTGGGAACGATCAGGGCAGCGACGGTCACCCCTGCAATCAGATCGCCCCTCAGCCAGGCGCGGTCATAGGACCGGAGCTGGCCGGCAATGGGCACCCCGGTCGGGCGGCCTCGCTGCAATTTCTTCATGCCTCGTCCTACTCGTCGGTTCCCTATCGGAACTCCGTGGCGGTCCGGTCCGGTCCGGGTGCTGGGGCGTGGCCGCCGGCGTCCGTCCAATGGAAGGGCGGGCGCGTCGGCTGGTTCGCGTCCGGCTGGTCGGCGTCGACCGCGGCGAGGTTGCGGATCAGGACGATCAGCCAGGCAAAGACGAGCGACGCGGCGATGAGTTCGACAGCGGTGAGGTTGTAGTAGCCGACCGGGAAGTACATCACGACGGCGAAGACGATGACCGCCAGGAACATCAGCCCCAGTACGTTGAATGTCGCCGGGATGGAGGGAACCAGCGACCGCATGCGGACAATAAGGGTCCCGAATACCACCACCATGCCGGACGCTGCTGCGGTGTGGAGCCAGAATTGCTCATCGACGGGGAACAATCCCACGCAGGCGAGGAGAACTCCGATCAGGATGATGCCGACTTCGAGCTGTCGCACCCGACGGCGCGTTAACGCGGTTTTTGCCGTCGATTCGAGAGCCCTGGTGGAGTATCCGGCCAGGGTCGTGACCACGACGCCGGCGATGATCAGTGTGACGTTGAACGCCACCCCGGAGACGTCGGAGCTCATGCCGAGGGCACTGAGGTTTTCCTGCCACCACTGAGGGTTCTCCGCAGTGAGCATACTCGTCAGCACACCCGTGACGAGGAAGACTGCCAGGAGCGCGGCGAGGCGATAGGCGTTCATGGAGATTGCCGAGAGGTACGCGCTGTAGGCACTGATGGCTCCCGTGATCGCGACAATGATCGCCCCTGCCAGCGGGTACAGGACTGCGCCGACGAAGGCCTGCTGGAAGAGCGAGAACAGCGCCAGCCAGCCAAGCAGGAGGATGCAGGCGTGCGCCAGCGCGAGGGCGGCGATGTCGATGACATCGCGGGTTCGGCCGTCCCCGGAGGCTCGTGGGGATTCAGGACCGCTGCGCTGCAGGCACCCGATCACCACGGCTCCGGCACCAAGAACAGCCGTCCCGAGCGCGGCGATGTCGCCTACCGAACCGCGTCCGGAGAGTGGAACCGGTTGTCGCCCCACGAGCAGAAGCGCCAGGACGCCAAGGATGAGGAATCCTGCGCTGCCGATGACGAGCGCCCGGGATTCGGAGGTGACTGCAGCGTGTTTGTTCTGGGCTGACATCGTTCACTCGCCTGGCCTGGGGCACAAAAAGTCATGGAGGGCCGCCGACGCCGACACTTCGTCCTGCCTGGACAAATGGCGGCGGGGATTGGTGCACTCCTGGGTATCCCAACGCTACGACTGCCCCGGACGGGTGCCGTCACCCGGAAAGGATGAAACTCTTCGGCCGTCTGCGCCTCGTGGGCCGGCCGCAGATATCTCCCCCGATACTTGCACCCAAGGTGTTGAATAGTAGTAGACGTTGCGCGACTAAAACGCCGCACGGGCTGGCCGTACTTTGCTTGCCGGAGCTGTAGCCCGGCGCGGGACGGGGCCGGCGACGCTTGAGAGCCCTCTGAGACCGGGGTTCTCTCCCCCAGCCGTCGTCGGCCCCTTTGGCCGTCCGTCGGCTGATTCAGCCGGCCGGGGAAAGCACGGCCGCCTGAACCGCCTCACGCATGGTCGTTGCCGGCCGGCCGATCAGCGTGCTGAGGTCACCGCTGGTCACGAGCAGTTCGCCGCGTGCGATGCCGAGATCGCTGTCCGCCAGGATGGCCGCATAGCCCTCCGGCAGGCCGGCACCCACCAGGACCTCAGCATACTGTGTCCTGGTACTTCACCGGCTTGTCGGTGGCGGCGGTGACTTCCTCGGCCAGCTCGCTGAGGCTGAACGGCACGTCTCCCCCGAGCTCGTGAACCCTCCCGGCCTGGTCATCCCGGAGCAGCACAGCTGCCGCAGCCAGGGCATAGTCCGCGCGGGTGGCGGCACTGACCCGGCCGTCACCGGCGCTGCCGAGCACCGCGCCGTGCTGGAGGTAGCTGCCCAGCTGGTCAGTGTAGTTTTCCAGGTACCAGCTGTTGCGGAGCAGCGTGTACGGCAGTCGGGACTCTTCCAGGGCCACTTCGATGGCCTCGTGCTCAGCGGCCAGCTCCATGTCCGTGCTGCCGGCGTGGGCGATGCTGGTGTAGGCGATTAGCCGAACGCCGGCGTCCTTGGCGGCCTCGATGGCATTCCGGTGCTGTGCAAGCCGCCGGCCGACCTCGCTGCCGCAGATCAGAAGCACCTTGTCAGCGCCGGCAAAGGCCTGGCGCAGGGAATCCGGGTCGTTGTAGTCGACAGGCCGGACCTGGACGCCCCGGCCGGCAAGGTCGCCGATCCTGGCCAGATCCCGGCCGTCGGCAACAATCTGAGCGGCGGTACATTGTGCTCAAGGAGCGCTTCGACAACAAGGCGGCCGAGCTGGCCGGTGGCGCCGGTGATAACGATGGTCATGGTGGTCCTTTCCAGAGGGTTGGTTGACACCCATGCCAAATTCGCCGCCGCATGAATACGTTCAGCAGAGAGTACGCGGACGGGTCCTTGAGGTGATCCCGGCGCCGGGGCACCATCCCTCCGCCGTCGCCATCTACGACGAGGCGACCGGTGTCCTGCTGACCGGCGACACGGTGTACCCGGGCCGGCTCTATGTGCAGGACTTTCCGGCCTTTCAGGCGTCGCTCAACACGCTTTGCGACTATGCCGCGGCGCATCCGGTCAGGGCTGTCCTTGGTGCGCACATCGAAATGTCCGTCAGGCCGTTCCGGGACTTCCCGCTGGGCTCGACCCGGCATCCTGACGAGGCTCCCCTTCCCATGGGTGTTGGGGATCTGCAGGCAGTCAGGGCCGCGGCCGCCCGGACTGCCGGCCGCCGCGGGGCGCACCGGTCCGCCAGGTTCATCATCTGGAACGGTCCATGCCGGCGGGAGGCCGCAGCCCAGTCCGCACGGCTTCTCCTATCCCGGGCAATGGGCCGATAGCGGTCGCCAAGAGGTTTGGGGTCACGGCAGCGGGGTTGTGGACAGGGACGCCCGGTGGAAGTCCGTGCGCCACACATCGGTGACGTGTCCGTTGCCGTCGGTGACGAGGTATTCCGGCCAGCGGTCAAAGGCGGAGCACGGGTGCGAAATCCCGAAGTCGACCACATCCGTGACGCCAACCCTGCTCACTCCGGTGAGGACTGTGTGATGGTCGAAAAGGTTGCGTACAACGGCGGTTGCACCCGTTTGCGGGGCGCCCTCCGCGGTGTGGGCCGACAGGAAGACCGGCAGTCCGGCGTCGTACGGCAGGTCCCGCTTGCCGGCCCCGACGACGGCCATTCCCGCCTCGGGGGCGGACAGGACGACGGCCCGGACCGACAGCGCCGGAACCAGTCCCGGAACCGGACTGACCCCGGCGTAGGTGCCGTGATCGTGGGTGACATAGCAGCCCGACCGGAGAAGCCTTCTGGTGCCGGGCACCTGGCTGTCATCGGGCAGGTGCTCCACGACGCGGTCCGGAAATGCCGACCCGCCCATGGAGTAGATGGGTGTGGCGGTCTCAAAGTACTTTGCGGCCGCAAGATACACGTCCCGAACCAGTCTGCAGTGCCGGTCGACGGCCTCGATCGTGGACTCCGCCCGGCTGTTGGGAACAACCCCCTCGTACCCCGCAACACCGGCGAGCCGCAGCCCGGGCGTGCCGTGGACCAGCTCAGCGAGGCGAAGTCCCTCGTGGAGATCTCTGATTCCGGTGCGGCCGCCCGGGGTTCCGACGTCGATCAGCACCTTGAGGGAGACGGCCGCCCCGGCAAAAACCCGGGCCGCCGCCTCAACGCCGGCGGCCGAATCGACGAAACAATGGATTTCCCGCCCGGAGTCTTCCCCCAGCCAGGTGCGCAGGCGCAGAAGGCCGTACCGGTCGACGATCTCATTGGCGACGAGAACACGCTGATGTCCCCACTTCAGTGCTGACGCGACCTGGTCCACGGTGGCGACGGTGACCCCGACGGCGCCGGACGCCACCTGCCGCTCGATGATCGGTGCCGACATCGTTGTCTTGACATGGGGGGCCAGCTCCATGCCCCGTTGCCGGCACCACGCTGCCATCACACGGATGTTGTTTTCCAGGGCATCGATGTTGAGCCGCAATTGCGGAAATGCCGGGGCGGTAACCATCGTGGCAGGGACATCCCGGTCGGCTTCGCTCTGACGCTGGGTCGGGCTGCTCACGAGGCTCCTTTTAGTCATGGGACAAGTCCCCGCGCTCTCCGGAGGCGTCAGCGGGAATCCGGCAAGGGCGGTGCGTCGATTGTGTCATGGCGTCTTCCCGGTCCCGAACTGCCGGGCATTTCTCATGGCACCCCCACCACGGCCCGCCCGGGAGGATAATGGCTCGAAGAACCACAGCCCAGCACGGACGGGAGGGGGTCCGCATGCTCGCGCCAGCGCGCATCACCGTTGAGGTGCCCGTCCTTAGCATTGGCTCCGGGCCCTCCGACTATGAGGAACTGGGCAGCCATGTCAAAGCACTCCGCAGGCAAAAGGGGCTCCATCTGACCCTGCTGCACATCGGCATCCTCGCGGACTTCGCCCAGGATATCGCGGAATGGACCAAGGGCATCACAACGGCGGAGGACGCAGCAAGCACGGCGGTTTCCTGGCTGGGGGGACTGCCGGTGCTGGGAAGCTTCTCCGCCAGGTCCGAGAGGCTGGTCCTGCTCGGCGGAGGGCGCGTGAGCGGCCTGGAGGTTGAGGTGCCCCAACATGTCCGGGACTTTCAGGTCTCCCTCGTGAAGGCGCTGCACGAACTGTTGAGCGGTCTGCTGGTGGACAACATCGATGACTTCATCCTCAGCTCACGGGCACTTGGCTTCAGGTATCCCCACTGGACACCCCACATTGCCGTGGGACGCCCCAAGACGAGGGACCCCGGACCTTGGAAGATTGAGCCGTTGGCGCTCGAATTCGGCGAATCACGGATCAGGAACCGCCAGTTCCTCCCGGACCTCGATGCCGGGACGGACGGCGGGACCGCGGTTGCCGGGCACCCCGGAAACGTGGAGGACTGATGACCATTCGGAGCGCAGGCATACTGCTCTACCGGCGCGGCCCCGGATCGGAAATGGAGGTGTGGATAGCCCATATGGGCGGCCCATTCTGGTCCCACAAGGACCACCGCGCCTGGTCGATTCCCAAAGGCGAGTACCACCCGGACGAGGACCCGCTGGCCGCCGCTCTCCGCGAGTTCGCCGAAGAAATGGGAACTGCGGCACCGCCCGCAGAGTACGTCCGGCTGGGCGACTTCCGGCAACCCTCCGGCAAGATCATCACGGTCTACACGGCCGAGTCCGACTTTGCCCCCGAAATAATCGTGAGCAACACCTTCGCACTGGAATGGCCGAAGGGCTCCGGCGTTGTCCGTAGCTACCCCGAGATTGACGATGCCAAATGGACCGGTGTGCCTGAAGCCCGCACCAAGCTGGTCGGCGGCCAACTGCCCATCCTTGATGGGCTTATCCAGCATCTGGGAAGCCGCGGCACCTGACAGACCCGGCCCCGGTCACTCTTCTACTTTCACAACCCATTGCTGGCCCGGCAGCAGACTGCCATTCTTGGGTAATCCGCACTCCCGGAAGCGAGCGAAAGGCAAAGATGATGCCGCGCAGACTGAGAAGTTCAGCGAACCCGGCGCCTGACGATCCCACAGCACGCAGAGACACTCCACGCACAGAAAGGAGTCCCTCCATGAATGCGGTCGAACCGACCGGACGGCGTGAACCGACTGCCCGCCAACGCGCCGAGAGCCTCAAGGAGCGCGTCTATATCAGCTTCACCAGCCTGGCCGTAGTGCTGGCCCTCAGCAGCCACGCCGACGAGACGACGCCCGGCGCCGCGGCGGCAACGCTCAGCATCGTGGTGGTCGGTTCCCTGCTCGGGATCTTCGTCGCCGACCTGCTGAGCCACCTGACAGTCCACGCCGAACTCCCCAGCGGCCAAGAACTCCACCACATGATCGCCGTCAGCACCGAGGCCCTCAGCGTCCTGGTGACTCCGCTCCTCCTCCTCACGGCGGCCGGCCTGGGACTCTGGTCAACGGCTGTGGCACTGCAGTGGGCAACCGTCATCCTTGTGGTGACACTCCTCGTCGTCGGCTACCTCGCGATCCGGCGGCTCGACCTGCCGTTCCGCCACAAAGCCCTCATCATGTTCGCCGAAGTAGTGTTGAGCCTGGTAGTCATCGCGCTCGAACTGCTGGCGCACAACCTCTGACCGATGACCAGATACGTGATCGGCCCGGATGTGGCCCTGCGGCTCGCCCGGGACCGGGCCTGTATAGCGGGCACGCACCAGTTGGTGGCCCCAACGCTGTTTCGCTCGCACGTGCTCTCGCTTCTCTACCAGGCGGTCCGGCGCGGGGAGCTGGCCCGGAGCGAGGCGGAAAGCCGACTTGATTACCTCCAGGGCCTCCGGATCAGGCTCCTCGGAGACCGGGTGCTGCAGCGCGCTGCGTGGAAGCTCGCGGACCAGTTGGGATGGGATGAGACCTTCGACGCCGAGTACGTCGCGCTGACCCAAGTCCAGGCGGACGCCTTCGTGACACTCGACGCCGGACTCGCCCGGGCCGTGGCAGGTCTGGTCAGGCTTGCGGCGCCCGACGAACTGCTGGCACCGGGGCAGTGGAATCCGACTTAGCCCGCTGGTCCAGACCTCCCGGGGTCAACCAAGGGGATCAACCGGCGCCTTCACTAGTTGGAAGGTAGCGGCCCGACACCCACCCACCACAAGGAGAGTGCTTGCTGATTGTGCTCACCGGAATTGACGGCTCAGGAAAAACGACGGCGGCCGAGGCCATCGTCGAAGCCGCGGGCCAGGCGGGGAGCAGCGCCCTGCTCCTCGGAAACTATGCTGATCGCCAAAGGGCTCGCGCTGCGCGAGATGCACGGACTTCCCAGAGGACGCTTCCTTCCGTTCCTCATCCGCACCCTCCCACAGCCCGACCACATCATCCACCTGTACGTTGAACCCCGCGAGGCCCACGCGCGGGTCCTCGCGCGAGGCACCGAGGCAGAGCGCCTCGAGGACTTGGAGTCCTTGCGCGACGCCTACCAGTCACTTCCCGAATTCCCCTGTTTCACCAGCATCCCTGCCGACGGACCGCCGTCCGAAGTGCTCGCCCGGGTTCAAACGGCCATCTCAGGTGCCGGCGGCTGACCGGAGGGCGACACTCCCCCACCGGCTATGGCGCCGGGGATCCCTCCCGGCCAATTCGCACAGCATTTTCACAGGCAGGCGCTATTGCGGATTCATCCGGATCCACAAGACGCGTTCCTGCAGGCCGGCATCCCCGCCGGCGGCCTGTTCAGCGGCGCTGTGGAAAAGAAGACCAAGGCCCAGGTGCAGTCCTATGGCGGCGCCGCCGGCAGGAAACTCGATTCCTGCTACCACCAGGCTTACGACACCATCAGCAACACCGACTCGAACCTACCCAAGGAAATGTCCGGAGCCCTCGCCTACGCCACGGCAAGCTACGCACTGGCCGTCGCGGCTGAGCAGCCGACCCGTCCACTGTCCCGGGCCCCCGGACCCCGGGACGAAAAAGCCCGCAGGATCATTTCCGCCAGGCCATGGCCGCACCGGGGCCGAGCAGGTAGAACTGAGTCATGACGACCTCTGCCGTGGTGCTCGGCCCCATGATCCGGGACGTGGATTGGACCTCGGCGAGTATCTGGGTGGAAACCCGGTCGGCTGCCCGGGTCCTGGTCCGCGACAGCAGGGACTGGACCGCCCGCACCTTCACGGTTCACGGCCACCACTGCGCGCTGGCGGAGTTGGACGGACTTGTGCCCGGAACAGTGACGCCCTATGCCCTTGACGTCAACGGAACACGGGTTTGGCCCGACCCGGAGTCCGGGTTCCCGGCGTCGATGATTGCGACGCTAGAGACCGGCAAGCCGCTGCGGATGGCCTCTGGCGGTGACGTGCCTTGGCCGGATCTGGTGGCTTTCCTCGGCGACCAGGTGTACGCCGACCTAACCAGCGAGCAGTTGCAGGAGTTCATCCGCAGCCGGCGGGATATCGAGGCACCGCCGGGCGAGGGAGTTGAGAGACTTCGAGGAGTACGCCCACCCGTACTTCCTGGCCTGGTCAGACACCGCGAACAGGTGGCTGCTGTCCGCCCTGCCAAGCGCCTTGATCTTCGATGGCCACGACATCCGCGACGACTGGAATACCTCGCTCAGCTGGAAGAAAAAATGGAAGCCACCTCGTGGTGGCATGAGCGGATTGTCGCGGGGCTGGCGTCGTACTGGGTCTACCAGCATCTGGGGAACCTGTCATCGCAGGAGCGCGCCGGGGACGCCATCTGGCAGCGGATCACCGCGCACAAGGGTGAGGACAACGAGATCGACGAGGGCGCGGCGCTGGACAATTTCGCAGATCGGGCTGATCAGGACCCGGGATCCTACCGATGGAGCCACTGCCGGGATTTCGGTGACACCCGGCTGATTGTGGTGGACTCCCGCGCTGCCCGCGACCTGACGCCGGACCACCGCGCCCTGGTTGACAAGGCGGAAATGGCGTGGGTCGACACCCGGATGCGCGGCGGATTCCGACACCTGCTCGTGGCGACACCGCTGCCGTTCCTGCTGCCGATGGGCCTGCACTACGTCGAGTCCTGGAATAAGGCGGTGTCCCAGGGCACCCGCTGGTCCGGCGTCAGGGCAAGAATCTGGCCTGCCTGGAGGTGGCGCCGGATGCCCTGAACCTGTGGTGGCAGACCGGCGTGGTGGACAGCGGCGACCCCCTGCATCCCGGGCTGAACGCTGTCTCCTCCGTCACGATCGCTCCGCGGCGAACCGCGCCCGGCGGTGAAAGGTTGGAAATATGACCGGTGGGGAACGTCGGGGCGGGAGGCGCCGCGGCCGGATACCGGACGCGGACACCATGCTGGACACGGGGTTGTTTATTTTCAGTGGCGTGGCCGCCGTGTGGCTGGCGACGATCCTTCTGCAGGAAAGCCTGCAATGGGGCCGGTTGTGGTTCTCGATCGTCTTCTGGGCCGCGCTGGCGTATCTGGTGCTGCCCCGGATCCATTGGATTCTGACCAGGATCTACCTTCCCGGCTACTTCATTGGCCGGGCCCGGACCAGCGACGGACTGCTGGGTGACCCGGTCAACATGGCGCTGCTCGCAACGGAAGATCAGGTACATGCCGCCATGCGCCGGGCCGGCTGGACCCAGGCCGACGACGTCAATCTGGCCAGCAGCCGGCGGATAGTCGCTTCAACCCTCATGCGCGGAAGCTATGATGAGGCGCCGGTCAGCCCGCTTTTCCTCTTTGGCCGCCAGCAGGACTTCGCCTATCAGCAGGAAGTCGACGGGAATCCGGGCAAGCGGCACCACATCCGATTCTGGCACTGCCCGCCAGGGTGGGTGCTGCCGGGTGGCGTCCGTGTCGACTGGCTGGCGGCCGGGACCTATGACCGCGCGGTTGGGTTGTCCCTGTTCACTCTTCAGATCACGCACAAGATCGAGGAGAACACCGACGACGAACGGGACCATGTCCTGGCAACCCTGAAGCGGGCCGTACCCGAAGCCGAAGTGGCCGTCATCCGGGATTTTTCCACCGGTTACCACGCGCGCAACGGCGGAGGTGACACGATTTCAACGGACGGAAACTTGCCGGTCGTTGACCTCACGCACTTTGGCACCGCCCCCGCGGAGACGCACCGCTCGCAGACGGACGGTTCGAACAGGTGCCCTGCCCCGACCCTTTTCGGCGGCGTTCTCCTGTGCCTGCGCGGTATCGCAGCCCTCGCCCTGGCCGTGTCATTGCAGCTGGGCGGCAACCCCGCCGCGGGCGCAGGAACGGACAGCTTGCTGTTACCGGCCGTTGTGACGGTCATTGCGGTCTTTGCTGCGGGCGAGATCGTTTTGGCCTGGCTCGTCCTCCGGGGCGGAAACCGCTCAAGGGTCACGGCCATGCTGCTCAGCGTTGTTGCCATCCTCATACAGGCCGCAGACGTGCTCAACGGCGGCCCACGTGTGGCCCTGGAGACAAACCTCGTGGGCCTCTCCCTGGATATCCTCCTTATCATCGCCCTCTCAAGCCAGCGTTCCCGCACGTTTGCGCGGAGGCACTGCCAGGGAACGGTGGCGCCGTCCGGCGTCGTGGCCGAATCGCGGTGATTCTGCCGGGCCGGCAGCAGTTTGCTGTTGCGCGCTTCGGGCTCGTACCGTGCAAGGTTGGTTCCCCCGGAGACGAGCCGCCTTAGCTCGGCCAGTCCCCCGCGGACTGCGCCGGCGGCACGGGCCCGTATCAGCACGTTGCCGAGGGCGGTGGCTTCGACCGGCCCCGCGATGACAGGTTCGCCGGTGGCGTTGGCAGTGAGCTGGCACAGGAGCCTGTTTTGCGATCCACCGCCCACGATATGCACGACGTAGACGGCCCGGCCGGCGAGCCTTTCGGCGTCACTGATGGTCCGGGCGTAACCGGCTGCGAGGCTGTCAAGGATGCAGTGGACGATCGCGGCGGGCTCGTCCGGGAGGACGGCCCCGGCCCTGCAGGCGGCGGCGCGGATCCGCTCCGGCATGTTGTCCGGTGCGGTGAACGCCGGGTCATCGGCGTTGATCCGCGGTCCGCCCGGGGGCAAGGTTGCAGCCGCTTCCAGCAGTTCTGCGCGTTCCGGGCGGTGGCCCTCGGCCGCCCAGGTGCGCTGACATTCGCTTAGCAGCCAGAGGCCGCCGACGTTGCGCAGGTAACGGATGGTGCCGTCGACGCCACGTTCGTTGGTGAAATTGGCTGCCCTGCTGGCTTCGGTGAGGACGGGGTGCGTGAGTTCGACGCCCACCAGGGACCAAGTGCCGGAGGAGATGTAAGCAAAGTCCCGGGTCTCCGCGGGGACGGCGACAACGGCCGAGGCGGTGTCGTGTGAGCCGACCGCGATCACCGCAGTCTCCCCCCGCAGCCCGGTCCGGGCGGCGATGGCCGGCAGCAGGGTGCCGATGGTTTCGCCGGGCTGGATGAGCGGCGGGACAAGTCCACCGGCAGCTTCAGGGCGGTCAGGAACTCCGTGGTCCATTCCCCCGCGACAGCATCGAACAGCCCGGTGGTGGAGGCGTTGGTGGCCGGGCCGTGAGGAGGAACGCGTTGAGATTCTCGTCGGTCGCCGTCGACGACCTGGCCGGCGGTGAGATGGCCGTCGCGCACCTGCTGTCCGTTGGCCGGCAACGAATCGCTTTCGTGGGCGGACCGGAGAAAATCCGCCAGGAGGCGGCCCGGCCCGATGCGATCTTCGCGGCCAACGATCTGCTCGCGGTCGGTGTCCTGCAGGGCCTGATGCTGATGGGCGGCGTCCGGGTGCCAGAGGAAATAGCGCTGATTGGCTACGACGATATCGAATTCGCGGCCGCAGCCGTGGTCCCGCTGTCCTCCATCCGCCAGCCCAGCGCCCTATTTGGTTCAACCGCCCTGGAGTTATTGCTCCGGGATGCCAGCCAGGAGTCCGGGTTCGTCCCACGCCAGGTAGTTTTTCCTCCTGAACTGGTGGTCCGGGCGTCCACCCAGGCCTGAGGGCGCCGGATGGCATTCCCGACACCGCTGCAGACGCAGCGGTGTCGGGAATGCCTACCGGTACTGGAGGGGCGCCGTGGGGTCAGGCGCGATGGTGTCCGCGGAACCCGGCCGGCCGTCATCAGCCAGGCTTCCGGGTGCCGTCTCCTTTCCCGCAGGCGTTTCCCGGGGAAATCCGCGGGTCGGTTCGGCCCCGCCGGTGCCAGGGCTGCCCGGCGTTGGGGAAGCCGCGGGGGCCGCCGCGATGTCGTCGCAGACCCTGTCCACCTCCTGCCAGAATCTGGCATCAACCCAGTAGCCCGTGTGGCTCAGGATTTGCGGCAGCGGCTGGGCGAACACGAATTTGTCCGTCGGCGGGTCGACAAGGCGTAGGTCCGTCGCTGTGGACGCCGGCCAGTCCACCGTGGCGACCGGTCCACCGATGTAGTCGGTCTCGTAGTAGACGTTGCGCCAGCGGATTGGACCAATGCCTGCGGTGCCCGCCGCGAAGTTCTGTAGGAGCCGGTCGCTGACCAAGGCGGGAAACGCCCAACGGTACAGCTTCGCCAGCGGCGAACCGAGGGTCACCAGGCCGACTGTCTTCTCTTCGTGGCGGGCGGACTGGCGCGCCAGCACGGCGGCGGCCACCATGCTGCCCTGCGAGTGTGCGGTGAGCACCACCCGGCCCTGGTTGTCATGGAGCCGCCAGATCCGGCGTGTCAGTTCGGGCACCGCCCGCTCGGTGTAGGAGGGCGGGGCGAACGGGTGGAACGACCGCGGGAAGAACGTGCCGACGTCGAACGGGGACATCAGGACCTTGCGCCACTTCTCCTGCCGGAACGCGAGCCTGAGCACCACCCCGTACACAATGGGCAAGGATGCACTGATCCACGTGGCCACTCCGATGTTCAGGAACGGCGGGTCCTGACCCAACACGAAGACTTGGGTGGCGAAGAGCGCCGCCCCCAACAGGGCGGACCCGGCGACCGCAATCATCAGGTATGCCGCCAGCGCGGGGGCGTACTCGCCGATCAGCCGCATCCCCGCCACCTTGCGGACCCAGGGACTGGGCTGCATTCCGACGCCTGCCCGTGTGGTTGCGGCCCGGTGCCGGCTGAACGGCGCCGGCTCAAACGCCGACACCGTCCAGGCGTCCCGGCGGTTCCGGGAGGTCCCGTCTGCCTGCGCGGGGGCTTCCCCGGCCGAACCGGCCGGCATTGCCTCCGCCTCGTCGTAGTCGCGGTGGAGTTCGACCACGAGGGTTGCTGCCCGCTGCCTCGACGTGACCGCCAGCCACACCCCCGCGGCCGCCGCGAAAAGTACCAGCACGCCGATGAGACCCAGGGCCAGAATGGACGCGATGGACGCCACCGCCTTCGGCACCCAGAGCACCGGGCCCGCATCGCCTGGAGCTGGACCTGAACCGGGCGCTCCCGGGGGCCCGGGCCCGTATTCGATCGTTCCGAGCCCCTCAGCGACGAGCATCATCAAGGACAGCAGCACAGTGTTGGCCAGGATCAGGGCCACGACATTCAGGACCAGGGGCGCCGCCCACGGGAACACGCTGAGGGAGCCGCGCGCCTTCGCTTTCAGGCGCTTCATCCGCCCGGGCCCGCGTTGCTCGACCGTCAGCGCGTTCCGCCACCGGATGACCCACGCTGCAACCAGCTGAAACACTAAGGGGACCAGCAACCCGAGAGTGAGCGTCCAGCCGGCAGCGACCGAGGCAACGATGCCCGGCAGGACGCCGGCCGGCTGGGCGGCAACCTGCCCGGCGCCGGCATCATTTAGTGCCAGGGGCAGGGCAAGGGCGCCAACGACCGAGGCCAGCAGGGTGCCGATCGCAGCACAGAGCGTTCCTCGCGCGAGCGGCTCGTGTGCCTCGTCCGATGCGAGCATCACGATGACAACGGCGATGACGACGGCTGAGGCCGCGCTGGCCGCGAGGGCCGTCACCTGGGCATCCGTGGCGGTGAGGTCCGTACGCCGGCCGAGTTCGGACACGCACCAGCCCAGCGTCCCCGACGTCACTGCCACACCGGCCGCCAGGTGCAGTTCGGAAAGATGCTGGTGCCACCGCCGCCCCGACCAGAAGTCAGTGCTCCGCAACCCGCCCGCCTGCGCCGCGGCACAGCGGCCATATGGCACGGGCCTGGCCGCCCCCGGTGCCGGCGGTTCAACGCCTTCGTAGCTGGTCCGCGAGCGGGAGGCCATAACGTAGAAGAAAACCGCGACGGCAACCGGGGCGATGATGCCCGCGGCCAGCCGGACGCCGGGACGGTCGTACGGCGCCAGGAAATCCAGCAGCGGGGTGCCCCACAGCCGGGAGCGGCACTGCTGCTGCCCCAGGCATTGGTAGGCGAACGTATCCAGGCTGGGCATCGTGACCATAATCGCGGTACTCAGGGTCAGGGCGAGGGCGGCGAGGCGCGCAAACCACCGGAACACCCTCGTCGTCGGCTCTGCAGTTGCCTCCGCCTCGCCGGACATCACCCGGCGCCGCGCCATCCACCCGGCCATGTTGGCAAGCATCGACGGCAGCAGTGGCGCCCACAGCACCCGAAGCGGGGAGTGGGAAGTCAGTCCGCCCCACGAGTACGCCTCACGGTGGCGGCCTCGGGCGTCGCCCGTCCGATAGAACCCGGCGATGCGGTCGCCTGCGACCCTCGTCGGCCGCAGATCGCCGAGGAGATTCTCCGGTGGTGTGCCGCCCACGCCGTGCACACGAATCTCCGTGAGACCGTCGAGGCTTACAGCGTCCGGAACGAGCCCGGCTGAGTTCTTGATCTCGCTCATCACGCCCCGCAGATGCCGTCAACCGGACTGAACTCGATATTGGACCCTGCGGCCGCGGATTGCAATGGCCGGGCGCGCTGACCTGGCGCGGGGGCCTCCGCTAGTCGGGGCGGTGGCTGTGGTGGTCGGTGCCGCGCATCCGGACGGCCACGAGGAGGCCAGAGAGCGCTGTCAGTCCTGCGACCACTCCGACGGCGGCTGGTATGCCATATGCGTCCGCAATGATTCCGGACAGCAGTGCGCCGACGGCGAATCCGCCGTCGCGCCAGAGCCGGTAGATCCCCACCGAACGTGCCCGCCAGGCCGGGTGGGCGACGTCGCTGATGGCCGCGAGCAGGGTGGGGTAGACCATGGCCGTTCCGAGACCCAGGAATATGGCGGCGGTCAGCCAGATCCCGAAGTCGTGGCCGACGGCTATCATCGCCAGGGCGGCGGCCTGGACCAGCATG
Source organism: Arthrobacter sp. PsM3 (assembly GCF_030433895.1). GTDB lineage: Bacteria > Actinomycetota > Actinomycetes > Actinomycetales > Micrococcaceae > Arthrobacter. Next base: position 679 of record NZ_JARUXE010000036.1, on the reverse strand, counting down.
CCGCCGACGATCAGCCATTTCCGGCCGTATTTGTCCGACAGTGCCCCGGTGACGAGTTGTGCTGCGCCCCAGACGGCGGGGTAGACGGCGGCGAGGATGCCGATCTTTTCGATCGTCAGTCCGGCGGCGGCGAACAGGACGGGGAAGAGGCCCCAGGCGAGGCCGTCGTTGAGGTTGTTGACCATGCCGGCCTGGCTGACCGAGGACAGGGATTTGTCCCAGAAACTGGTGAGGGCGAAGATTTCCCGGTTGCCCAGTTGTCCGTGGGCGCCGGAATGGGCGGAGACGTGGTTGGCGGCCTCCAGCCGGGCGTGGCCCCGGGTCTCCTTCACGGCGAAGACTGACAGCCCCAGGCCCAGGGCGATGTAGGCAGCGCCGAGCAGGAAGGGTCCGGGCCGCAGCCCGTAGTTGGCGGCGATGTAGCCGGTGGCGAGGGCGGTCGCGGCGACGCCGAGGTACCCGGCGGCCTCATTCAGGCCCATGGCCAGGCCCCGCCTGGAGGGTCCTACGAGGTCCATTTTCATCACCACGGTGGTTGACCAGGTGAGGCCCTGGCTGATGCCCAGGATCACGTTGGCGGCGACGATCCAGCCCCAGCTCGGTCCGATAATCAGCAGCAGTGGAACGGGAAGGGCGATGACCCAGCCGGCGATCAGGACGGGTTTGCGGCCGTAGCGGT
>NZ_JARUXE010000035.1 GCF_030433895.1 Arthrobacter sp. PsM3 | reverse complement strand
ACCCGGAGCCGCCGCCCGCCGGGCCCTTCGGCCTGGACCCCGGCCCGGACCCCGATCAGGAACTCCCCGCGGACCCCTTCCCGGACTGGCACCTCATCACGGCCGCACACCCCTGGCCCGAACCAGACACCGACGAATACGGCTGCCCGGAACCCCTCGACGACCCCTACCCGGGGTACTTCCTGTCCCAAGGCGCCTGCCCGCCAAGCTGCATGCCTCAGCGCGGTGTCCTCATCGGCGGAGGATGCCCTGCCGGTTAGGCTCTCAGCAGCGAGAGCCACAAAGATCAGGCCAGCCGGGCGGCGCGGGTACAGAGAGCAACAAGAAATGATTCACAGCGGTCCACCCGGGCGCGCTAGCGGGGGGACAGGGGCTTTCAGCACTGGGAGCCCTGATCGCTGCCGGAGAACAATCGGTGTGAATAGGGGCACGCCCTTTTCGGCCAGGTTGCCGGGCCAACCGTCGACCGCCACAATCACGGAGGCTTCCCATGAAAGTTGTTGTTGCGGAATCGATAGCAATGTTGGCCATCGGGGACGGCGTCCTCGGAGCGTTGTTTCCGGTCCAGCACTCGACCCGGTGGGAGTTCGGGCCAGAGCCGTGGCGTAAATGCATGCGCACGTGGGCCGAACATCCCGAATTAACGCGGGCTATGAGTATTTTGGAGGTAGTCGGGGGCGTCATCTGGGCGTCGCGCCTTCGTTCAACCCCCGGCCAATAGCTAGTCCGCCCTTTAGATGGTCGATCCCTTCCCGCCGCAGGGCTGCGACCTCCTCAGCAGGGCCGGACACTCGAGGATTGGACCAGCGATTGGGAACCAGCGGCACCCCAGCCTGCCGCCCTGCCCGCCCTGAACGGGAGGCCGCAGGCTGGCGGCCGGCCGGGCTTTGACACCGTATACTCGGTTTATCCAGTTGCTTGACAAATAGGGCTTTTGCTTTTGCGGAGGTTGGGCAGCACTGGTGGCGGCCCATAAGGCTGTGCGGCCCGCCCGGAAACGTCCCGAACCAAACGCATGGGGAAGCAATAATGAACAAGCACTCAACGTCGCAACCCAGTACGTGGGCACCGACGCGTCAGGCGGCACCCGCGCCCGTGAGTCGACCGGCCGGAACGTTCCGGTTCAGCGACCGCTTCATCAAAACGACCACCACCGTCCTCATCACCGTAATGCTGGTGTCGATCGCAGCGGGGTTCATCATCGGACCGCTCAGCGACAATGTCGCCGGTGATGCAGGCGATGCGCTCGGTATTGCGGCCGGCGCCCTCATCATCGGCGGACTGGTGATCCCTCTTCTCCTGGCAGCCGTTCTCGGCGGCGAAGCGATCCGGGGCGGTGCAGGTTTCATCGGATTCTTCCTCATCGTGGGCATGTTCGCCACGGTCGCCGGAAGTACCGAGCTGGGCCAGGAGTTACTGGGGCCGGTCTGGACCCCTTGGGCTTACGGGGGCGGTATCGCGCTTATGGTCCTCGCCGGCGGGAGTTTCTGGATCGTGGGCTGGATCGCGAGGGTGCCGATGTGGTTACAGGCTCCCTTTCAGGGTTCGCCACGCGTAATCGTGCGCGGATCGAGCGAAAACCCCGCCGACGTCGTGATTCCCAACGAGCTAGACGAACAACACCGGTGATATCGGTCTCCCAGGACTTGAAGCGGGGTCCATCCGTCGAACCAGACTGGGCCTCCTGGTCGAGGCCTTTGGCGCCGTAGACTCGATTTATCCATTTGATCAGTAATTGGGAGTGCTGATGGTGGGCAACACGAAAGCTGATAGGCGAAAAACCCGCAAAAAGAACTCAGCGGCGCAGCAGACGCCCTGGGCCCGGACGCGACATGCCGCGCGCAGACCCCCGCCCGAACGGTGCATTCCGCTATAGCGATCGCTTCATCACCAGGACCAGCACCGCACTCGTTGTTTTCATGTCCGTATCCATTGGCGCCGGGCTCATCATCGGACCGATCGGCGTCAATACCGGGGGTGACGCAGAGGAGACTCTCGTTATTCTGGCTGTCTGGCTCCTCGGCATCGAAACGGTGCTCCCGCTGCTGCTGTCAGGCATTCTCGGCGGCGAAGCGATCATGGCCGGCGGAGGTTTCATCGGCTTCTCCCTCATCGCGGGCCTCTTCGCGTTCGTCGCGGGAGGCACTGACCAGGGCCTGGAGTTGCTTGGTCCTGTGTGGGCCCCCTGGGCGTTCGGGGGCGATATCGCATTGACGGTCCTGGCCGGCGCAGGGTTCTCGATCATCGGCTGGATCGCGCGGGTGCCGATGTGGCTACAGGCTCCTGTCCTGGGCGCCCCGCGTATTTGTGCGCGGATCGAGCAAAAACCCCGCCGACGTCGTAATTCCCAACGAGCTGGACGAACAGTACCGGTGAGGCCAGGACGGCAACCCCAGGCCGGACAGTCGCCGTCGCCCATCAGCTGACTTCACGGATGGAACGGCGGCCGCTGCTAGGACGGCGGATCCGTCACCAGGATCCGCACCGCACACAGATCCGCGGCCGCCTTCTTCAGGACCGCGGCGCGCGGATCCGGGACATCCAGGAATGCCAGCCTCGGCCGTGCGGTGTACTGCTTCAGCACCGGTTCGGCGAGGACCTGCTCGGCCAGGGTCCGGTCGCCGCCGGGCGCCAGGTACTCGATCCGGTGATCCGCGAAGATCCGGGCGGCGTGGTCCGCCACGGCCTCCACCAGTGCATCGGCCTGGTTCGCGCGCCGCCGGGCAAAGCGCTGCTGGGACCAGCCGCCCGCTGCCGTCCGGGACTGGACATGCCGGGTGCCGGTCTTGGACTCAAGCACGGCCCCGCCGCTGACCACGGCCACGGAGTAGCCACCCCGGCGGACCAGCACGGCCCCGATGCACCGGGGCTGCCCGGCGAGCGAGGCCAGCCGGGACACCGCGTCACTGCCGCGCCCTGGTCGCCCGTCCGCCGGCCACGGCGCCTGCAGCAGGGCCACGGCACCGTCCGCGGCACGCAGCTGCAGCCCGCCGTCGAGTTCCTCTTCGGTCAGCCCGCCGTGGCTCGCCGCGAAGCGCTCCACCCAGCCCGGCAGCCTGGCGCCGGAGACGAACGCCACTCGGGTTTCGGTGCTTGCCATGGCGCGGGTCTCCGTTGCGGGGGTGTCGGGGCGGGCGGGAACTAGAAGTAGCCTATCTATGTGGATGATCTCTTTGGCGCAGGACGGGACAGCGCCGCTGTCGAGGACGACGGCGACGCCGACGGCACGGCCGATGCGGGTTCCGCCCGGCGTGCCGCCTCGCCGCGCAGCCCGCTTGCGGTCCGGATGCGGCCCCGGACGCTCGATGACGTGGTGGGCCAGCAGCACCTCCTCGGCCAGGGCTCGCCTTTGCGCCAGCTCGCCGCCGGCACGGACGCCACCGGACCCGCAGGTCCCAGCTCGCTGATCCTCTGGGGGCCTCCCGGCACCGGCAAGACCACGCTCGCGCACGTCATCGCCAAGGGCCCGGGCCGGAAATTCGTCGAACTCTCCGCCATCACCGCCGGCGTCAAGGACGTCCGCCGCGTCATGGACGAAGCGCTCACGGCCCGGGACCTGTTCAAGACCACCACCGTGCTGTTCCTGGACGAAATCCACCGCTTCAACAAGGCCCAGCAGGACGCCCTGCTGCCCGGCGTCGAGAACCGCTGGGTCGTCCTGGTCGCCGCGACCACCGAAAACCCCTCCTTCTCGGTGGTCTCCCCGTTGCTCTCCCGGTCCCTGCTGCTGACCCTCAAACCACTCACCGACGCCGACGTCGAGGCCCTGCTGCTGCGGGCCTCGGCGGACCCCCGCGGGCTCGGCGGCAAGGTGGAACTCAGCGACGAGGCTCTGGCACACCTGGTCCGGCTCTCCGGCGGCGACGCCCGCCGGGCACTGACCGCGCTCGAGGCGGCAGCCGGCGTCGCCTTCGGGGACGCCGACGACACTGACGCAGTCGTGGCCGGCGCGGCCGCCGGGCCGGCCGGGGAAGCCCCGGTTAGGATCGAACTCCGGCACACGGAACGGGCCCTCGACGTCGCCTCCGTGCGCTACGACCGCGCCGGCGACCAGCACTACGACGTCGCCAGCGCCTTCATCAAATCCATCCGGGGTTCCGACGTCGACGCCGCCCTGCACTACCTCGCCAGGATGCTCGAGGCAGGGGAGGACCCGAAGTTCGTGGCCCGGCGCATCGTCATCTCCGCGGCCGAGGACGTCGGCATGGCGGACCCAACGGCGCTGCAGACCGCCGTCGCCGCCGCCCAGGCGGTGCAGCTGATCGGCATGCCGGAAGGCCGCATTATCCTGGCCGAGGCCGTGGTCCACCTCGCCACCGCGCCCAAATCCAACGCCGCCTACATGGGGATCAACCAGGCGATCGCCGACGTCCGCGCCGGCCTCGGCAACGGCATCCCCGCCCACCTGCGTGACGCCCACTACCCGGGATCCAAGCAGCTGGGCCACGGGCAGGGCTACAAATACGCCCACGACGCGCCGCACTCCGTGGCCACCCAGCAGTACCCCCCAGACGACCTGGTGGGACGCAATTACTACGAGCCGACCGCCAACGGCGCCGAGCGGGACATCTCCACCCGGCTGGAGCGGCTGCGCAGGATCATCCGGGGCAAGTAAGCGGCGGGCCGGGAAAGTGGACGTTGACTTCGCGTCGGTGAGGTCTAACGTGGACTTATGTCAGCAAGGACCTGCTGAACGTGTCCGCCCCGACCGGGGACAGCGGCACACATTGCCGGATCTTCGCTTCCCGGACCTCAGGTCGGCGGCCGGCACCCCAGTAGCCTGGTTCCGCACCGCGCTGCTTCGCCCACATTCCAAGGTCGTCTCCCATGTCCGTAAATTTCGTCACATCCCTGGCAGTCAAGTCTTTCGACGTACCGGACAGGAAACGCTGCCCGGACAACGCCGAATTCGACCTTGTCACCGTGAACGACTACTCGGTGGCCCGGCTGATCCTTGGCCCGGGCTGGCGGTGGTCCGAGTCCATCAGACCCTTCGAGCAGACCGAGCTCTGCCAGCACCACCATCTCGGGTTCTGCATCTCGGGGGAGATGGAAGTGGAATCCTCCGGGGGGATGTGCTCCACGATCCGCGCCAACGATACCTACGCGATCCCGCCCGGCCATGATGAACGGGTCGTCGGGCCCGACGCGTTCGTGGCCGTGGAATTCCTCGGTGCGGCATCCTTCGGCCGGCGCAGCAGCAGGGGCATGCACGCCAGGACCTGACTGGGCTGCCGGCCCCAACATGGTAAGGTTATTCGTTGTCTGGCAAGGCACAGACGCACAATCCACCTGATGTCAGCATTCCATGCTGTTGAGATGGGGTTTGCCCTGTGCCCAGTAGCAAAAGGCAGCGGTTGGCCGATGCTCTCCATTATGGAGGCCAGTAACACTGACACACCGCAGATATTGGAAGGACACAAGTGGCTAACAACACTCGTGCTCGCCGGACCGCACGCCTTTCGCGTGCACTCGGTATCGCTCTGACCCCCAAGGCCGCCAAGTACATGGAGCGCCGTCCGTACGGCCCCGGTGAGCATGGCCGTGCCCGCAAGAAGCAGGACTCCGACTACGCCGTACGTCTGCGCGAAAAGCAGCGTCTGCGCGCCCAGTACGGCATCCGCGAAGCCCAGATGACCCGTGCCTTCGAAGAAGCACGCCGCACCAAGGGCCTGACCGGTGAAAACCTGATCGAACTGCTCGAAATGCGTCTCGACGCCCTCGTGCTGCGTGCAGGCTTCGCCCGCACCATCGCCCAGGCCCGCCAGCTGGTTGTCCACCGCCACATCCTGGTCGACGGCATCCGCGTTGACCGCCCGTCTTTCCGCGTCTCTGAGGGCCAGCTGGTCCACGTTCACAGCCGCAGCGAGACCATGCCTCCCTTCCAGGTTGCAGCAGCCGGCGCTCACCGCGACGTCCTGCCGATCGTTCCGGCATACCTGGACGTCAAGCTTGACGCACTGCAGGCACGCCTGGTCCGCCGCCCGAAGCGCTCCGAGGTCCCCGTGACCTGCGAAGAGCAGCTCGTCGTGGAATTCTACGCACGCTAGATCCAACGCGACACCTTACAGAGAAGCCCGTGGCAAGCGCCGCGGGCTTCTTTGTATGTAAGGTACTTGGGGGACTTCTGCGGTTGCCGGCTGTGTCAGCCGGAGGCGCCCGCAGGGACACAACGCAACAAGGAGATGAACGACTATGACTGGTGGCGATATTGCCGGCCTGATCGCGGCCGGAGTGTTTGCACTGCTCGTCCTGCTGCTGGCCGTGCCGATTCTGAAACTCGGGGGAGTGTTCGACGAAGTGCGGACCTCGATCCGTTCGATCAGCGACGGCGCCACACCGCTTATGGACGAAGTCACCGCCACCGTCTCCACCACCAATGAGCAGCTGAAGAAGGTCGACGGCATCGCGAACAACGTCTCCGACGCTTCCGCCAACATCTCGGCGCTGTCCTCGCTCGTGGCCGCCACCGTGGGTTCGCCGCTGATCAAGGTCGCCTCCTTCAGCTACGGCGTGCGCTCGGCCTTCACCGCCCGCAAGAAGCCCGCCACCGGCCGCCGCAGCCGCTAACCCCAGCTGGAGAACCTGACATGAACAGAATCATCTGGATGGGAATCGGCGTCGCCATCGGCGTCATCGCGTTCCGCAAGATCACTGAAGCGCAGTCCAACCTTGGCCCCGAGGGCCTCAACCGTGCGGTGGGCCGGCTCGCCGACGGTTTCTACGACTTCGCCGACGCGGTCCGCGAGGGCATGAACGAGCGGGAGACTGAACTCCGCTCTGCCCTTGGCATCGACGCCGGCCTGGAGAAGGCCATCGGCCACGGCTCCGCCGGCCGTGATGCAGTCCGGCGCTAGCCGGGAGAGAATGAGAAAGAAGGCGGCACCCGCGCAAGGGGCCGCCGGAACGGCCGACGGCCGGACCACACCGTTCCGCGGACCACGCGCGCAACCGCAGACGCAACAACAGACGCAGTGAATATTGAAGGGTATGTAATCAGCTCATGAAGTCGCAGGAGATCACCAAGCGCTGGATCGACTTTTTTGTCAGTAAGGGCCACACGGCGGTTCCCTCCGCCTCGCTGGTCTCCAGCGATCCGTCCCTGCTGTTCACCGTCGCCGGCATGGTCCCGTTCATCCCCTACCTGACGGCCCGTGAGGAAGCACCGTACAAGCGCGCCACCAGCGTGCAGAAATGCATCCGGACCGGCGACATCGAGGAAGTCGGCAAGACGGCCCGCCACGGCACCTTCTTCCAGATGTGCGGCAACTTCTCCTTCGGCGACTACTTCAAGGAAGACGCCATCAAGTTCGCCTGGGAGCTGCTCACCACGGGCGTGGACGACGGCGGCTACGGGCTTCCGCCCGAGCACCTCTGGGTCACCGTCTACGAAGAGGACGACGAGGCTGAGCAGCTCTGGCTCAAGAACACGGGCATGCCCGCCGCGCGCATCCAGCGGATGGGCAAGGCCGACAACTACTGGTCCACCGGCCAGCCCGGCCCCGCCGGCCCCTGCTCCGAGATCTACTACGACCGCGGCCCCGCTTACGGCGTCGAGGGCGGTCCGATCGCCGACGAGAACCGCTACGTCGAAATCTGGAACCTCGTGTTCATGCAGTACCAGATCGACAATGTCCGCTCCAAGGTCGACTTCGACATCACCGGGGAACTGCCCCAGAAGAACATCGACACCGGCCTCGGCATGGAACGCCTCGCGATGATCCTGCAGGGCGTGGAAAACATGTACGAAACGGACCAGGTCCGTCCCGTCATCGACCGGGCCGCGGCCCTGTCCGGCCGGGAATACACCTCCGCCGAATCCGCCGCGGACCCGCACCACACCGACGACGTCCGGATGCGCGTCGTCGCCGACCACATCCGCTCCTCGCTCATGCTGATCGCCGACGGTGTCACCCCCTCCAACGAGGGCCGCGGCTACGTGCTGCGCCGCCTCATCCGCCGGGCCGTGCGCTCGATGCGCCTGCTCGGCGTCGAGAAGGCCTGCCTGCCGGAACTGCTGCCGGCCTCTCGCGACGCGATGAAGGGCGTCTACCCGATCGTGGAGACGGACTTCGACCGGATCAGCCGGATCGCCTACGCCGAGGAGAAGGCGTTCCTGCGCACCATCGCTTCAGGCACGGCCCGCCTCGAGGACGCCGTCAAGGAGTCCCAGGCCGCCGGCCGGCCGCTCTCCGGCGCCGACGCCTTCGCCCTGCATGACACCTACGGCTTCCCGATCGACCTCACGCTCGAAATGGCCGAAGAGGCCGGACTGAAGGTCGACGAGCCCGAGTTCCGCAAGCTCATGCTCGAACAGCGGCAGCGCGCCCAGGCCGACGCCAAGGGCAAGAAGGGCTCGCACGCGGACCTCAGCGCCTTTCAGGAACTGCTTTCCGCCGGCGAAACCGTTTTCACCGGCTACACCGAACTCAGCGGCGAGTCCAAGGTCCGCGGCATCCTCGCCGGCGGCCGCAAGGTCTCCCAGGCCTCCACGGGTGAGGAAATCGAACTCGTCCTTGCCGAGACCCCGTTCTATGCCGAAGCCGGCGGCCAGGCCGCCGACACCGGGCTGATCACCGGCGACGGCTTCGTCGTGGAGGTACTCGACGTCCAGCGCCCCATCAAGGGCCTGAGCGTGCACAAGGCAATCGTCCGCGAGGGCGAAATCGGCGCCGACTCCCTCGTCCAGGCCGCCGTGGACCGGGAACGCCGGCACGCCGCAGAGCAGGCCCACACCGGCACGCACATCGTGCACGCGGCCCTGCACCAGATCCTCGGCCCGGAAGCGCTGCAGCGCGGCTCCTTCAACAAGGCCGGCTACCTGCGGTTCGACTTCGCCTGGGGCGAGGGCCTGAGCCCGGCCACCCGCTCTGAAATCGAGGAAGTCTCCAACATCGCCATCCGCAACAACTACCGGGTGGAGACCAGGATCATGGGCCTCGCCGAGGCCAAGGCGCTCGGTGCCATGGCACTCTTCGGGGAGAACTACGGCAATGAAGTCCGTGTCGTGGAAATCGACGGCGCCTGGTCCCGCGAACTCTGCGGCGGAACCCACGTTGAGAACACCTCCCTGATCGGCAGCCTGTCCCTGCTCGGGGAACAGTCCGTCGGATCAGGAAACCGCCGGGTCGAGGCCTTCGTCGGCATGGACGCCTTCCGGCACCTCGCGGCCGAGCGCGCCCTCGTCACCGAACTCACCGAAATGCTCAAGGTTCCCTCCGGACTCCTCGCGGACCGGATGGCCACCACCCTGACCAAGCTCAAGACTGCCGAGAAGGAACTCGAGCGCCTGCGCCGGGAGCAGCTGACGGCAGCAGCCGCGCAGCTCGTCGGCACCGCCCAGGATGCCGCCGGCGTCAAGGTCATCGCGCACGACGCCGGACAGGTCAGCGGCGCGGACGACCTCAGGGGCCTCGCTTTGGACCTGCGGACCCGCCTTGGCTCCGAGCCGGCAGCAGTTGCGGTCGCCGGCGTCAGCAACGACCGCCCGGTCGTCCTGATCGCCACCAACGAAGCCGCCCGCGCGGCCGGCGTCAAGGCGGGCGCCCTTGTGCGCCTCGCCGCCGGAATCCTCGGCGGCGGCGGTGGCGGCAAGGATGACGTCGCCCAGGGTGGCGGCACGGATGCCGGCAAGGTCGGCGCGGCCCTCGCCGCCGTCGTGGACGCCATCACCCGGCGATAACGGACCCTCCATGAACGAAGCTGCCGTGCCCGGCGACTACCCCAGGGGCGTGAAATTTGGGGTGGACGTCGGCACCGTCAGGGTAGGGGTGGCGGTCTGCGACCCCGATGGCATCCTGGCCACGCCCCTGCGCACCCTGGACCGCAACGTGAAGAAGAACACCGACGTGCGGATCCTCGCGGCCCTGGCCGTGGAACTCGGCGTGGTCGAGATCTTTGTTGGCCTGCCGCGCACGATGAAGGGCGAGGAACACGCCTCGGCCCGGATGGCCACTGACTACGCGAAGCTACTGGCGGGTAAACTGGGGGAGTGTGGTTCCGGGGCGCCGGTGCGGCTGGTCGATGAGCGGCTGAGCACCGTCACTGCCCACCGGAACCTGCACGAAGCTGGCATGAGCAGCCGAAATCACCGTAAGGTAGTTGATCAGGTTGCGGCGGCAGGTATCCTGCAACATGCGATTGACATGCAAAAGGCCAAGGGGACGGAGGTCGGAAGCCGCGTTTACGCGGAGTCCGCACCGGGGCCAACCGGGGATGGCACTCAGGCCGGTCCGGCACTAGACACACATTCTGCACGAGGCATTCTGCCCAAAATGGAAGGCGACAGTGAGCCCGGTCAACAGTGACGACCCCTCCGGTGAGGCTCTCGGCGGCGCCGGCCGACCGCTGACCCGCAAAGAGATCAGGGCCCGGGAGAAGTTCCAGGGGACCCAGGGTCACGACGCTATCCCGCCGCAGGCTTTCGAAACCGGCGAGCACACCCCCCAGCCGGTCCTGTCTGAGCCGATCCACGCTGCCGACGCGCCTGACCTCCCCGCAGTTGCCCCCACCGTGCATCACGAACAAGTCCACGATGAGCCCATGCCCGAAGACGCCGCGCACGCCGCGCCGGTGCACGACGAGCCCGTCCGGGAAGAGCCCGTCCACCAGGATGTTGCGCTGCACGAGCTGGTCCACGAAGAGCCGGGGCAGCAGGACGCCGCCCACGGTGAAGCTGACGCTGCGCCGGGCCACGGACACCGCCATGACGCCGGGGTTGACGACGGCCCCGCCGTCCACCCGGACGACGAACCCCACTACGTCTATGACGCCGCGGCTGACCGCCCGGCCGAATACCACCACGAGGAAGACGGCCACATTGTGTTGGCCGAAGGTGCCGCCATCCGCACGTCCAAGCGCCCATCCAAGAAGGTCCGCCGCCGGCGCCGCTTCCTGGCGCTGCTGCTGAGCCTGACCGTTTTCATCGTGGCGATCGCCGTCGGCGCCCAGTTCCTGAAGCCGCTCCTCGGCGGGGACACCGTGGCCGACTATCCGGGCCCCGGAACCGGCCAGGTCACCATCACCGTCCCGGCGGGCGCCGGTCCGAAGTCGGTGGCAACGCAGCTCCAGGAAAAGAAGGTAGTCGCGAACGCCGACACCTTCCTGCGGGAATTCGCGGCCTCCGGCGGTGCGCTGGCCCCCGGTGAATTCACCATGCGCACCGAAATGAAGAACTCCGACGCCGTCAACGTGCTGCTGAACAAGGACAAGGGCAAGGTCATGTACTTCGCCCTCAGCGCCGGGCTGAGGATCAACGAATCGCTCCAGGCCATCTCCGAGGGCACCGGCGTTCCGGTCGCCCAGCTCAAGGAGCTCAGCGATTCGCCCGGCCAGTTCGGCGTATCGGCGAAGGCCAGGAACCTCGAGGGCTTCCTCGCCCCCGGCGAACACCGCTTCCCGCTGGGAACCCCGGCCAAGGACGTGCTGAAGAAGCTCGTGTCCGGCACCCTGGATGAACTCGCGGCCCAGGGCGTCACGGACCCCGCAAAGCAGTACGACGTCGTCACGGTCGCCAGCATCGTCCAGGCCGAGGGCGGCCAGGCCGAATACGGCGATGTTGCGGGCGCAATCTACAACCGGCTCAAGCCGGACAACACCGAGACCAACGGGCTGATCCAGTCCGACGCGACGGTCACCTACGGGCTCGGCATCAAGAGCTTCCACATTGACGAGGTCCAGAAGGCCGACAAAACCAACCCCTACAACACCTACGCCAACCAGGGTCTTCCGGTGGGACCGATCGGCTCCCCGGGCAAGACGGCGATCGATGCGGCCGCCAAGCCCAAGACGAACGAGTACCTCTACTGGGTAACCATCAACCTGGACACCAAGGAAACCATGTTCTCCAAGACGCTGGCGGAGCACAACACCTATGTGGCCCGTTACAACTCCTGGTGCGAGGCCAACCCCGGACGCTGCGTATGACGCTCCGGGCCGCCGTGCTGGGGCACCCGATCACCCACTCGAAGTCGCCGGCGCTGCACCGGGCCGCCTACGCCCATCTCGGCGTGCAGCTGGATTACACAGCGATCGATGTGACCGAGGAGGAGCTGCCGGCCTTCATGGCCCGGGTCCGGGAAGACGTGCGGCAGGGGCAGAGCTGGCGCGGCCTGTCGGTCACCATGCCGCTGAAGGCCGGCATGGTCCGGGAGGTCGATGAGGTCCGCGGGGTCGCCCGCGAACTCGGGGTCGTGAACACGGTCGCGTTTGAGCCCGCGGCGCCGGGGGACAGCACCGGTTCCACCCGGCTGGTCGGCTACAACACGGACGTCGCCGGCATCGTCAACGCGCTGCGGCACGCGGGCGCCGTGTCCGCACCCACCGGTGTTGTCCTGGGCGGAGGCGGAACCTCAGCCGCCGCCATCGCGGCGCTGAAGGAACTGGGCGCGCCGGACGCGGACGTTTTTGTCCGGGATGTCAGCCGCGCCGCTGAGGCACGGGCGGCCGCTGCCGCCCTTGGCATGCCGGTCAGGATCCGCCCGATGAACGAAGCAGCGGCCGCCATGGCCGCGGCCGACGTCGTCATCAGCACGCTGCCGCCCCGGGCCGCCGACCCGCTGGCCGGGGAACTGGCCGGACTTTTCGCCCGGCCCGCAGGTCAGCCGTCCCGGGAAAACCGGCCGGGACTGTCCGGAGTCCTGCTGGACGCCGCCTACGATCCCTGGCCCAGCCGGATCGCCTCCGCCTGGCAGTCAGCCGGCGGCGCCGTGGTCCCAGGACTGGAGATGCTCATCTACCAGGCCGTGGAACAAGTCCGCCACTTCACCGGCCTGGGCGCGGCCGTGCCGGCGGAAGTCATAGATGTGATGTGTGACGCAGTCGGGGCACCCCGACGGGTGTTCTAACCGCCTTACATGGCAGGATGGATTTTATGTTGCGTTGGTTGACTGCCGGAGAATCCCATGGCCCGGCCCTGGTCGGAATTATTGAAGGCGTGCCCGCCGGTGTTGAACTCACCAGTGCCCGGATCGCCGATTCGCTGGCCCGCCGCCGGCTCGGCTACGGCCGCGGCGCGCGGATGAAGTTTGAGCAGGACACCGTCACGATCCTCGGCGGCGTCCGCCACGGCATCACCCAGGGCGGCCCCGTCGCCATCCAGGTCGGCAACACCGAGTGGCCCAAGTGGGAACAGATCATGTCCGCGGACCCCGTCGCCCCGGAAATCCTCGCTGACCAGGCCCGCAATGCTCCGCTGACCCGCCCCCGCCCCGGGCATGCCGACTTCACCGGCATGCAGAAATACGGCTTCGACGAGGCACGTCCCGTGCTGGAACGCGCCAGTGCCCGCGAAACGGCAACCCGGGTGGCCCTCGGCACGGTCGCCTCCGCGTTCCTGCGGCAGCTCGGCATCGAACTGGTCTCCCACACCGTCTCGATCGCCAGCACGGCAGTCCCGGAAGGCCGGCCGCTGCCGCTCCCGCGGGACGTCCTGGCCCTCGACGCCGACCCGCTGCGCTGCTTCGACCGCGAAACCTCCGACGCCATGGTCGCCGAGGTCGACATTGCGCACAAGGAAGGTGAAACCCTCGGCGGCGTCGTCGAGGTCCTCGCCTACGGGCTTCCGCCGGGACTGGGCAGCTACGTCCACTGGGACCGCCGCCTCGATTCACGGCTTGCGGCCGCCCTGATGGGGATCCAGGCCATCAAGGGCGTCGAGGTCGGCGACGGCTTCCTCACCGCCTCCCGCCGCGGCTCGGCAGCGCACGACGAGATCGTGAAAGACGCGGACGGCAAGATCATCCGCACCTCCAACCGCGCCGGCGGCATCGAAGGCGGCATGAGCATCGGCGACGTGCTCCGCGTCCGCGCCGCGATGAAGCCGATCGCCACCGTGCCCCGCGCGCTCAAGACCGTCGACGTCAGCACCGGCGAGTCCGCCAAGGCCCACCACCAGCGCTCGGACGTCTGTGCCGTTCCCGCGGCCGGTGTCGTCGCCGAGGCCATGGTGGCCCTTGTCCTGGCCGAAGCGGTCACCGAAAAGTTCGGCGGCGATTCCGTGCAGGAAACCGCCCGCAACATCAAGGGTTATCTGGACAACATTCCGGCGTCCCTGGACTCGATCGGCCGGTAGTGCCCGCTGAAATGCCGGCAGCGCCGGCCGGGAGGACCGCCAGGCCCATCGCACTGATCGGGCCAATGGCGGTGGGCAAGTCAGCCATCGGACACCAGCTTTCGCAGCATCTGGGAGCCACCTTCGTGGACACCGACGTCGTGGTGGTGGCAAACCACGGATCCATCGCGGAGATCTTCGCCAGCCGTGGCGAGCACGCCTTCCGGGAGCTGGAAGCCCGGGCCGTCGCCCGCGCCATCGAAGACGCGCAGGGCAGCAGCACGGTCATCTCCCTTGGCGGCGGGGCCGTGCTGGACTCCGGCACCCAGCAACTGCTCGAACGCTGCACCGTGGTCTACCTGCAGTGCGACGCGGACACGGTGGCGGAACGCATCGCCCGCAATTCGGGCCGGCCCCTGCTGGCCGGAGACGCCATGGAACGATGGAAGACACTGTTCGCCACCCGCCGGCCGGTCTACGAACGGCTGGCCGACCTGGTAATCGACGTGCGGAACGGGTCCGTTCCGGACCTTGCGCACCGGATTGAAGATGCCCTGCGCGGTTACGCCGCCGCGGGAACCGCGGCCGTACCCACGCCAGCGGCGACAAAGGAAGTTGAAAAGTGACCACTGAATCAACAGTCATCAAGGTCACCGGGCAGACGCCCGGTGAGAACTACGACGTCGTTGTGGGCCGCGGCCTGCTGGCCGGCCTGCCGGCACTGCTGGGGGAGCGGGTCAAACGCGTCCTCGTCATCCACCCGCGTGCGCTGCGCCTCACCGGCGACACCGTCCGGGAGGAACTTTCCACGGCAGGGTTCACGGCACTCACCGCCGAGATCCCCGACGCCGAGGAGGGCAAGCACATCGAGGTGGCCTCCTTCTGCTGGCAGGTGCTGGGCCAGAACGACTTCACCCGTTCGGACGCCATCGTCGCCGTCGGCGGCGGGGCCGTGACGGACCTGGCCGGCTTCGTGGCCGCGACCTGGCTGCGCGGCGTCAAGGTCATCCACATGCCCACGAGCCTGCTGGGCATGGTGGACGCCGCCGTCGGCGGCAAGACCGGCATCAACACGGCCGAAGGCAAGAACCTCGTCGGGGCGTTCCACCCGCCCGCCGGTGTCCTGGCGGACCTCGACACCCTGGACACGCTGCCGAAGAATGAGATCATCTCCGGCATGGCCGAGGTCATCAAGTGCGGCTTCATCGCCGACCCCGCCATCCTCGAGCTGATCGAAAACGATCCCGCCGCCGTCTCCGATCCCCGCTCGGACGCCGTGCGCGAACTCATCGAACGCGCCATCACGGTGAAGGCCAGGGTGGTATCCGAGGACCTTAAGGAAACCGGCCAGCGCGAAATCCTCAACTACGGGCACACCCTGGGCCACGCGATCGAACTGGTCGAGCGCTATTCCTGGCGGCACGGCGCCGCCGTCTCCGTCGGGATGATGTTCGCGGCGGAACTCTCGCGCAGCGTCGGCCGCCTCAGCGACGCCGACGCCGACCGGCACCGCAGCATCCTGGTAAGCCTCGGGCTGCCCATCACCTACCGGCGCGACCGCTGGCAGGCCCTGCTCGACGGCATGCGGCGGGACAAGAAGTCCCGCGGTGACCTGCTGCGCTTCGTGGTGCTCGACGGCGTGGCCCGCCCCGGAATCCTCGACGTCCCGGACACCTCGCTGCTGTTCGCCGCGTACCAGGAGATCGCCTCCTGATGCCAATTTCCACAGGCGGCACCAGCGATTGGCCGGACGGAGGGTTTACCGGGATCCGGATCAACCCGGACACCCTGGTGCCGCAGATCGTCAACGAGGAGGCCGTCGCGGCAGCGCTGGCAGCCTCGGCCGACCCCGGTGACCTGATCTTCGTGCGCCTCGTTCAAGGCCACGCCGCCGAAGCGGCCGAGCTGCTCGCCGAGGCCCGCTACAACGACCCCTCCTCGCTGCGCCTGCGCATTTTCGAAGCGGACGTCCTGCGGGTCTCCAACCGGCTGGACCGGGCGGTCGAACTGTTCCGGCAGCTGCTGGCCGAGACCCGCGGCACCCCGGACGAGCCCGTCATCCGCCAGCACCTCGGACGCTCCTACTTCGCCAGCGGCAACACTGCCGCCGCCGTCGAATGCTTCGCCAAGGCACTGGACCTGTTCGTCGCCGGGTCCGCGGATGCCGCCCTGATCTACGCCTCGACGGTGGCGCTGCAACGCGCCCGGTACGTCCTCGATCTCTCCTCCTGACACCGTGCAGCCAGGGCCCCCGCGGGGGCGCCCCCCGGGCCCGTCGGGCAGCGGACCCGCAAAACCGGTAGAATGGATCTTGGATTTTTGATAAACACGCGCTGGCGGGCCGTTCGGCATGCTTGCCTGGCATAATCGGCCTGCAGCTGGCAGCAGCCAATAACGAAACCAGAGGAAACAGTGGCAACCACTAACGACATCAAGAACGGAACCGTCCTTAAGCTTGAGGGCCAGCTCTGGAACATCATCGAGTTCCAGCATGTCAAGCCCGGCAAGGGCGGCGCGTTTGTGCGCACCAAGATGCGCAACGTGATGTCCGGCAAGGTGGTCGACAAGACCTTCAATGCCGGACTCAAGATCGAAACCGCCACGGTTGACCGCCGCGACTACCAGTACCTGTACCAGGACGGCGCGGACTTCGTGTTCATGGACACCACCGACTTCGACCAGCTCACCGTCCCGGGTGCAACCGTGGGTGACGCCACCAACTTCATGCTCGAGAACCAGATGGTCAACATCGCCATCCACGAGGGCAATCCGCTCTACATCGAGCTGCCCCCCAGCGTCGTGCTCGAGATCACCTACACGGAACCGGGCCTGCAGGGCGACCGCTCCTCGGCCGGCACCAAGCCTGCCACGCTCGAAACCGGATACGAGATCCAGGTGCCGCTGTTCGTCGAGAACAACACCAAGGTCAAGGTCGACACCCGCGACGGCAGCTACCTCGGGCGGGTCAACGACTAGTGAGTGCACGCGGTAAGGCCCGTAACCGGGCCCTGGATGTTCTCTTCGAGGCGGAGCAGCGTTCCGTATCGGCGTTCGATGTGCTGAAGTCCCGCCGGGAGCAGACGGACCAGATCGTCAACCCGTACACCCTCGAAATCGTTGAGGGAGTCGTCTCGCACCAGAGCGCGATCGACGAGTTCCTGGAAACCTATTCGCAGGGCTGGACCCTGGAGCGGATGCCGTCGGTGGACCGCATCATCCTGCGGATCGGCACCTGGGAGCTGCTCTACAACGACGACGTTCCCGACGGCGTTGCCGTCAGTGAGGCCGTGGCGCTTGCCAAGACGCTCTCCACGGACGAGTCGCCGTCGTTCATCAACGGCCTGCTGGGCCGCCTGCAGCAGCTGAAGCCTTCGCTGCTCGCCTAAGGCCAGACGCGCCAAAGAACCCCGCCCGGAACATCCCGGCGGGGTTCTTGCATTTCTCCGGATCAGCCTACGACGGCGGCACGGAGGGCGGCAATCTCGGCCAGCTGGCGCCGCTCATCGAGCTGGTGCACCGGCACGTCCCGGCCGCTGAGGATCCGCTGCCGGGTGAAGGCGAGCTGGGTGGCGGCACGCAGCAGGGCCTTCATTTGCGGGCCGCGGCCGATGGAGTTGGCCCAGCGCAGGGCGGAACGCCGTCCGCCGCCGGTGCCCAGCATCTCAACCTCGGCCGCGGTGAACCAGCCCGCCGCCGCGTATTCCCTGAGCCGCTGGCGGGTGAGCCGGCGCTCGGCGACCCGCAGCAGCGCGATGACCAGGACCGCCAGCAGGAAGATCGGAACCTGCACCAGCAGGTACTGGGCCAGGAAGTTCTGCCCCATGCTGTTCCAGCCGCTGTGCAGCAGCATCGCGGGAACGAGGCCGACGGCGAACGCGAGCACGGAGAGCCCGTTGTTCCAGCGGCGCGCGGCGAAGCCCATGACCAGCCCGGTCGTGCCCGTGAAAATGGCGTGTGCGAACGGAGACATCACCCCGCGGAGGAAAAACACCACCGCGAGGTCCGTGCCGGGGTCGCTGGACTCGGCGATCGCACGGCCGAAGTAGAGGATGTTCTCGGTGAACGCGAAGCCGGCCGCGATCGTGAAGGCGAATACCACACCGTCCACCGGTCCGTCGAAGCTTTTCCGGGCGAAGAGCAGGAGCAACAGCAGTCCCAGGGACTTCGCGAATTCCTCCACCACCGGTGCCTGGACCGTCACGGCGAAGGTCTTGTAGTCCAGGCCGGACGCCGGCCCGGCCACGAACGAGAAGTAGGGCTGGAGCAGCATCGTCACCGCAACCGAGACGACGGCTCCCCAGACAAACGCGAAAAGCAGCAGCGCCCTGGGTTCGGGCTCCCAGCGGTCGATGAAGCGCACCGTCAGCAGGACGGTACCCAGCGGAATCAGCGAGGCGAGGAAGCCGATGCCGAATCCGGCAATTCCGGTGCTGCCCAGCAGGAACGGCAGCACCAGGAAGACGCTGAGGAACGCGAGGAAACCACCGGCCAGGGCAAGCCCGAGAACGCCGGCGGAGCGGCGGCCCCGCGGCGCCGGCGGAAGGGCGGGCAGGGGCGCCGGCCGGCCCGGGCCGCCCTGGCTGGCAGGAGCCGGCCGGTAATCCTCCGGCTGGACCTGCCCCAGCCACGTCGGGTTGGCCTGCTGGGGAAGCGGGGGCCGGCCGCCGGGGGAATACCCAGGGTGGTCATGGCCCGGCTGCGGCTCGTTCGTCATCATGGTCCAGAGCCTATGTCCGTGTGAGGTTAAACGCATGCCGGCGGGGCCGGGGCGTCAGTGCCGCTGTGGTAATTTGGGAGGGCAAACCATCCTTTTTTAATTCCGTCCCGTGAGGCGGGGAAAGGGGAGACGAGCGTTGACTTCTGTTCCAGAAGCACCGGTTCCGGCCAAGGTTGTTCTTACCCGAGTGGTACTCAACCAGGCGGACATCGACCGTGCACTCACTCGTATCGCCCATGAGATTCTCGAGTCCAACAAGGGCTCCCAGGACCTGGTCCTGCTGGGCATCCCGCGGCGGGGCTACCCCCTCGCCGTCCGGCTTGCCGCCAAGATTGCCGCCGCCGATCCCACCGTGGACCCCGCCGCGATCGTGGGCCAGCTCGATGTGACAATGTTCCGCGACGACCTGTCCCACCAGGCCATGCGCCCGCCGTACCCCACGCAGCTTCCGCGCACCGGCATCGACAACAAGGTGGTAGTG
The DNA here is from genome assembly GCF_030433895.1 of Arthrobacter sp. PsM3. Classification (GTDB taxonomy): domain Bacteria; phylum Actinomycetota; class Actinomycetes; order Actinomycetales; family Micrococcaceae; genus Arthrobacter. Next base: position 26,652 of record NZ_JARUXE010000035.1, on the reverse strand, counting down.
CTGATCGACGACGTCCTGTACTCCGGCCGGACCATCCGCGCCGCCCTCGACGCGATCATCGACCTCGGCCGTCCCCGCATCGTGCGCCTCGCGGTGCTGATCGACCGCGGCCACCGGGAACTGCCGATCCGCGCGGACCACGTCGGCAAGAACCTCCCCACCTCCTCCGCTGAGAAAGTCCGGGTCCGGCTCGAGGAAACCGACTCCGTCGACGGCGCGCCCGTCAACGAAGTGGTCATCGAGGCCACCGCGTGAAGCACCTGCTCTCCACCGAAGACCTGAGCCTTTCCGACGCCGTCCGCATCCTCGACACCGCCGAGGAAATGGCGGCCGTGGGGGAGCGCGAGGTCAAGAAGCTCCCCACCCTGCGCGGCCGGACCGTGGTGAACCTGTTCTTCGAGGACTCCACCCGCACCCGCATTTCCTTCGAGGCGGCCGCCAAACGGCTCTCCGCCGACGTCATCAACTTCTCCGCGAAGGGCTCCTCCGTCTCGAAGGGCGAATCCCTTAAGGACACGGCCCAGACGCTCTCCGCGATGGGGGCCGACGCCGTCGTCATCCGGCACTGGGCCTCCGGCGCCCCGCACCGGCTCGCCGCCACGGACTGGATCGACGCCGCCGTCATCAATGCCGGCGACGGCACCCACGAGCACCCCACCCAGGCGCTGCTGGACGCGTTCACCATGCGCCGGCACTGGTCGAAGCTGGCCGGCACCCCGTCCGCGGGGGCAGCCCTCACCGGCATGCGGGTCGCGATCGCCGGGGACGTGCTGCACTCCCGGGTGGCCCGCTCCAACGTCTGGCTGCTGCGCACCCTCGGCGCCGAAGTCACCCTGGTCGCCCCGCCGACCCTGCTGCCGATCGGCGTCGAAAAGTGGCCGTGCAGCGTCAGCTACGACCTCGACGAGACCCTCGCCCGCGGCGTGGACGCCATGATGATGCTGCGCGTGCAGGGCGAACGGATGAACGCCTCCTTCTTCCCGACCACCCGCGAATACTCGCGCCGCTGGGGCTTCGACGACAACAGGCTCCGCGCCCTGGACACCCTGGGCTTCAAGGACACCATCATCATGCATCCCGGGCCGATGAACCGCGGCCTGGAGATCTCGTCCGCGGCCGCCGACTCGCCCCGCTCCACGGTCCTGGCGCAGGTCCGCAACGGCGTGTCCATCCGGATGGCGGCCCTCTACCTGCTGCTCTCCGGGGACACCCGCGAACCGGCCGGCCGCCCGAACACCACCACTTCCGCCTCCGCAGAGACCACCTCCGCCCACGCCCCCAAGGAGAGCCACTAATGGCATCACAGCAACAGGACGCAGGCACCGGCGCCTACCTGATCCGCGGCGCCGCCATTCTCGGCGGAGCCCCCGAAGACCTCCTGATCCGCGGCGGCATCATCGCCGAACGCGGCCTGAATCTCTCCGCCGACGGCGCCACCGTCATCGAGGCCGCCGGGCTCGTGGCCCTGCCCGGCATGGTGGACATCCACACCCACCTGCGCGAACCCGGCCGCGAAGACGCCGAAACGGTCGAGACCGGCACCCGCGCCGCGGCCCTGGGCGGGTACACGGCCGTGCACGCGATGGCGAACAGCACCCCGGTGGCGGACACCGCCGGCGTCGTCGAACAGGTCCTCACCCTGGGCCGCACCGCCGGCTGGGTGGACGTCCGCCCGGTCGGCGCCGTCACCGTCGGCCTGGCCGGGGAGCAGCTCGCCGAACTCGGCGCCATGGCCGACTCCCGCGCCCGGGTCCGGGTCTTCTCCGACGACGGCATCTGCGTCCACGACCCCGTGCTGATGCGCCGCGCACTGGAATACGTCAAAGCGTTCGACGGCGTTGTGGCCCAGCACGCGCAGGAACCCCGGCTCACCGCCGGAGCGCAGATGAACGAGGGCGAAGTCTCCGCCGTCCTCGGACTCACCGGCTGGCCCGCCGTCGCCGAAGAGAGCATCATCGCCCGGGACGTCCTGCTCGCCCAGCACGTCGGCTCCCGCCTGCACGTCTGCCACGTCTCCACGGCCGGATCGGTCGAGATCATCCGCTGGGCCAAATCCCGCGGCGTCAACGTCACTGCCGAAGTCACCCCGCACCACCTCTGGCTCACGGACGAACTCGCCCGCAGCTACGACCCCGTCTACAAGGTCAACCCGCCGCTGCGCACCGACGCCGACGTCCAGGCCCTGCGCGCCGCGCTGGCCGACGGCACCATCGACGTCGTGGGCACCGACCACGCCCCGCACCCCAGCGAACACAAGGAATGCGAATGGGCCCAGGCCGCCATGGGCATGACCGGGCTGGAAACCGCGCTGTCCGTGGTGCAGCACACCATGATCGAAACCGGGCTGATGGGCTGGGCCGACTTCGCCCGGGTCACCTCCACCGCACCCGCCGCCATCGGCCGGCTGACGGACCAGGGACGCCCGCTCGACGCCGGCGAACCCGCCAACGTCACACTGGTGGACCCGGCTGCGCGGTGGACCGTGGACCCTTCTAAGATGGCAACCATGGGCCGTAACTCTCCGTTTGCCGGCCGGGAACTCCCCGGCAAGGTGGTGGCGACGTTCTTCAAGGGCCACCCCACCGTCCTGGACGGCAAGCTGAACACCCCGTACCGCTGGCTCCCGGAGCAGGCCGAACTGCCCGGCACCGCAACGGCAGGCCACTGATGGACAAGCTGCCCTTCCTCCTGATCATGCTGGCCCTCGCCGCCGGGGTTTTCGCCCTGCTGGCGGTCGGCTGGCGGAACCGCCTGCGCCGCCAGGCCGACGTCGAGCCGCTGCCGGAGATCCCCGCGGAACTGGGCGCGGCGCTGGCCGTCGCCGACGGCCAGTACGTCGCCTCCACCACGGCCGGTGACTGGCTGGACCGGATCGCGGTCCACAACCTGGGGATCCGCACCAACGCCGAACTCAGCGTCCACCCGGAAGGCGTGCTCTTCGACCGCGCCGGCGCCGGCCCGGTCTTCATCCCCGCGGCCCGGCTCACAGGGGTCCGGCAGGAAAGCGGCATGGCCGGAAAGTTCGTCGAAAAGGACGGGCTCCTGGTGGTCAGCTGGATGCTCGGCACCCGCGAACTGGACTCCGGCTTCCGCACCCGGCACGCCGGCGACAAAACCCTCCTCCTCAACGCCCTGCAAGATTTGATCCCCGCGGCCCCTCAGGCCAATGCCGATAGTGGAAAGTAACGACGTGACGGACTCCAACGAAGTTTCAGCAACAGCAGTTTCAGCAACAGCAGTTTCAACAGCAGCAGCATCCACCCCCGCGGCCCTCGTGCTCGAGGACGGCCGGATCTTCCGCGGCACCAGCTACGGCGCCACCGGAACCGCGCTCGGCGAGGCCGTCTTCGCCACCGGCATGACCGGCTACCAGGAAACCATCACCGACCCCTCCTACGCCCGCCAGCTCGTGGTCCAGACCGCCCCGCACATCGGCAACACCGGCGTGAACAAGGACGACGCCGAGTCCCGGCGGATCTGGGTGGCCGGCTACATCGTCCGCGACGCCGCACGCCGGCCCTCCAACTGGCGCTCCGAACGCAGCCTCGACGACGAACTGGTCGAACAGGGCATCGTCGGCATCCAGGGCGTGGACACCCGCGCCATCACCCGGCACCTGCGCGAGCACAAGACCATGCGCGCCGGCATCTTCTCCGGTGACTCCGCCCGCGCCACAGACAAGGAACTCGTGGACACCGTCCTGGCCAGCGCCCCGATGGAAGGCTCACGCCTTGCCGAAGAAGTCAGCGTCGAGACGGCCTACACGGTGGAACCCAAAGACTGGGGCTGGGAGGGCGAACCGCGCTTCAGCATCGCCGCAATCGACCTGGGAATCAAGCGGATGACCCCCATCCGCTTCGCCGAGCGGGGCGTCCGCGTGCACGTGCTGCCCGCCACCGCGACCCTGGCCGATGTCCAGGCGGTCAACCCGGACGGCTTCTTTGTGTCCAACGGCCCGGGCGACCCCGCCACCGCCGACAACCAGGTCAAGCTGCTCCGCTCGGTCCTGGACGAGAAGATCCCCTACTTCGGCATCTGCTTCGGCAACCAGATCCTGGGCCGCGCCCTGGGCTTCGGCACCTACAAGCTGCGCTACGGCCACCGCGGCATCAACCAGCCCGTGATGGACCGCCGCACCGGCAAGGTCGAAATCACCTCGCAGAACCACGGCTTCGCCGTCGACGCCCCGCTCGACGGAGCCACCCGGGCCCCCGAGGAGCGCTTCGGCCGCGTCGAGGTCAGCCATGTCAGCCTCAACGACGACGTCGTCGAGGGCCTCTCGTGCCTGGACATCCCGGCCTTCTCCGTGCAGTACCACCCCGAGGCCGCTGCCGGCCCGCACGACGCCGCCTATCTCTTCGACCGCTTCATCCAGCTCATGGCGGACACCAAAACCTCCACCGAATCCAACACTGAGGACAAGAAGTAATGCCTAAGAGAACTGACCTTAAGAGCGTCCTGGTCATCGGTTCCGGCCCGATCGTGATCGGCCAGGCGGCCGAATTCGACTACTCCGGCACCCAGGCACTGCGCGTCCTCAAAGAGGAAGGCCTCCGCGTCATCCTCGTCAACTCCAACCCGGCCACCATCATGACCGACCCGGAGTTCGCCGACGCGACCTACATCGAGCCGATCACCCCCGAAGTGGTCGAGAAGATCATCGCCAAGGAACGCCCGGACGCACTCCTGCCCACCCTGGGCGGGCAGACCGCCCTGAACACCGCCATCGCGCTGGACAAGAACGGTGTGCTGGAGAAGTACAACGTGGAGCTGATCGGCGCCAACATCGCCGCGATCGAGCTCGGCGAGGACCGCGAAAAGTTCAAGGGCGTGGTGGAACGCTGCGGCGCCGAATCGGCCCGCAGCCACATCATCCACACCATCGACGAGGCCCTCACCGCCGCCGAGGACCTGGGCTACCCGATGGTGGTCCGGCCCTCCTTCACCATGGGCGGGCTCGGCTCCGGACTCGCCTACGACGAGAACGACCTCCGCCGCATCGTCGGCCAGGGGCTGCAGTACAGCCCCACGTCCGAGGTGCTGCTCGAAGAGAGCATCCTGGGCTGGAAGGAATACGAGCTCGAGATGATGCGCGACAAGAACGACAACGTCGTGGTTGTCTGCTCCATCGAGAACTTCGACCCGGTCGGCGTGCACACCGGCGACTCGATCACCGTCGCCCCGGCCCTGACCCTGACCGACCGCGAATACCAGCGCCTGCGCGACATCTCCATCGCCGTCATCCGCGAAGTCGGCGTCGACACCGGCGGCTGCAACATCCAGTTCGCCGTCGAGCCCGACACCGGCCGCGTCGTCGTGATCGAGATGAACCCGCGCGTCTCCCGCTCCTCCGCCCTGGCCTCCAAGGCCACGGGCTTCGCGATCGCCAAGATCGCCACCAAACTCTCCCTCGGCTACACCCTGGACGAGATCCCGAACGACATCACGCAGAAGACGCCGGCCTCCTTCGAGCCGACACTGGACTACGTCGTCGTGAAGGTCCCGCGCTTCGCCTTCGAGAAGTTCCCGGCGGCGGACCCCACGCTGACCACCACCATGAAGTCGGTGGGCGAGGCCATGGCCATGGGCCGGAACTTCACCGAGGCACTGCAGAAGGCGCTGCGGTCCCTGGAGCAGAAGGGCTCCCAGCTGGACTTCAGCCACGTCCCGGAATGGGAAGTCCCGGAGCTGATCGAGAAGTCCAAGCGGCCCACCACGGACCGCCTGCACCAGGTCCAGCGTGCCCTGCTCGGCGGCGCCACCGTCGAACAGCTCTTCGAGGCGACGAAAATCGACCCCTGGTACCTGGACCAGCTCCAGCTCCTGAACGAGATCTCGGTCGAAATCCGCCAGGCCGCCGCCCTGACCCCGGAGATGCTGAAACGCGCGAAGCGCCACGGCTTCTCCGACGAACAGATCGGCGCGCTGACGCACAACTCCGAGGACGTGGTCCGCGGCGTCCGGCAGGCACTGGGCATCCGTCCGGTCTACAAGACGGTGGACACCTGCGCCGCCGAATTCGCCGCGTACACGCCGTACCACTACTCCTCATACGACGAGGAGGACGAGGTCGCGCTGCACGCCAAACCCTCCATCATCATCCTCGGATCCGGCCCCAACCGAATCGGCCAGGGCATCGAGTTCGACTACTCCTGCGTCCACGCCTCGATGGCGCTGCGCAAGGCCGGCTACGAGACCGTGATGGTCAACTGCAACCCCGAGACCGTCTCCACCGACTACGACGTCTCCACCCGGCTGTACTTCGAGCCGCTCACGCTCGAGGACGTGCTCGAGGTCATCGCGGCCGAGGAGCGCACCGGCGGCGTGATGGGCGTCTTCGTCCAGCTGGGCGGCCAGACCCCGCTCAAGCTCGCCCAGCAGCTCGCCGACGCCGGGGTGCCGATCCTCGGCACCTCCCCGGAGGCGATCGACCTCGCCGAGCACCGCGGAGCCTTCTCCCGGGTGCTCGACAAGGCCGGCCTGATCTCGCCGAAAAACGGCACCGCCGTGTCCTTCGACGACGCCAAGAAGATCGCCGACGAAATCGGCTACCCGGTCCTGGTCCGCCCCTCCTACGTCCTCGGCGGCCGCGGCATGGAGATCGTGTACGACGAGCCCAACCTCTCGCGCTACATCGCCAACGCCACCGAGATCACACCGGACCACCCGGTGCTGATCGACCGGTTCCTCGAGGACGCCGTCGAAATCGACGTCGACGCGCTCTACGACGGCACCGAGATGTACCTCGGCGGCATCATGGAGCACATCGAGGAGGCCGGCATCCACTCCGGCGACTCGGCCTGCGTACTGCCGCCCATCACCCTGGGCAACAACGTGCTGGAGCGGGTCCGCACCGCCACCCTCGCCATCGCCGAGGGCGTGGGGGTCCGCGGCCTGATCAACATCCAGTTCGCCCTGGCCTCCGACGTGCTCTACGTCCTGGAAGCCAACCCGCGGGCCTCCCGCACCGTGCCGTTCGTCTCCAAGGCGACCGGTGTGCAGATGGCGAAGGCGGCGGCCCTGATCGGCACCGGCGTCACCGTCAACCAGCTCCGCACGGCCTACAAGATGCTCCCGGAAACCGGCGACGGCTCCACGCTGCCGCTGGACGCCCCGGTCTCGGTCAAGGAAGCCGTGCTGCCCTTCAGCCGCTTCCGCACCCCGGAAGGCAAGGTGGTGGATTCGCTGCTCGGGCCGGAAATGCGCTCCACCGGCGAGGTCATGGGCATCGACAAGCACTTCGACACCGCCTTCGCCAAGAGCCAGGCCGCCGCCAACAACGCGCTGCCCACCGAGGGCAAGATCTTCGTCTCCGTGGCCAACCGGGACAAGCGCTCGGTCATCATGGGTGTGAAGCGGCTCTCCGACCTCGGCTTCGAGATCGTCTCCACCGGCGGCACCGCCGACGTGCTGCGCCGCAACGGCATCCAGGCCACTCCGGTCCGGAAGGTCGCCGAGGGTTCCAGCGCCGAGGGCGAGGGCACCATCGCCGACCTCATCATCGCCGGCGAGATCGACATGGTCTTCAACACCCCCTCCGGCGGCGAGGCCCGCAGCGACGGCTACGAACTGCGCGCCGCCGCGACGTCGATCGGCATCCCCTGCATCACGACGGTGGCGGAGTTCAACGCCGCCGTCCAGGCGATCGAGGCGCTGCGCACCTACGAGTGGTCGGTAACGAGCCTGCAGGAGCACGCCGCGGCCCTGGCGGCATCGCAAAAAGCAGCCTCGCAGGAGCGCGTCGCGCAGGAAGCGAACTCGCATGCCTGAGGCTGTTGCCGCTGCCGGCCGGGAGTCCTTCGGCTCCCGGCTGGGCCGGGCCATGGCGGACCGCGGTCCTTTGTGTGTCGGGATCGATCCGCACCCGGCGCTGCTGCAGGGCTGGGGACTGAACGACGACGTCGCCGGGCTGGAGCGCTTCTCGCTGACCGTCCTGGAGGCAGTGGGGTCCCTCGCTGCCGCGGTCAAGCCCCAGGTGGCACTGTATGAGCGGCACGGCTCGGCTGGCATGGCCGTCCTGGAGCGCACCCTCGCCGCGGCGGCGGAGGCCTCGGTCCTGACCATTGCCGACGCCAAGCGCGGCGACATTGGTTCCACCATGGCCGCCTACGCCGACGCCTGGTTGCGGGACGGTTCCGCCCTGGCCGCCGACTCGGTCACGCTGAGCCCGTACCTGGGCTTTGAATCGCTCCGTCCGGCCCTGGATCTCGCGGCGGAAACCGGCCGCGGCGTCTTTGTCCTGGCACTGACCTCCAACCCCGAGGGCGCCTCCGTCCAGCACGTCGGCGGCGCGGACTCCGTAGCCCGCCGGATCGTGCAGGCGGCAGCGGCGGAGAACCGCCGCTACGCGGGGGAGCTGGGGTCAACCGGCCTCGTGGTCGGCGCGACCGTCGGGTCCGCGCTCACGGACCTTGACCTGGACCTCGCGGCGGTGCGCGGCCCGATCCTCGCCCCGGGCCTCGGTGCGCAGGGCGCGACGGCTGCTGACCTGCGCCGGACCTTTGGCAGCGCCTACGGCCAGGTGCTCGGAACGTCCAGCCGGGACATTCTCGGCGCCGGACCGCGGATCCAGGACCTGCAGGACGCTGCCCGGCGCACCCTTGAGGAGCTGCGCTCGGCCTAGGCGCATTACCCGCGGGGCCAGGCGGCCCGGGCACCGCGGACGCCATCCGGTTGACGCAAAGGGCCGCTGCGGGGCGCGCCATGGCGGCCATTCGTGTCAGATGGCCGCCGCCGCGCCGTCCCTTGAGCCGCCGAGTGACCGCCGCCCGACTGCCGCCGCACCGCCGTCGGCCGTTCCGGAGGGCTGCGGCGCTGAACGTGTCCATTGATTTCTGCCTCGCCGAGACGGTAGGTTCAGGACAAGGCCGCGGAACCGGCCGGGGTGCTGTTCGGCCCGTCCGGCCGGGCCGTTTGCGCGGTCCGCCCGACAATGCAGGGAGGCATTCAGTGAGTTTGCGACCCCTCACTCCGCAGGAGCGTGCCGCCGCCCTGGCCAAGGCGGCGGCGGCCAGGACCACCAGGGCGGAAGCCAAGGACCGGCTCAAGTCAGGCAAGCTTACGATCGCGGACTTACTCCGCGCCGGGGAGTCCGACGATGCGATCGCCCGGATGCGGATCGTTGAACTGCTCGAGGCGCTGCCGGGCATCGGGCGGGTGCGGGCCGCGGCGATCATGGAACAGCTCGGCATTGCGGCATCACGGCGGGTCCGCGGCCTGGGAATTCACCAGCGCCGGGCGCTGGTAGATTTTATAGACGACAAACAGCCCGGTCCGCCGCGCTGAATCCAAACCCCGCCCGAAGGAATATGTGAGCAAGAAACCGGGACTGACAGTCCTCGCCGGCCCGACGGCTGTTGGCAAAGGCACCGTGTCCACCTACATCCGGGACAACTATCCCGGCGTCTGGCTTTCCGTCTCGGCGACCACCCGCCCCCCGCGGCCCGGCGAGATCGACGGCGTCCACTATTTCTTCAAATCAGCCGAGGAATTCGACTCCCTGGTCGAGAACGGGGACCTCCTGGAGTGGGCCGTCGTCCACGGGCGCAACCGCTACGGAACCCTGCGCAGCACCGTGGACGCCGCGATTGCCGACGGCCGGTCGGTGCTGCTGGAGATCGACCTGCAGGGCGCCCGCCAGGTCAAGGAGGCTGTGCCGGAGGCCCAGTTCGTCTTCCTCGCCCCCCCGAGCTGGGACGAAATGGTCCGCCGTCTCGTGGGCCGCGGCACGGAAACAGCGGAAGAACAGCAGCAGAGGCTGGAAACCGCTAAACTAGAACTTGCCGCTGAACCGGAGTTTGACCACACCGTCATCAATGATGACGTTCGACGGGCAGCGGACGAGCTTGTTTCACTCATGGGGCTGACCCCGAACCCACGCTAGGCGCCGGGACGTATCGGCCCGTTAGAATTTGGAGAATTCGTGTCCACGAACCTTGAAGGCATTATCAACCCGCCGATCGACGAGCTGCTGAAGGCTGCCGATTCGAAGTACGGACTGGTGATTTTCGGCGCCAAGCGCGCCCGTCAGATCAACGCCTACTACGCCCAGCTGCACGAGGGCCTGTTCGAGTACGTCGGCCCGCTGGTCGACACCAAGCTGAACGAGAAGTCGCTCTCCATCGCCCTGCGCGAGATCAATGAAGGCAAGCTCGTTTCCACCCCGATCCAGCCTGCAGAGTAGTTCCGCAGACGCAGACGGAGTCTCACGTGCGCATAGTCCTCGGAGTCGGGGGAGGGATAGCCGCCTACAAGGTGGCGTCGCTCCTCCGGCTTTTTACTGAAGCCGGCCATGACGTTACAGTCATCCCCACGGAGGCCGCGACCCGCTTTGTCGGCGTCGCCACCTGGGAAGCGCTGTCCGGTCATCCGGTCAGCAACAGCGTCTTCGACGAGGTGCACACCGTCAACCACGTCCGCCTCGGCCACGAGGCCGAACTGATCGTCGTGGCCCCCGCTACCGCCGACCTGCTGGCACGCGCCGCCGCCGGCCAGGCCAACGACCTCCTGAGCAACACCCTGCTCATGGCCGGCAGCTGCCCGGTGCTGATGGCCCCCGCCATGCACACCGAGATGTGGCAGCACCCCGCGACCCGGGCCAACGTCGAGACGCTCCGCAGCCGGGGCGTCACCGTGCTGGAGCCTGCCTCCGGCAGGCTGACCGGATCCGACTCCGGGCCGGGCCGGCTGCCCGAACCCGAAGCCATCTTCGACGCGGCATTGGCCCTCGCCGGCGCGCTGGCGCTGCCCGAAACCGCCGCAATGCCGGCGTCGGAAGCCGAACTGTCGGCGCCGCCGCGGCCGCTGGCCGGGCTCACCGTCACGATCAGCGCCGGAGGCACGCGCGAGCCGCTGGACCCCGTCCGGTTCCTCGGAAACCGCTCCTCCGGCAAGCAGGGAGTGGCGCTGGCCGCCGCCGCCCGCGATGCCGGTGCGAAGGTCCGGCTGCTGGCCGCCCACATGGACGTCCCGCCGCCGGCAGGCGTCGACGTCGTCAAGGTCGAGACCGCCCTGGAGCTCCGCAAGGCGGCCCTGCACGCCGCCGCCGATTCCGACGTCATCATCATGGCCGCAGCCGTCGCGGACTTCCGTCCGGCCGATGTGTCCGGGACGAAAATCAAGAAGCGCGACGACCTCGCCGACCCGGTCATCTCGCTGGTCCGGAACCCGGACATCCTGCGGGAACTCGTTGAGGTCCGCGACGCAGCGTCCCGCAAGCAGCTGATCGTGGGTTTCGCTGCCGAGACCGGCGACGCCGACGGCGACGTCCTGGACTATGCCGCGGCCAAGCTGCGCCGCAAGGCGTGTGACCTGCTGGTGGTCAACCATGTGGGCCAGGACAAGGTCTTCGGCGAGGACACCAACTCCGTAGTCATCCTTTCCCGCTCCGGCTCCGAAGCCCAAGAGGCGTCGGGTTCCAAATCCGATGTTGCGGCTGCCGTGATCGACCGTGTCAGCGCCGAGCTGAGCCGGGTCGTTCCGCCAGCCTGAACCTGGCGTAAGCAACGTCTCCTTAGCACGGGGACACACGCCGCCGGACGTCCGTTTTCCAACCAGTAAGGTAGTTGAGTGACTTTACCGCTGCACATCCCTGATTTCCACGGGTCCACGCCCGCCTCGCTCCGGCTCTTCACGTCCGAGTCGGTGACCGAAGGACACCCCGACAAGATCTGTGACCAGATCAGCGATGCCATCCTCGACGCCCTGCTGGCGAAGGACCCTGAGTCACGGGTCGCCGTGGAGACGCTGGCCACCACCGGGCTGGTCCACGTCGCCGGCGAGGTCACCACCGACGCCTACGTCGAAATCCCGCAGATCGTCCGGGAAACCATCCTGGGCATCGGCTACGATTCCTCAGCCAACGGATTCGACGGCGCCCGCTGCGGCGTGTCGGTCTCCATCGGCCAGCAGTCCAACGACATCGCCGGCGGCGTCTTCAATTCGCTCGAAGCCCGTGAAGGACGCCAGGAGGACGACTACGACCTCCAGGGCGCCGGGGACCAGGGCCTCATGTTCGGCTACGCCAGCGACGAGACACCGTCCTACATGCCGGTTCCGATCTGGCTCGCGCACCGCCTCTCCGAGCGGCTCACCGAGGTCCGCAAGAACGGCGAACTCGCCTACCTGCGCCCCGACGGCAAGACCCAGGTCACCGTCGGCTACGAGGGCAACCGGCCCGTCTCGGTCGAGACCGTCGTCATTTCCAGCCAGCACGCCGAAGGCGCCAGCCTCGACCAGCTCCGCGCCGACCTCGCCGCGCATGTGGTTGACCCCGTCATGGCGCTGTCCAACCTGGACATCTCCCGGGCCAGAAACATCCTGAACCCGGCAGGTGCCTTCGTCATTGGCGGCCCTGTCGGCGACGCCGGCCTCACCGGCCGCAAGATCATCGTTGACACCTACGGCGGCATGGCCCGCCACGGCGGCGGCGCCTTCTCCGGCAAGGATCCGTCCAAGGTGGACCGCTCGGCAGCCTACGCCATGCGCTGGGTGGCCAAGAACGTGGTTGCCGCCGGTCTCGCGAAGCGCGCCGAAATCCAGATCGCCTACGCGATCGGCCAGGCCCGCCCGGTGGGAACCTATGTGGAAACCTTCGGCACCGAGACCGTGGACCCGGCGCGGATCAGCGCCGCGATCGCCGAGATCTTCGACCTGCGCCCCCGAGCCATTATCGATGCCCTCGACCTCAAGCGCCCGATCTACGCAAAGACCGCGGCCCACGGCCACTTCGGCCGCGAGGATCCCGACTTCACGTGGGAGCGGCTGGACCGGGTCGATCAGTTGAAGGCGTTCTTCAACGCCTGAGCCCGCCCGTATGAAGCTCCGCCAGCGGGCTTGGACGTGTGGCATTCGATGTCAGTGCCTCGATGTCAGTGCCCCTCATGTCACCCTTAATGTCACTGCCCCGTGATGTGCTGTAGCCAGGCCGCCGAGACCGGAGGCCTGGCTCTTCCACATTAAGCCGGACCCCGTTGGCCGGCACTGAAAATGGCCGGCACTGAAACGGGCGGGGATTCAACCCGTCCGGCACCGAACTCTGCTGAAGGGAGGACACGAGCGATGAGCCCGAGCCACGGCGCCGCCGCGCAGGACGAGCCCCTCCAGCTGTCGCTGTTCCAGGGCTTTCCCGCCTCCGCTGCCGCAGCGCCCGGTCCGGCCCTCGCGGCCCGGCTCCCGGTGGCACGGGTGCGGCTGGAGTCCTCCCTGCCGCACCTGGACCGGCCGTTCGACTACAGCGTGCCCGCTGCGCTGGACGCCACGGCGCAGGCCGGAGTCCGGGTGAAGGTGAAGTTCAACGGCCAGGAGCTTGCCGGTTACCTGATGGAGCGGGTGGCGGAATCCGACGCCGGCCACCCCCTCGTCCCGCTGCACAAGGTGGTTTCCCCGGTGCCGGTACTGACGGGCCCGGTCGCGGACCTGGCCTTCCGCGTCGCGGCGCGTTACGCCGGAAGCGTCAGCGACGTGCTGCGCGTGGCGGTGCCTCCGCGGATGGCGAAACTCGAGAAGGACCTCGCCCCTGACGGGGTCCTGGATCCGGCCCGCTTCGCTGACTTGGACGCCGAGGACGGGGCCGGGGCGGCCATTCCTGCCGGTCTCGAGGCCTCGACCTGGTCCTCGTACCGGAATGGTGCGGCCTTCCTCCAGCATCTCGGCGCGGGGGAGTCGCCCCGGGCCGTGCTGGGTGCGCTGCAGGGCTACGGCCCCTCGGGGTGGCCCCGGATGATCGCCGAGGCCGTCGCAGCGGTCCGCCTGTCCGGCCGCGGCGCCATCGTCGTTGTGCCCGACTACCGGGACCTGGACCGGGTCGAGGCCGCGCTCCTGCAGCTCCTGCCGGCCGGGGACGTCGCCCGGCTCACCGCCGACGACGGGCCCACCCCGCGCTACCGCAGCTTTCTGCGGATCCTCAGCGGTGCCGCCGGTGTGGCCGTCGGCACCCGGTCCGCCGCCTATGCCCCCGTCCGCAATCCCGGGCTCGTGGTGTGCTGGGACGACGGCGACGACCTGCACATCGAGCAGCGCTCACCCTACGCCCACACCCGCGAAGTCCTGCTGCTGCGCGCGGAGCAGGAAGGCACCGCCTGCCTGCTCGCCGGGCACACCCGGAGCACCGAAACGCAGCGCCTCGTCGAGGCCGGGTGGGCGTGGCCGGTGGACGCGGACCGGACCATCGTCCGCCGGACCGTCCCGCGGGTGCTCAACACCGCGGACAGCTACGAACTCGAGCACGACCCACTGGCCAGGATCGCCCGGCTGCCGGGTGCCGCCTGGCGCGCCGCCAAGGAGGGGCTCGAACGCGGGCCGGTGCTGGTCCAGGTGGCCAGGGCCGGCTACGCGCCGTCGCTTGCCTGCGAAAACTGCCGCGAGCCGGCGCGCTGTACCGCCTGCAGCGGGCCGCTGGCCATCGCCGGGGCCAGCGGGAGCTCCGCCATGCCACAGTGCCGGTGGTGCTCGACCCCGGCGCCGGACTGGCGCTGCGTCACCTGCAACGGGGCCCGGCTCCGCCGGGGAGCGACCGGTGCGCTCCGTACGGCCGAGGAACTGGGCCGCGCCTTCCCGGGTAAGCCCGTGGTCACCTCGTCCGGGGACCGGGTGCTGGCCACGGTTCCGGACTCGAAGGCCCTGGTCGTGGCCACGGTCGGCGCGGAACCGGTCGCGGAAGGCGGCTACGCGGCGGCCCTGCTGCTCGACGGCGATTCGCTGCTGCGGCGCGAAAACCTGCGGGCGGGGGAGGACGCCGTCCGGCGCTGGTTCAACGCCGCCGCACTGGTCCGCCCTGCGGGCGACGGCGGACTCGTCGTCATCACCGCGGACGACGCGGCCGGTGTTGGGGCCCTGCTGCGCTGGGATCCGGCCGGCTACGCCCAGCGGGAACTGTCCCTGCGCCAGGAACTCCACCTCCCGCCCGCTGTCCGGGTCGCCTCCATCACCGGCGGACGTACCGCCGTCGGACACTTCAGCGACGCGGTCCAACAGCAGCTTGGCCCGCAGGGCATCGTGCTGCGGACCGCCGGCCCGGCACCCCTTGTGATCGCCGGCGCGCCGGGCCAGGGCGGAGCGGCGGGGGCCGCCGTCGAGGACGTCCGGACGCTGCTGTTCATCCCCTACGCCCAGGCCACCCAGGTCACCCGGGTGCTGCGGGCGGTCAAGGTCGCCGCCGCGGCCAAACGCACGGACGACCCGGTCCAGCTGCGGCTCGACGGCGTGGACGTGCTCTAGATACCTGGCCCCGGATGCGGCCGGCCCAAGCGAGATCCCGGAGCGGTACCGTGTGCAGGCAACCGCGACGTTCCGATGGCCGATCCATGTCCTCTACCCGCAGCGTACCGGCGACTCCGGCGCGGATGGGTCTTCGTGCCGGCTACTTCCGGTCCGTTTCCTTGTGGTGCCCGGCACGGCGGGCACGCAGCGCCACGGCCTCTTCGGCGGCGGCCAGCAGCTTGCGGGCGGAGTCGTCCCAGCTGAAGTCGGCGGCACGCTCCACCGAGCGGCGGGAACGGGCCTTCCAAAGCCCGGGCTCCTCGAGTGCCCGGACCGCCGCGGCGAACTCCGCCGGCGAATCCGGATGGACATAGCTGACGGCGTCGCCGCCCACTTCCCGGAAGATCGGGATGTCGCTGGCAATCACCGGTGTGCCGTGCGACATGGCCTCCACGAGGGGCAGGCCGTAGCCCTCCGCCCTTGACAGGCTGATCAGGGCCGTGGTGCGCCCCAGCATGGCCTCATACTCGGCGTCGGTCACGCCGTTGTGGAAAACAATGTCCGCGCCGGCCGGTGCCAGGGCCTCGAGTTCCGCCCGGCGTTCCGGCGTGATCCGGCTGAGCAGGTGCAGCATCAGGTCCGGGAGCTCCGCCATGCCCCTGATCATGGTCTCCACGTTTTTGTACGGCATGAAGGAACCCATGTACAGCAGCGTCTTGTCGGACCCCGCCCCGGGGTCCCGCGGCGTGTGGCCGTGCTGCGGGGCGTTGCCCACGATCCGGACGGGACGCCGGGTGAGCCGGTACTTCGAGATCAGCGCCGCCGTGGTGGAACTGATGGTGGCGACGACGTCGGCCCGGTTCAGCAGGAGCCGCTGCGGCCAGAACGCTTTGTGGTACAGCCGCCAGAGAACCCGGACCGGGGCGGGCAGGAAACCGGGAGGGGCCGGGTGTTCGTAGTAGATCAGGTCGTGCAGGGTCAGCACCAGGGCGTACTTCCGGCCCCAGCTGCCCATGGTCTGCATCGGACAGACCACCACGTCGGCGCCGAGTTTGTTGATCTTGCCGGCGACGAACAGCTCCGCCGGGGACAGCGGGCTGTTGATCAAGGTGTAGGGCACGTCCGGGAGCAGGGCCAGCTGGCGGACGTCGCTGATGAGCATGGAGACGTCGGCGATTTTGGCCGTGGCCTCGATCAGGCTGGAACCGTAGCGGCTGATGCCGTCATGGTGGTCCAGCCGGGTGAAGCGGGCGTCGATGAGGATTTTCACGCGGCGTGGTCCTTCAGGAAGCGGCGGATGAAGCCCGCGGCTGGTTCCGGGGTTTCGTAGTGGATCAGGTGGCCGACACCCGGGATCACGTCCAGGTGCGCGTCGGGCAGCAGGGCCAGCAGTGTGTGCTGGTCCGGCAGCGTGGCGATCTCGTCCTTTTCCCCGGCGATCAGCAGCACTGGAAGGGTGAGCCGGCGGGCCACTTCCGCGACGTTGCTGCCGACCGAGGCCTTGAACGCCTCCAGCAGGCTCTCCCGGTCCGCGAAGGCGGAGAAATAGGCGCTGTGCTGGGCATGTACGAAGCGGCGGAGCTCCTTGTCCCGGGTCTTTGCCATCGTCTCGCTCATGACCCTGACGATCAGCTGGCTGCGCAGCAGGCCCTGTCCCAGCCGGCGGGGAAGCCGGGCGGCCGCTTCGTAGTACAGGACGGCAAGTTTGGTCATGAGCCCCTTGGGACCCTCGAGGGCGGGGGCGGCGATCGGATTGACCAGGATCAGTTCCGAGACCGTTCCGGGGTGGCCGGCCACATAGTGGCTTGCGATGATGGAGCCAAAGGAGTGCCCCAGCAGGACCGTTCCGGGGCCCAGGCCCAGGGCCGCCATGAAGTCGGCGATGAACCGGCCGTAGCGTTCAACGCTGTGTTCGGCACCTGCGAAAGCGGCAGAGCTGCCGAAACCGGGGAGGTCCGGCATGATGAGGCGCATCTCCGGGAGCTGGTCCGCTACCCGGAGCAGGCCGTGGTGGTCACCGCGGAAGCCGTGGATGACCAGGATGGTGCGGGTTTCCGGGGTCACTCGGACCGGCTCGTACGTCCAGTACGCGACCCTGGCGCCGTCGAGGGCTACCTCCGCGGCGCGGGTGCGGGGCTCAAGCCCGTTGCTGAACAGGGGAGTGGTGGGGGAAGGCTCGGTGGCCACATGTTCCATTCGATGAGTCCTAATTCACGGTGTCCGGGTGGGAGCCGGTACGGAAGCCGCGTTCCAGGCCGGCCAGGGCGTCCATGGCGGCGCCGTCGAGGGTGAAGCCGAAGACGTTCAGATTCTCCCTGATCCGGGCATAGGAGCTCGCCTTGGGGACGGCGACGTTGCCGAGCTGGACGTGCCAGCGGAGGATGATCTGCGCCGGGCTCCTGCCGTGTGCGGCCGCGAGGCCCAGCACCACGGGATCCTGCAGGACCTGGCCGCGGCCCAGCGGGCTCCACGCCTCGGTGGTGATGCCGAGTTCGCCGTGCAGGGCGCGCAGTTCCTCCTGCTGGAGCCAGGGGTGCAGTTCGATCTGGTTGACGGCCGGGACGACTTCCGCGGTCTGCAGGAGGCGGTCCAGGTGCGCCGGCTGGAAGTTCGAGACCCCGATGGCCCGTGCCCTGCCTTCCCGGTACAGCGTCTCCATGGCCCGGTAGCTCTCGGCGTACAGCCCGCGCTGCGGACACGGCCAGTGAATCAGGTACAGGTCCACGTATTCCAGTCCGAGGTTGGCCATCGACGTGTCGAACGCGCGCAGCGTGGCGTCGTAGCCCTGGTCATCGTTCCAGAGCTTGGTGGTGACAAACAGGTCCTCGCGCGAAAGCGAGGGGGAGGCCTCGCCGGAACCGCCCCGGGCGCCGTCGGGGCTCACGAAACTGGACAGTGAGCCGATGCCCCGTCCCACCCCCGTCTCGTTGCCGTACATGGCTGCGGTGTCGAAGTGCCGGTAGCCGGCCTCGAGGGCCATGGTCACGAGTCCGGCGGCGTCGGAGGGAGGCACCTTGTAGAGTCCAAACCCCAGCTGGTCGATCAGGACACCGTTGTTGAGGCTGAGCCGGGGCGAGGGTTTCATAACAACGACTTTACCGACTCCGCCGCCGGGGCTCCGCACGGCAGGCCGGCGGCCGCCGGTTGCGCACAGGCCGGTCCGTACCGGGGCAGGCCGGCTCAGGACGCGCCCACTCAGGACGCGCCGTCGAAGCTGACCAGCCGCCGGGCGCTGGCCTCGTCGAGGATGAGGTCGGTGGCCAGGCCCGCGGCGAGGGCGCCGCGCAGGCCGTTGATCTTGGAAGCGCCGGACACCACGCAGATCCTCCGGCGCACCTGGCGCAGCTGGGCAAGGTCCGGGCCGGTGGAGCGTTCGTTGAGGGTGATGCCGTCCGCGGAGCCGTCGGCGCGGAAAAACACGGTGGCCACATCGCCCACCACGTCGGAGGTGGCCAGCACATTCAGGTCGTCCTCATCGAGGTAACCGCCCGCGTAGACATGGCTGGGGTAATCGGCGTCGACCGATCCCACGCCGAAAATCGCGATGCTCATCCGGGCCTGGAGTTGGAGGATCCGCTGCACACTGCGCTCATTCCACATGGCCTTTTTGGTCGCGGCGTGGTCGAAGAACGCCGGAACCGGGAACTGTTCCACCCGGGCCCCGTACGCGCTGCCAAAGCGGCGCATGATGTCGGAGGCGTAGGTGATGCCTGTGGTTTGCATGTTGCCTGCGCCGTTGAGCTGGACGATCACGCTGTCGTGGGTGATCTTGCGGGTCAGGTGCCGGCTGACGGCGCTCAGGGTCGAACCCCAGGCGACGCCGATGATCGCATTGGAGTCGACCAGGGGGCCGATGGTGCGTGCGGCCTGCATCGCGACGCGGTCCAATGTTTCCGCCTCATTCAGGGTGTCCACGACCGGAACGACGTGCACATCGACCTTGTATTCGGCGCGGATCATGCTCGCCAGTTCGGGGCCGGTGTCCAGCGGACTGCGGATCTGGATCTGCACCAGCCCGGATTCCCGGGCCGAGGACAGCAGCCGCGACACGGTGGACCGGGAGGTGCGCAGCTCGCGGGCGATCGCATCCATGGTCAGGTCCTGCAGGTAATACAACTGGGCCGCGCGGAGTGCGTCCGAGCTTCGTGAGGGCGTCATCCCATTTCCGTTCTGCACGTTTGTGCATAGTGCTTGACTCCATTTTCCATTAGTCCAAAGAATAGTGTTGAACGGCGGCACGCCACGTGGCGTGCCGCACAGGACTTAACCCAAAGGAGCTGTTCTTGGGACAGAAGGATTCAGCCCGCAACCAGGCATCAGCCGGCGAGCGAGCATCGGTGCACAAGCTGCGGACGCGGCCCCACGCCCAGGTGCTGATTATCGGCGGCGGCATCAACGGGGTGGGAACGTTCCGGGACCTGGCCCTGCAGGGTGTGGACGTCGCCCTGGTGGAGCGCGGCGACTACTGCCAGGGTGCCAGCGGCGCCTCCTCGCACATGATCCACGGCGGCATCCGCTACCTCGAGAACGGCGAGTTCCGGCTCGTCCAGGAATCCGTGGTGGAACGCAACCGGCTGCTGCGCATCGCGCCGCATTACGTGAAGCCGCTGCAGACCACCATCCCGATCTTCAGCACGTTCTCCGGCGTCCTCGCCGCCCCGCTGCGGTTCCTCACCCACAAGCAGCAGGGCACGCCCACCGAACGGGGAGCCTTCCTGATCAAACTCGGGCTGAGCATGTACGACTTCTTTTCCCGCGACGGCGGCGCCGTGCCCCGGCACCAGTTCCGCGGCCGCAAGCGCGCCCTGGCGGAACTGCCGCGGCTGCACCCGGGCATCAAATACGCCGCCACGTACTTCGACGCCTCCGTCCACAACCCGGAGCGCCTCACTCTGGACGTGCTGCAGGACGGTGAAAAGGCCGGGGCCGCGGGCAACAGTGACGCCCGCGCCAGCAACTACCTCTCGCTCGCCGCCATCCGGGACGGGGCACGGCCCGGGCAAACCGGCAGCACCGTGGAACTCCGTGACGAACTCACGGGCGAACTGTTCGACTTTTCCGCGGACATCATTGTCAACACCACCGGTGCCTGGGTTGACCTGACCAACCAGACGATGGGCGCGCCGTCGGCCTTCATGGGTGGCACCAAGGGCTCGCACATCGTGCTGGACCACCCGGAACTGCTGGCCGCATGCAACGGCCGCGAGATCTTCTTCGAACACACCGACGGCCGGATCGTGCTGATTTATCCGATGGGCGACCGGGTCCTGGTCGGCACCACCGACGTCGACGCCGACATGGCCGAGGACGCCGTGTGCACCGAGGCGGAGATCGACTACTTCTTCGGCCTCATCGGCCACGTCTTCCCGGACATCACCGTGGACCGGGAGCAGATCGTCTACACCTTCGCCGGCGTCCGCCCGCTGCCCAGACACGACGCCACCCAGCCCGGCTTCGTCAGCCGCGACTACCGGATCGAACGCCGCGCCGGTGCCGGCCCCGCCGCCAGCGACGGCCCCGGCGGGACGGGCCACGGCGCCGTCGTGCTCAGCCTCGTCGGCGGCAAGTGGACCACCTTCCGGGCCCTCGCCGAACACCTGAGCAACGACGTCCTCACCGAACTCGGCATGGACCGGAAGGTCTCGACGGCGAAACTCGCCATCGGCGGCGGCGCCGGGTTCCCGGACAGCGAGGACGGCGTGCAGCGCTGGATCAAGGCGCATATGGCTGCCGGACGCAACGCGGACCGAACCGCCGGTCTGCTGACCCGCTACGGCACGCGCGCGGGGGAAGTCATCAGCTTCCTCGACGGCGCCCCGGACCGGCTACTGCACTCGACCCGCGAGCTGAGCGTCCGTGAACTGGAGTTCATGGCGCGGAACGAGCAGATCGGGCATCTGGTCGACGTGCTGATCCGCCGCACCTCGCTCGCTTTCCGGGGACTGGTGACCGGCGAACTGCTGAACGAGGTTGCCGACATCCTCGCCGGTCCGCTGGGCTGGGACACGGCAACGCGGTCCTCCGAAATCAGCCACGCTCAGGAGGTGCTCAAGCGATTCCACGGCGTCCAGGTCCACAGCCTGGTCTCCTGATGGACCTTGCGGCCGGACGGGGGACGTCCGGCCGCAAGGACTGCGTGGTCCCTACGGGGGACCGGCGCAGTGGCCGGCCGGCAGCGCCAACACGGTGCCGGCCCAACAGCCCTTCAAACTCGCGACGGGCTGACAACAGAAAATAGAGGAGTCAAAGATGTCTCTCGGAATAGTTTTCCTGTCCGAAGTATTCGGCACCGCGATGCTGACCCTGCTGGGTTGCGGCGTCGTGGCAAACGTTGCGCTCAAAGGCACCAAGGGCAACAACGGGGGGTTCCTGATGGTCACCTGGGGGTGGGGCATCGCGGTCTTCTGCGGCGTCTACGTCGCCGCCCAGTCCGGCGCGCACCTGAACCCCGCCGTGACCTTCGGCCTGCTGCTCAACGGCAAGAAGGAGTACGCCCCCGGTGTCCCCGTCGATCTGGCCTCCACTTTCACATACTTCGGCGGTGAACTCCTCGGTGCCTTCCTCGGCGCGGTGGTGATGTGGCTGGCCTACAAGCAGCACTTCGACGCAGAGCCCGAGCCCGCCAGCCAGCTGGCAGTCTTCTCCACCGGCCCGGCCATCCGCTCCGCCCCGTGGAACCTGATCACGGAGATCGTCGGCACCTTCGTCCTCGTCTTCGTCATCCTGACCTTCGGCGGGACGCCTTCGGGCCTTGGCCCGCTCGCCGTGGCACTCCTCGTTGTCGGTATCGGCGCCTCCCTCGGCGGCCCCACCGGCTACGCCATCAACCCGGCCCGTGACCTTGGCCCCCGCATCGCCCACGCCCTGCTTCCCATGAAGGGCAAAGGATCCTCCGACTGGAGCTACTCCTGGATTCCGATCGTCGGACCGCTGGTCGGCGGCGGCCTCGCCGGCCTCGTGGCAGCAGTCGTGCCGATCATCGCCACCGCCGCCGGCTAAACCGTCTCAACTACGCACTCATTCACCTGCCAGCCCCAAGACAAGGACGTCAACATGAACCAGTACGTAATCGCCATCGACCAGGGCACCACCAGCACCCGCGCGATCGTGTTCGACCACAGCGGCAACATCGTCTCCTCGGGCCAGATGGAGCACGAACAGATCTTCCCGCAGGCAGGCTGGGTGGAGCATGACCCGGCCGAGATCTGGAACAACACCCGCGAGGTCATCGCCTCCGCGCTGTCCAAGGCGAACCTGACCCGCCACGACATCGCCGCCGTCGGCATCACGAACCAACGCGAAACCGCCGTCGTCTGGGACAAGACAACCGGCAAGGCGATCTACAACGCGATCGTCTGGCAGGACACCCGCACGCAGCCGATCGTGGACGAACTCGCCAAGGACGGGGGGCCGGAGCGTTTCAAGCAGAAGGTCGGCCTGCCGCTGGCCACGTACTTCTCGGGCACCAAGATCAAGTGGATCCTGGACAACGTCGAGGGTGCCCGGGCCAAAGCCGACGCCGGGGACCTGGTCTTCGGCAACACCGACTGCTGGGTGCTCTGGAACCTGACCGGCGGGACCGACGGCGGCGTGCACGTCACGGATGTCACCAACGCCTCGCGGACCATGTTCATGGACCTCGAGACGCTCTCCTGGGACCAGGAGATCCTGGACGCGTTCGGGGTTCCGGCCTCCATGATGCCGGCCATCAAGTCCTCCTCCGAGGTCTACGGCACGGTGCACACCTCCCAGCTGCTGCGCGAAGTACCGGTAGCCGGCATCCTCGGTGACCAGCAGGCGGCGACGTTCGGCCAGGCCGCCTTCGATGCCGGCGAAGCCAAGAACACCTACGGCACGGGCTGCTTCCTCATCTTCAACACCGGTGAGGAGATCGTGCACTCCAAGAACGGGCTGCTGACCACGGTCGGCTACAAGCTCGGCGACGCCAAGCCGCATTACGCCCTGGAGGGATCCATCGCCGTCACCGGTTCGCTGGTGCAGTGGCTGCGGGACAACCTCGGCATGATCAGCAGCGCCGCGGAAGTGGAGACGCTGGCGGCCTCGGTTGAGGACAACGGCGGCGTGTACATCGTCCCGGCGTTCTCCGGCCTGTTCGCCCCGTACTGGCGTTCCGACGCCCGCGGCGCAATCGTCGGGCTGACCCGGTTCGTGAACAAGAACCACATCGCCCGCGCGGCGCTGGAGGCCACCGCTTTCCAGACCCGCGAGGTGCTCGACGCCGTCAACGCGGACTCGGGTGTGCCGCTGACGGAACTGAAGGTCGACGGCGGCATGGTCGCCAACGACGCGCTCATGCAGTTCCAGGCGGACATCCTCGGCGTTCCGGTGATCCGGCCCAAGGTCGTGGAGACCACCTCGCTGGGTGCCGCCTACGCCGCCGGCCTCGCCGTCGGCTTCTGGAAGGACCTCGGCGAGTGCTCCGCCAACTGGTCCGAGGACAAGCGCTGGGAGCCGAAGATGGAGCAGGCCGAGCGCGAACGCCAGATGCGCCTCTGGAAGAAGGCCGTCACCAAGTCCATGGACTGGGTGGACGAAGACGTCAAGTAGCCTTCCGCGTCCCGAACGGGGCCCGTGACCCCCGCCCGCCACACCCTGGCGGGGGTCGCCGGCCCCTTTTCGGCCGTTGAGGAGTTTGGTGCGCTAAAGTAGTCCTATGCGTGCGATCCTCCTGCTTAGCTAGCCGCCCGGCATCCCGACGCGAACTCGGATTGCCGAGCGGCAGCCCCTCCGTGTCGAGGGGCTTTTGTGTGTCTGGACCCTTTTGGGCGGACGGCAGGGGAGCGGGCGGGGCAGGACAGCCTCCGCCTGGGAGATTTGACGGTACAAGACTTGACGGACCATCAGGCTTGACAGAACAGAAGAGGCCAGCAGTGAGCGTTCAGCCGGAGACAGAGACCGGAACACCAGCAGTCGCAGCGGAGACCCCCGAAGAGGGTGCCTACAGCTTCGCCGCCATGGAGGCCAAGTGGCCGCAGGTCTGGGAAGACCTCAAAGTCTTCACCCCCGCCGATGACGGTTCGAAGGAACGGCGGTACGTGCTGGACATGTTCCCGTACCCCTCCGGCGATCTGCACATGGGCCACGCCGAAGCCTTCGCGATGGGCGACGTCGTCGCGCGGTACCTGCGCCAAAAAGGCTACGACGTGCTGCACCCGATCGGCTGGGATTCCTTCGGGCTGCCCGCCGAGAACGCGGCCATCAAGCGCAACGCCCACCCCAGCGAGTGGACCTACGCCAACATCGACACCCAGGCGGCGTCGTTCAAGCGCTACGCCATCTCCGCCGACTGGTCCCGCCGGATCCACACCTCGGACCCGGAGTACTACCGCTGGACGCAGTGGCTCTTCAAGCGCTTCCACGAGCGCGGCCTGGCCTACCGCAAGAATTCCCCGGTCAACTGGTGCCCCAACGACCAGACCGTGCTCGCCAACGAACAGGTGGTGAACGGGGCCTGTGAGCGCTGCGGCACCCCGGTGACCAAGAAGTCCCTGAACCAGTGGTACTTCAAGATCACCGACTACGCCGACCGGCTCCTCGACGACATGGACGAACTGCGCGGCCACTGGCCCGAACGCGTCCTGGCCATGCAGAAGAACTGGATCGGCCGGTCCGAGGGCGCGCATGTCACCTTCGTGATCGAGGCCGACGGCGGCAAGCCCGCCAAGGACGTGACGGTCTTCACCACCCGCCCGGACACCCTGTACGGCGCGACGTTCTTTGTCGTCGCCGCCGACGCGCCGATCGCCGTCGAGCTGGTCACCGGGGAATACGCCGCGGCGCTGGACGCCTACCGCGAACAGGTCAAGGCGCTCTCCGAGATCGAACGCCAGTCCACCGAGCGGGAGAAGACCGGCGTCTTCACCGGCCGCTACGCGATCAACCCGCTGAACGGCGAGAAGCTGCCGGTCTGGGCGGCCGACTACGTGCTGGCGGACTACGGCACCGGCGCCATCATGGCCGTCCCGGCCCACGACCAGCGCGACCTCGACTTCGCCCGCACCTTCGACCTGCCGGTCCGCGCCGTGCTCGACACGGGCGAGGAAGATCCCGCGGTCAGCGGCACCGCGACCTCCGGCGAGGGAACCCTGATCAACTCCGGGGCCCTGGACGGACTGCCCAAGGCAGACGCCATCCCGGCCGCCATCGGGATCCTGGAGCAGCAGGGCACAGGCGAGAAATTCGTGAACTTCCGCCTGCGTGACTGGCTGCTCAGCCGGCAGCGATTCTGGGGCACCCCGATCCCGATCATCCACTGCCCCGCCTGCGGCGAAGTCCCGGTCCCGGATGACCAGCTGCCCGTTACCCTGCCGGCCGACCTGCGCGGCGAGGACCTGTCCCCTAAGGGCACCTCGCCGCTGGCCGCCGTTGAAAGCTGGGTCAACGTCGAGTGCCCCAGCTGCCACGGCCCGGCCAAGCGGGACACAGACACCATGGACACCTTCGTGGACTCCTCCTGGTACTTCCTGCGCTTCGTCTCGCCGCAGTACACGGACGGCCCGTTCGACCCGGAGAAGATCAACGACTGGATGCCGGTCGGCCAGTACGTGGGCGGCGTCGAGCACGCCATCCTGCACCTGCTCTACGCGCGGTTCTTCACCAAGGTCATCCACGACCTGGGCATGATCGAGGCCGACGAGCCGTTCAGCGCGCTGCTGAACCAGGGCCAGGTGCTCAACGGCGGCAAGGCCATGAGCAAGTCCCTGGGCAACGGCGTTGATCTGAGCGAACAGCTGGACAAGTACGGCGTCGACGCCGTCCGGCTCACCATGATCTTCGCTTCCCCGCCGGAGGACGACGTCGACTGGGCGGACGTGTCGCCGTCGGGCTCCGCGAAGTTCCTGGCCCGCGCCTGGCGGCTGGGACAGGACGTCACCAGCGCGCCCGGCGTCGACTACGCCGCCGGCGACCGGGCCCTGCGCACCGTCACGCACCGCACCATCGCCGACGCGGAAGCACTGCTGGACCACAACAAGTTCAACGTGGTCGTGGCCAAGCTCATGGAACTGGTCAATGCCACGCGTAAGACGATTGACGCAGCCACCGGAGCCGGTGGCGCCGACCCGGCCGTCCGCGAAGCCGTCGAGACCGTCGCGGTCATCCTGAGCCTCTTCGCGCCGTACACGGCCGAGGATCTCTGGAACGTGCTGGGGCACCCGGCCTCGGTTGCCAACGCGGGCTGGCCGACCCACGACGAAGCCCTCCTGGTGCAGGACACGGTGACCGCCGTCGTCCAGGTCCAGGGCAAGGTGCGGGACCGACTGGAGGTCTCGCCGGGGATCAGCGAGGACGAACTCCGTGCACTGGCGCTGGACTCGGAGAACGTCCAGCGCGCCCTCGACGGCCGCGGCATCCGCACGGTGATCGTGCGGGCGCCTAAACTGGTCAACATCGTCCCGGCCTAGCCGGGGTGGGGGGGGGGGGGGGGGGGGGGGG
>NZ_JARUXE010000034.1 GCF_030433895.1 Arthrobacter sp. PsM3 | reverse complement strand
CCCCCCCCCCCCCCCCCCCCCCCCCCCCACCCTTCCCTATTTGTTGATCCGGTGTCTGTCCGGGATCAGTCCTTCTTGAACGCGTCCTTGATTTTCTCGCCTGCCTGCTTGAGATCAGCTTTGACCTGCTCGCCCCTGCCTTCGGCCTTGAGGCTTTCGTCACCGGTCGCTTCGCCGGCGGCTTCCTTGCCCTTGCCGCCCAGCTTTTCGGCGGCATTGCCGATCTTGTCGTCCAAACCCATGGTGTCACTCCCTCGGTCCGCTGCCCGCCGGCGGGGCTGCCGGCGGATCCATTCCATCCTAACCACACCGGCAGAACAGCTTCGGGCTCAGTAGAGGTAAACGTCGACGACCAGCGCGGCCAGCTCATCGGAAACGGCGGAAACGGCAGGTCATGGGACAAACAATCCCATCGCCCCGGTCCAGCTCAGAATCGAATTCCAGAACACTGGCATTACGAACGCCGCAGCCGTCGACGTCGACGTCGACGTGACGCCGGCACGTCCCTCCCTGCGGACCAGCATCACGAGGGCGACGGCAGCGATCTTCGTAGCGCGCGCCGCATTGGGGGAGGGAAGAACGGCTCTCCGCACCAGACTTGCTTGCTAGAACTGTGTAGTGCCGCGCAGCCGCCGGGGGCGGCCATCCGGGTCCACGACGAGGCGGCTCATCGGAACCGCCCAGAGACGTTGGCGGGGCGACACCGGCTCTGGATTGTGGTGGCGCACGTGTCCGGTGGGGCGAGGGGAGCGGTGCCCGGTTTCATGCCATTGGTCGAGAGCGTCTGCGGTGGTGTTCCAAAGCTTGAGCCCAACCGCCGGGTCGTGGAGTTGGGGATCGTCCTGGTCCAGGCCCAGGTGTTCGGCCCAGAGTTGGAGGCGGAGCGCGTGGACCAACGGCCGGGACGTACTGTGGCCGGTGTTTGTGCCGGGCGGATCCCCGTTGTCCGAAGTGGTGTCGAGTACGGCGCAGGTGAGCTCGCTGTCGGTGGTCCAGGACCGGCGGTTAAAGTTGTCCGAGCCGCAGGTCATCCAGATGTCATCGATGATGCAGATCTTGGCGTGGACGTAGATCGGAGTTCCGGTGCTGTTCTCCAGGTCGAACACGCCGACCCTGTCCGGCGCGACCCGGCGCAGCATCCTGATGGCACGCAGTTGCCCGATCCTTATCGCCGGGCCTGCGAGAGGACCGTCGGAGTCCGGGTAGCGGGGCACGACGGCGATCACCTTCAAGCCGGGGTTCCGTTCGAGGGCCTCCGCAATTCCCGCTGCGACCTCTGTTGACCACAGGTACTGGTCCTCGATGTAGATCAGCGAGCGGGCGCGGGCGAAGGCTTTGGCGTAGCCGCGGGCAATGCTGCGTTCCCCTTCGGGGGCGAACGGGAAGGGGGGACGTTTCACCCCGTAGGTGCGCAGCAGTTGCACGGCGTGAGGGCCCGCCGGTGGTGGCGGCGGTGCAGTGGCCGGGAGCGGTTCTGGGTGCCGGGGCATTCGGGCCAGACGTTGCAGCAGCATCCGGTAGGGGGTACGTCGGTCCAGGGGATGGGGGTCGTTCCACCGTTCAGCGAACACGGCCAGCACATCTGCCACAACGGGGCCACGCAGTTCGAGGGTCGCGTCGTGCCATGGGGGTCGTTTCCCGTACCGGGAATCCATGGTCACTGCTTGCGGGTCTCCCGCGTGGTCGGCATCATCTCGGCGGCTGTGGGAAAGGTCGAGCCCGCCAACGAACGCGACGTCCCGCGACGGATTGTCACGATGGCGGATGACGAAGAGTTTTTGGTGATGGGAACCGAACAGGCGTACACGCTGATCCAGCAGGACTTCTCCGCCGGCGTCGTTGATCTGACGACTTAGCAGCTCGTTGGATCGGCCGCTGATCGGGGCCGATACACGCTCTCCGTGGGATCTCCAGACAAGGCCCCGCACTTCCACTCCCGTGCGGGCCAACCCCGCTAGCAGATCCCCGATTGACGGTCCGTCCGCCAGCAGGCGCTCGTCGGCGTCGCCGCGCCAGTCAGTGAACCACACCCGGTCTCCCGGCCGCAGAGACGTCAGCTCCTCATGCAGTCGGGCGAAGTAGGTCGCGCCATGAATCAGCGGCCGCACAAGGTTGCCCTCCGACCAGGACGGCGATCCGGCACCGCCCGCATGCACCTCAGTGGCCAGATTCCCCCGCTCAGCGCGACTCAGGAACCATGTACCAGCATCACTGTCCACTCGATCCTTCTTTCGGGGCCCGCGGCCAAGCCGCTCGTATCCGGTCTCCAAAATAGCCTACGACTGTGCCGACCAGCGTCACCGACCGGGTCATAGCCCCAGGCATTCGCGGAATACCTGATGACTTGGCCGGTCCTCGGGTCGATGACCGGAATGCGGACGCCGTGTGCGACAGGGCGGGGCCGATGCCAAGGCCAACGCGTTCCCGGCATGTGTCGGCGGTCGCGCGGTTTTCGGTCGACCGGAGCATGAAGGTGGATGTCGTGGCGCAGCAGCAGCTTCGAGACCCGGTGCCAGGCCCGGACCAGATCCCGGGCCGCGTCCTGCCCGGGATCCGGCACGATGACCTCGGTGATTTGGTCCAGTTTCAGCAGCCTGGCCACGTGGAGGGCATCGTTCCGGCCTGTTTTTCCCGGTCACCTGAGGGCCGCTGGAGTTTTGACGGGGCAGCGAAGGCGACGAGGTCCACGTGCAGGTAGCCTGGGTCGCCGTCCGGTCAAAATCTGAATCGCAATGGCCGAATACTTCACGGAGCCCTCCGCCCAGGGACTCTTTTCAAGGTTTTCTCAAGGTCCCGGGCAGTACCGTGTGATTGCGCGCCGCCACCACCCGGTCCACATGTGAAAACCGGACCACCGAGGGGGCGACGTCGTGAATTGACCACTGGTGGGGGAGGGCTGACACATGAACCGGTTCCTGAGGCTTTGCATTGCGGGGTTGCTTCGTGATCACCACCAATCGGTGGTGAAGGCCGGCGTCGTCGGCCACCCGAAAGAACGGAGAGTCTCATGACCAGAATCAGAACTAGATCCAGAACCAGCTTCGCGTTGGGGCGCACCAAGCTCGTGACCACCTTGGTGGCGGTGGGGGCCATGGCCGCCGCGCTGCTGTCCCCGACGGCCGCGTACGCCGCCGTGGACAACCCCGTCGCAACCCCGCTCGTATCCTTCACCTTCGACGACAGCCAGCTGAGCGCGCTGACGCAGGCCGCGCCGGTGCTGCAGAAGTACGGGCTCACCGGAACCAGCTACGTCA
The DNA here is from genome assembly GCF_030433895.1 of Arthrobacter sp. PsM3. Lineage (GTDB taxonomy): Bacteria > Actinomycetota > Actinomycetes > Actinomycetales > Micrococcaceae > Arthrobacter. The sequence goes on along the minus strand of NZ_JARUXE010000034.1, from coordinate 46,132 downwards.
TCAGCAACTGCGTCGGCATGACGACAGTGCCGAACACCTGCCGGTCCAATACGGATGTCCCGTACATGACGTGGGACCAGATCACTCAGCTGCAGAACACCTACGGTTGGGAGATCGGGTCGCACACCGTCGACCACCAGTGCCTGGTGAGCGTCGGAAACGACTGCCAGGCCGCCAAGCTGACGGCCGCTCAGGTGGATGCCGAGTTGGCCGACAGCAAGGCCGCGCTGGCGGCGCACGGCTTCAACGCGACCGCCTTCGCCCCGCCGTACGGCGACTATGACCCGTCGGCGCTCGCCCAGGTGGCCAAGTACTACAGCTCGATGCGCGGCTTTGCCGACACGGGCAACAACATCTGGCCGCTCGGCGACTTGCTGCTCCGCGACGTCCCCGTCCAAGAGGTCACCACCCCGGTCGCGACCCTGAAGGCGAAGGTCGACGAGGCGATCGCGAACAAGACGTGGGCCGTGTTCACCTTCCACGACATCAGGCCGGCGCCGAGCCAGGTCCCGGACGACTACCAGTACGGCACGGCGGAGCTGGACCAGCTGGCCGCGTACGTGCAGACCAAGGTGGCGGCCGGCCAGATCAAGAACGTCAACATCAGCAAGGGCCTGGTGAACGGCAGCCCCAACAAACTCGCGAATCCGACCTTCAACAACGGCATCGGCGACGGATGGCGCACCGACTCCCCGTCGACGATCACCGCGGACGCCGCCAACAATGGGAGCTACCCCGACTCCGCCAAGTCGGTGAAAATGGTCTCGGGTGCCACGGCGGGTCACCTGTTCTCGCCGACGGTTCCCGTCTCGCCGACGACGAGCTACGTGTACAAGACCTTCCTCAACGTGGCCGCGATCACAACCGGTGAGGTCGGGTTCTACGTCGACGAGTACAACGCGGCCGGACAGTGGATCTCCGGGCAGTTCCGCCTGCGCGAGAACACGCGGTGGGTGGAGTCGATGAACTTCACCTACACGCCGAGCTCGGCCAATGTGGCCTCGGCCAGCCTGCAGATCTCGGTGACCGGCACCGGCATCACGGCCTACGTGGACAACGCGCAGATGCTGGCGCTCGGCGCAGAGACGACGCCGCCGCCGGCGCCAGGTGCGTCGAAACGGTTGAATGATTTCAACGGTGACGCGAAGACTGATCTGATCGCACGGGACGCCTCGGGGGAACTCTGGCTGTATCCGGGCACGGGTACCGGGGACTGGCTCAAGCGGATTGATCTGGGGGCCGGGTGGAATGTCATGTCCACGATTGTCAGTGCCGGGGATTTCAACGCCGACGGCAAGGCCGACGTGATCGCCCGGGATAAGTCCGGGGAACTGTGGTTCTACCCGGGGACCGGGACCGGAGACTGGTCAACGCGCCAGAACCTGGGGGCCGGGTGGAATGTGATGACTTCGATTGTCGCTCCGGGGGACTTCAACGGTGACGGCAAGCCGGACGTCATCGCCCGGGATTCCTCGGGTGAACTCTGGCTGTATCCGAACAACGGGGCCGGCGACTGGTTCAAACGCGTCGACCTGGGGTCCGGGTGGAACATCATGAGCTCGATCGCTGCCCCGGGGGACTTCAACAACGACGGGAACGTGGACCTCGTGGCCCGCGACACCAGCGGTGAATTCTGGCTCTATCCCGGTAACGGCAAGAACGAGTGGCTCAAACGCGTCGACCTCGGCGCGGGCTGGAACACGATGAACGCAATCACCGCACCGGGGGACATGAACAGCGACGGACGTCCCGACGTGATCGCCCGCGACAGCACCGGCGAGCTGTGGCTGTACCCGAACAACGGGACCGGAGACTGGTTCAAACGCATCGACCTGGGTTCAGGCTGGGGCCCGATGACTGCCATCCTCTAGCCAGCAACACCAAAACGAAGACCCGCGCAGCCGCGGCGTAGCAAGAGCCCGGGTGACCTGCAGGATCCTGCAGATCACCCGGGCTCTTTAACGACCAGCGCACTGACGAGGGCCAAGGACCGGGGACAGCTCGCTCATTCACAGATTGAGGTTTCTTGTTGTGGACGCCCCTGTCGACCACGCCACTCCAGATCCGTCCACCTATCGTGGGTAGTCCAGGCGGATGTTCTCCGTGAGCTGCACGGTCTCATAGGAGGTCCCGGGGCCGCTGGTAAACAGGGACACCGTTATGGAGGCAGGGCCTCGCCTGTAGTGGACGCTCCCGGCGGAGACGGTCAATGTCACGGTTTCGGTCTCACCCGTACATGGCCGTTGCCCGGACCCGGCGCCGCCATCGACTGTTGGTCCGTGGCGGTTGGCTTGGGTGAGGAGTATCCCCACGCCGGCGGTCCGGCCTTCCTCGCATCGGTAGCTAATGCGGACCTGAGCCTCGGCGCCGTGGCCATGGAGCGTTCCGCTAACCCTGCGCAGCGACTCTTCGCCGTCGGCTTTTGCCGGCGCCGCAATTGTGAGCAGGGCAAGAGTGCCGGCTATCGCAGCCCCGGCTAAACTGCTGTGCCGGTACCGGCGCCCGTCGTCGGGAGCGAGCCGTGGCCCGGGACCGGCCACTGCGCGCCAGCACCACGGTGTTATCAGCGCTTTTAGGAGCTGGGTCATGAATGCCCTTCCTCCCGAGGCCAGTGTGTCCTCGGGGTGCCGTCCATTCCCTGTCAGGGCAGCCCCAAGAGACTGGGAGCCTGGGACGGCGTGTTAGGGGCCGTGTGAAATCCACACACACCGCCCGTTCATTTCTGCCCTTCACCCGCTTAGCGAGGCCGGGTCACCAGGAGCGGTGGTGGCCCTTATTGTTGTCGTGCCGATTTCCGTGGTGGTCCCAGTAGCCGTCTTTGTCGTGCCGGCAGCCGTCCGGACCCGTCCAGGAACCGTTGTGGTCGTTGTCGTCACGCCAATTGCCGTTGTCGTCGCGCCAACCCCACCCGTCGGAGTTGCTGTGCCATCGGCCCTCGCTGTCCCACCGGCCGTGTGAAGTGTCGTGGCGGTTGTTGTCGCGCATCTGGTGGCGGTTCTCGAACGAAGACTGGTTCCAGGAGCTGGTTGAGGAAGTGGCGGCGGCGCTGGCGGGCAGCGCGCTGACGCCCAAGCCCAAAGCCGCCGTTACGGCCGTTGTTCCGATGACGCGAATAGCCTTGTTCATGAGCTCAATCCTTTACGAACCTTATCTCCCGGTCACCGAAGCGTCACCAGGCAGGCATGCTGCGGGGAGAGCCGCGAACCCGGAGTGCTGAGGCAATCCTGCAACCCGGGGCGCCTATCCAGTTCACGCCAATGGCCGCGCACCGGGTAGGGACTTTAGTCCCTCCCGAGGACCTTTCGGGCCGTTGGTCACACGGCCGAGACAACGCCGCTGCACCTTGGTGGCAAGCTCAGTGCCTCTCCGGGACGCGGCAACGTTGACCGGCTCAGGACCGGCCAGCGTCGATTCCGAAACGATGGGATGGCCGGCATTTCGGCGGAAGACAGGCGGCGGAGTTTGAGCCGGCCGACTTCATATCGGGGCCTCCTGGCATGTCTGTTTTATTCTCAGTGACCGGCGGTTTCAGGACGTCGACACGCTACAGAGGGGCCGCCGTTGACCGCGTGCAACGGCGTGAGTACTGTGAGTCAACTATCCATCCGCGCCGTGGAGGCAGCAATGGTCTGCAATTCCAAGAGCAGCACTGATTCCGAAGTCAAAACCCACTGGCGGGTACAAGGTCTTCCGGCCGGCGCCGCCGACCTTGGCGGGCCGATTCCGCTGGCCAAGGAGTAAAGAGCATGCCTGATGAAAATAAGGGCGAGGTCCGCTGGTTGCTGCAGCCAGAGGAACAAGATTATCCGGGCGCGGCAGCTTATCTTTCCTTACTTGAATCCGACGATGTCGTAGCCTCCATTGTTGCGGCCCTCATGGTCGCCCCAATCCAGCATCGCAAGGCGAAGGACATTCTGCGGGCCGCCAGGCTGGCGCTGCTTCCCGAGGACAACGCCCACGTGGCCTCGGACCTGAAGAAGATCAAGGAAGGCAAGAAGCTCTCGCCCATCCTGATGGTGACGGGCGACCTGGCGCGGGGCATTCCCGCGCACGTGGCCGATGGCTACCACCGGGTGTGCGCAAGCTACTACACGGACGAAAACACCGACATTCCACTCAAACTGGCTGACGCGCCCCGGTAACCTCCGCAAGCCAACCGCAATGCCGGCAAAAGGAGGAACTTGTCATTCTTTCAGCTTTCGCTGATCGCCGCGGTCGCTCTCCTCGGGCCGCTGCTGGCGCTCCCCGAGAAATGGCATCTTCCTGTGGTGGTGGGGGAGTTGCTGGCTGGTATCGCCATCGGGCGCTCGGGTCTGGACATGGTGGACTCCTCGGATCCCACGTTCACCTTGGTGGCCGACGTCGGGTTCGCCCTCATCATGTTCGTCGCCGGGACGCATGTCCCAGTGCGGGACGCAGCCATCCGCCCTGCACTGGGTGGTGGCGCCCTGCGAGCCGGCATCGCTGCGGTGCTCGCGGGCGTCGTCGGAATCGTCATTGCCTTTGCCTTTGGCACCGGGCATGCTCCCCTTTACATCGTTCTGCTCGCTTCCTCTTCGGCAGCCCTGGTCCTGCCGATCGTCGATTCGCTGCGGCTGACGGGACCAAAGGTCCTGATGACGACGGCACAGGTTGCGGTAGCGGACATCGCCTGCATTGTGGCGCTTCCACTTGCTGTTGACCCATCCAATGCGCCGAGGGCGGCCCTCGGGGCAGGGCTCGTCGCGGGGTGCGCTGCGGTTTTGTTCTTTGTGCTTCGCTGGCTGGAGCGCAGCGGCACGCGCGGGCGGGTGCATGACGTGTCCGAGGGCCGGAAGTTCGCCCTGGAGTTGAGGATCCAACTTGCTCTGCTTTTCGCGCTCTCCGGGCTTGCCGTCGCGGGCCACGTGTCCATCATGCTGGCCGGGTTCTCCTTCGGCCTGGTGGTCGCAGCGGTGGGCGAACCCCGGCGGCTGGCTCATCAACTCTTCGCCGTCAGTGATGGCTTTCTTGGACCGGTTTTCTTTGTCTGGTTGGGCGCGTCGCTGGATCTGCGAATCCTTGCGGGAAGCCCCAGAATGATTCTCCTCGGGATTTGCCTTGGCTTGGGAACCCTGCTGGTCCATGGAAGCCTGCGGCTAGTCGGCCAGCCTCTGCCGCTTGCGGTGCTCGCAGCGTCCCAATTGGGAGTGCCGGTTGCCGCTGCCACTATCGGCTCCCAATTGCATTTGCTGGAACCGGGAGAATCCGCGGCCATTATCCTCGGGGCGCTCATCAGCACGGCGGCAAGCACCGTCGCAGGCTCGCGGGCGGCCCGCACGTTTTCGCGGGGCGCCGCGGCGCCGGCGGGCAAGCCATTTGAGGGCGGCCCGACCGTGGCTGCGTAGTTCGCCTAAGCTGCAGCGCTATCTCCGCTCTACCCCGGTGCGTGAGGTCACCCGGCGCGGATGAGGTGCCGTACTTCACTGGGGGCACAGGATGGAACTGCGGCGGTCTGTCGGATCTCGATTGACCGGCCCGGACTGTGAGGAACATCAGTGGAATCGGTACCAGCTTCACGACACGACTGCGCCGGCTATGAGGCCGACGGCAGAGCATTCAACGGAAAGAGGTCGACAAAATGAGTACTGCCCATCATCCTGTCGCTTCAACTGGCTGGACCGGTTGGGTCAGGTTCGCCGGAGTCATTCTGGTCATCAACGGCGTTTTCAGCGGCCTTCAAGGTCTCGTCGCGCTCACCGGGCCCGATACCTACTATTTGTCGACCCCGGGCGCGCTTTTCATCTTCGATGCGAAGGGGTGGGGCTGGTGGAATTTGGCTCTCGGGGTGCTTTTGATCCTCACCGCTGTCGCGCTCTTCTCTGGTGCAACGTGGGCCCGAGTCGTTGCTGTCGTCGTTGCGGGCGTCAGCGCGGTCGTTCAACTGATGCTCATTCCGGCGCAGCCCTGGTGGTCGTTGATCGTCATCGCCATCGACGTGCTGATCATCTACGCGATCATCGCCCACGGCGACGAGTTACGGACCGGAGAATAGCCGCCGAACCGCCTCGCAGCGGGGTCGGAACACCGCACGTTCACCGTCTTGCATTTACGGAGCAGCCCGGGCAAGTCTTAAAAGCAATGGCAATGTGCTCACCACCCGGCCGTGCCCGGGCCGCCCTTGAACGGACCAACGATTTGCGTGGTGATCCAGCCGCCGTAGAAGTCACCTTCCTGGAAGGTCACCTGCTCGCCGTTGACTTCGCAGGAGTCCATGTGGGCCGGGTAGAGGGCCACCCGTGTATTGAGCGCCTCGAAGCCCCGGGCGGGTTCCGGGTAGGTCCACCCGCCGCGAGGAACAACGACTCCGCCGGCAACGACGTCGAAGTAGTGCGCTTCCCCCTTGAACTCGCAGAAGCTGGTGCCCTCTGCCGGGACGAGTACACCGGCAGTGAATGAGTCCGAGGGCAAGTAGTAGACAGGGGGATGACTCGTCTCCAGGACGCGCACAGCATCGGTGGTGTCGGCAATCACCTGCCCGCCAAGCCGGACGATAACCCGTTCGGTTCGCGGCTCGATCCTTGGCGGCCGCGGGTACTCCCATACCGATTCTTGACCGGCCTTGGGTTTGATGGGCTGTGGACGCCGGAAGAAGCCGGAAGAACCTTGAGCAGGACTCATGTCCCCATGCTGCCATCTTTTGCTGGAATGCCACCATAGCCCAAGAGCAGGAAGAGTGACAGAAGGTTTCGGCCGGTTCATCGCGGCGGTCGAAGTGCTCCGGCGGCCTTGCTGGCAAGCCGATCATTTCGGCTGTCTGGGCGACCCCACGGAACGAACTGTGGTGTCGACCGCATCCTACGAAGCCAGAGCCTTCGGCGTGGGATCTGGAATGTCCTGACGAATTCCGCATTTCCTTCGTTGCAGGCAGGAACTTTGTTCCCAGGCCTGCTGCGGGGATAACAGCTTTGTGCCCGGTTCGCCTTCATCCGCGGTTGAATACAGTCTTGTACGTCCGCACCGGCAGGCCGCCGAGCCAGGGGAATCTGTGCCGCCCGGGGTCGTTAGCCGGCGGGACTCACCGGTTGGTCTAAAAGCGTCCAGAGCGGGAAGTCCGTGGCCCCACAGGTCTAACAGCGTGAGGTTGCTGTGCACGGTGCCGGTACGCTCGTCGGCCGGTTCGCCGGGAAGCCAGCCGGGTTCCCGGACGGAATACGGGTGCCATGGTTGGTGGGGACTTCGCGCAGGGTCCGGTTGAGCGCTTCGAGAGGGCCTGCCCCTGAGGCGTGGGTTCGTATGCCGCGGCGTCAGTCGGGGCGGCCCGCGGTGGTGGCCCTGCCAGGCTGCGGGTATTTGCTGGGTAGTCCGGTGCGCCCAGGAATCGGAATCGTGGAGCTGAGGCGGCTGCGGGGGAGGGGCCGATGGGTGCGGCGCCGGGCCGGCGTGAGGAAACACAGGCCACGCTCCCTCTGCGGAACGCCGAGGCCAACTTCGAGCCGCTGCGCCATGGTGATGCTCGACGCCGATCCCCCGAGGAGCCATGCCTAGCGGGAACCTGTTTACAGCCCCTCATCGGCGCCGTATGGTGCTCATCTAGCAAGGTTTAACACAACCTTGAGAACGGAAGACGAGCACCATGAACAAGAACAAGATTGCCGTGACGGCCCTGGCCGTCGCGAGCTTGGTCGTGGCCTTGCTGGCCGGCGGCCCCACCGTGGCGGCCCAGGCCGCCGAAAAGCCGCTGATCGGCCTGACTTTTGACGACGGGCCCTCCCCCCAGCGCACCGCGTTCGTCCTCGACGTCCTCAAGCAGAAGGGCGTCAAGGCAACGTTCTTCCTTGAAGGCTCCCACGCCCAGCAGTACCCCGACCTCGTCCGCCGGATCAAGGCTGAGGGGCACGTGATCGGCAACCACTCGTGGGACCACGCCAATTTCCCCGACATAAGCCAGGCGGAGCAGAAGCAGCAGATCGACCGCACCAACGACGCCATCAAGGCCGTCACCGGTGAGGCGCCCAAGCTCATGCGCTTCCCGTTCGGCAACAGCACCCCTTATGCGGCGGGCTACCTCAAGACCATTGGTATGAGCGGCGGGGTTCTCTGGCACTGGGACGTCGGCAACCCCGGCGACTTCGAGTGCCCCGGTGCGGCGGGAGTCCAGAAGTATGTGATGGCGGAGGCTGCACCCGGCGCGATCATCCTGCTCCACGACGCTGAGGATGTCTTGTCCTGCCCCTCGACGCAGTGGACGTACTTGGCCGCCACCATCGACGCACTGCGGGCCGAGGGGTACGAGTTCGGGGTGGTCGCCTCCTCCGCGACGGCCAATCCGGTCAACCAGGGCTCGCCGGCCGTCGTGGTCGCGCCCGCCGGAGCCCAGCCGCCAGCGTAGTCCGCACGCTGAACCTGACGGGCCGCGCGGCTGAGGCGGCTCCGGCGTCCTGGGGAATGCCGGAGCCGCGAACGGGTTCTGTTCCCAGCCGAGAATCCGAACCTGATATTCCTTAACAAATCCTGGGCAGAACTGGACTTGGGCGTATGGACTTTCCCTGGGACGAATCGCGACGGGCGTTCACCGACGCGGCGGAGTGGTTTGTGCACACGTCCGCCCTCGTCGGTGACCGGTGGGACAGGCCAGGCCTAGGCGAATGGGATGTTCGCGCCCTCGTCGGCCACACCAGCCGCTCCCTTCTGACAGTCGAGACGTACCTTGCCCGTCCTGCTGCGGCCGTCGAAGTCGCCTCCGCTGCGGAATACTTCCGCGCGACGAGGGCCGCCGCCGCCAGCCCGGCTGTCGCGGCGCGCGGACGCGACGCCGGAACCGCTTTAGGCACCGAACCCGCAGGCGTCGTAGCGGAGATCGCCGCACGCGTGATTCCGGTTGTCGATGCCCACCACGGTTCCGAGCTGGTGACGACGGTCGCGGGCGGCATGCGGCTTAGGGACTACCTGCCCACCCGCACGTTCGAGTTGGCCGTCCACACCGCGGACCTCGCCAAAGCGCTCGGATTGCCGGCTGACGTCCCAGACACAGCTGCTTTGCAGGCACTTGAAATAGTCGCCGACCTCGCTGTAGCCGGGGGTGTTGCCGGATCGCTCCTGCTCGCCGCCACCGGCCGGCCGGGCCTTCCGCCGGGCTTCTCGGTGCTTTGACGCGGTGCGGTGACCTAGAGGCGGCGTGAGCGCACGGACGGCGGCAGCGCCGGAAGTGGTGGACGTCAGCGGCAGGGAGCGTAGGGGACTGCGGTGGCCGCGGAAATGTATCCCGGAGTGGGTCGGCGCTGGGACTTATGGCCCGTGACAGCGGACTCGGCAGTCTGGAGGATTGCCCGATGATGAAGTCGCAAAACATGAGACACCCTTCCAACCCGGCCATAGTGTTCGCTGGGCTGGTGGCATTGGGCTTCCTGTTCCGGCGCTTTCAGTTGCGCTGGGGTGCTACCGCCGCCGAAGCCGGCGGCGGACTTCCGGGCGACGAATTCCTGTCCGTTGCCGATCTGCAGTCAACGCGGGCGATCAGTATCGAGGCCTCAGCAGATGCAGTGTGGCCCTGGTTGGTACAGATGGGTCAGGGACGTGGCGGACTCTACAGCTACGACTTCCTTGAAAACCTCGCCGGCCTGGACATCCACAGTGCTGACCGTATCCACCCGGAGTGGCAGGACATCAAGGCCGGCGACCGCTTTCACCTGGCCCCGGCTGCTTCCGCAGACCTCGAAGTCGGCCTGGTGGACCAGGGAAACGCCCTCGTGCTGCGCGTTCCTCCCGGTTCCCCGCCCGGGCCGTTCGATTTTTCCTGGGCATTTGTCCTGCAGGCACAGTCCGACGGAACCACGCGGCTTCTGGGGCGGGAGCGCTATGCCTACCGGCAGTGGTGGGCCCGGTGCCTGGTCGAGGCGGTGGAGGTTGCCAGTTTTATCATGTCCCGGCGGATGCTCCAGGGGATCAGGAGCCGCGCGGAGGGCAACCAGTAGAAGCATTTCCTTATGCCTGCTTGGATAGTGACGGCAGGCCGGCAGAACCGTCGGGTGCCGGTTAACCGGCAGAGGAAGCGAACCAACTAACCTCGGATCCTTGTGATCGGCCCGAGTCTCGGGGCGTAGGTGGTCACTTGTCGTCTGGGCGGGCCCGGTGAAGCCAGTCACCGAGCAATGCGGCGAGGAGCTCGGGTCGCTCGTGCATGAGGGCGTGGCCGGCGCCGTCGGCTACCAACAGGGTGGCGTGTGGATAGTGCTGGAGTAAGTCCATTGCATCGGTGTACCCAACGATCGAATCCTGTCGTCCGGCCGCGATCAGCGTCTGCGCCGGGAAGGTGCCCGATCCGACGTCGACAGCCCATCCGGCGAAGATCCGGCCCAGCCCAGTCGCGTCGACGAGCGTCGTGCCCGGAACGACATGGCCGCGGTAACGGCGTGCGGTGGCCGGTGTGCGCACGACGAAGTATTCATCGAAACCGTGCCGTTGCTCAGGTTCGAGTTCGTCGTACGCGTTGGCGTCCTGACAAACGACCTCATGGGCTGGCACATTTTGTGAGCGCTCGGCGACGGGGCACAGCAAGGCCAGAGCGCGCACGATGTCCGGCCGCTGTGCGGCGACCCCGCGCGCAAGGTACGCGCCGTAGGAATGCCCAAGCAGCATCACCGGTCCGGCCCCCAGACGATCAATGAATCCGGCGATGAGCGCGACCACATCGTCGTTGCAGCCCAAGTGGCCGGTCGTGGAGCGTCCCATTCCTGGCAGATCCGGATAGATCCGCCGGTATCCATAGCCGGGGACGACGGCCTCGATGGCGGCCTCAATCTCGCGGTGATCAACACCGGCGCCGTGAAGCGCAATAAGGGGCACGCCCCGACCGTGCTCGACGTAATGAATCAAGACGTCGTTGATTCGTCGCTGCATGTCAACATCGTATTGATTGATGCGTGACAGTAACACCACCCCAAAGTAAGTGGCCTCCCGGTGCCCGCCGGCCGAGAATCTTGTCGGCGCCCCGTCGCGGTCTTGCGGGGATATCTGGCGCGTCTCGCTCCAGCTTCAGTCTCCGACGCCCTCTGCCAGGCCCTGACGGAATGACACGAGACGCGTCTGCATTTCCCAGTACGGAGTGGCGGCTGGCAACGGCTTGCCGTCACGTAGGGCGTTGACCAGGTTCACCGCCGCGTCAACTGCTGCGCGGTACGGCAGGGAGCCGGAACTCACACGCCGGACCCCAAGTTCACCCAGCTCGGCAACCGTCAGCGAGGGATGTGCCAGCACGTTGACCGGCAGCCCGATGCCGGCGGTGATGATCTGGATGTCTTCCGGGACCACAAGTCCGGGGACAAAGATGCCGTCCGCCCCGGCACCGGCGTAGGCCGAGGCCCGCCGCAGGACGGCATCCACAGTGGCCTGTTCACCGAACCATATGTTGTCCACCCGGGCGTTGATGAACATAGCCGGGCTGCGTCGCTTGACGGCGGCAACTTTGTCGGCGAAGGCTGCCGGATCGACCAGGTGCCCGCCCGTGCTGTCCTCCAGGTTTACCCCGGCCACGCCAAGGGCAGCCAGTTGGGCCACAAGTTCCGCAACCTCGGCGGGGTCCTCGGAGTAGCCGTCTTCGATGTCCGCCGTGACGTGGACAGGCAGGCGGCACATCTGGGCCACCAGTGCGGCGGTTGCCGCCTTGCTGGACCGGCCTCCGTCCGGCAGGCCGGCACTTGCCGCTATGCCAAAGCTGGTGGTGCCGACGGCCGGGAATCCTGCTGTGGCAAATGCCAAGGCGGATCCGATGTCCCAGGCATTGGGCAGCAGGAGTGGCGTAGCAGTGTGGTGGAGTTCCCGAAAGGTCGCCATTTTCATTGCCATCCTCTGCCTACCGCATGGTGAATGCGTGTTCAGTCTACAAAATCGTCCGGGCGGTGCAAGGGATCCATTCATCCGGTCGCTGGGGCCACGTTATCGTTGGTCCAGCACATCTAATCAGGAGGCGCCATGCCTTACGTTGTTGACTTCGAGAACGTTTCTATTGTCGGTCTGGAATCGTCTCCGGTCGCCGGGGCGCTCGCTGGGTTGCGCGCCAATGAGGGGCGCTACTACCGCAACAAGTATGGCCATGTTTTCACCGTGAGCCCTGCAAGCGAGGTTCCGGAGGTGGTCGACCGGGTGAGCCGCATCCTCAAGGAAGAGCGTGACATCGTCATCGGGTCGCGCCCGCTCGAAGCGACCGCCTTCGAGGTGGACGGTTTGCGGATGGAATACGTGTTCTACGAGTCCGGGCTGTCGATCAACATCATGTACAGCATCGAAGATGGCGGGAAGCGAGCCGTGGGATTCAAACTGGCGGAAGGCATGGAGATTCCGCAGGAACTGGCATCACGCTTCAAGTTCGCCCGCCAGAAGTCGAAACTGGCCGGGGTTGTCCGCGGCCCCTATTTCGTAATCAAGGGCGAGTACTGATCAGGTGTCAGGACCCAGGGCGCCCCGGCCACTGTTTGCCGGCCCACGGGTCGTAGTCGGCGATGAGCTCCTCCTGCGGCGGCCGCTCATTCTCGGGTACGTGCTGCAGGTTCACCCGCACCCGGTACCAGAGCGAACTCGATCCGCGCATCCCGTCGACGAGGACGTCGGCGGGGCGCAGGGCCGGGACGAGGTTCGCGTGCCGGCCCTTCCATTCCTCGAGCGCCGCGAGCGCCTCGGGTTTGGACTTGGTCCGGGCCACCTCGATTAGCGGCATCGCCGACTGCCGCCGGCCCGAGCCGTCGCTGCCGCGCGGCGGCTTTTCGGCGGGGCCGAGCTGGGCAGCCAGGGCGAGGAGTCCGTCGAGAGTCCCGACCGCGTCGTCGAGTCCGGCGTGGGGATCGCCCGCCGCTGCGAAGCGTTCCAGCACCGTGGGCACCGTGAATTGTTCCGGCCGGGTGGAGGAAACCTCGGCCCAGGTGAGCGGAGTCGAGACCCGGGCGTCGGGCAGGGGCCGGATCGAGTACGCCGACGCCACCGTGCGGTCCTTGGCGTTCTGGTTGAAGTCGACGAACACACTCTCGCCGCGCTCCTCCTTCCACCACCGGGCGGTGGCGAGGCCCGGGGCGCGGTTCTCGACCTCGCGGGCGAGGGCCTCGGAGGCGAGCCGCACGTCGCGGTACGACCACCGGGGCGCAATGCGGACCAGGATGTGGAGTCCCCGCGAACCGCTCGTTTTCGGCCACCCCACCAGGCCGACGTCGTCGAGCACCTCCCGTGCGACATAGGCGACGTCAACGATCTGCGACCAGTCGACGCCCGGCATCGGGTCGAGGTCGACCCGGAGCTCGTCGGGGTGCTCGAGGTCCTCGGCCCGCACGGGGTGCGGGTTAAGGTCCAGGCATCCGAGATTCACGACCCACGCCAGGCCCGCAGCATCCCGGATGACGGCCTCTTGGGCTGAGGTCCCCGATGCGTAGTGCAGCGTCACCGTGTCGATGAAATCGGGGTGGTTTTCAGGCACGCGCTTCTGGAAGAACGGCTCAGCGCCGATCCCCTTCGGGAAGCGCTTGAGCACCATGGGCCGTCCGCCGGCGCCCCGCAGCGCGCCATCCGCGACGGCGAGGTAGTAGCGAACCAAGTCGAGCTTCGTCAGCCCGGGCTCGGGGAACACCACCTTGTCCGGACTCGAGATGCGAACCTCGGTGCCGGCAATGTTGAGGATCTCGGCCGGGGTCTTGGACAGGGGCATGCCGCCACGCTAGCAATGATCGGATGTCCCGGCCAGACCAGCTGCGCGGCAGGGGAATTTGTCCCGGTAAATGCCCGGGCCTGGCCCTTGCGCCGCTGCATGCGGACCTGATCCCCGCAGCAGCTGAGGCCGACACGCCGTCGGGGCATGGGCCTCAGCTGTCGCCTTGTCAGTCCACCTGTGCCGTCAGACCGGCGGCCTCGATCGCCGTCGAGGCCGCGGTCTCGTCGTTGTCGGAGCTGTCGCCGCTGATGCCGACGGCACCCTGGATCGTGCCGTCGTTATCGCGTACCAGTACGCCACCGGGTACCGGGATGAGCCGGCCACCCAGAGTGGCGGTCACCGCCGCGATGAAGTAAGCCTGCTGCTCGGCGCGCTCCATGATGGCACGCGAGCCCATCCCCAGAGCCAACGCCCCGTACGCCTTGCCCTGTGCGATCTCAAATCGGTTATTCGAGGCGCCGTCCTGGCGCGCGGCGGCGATGACGTGGCCGCCGGCGTCGAGCACGACGACGGTCAGCGGTTTGAACCCGTGCTGCTGGGCCGCCGCGAGGGCGTCGGCGATGATGGAGTTTGCTGTTTCCAATGTCATGCTCATGATGCGTTCCTCGCCAGATCTTCGGTGTGCTTGTGCGCCGCACGGCGCCGGTGCAGGACAGGCTCGGTGTAGCCCGACGGTTGTGCGGCGCCGTCGAGGACGAGTTCGCGGGCCGCGAGGAATGCCTCCGTATCGAACGCCGGGGACAGGGGCGTGTAGCCAGGGTCCGAAGTGTTCTGTTCGTCGACCACCGCGGCCATTCGCCGCAGTGACGCTTCCACCTCTTCCCTGGTGACGATGCCGTGCAGAAGCCAGTTGGAGACGTGCTGTGAGCTGATGCGGCAGGTGGCGCGGTCTTCCATCAGTGCTGTGCCGTGGATGTCGGGGACCTTGGAGCACCCGACGCCGTCGTTCACCCAGCGGACTACATATCCCAGCGTGCTTTGGATGTTGTTGTCCAGCTCGTTGCGCCGGTCATCGGCGGACCACTCGGCGGGGTCACCGAGAGGGATGGTGAGCAGCTGCCGCAGGGTCGAGCGCCGCTTCCCGGCGAGTTCGGCCTGCCGGGCGTCAACGTCGACCTGGTGGTAGTGGATGGCGTGCAGGGTCGCGGCGGTCGGCGAGGGGACCCAGGCACAGTCGGCGCCGGCGAGCGGGTGCGCGACCTTCTGGGCGAGCATGTCCGCCAAGTTGTCCGGAGCCGCCCACATGCCCTTGCCGATCTGGGCCCGACCGCTGAAACCGCACTCCAGCCCGATGTCGACGTTGGCGTCCTCATAGGCCGCGATCCAGCTGGAGTTACGCATGTCGGCTTTGCGGACCATGGGGCCGGCGAGCATTGAGGTGTGGATCTCGTCGCCGGTGCGGTCCAGGAATCCGGTGTTGATAAACGCGACCCGGTCCCGTACCTCCCAGATGCACGCCTTCAGGTTGGCCGATGTGCGGCGCTCTTCGTCCATAATGCCGATCTTCAGGGTGAGGGGTTCTAGGCCCAGCACTGCCTCGGTGCCAGCCAGCAGGGCACAGGCAACGGCGACCTCAGCCGGTCCGTGCATCTTCGGCTTCACGATGTACATCGACCCGGCCCGGGAGTTGTGGCCGGCGTGCGGCCCGCGCAGGTCGTGCACGGAGCCGAGGCCTGTGAACAGGGCGTCGAGGATCTCCTCGGGGACCGGAGCGCCGGCAGCGTCGAGCACGGCGTCGCTGGTCATCAGGTGGCCTACCTGGCGGATCAGCAGCAGCGAGCGGCCCGGCAGGGTCAGCTCGGAGCCGTCGGGTGCAGTGTAGGCGCGGTCGGGGTTGAGCCGCCGGGTCCGGGTACGTCCGCCCTTGGCGACCTCGGCCGTCAGGGTACCCTGCATCAGCTGCAGCCAGTTGCGGTAGCCGGCCACCTTGTCCTCGGCGTCGACCGCCGCCACAGAGTCCTCAAGGTCCATAATGGTCGTGGTCGCGGACTCCAGCACAATGTCCTTAACACCGGCCGGGTCGCCCGAGCCGATGGAGTGGCCGCGGTCGATCTGGATTTCCACGTGCAGTCCGTGGTGCACGAGCAGCACGGCCTCGGGCTCGTCGGCTGCTCCCCGGTAGCCCGCGAGCTGCCGCGGATCTGCCAGCCCCCGTGGACCGTCGGGCGTCTCGGCGACGAGGGCGCCGTCTGCGATCCGGTAGGCGGTGACATCGGCGTGAGATGCGCCCGCCAGGCTGGTGTACTCATCCAGAAACTGCCGCCCGTGTGCGACGACGGCGGCACCGCGGACGGGGTTGTAACCGCCCGTGTGCTCGCGTCCCTCCGCGTCGTCGATGACGTCGGTGCCGTACAGCGCATCGTACAGCGACCCCCAGCGGGCATTGGCCGCGTTGGCCGCGAACCGGGCATTCAGCAGCGGGACCACCAATTGGGGACCGGAGACCGTCGCGATCTCGGGGTCAACCCGGTCGGTCGTGATGGTGAAGGCGCCGGGCTCCTCGACCAGGTAGCCGATCGAGCGGAGGAAGTCCTCGTAGTCATCCGGATCCACGGGCGTTGCGCCATGTGAACGGTGGTACTCGTCGATCTGCTGCTGCATCCGGTCACGGGTGTCCAGCAGTTCCCGCACCCGCGGCGAGAACTCCGCGATCAGCCCGGCGGCGCCAGCCCAGAATGTCTCCATCTCAAGCCCGGTCCCAGGTAGCGCTTCGTCCCGGACGAAGGAGTAGAGCTCTTCGGCGACGCGGAGCCCGTTGGTCTCCAAGTGATTTGGCATACCGACCATCCTTCTACAGTTTTCGTAATGTGGAAAAAAACTATCAATATATAGAACCTAGCCAGCGCAGGCCCGCCTGTCAACGCATCCTGCCCGGCGCGGCAGGATGCAGCGCCGCGCCGGAGACCAGCTGTTGACTGTGATTTGAATCGCACGTACCCTCGATCAACTGAAAGAATTCTTTCACAATGCGGAATTCAAGAGCCTGAGTGGATTCCTGGCCACAGGGCTATCGCAGACCCCAGATGATTGCTCGGAGAAAACAAAGGAGTTTTTGTGAGTCCAAGATTTGAGCCTTTTCAGCAAATCATCGATCCGATAGCGGGTTCCCTCGCCATCTCAGCCATGGTGGCTGCACTTCCGCTGCTGTTGCTTTTTGTTCTTCTCGGGGTTTTTCGGGTCAGGGCGCCCAAGGCAGCCATCGCGAGCCTGTTGCTATCCATCGTGCTTGCCATCGTGGGCTGGCGTATGCCGTTCGGCCAGGTGCTCAGCGCCGGCGCCCAGGGTGCCTTCTATGCCCTTTTTCCGATCCTGTGGATCCTCGTCAACGCCCTGTGGGTATACAAGCTCACGGTGGACACGCCCTGGTTTGAGGTTTTAGGCCGGACCATCCGCTCCATTTCCAATGACCTGCGTATTCTGGCGATCCTGGTCGCCTTCTGTTTCGGTGCGCTGCTTGAGGCGTTGGCGGGCTTCGGCGCGCCTGTTGCGATTTCGGCGGCGATGCTCATGGCTGCCGGTATGAAACCATTGAAGTCAGCCATCGTTGCGCTGCTGGCCAATACCGCCCCCGTGGCTTTCGGAGCGATGGCCGCTCCGATCATCGCCCTCAACGGGGTTACCGGCATCCCGCTTCATGACCTGAGTTCCATGGCGGGCCGCCAGACACCCTTCGTCGCGGTCCTCGTCCCGCTCATCCTGGTCTTCATCGTTGATGGCAAGCGGGGCATCCGGCAAACCTGGCCGGTGGCCCTGGTCTCAGGCATTGTCTTCGGCCTGGCGCAATTCCTTGCCTCGAACTTCTTCGTGGTTGAACTCACCGACGTCGTGGCCGCAATTGTGACCGTTGCGGCGGTCCTGCTCATGCTGAGGTTCTGGCAGCCGGCCGAGATTATCGGAATGAACGACGTCGCGGGCAGCGACGCTGCCGACGTCCCGCTTGTCAGCGCTGGCAAGCAGACCCGCACCGGATATGGAACGTCCTCCGGTCTGGGCGGCGTGAGCCGGGGCGGTGCGGCCGCACCGGCCGGCACGCCCGAAAAAACCGGTGGCGCCGCTGTGAGGCCGGCCAACGGCGAGGTGTGGATGGCTGTTGCCCCATATCTGATCATTATGGCCGTGTTCTCCATCGCACAAATCCCGGTTGTGAAATCCTGGCTCACGTCCGTCGGGTCAGTCACGTTCGAATGGCCCGGGCTGGACGCCGTGGATCCTGACGGGCACCCGGTCTCCGCCCACAAGTTCAAACTTGACCATCTCAAGGCCACCGGGACGCTGCTGCTGATCTCGGGAATGATCACTATGGCGCTGTACAGGCTTGCACCCCTTCGGGGTATCCGGATCTATCGCGACACGCTGTCCCAGCTGCGGTGGACTATCGTGACCGTCACCTCGGTTCTTGCGCTGGCGTTTGTCATGAACGTCTCCGGGCAGACCAACTCACTGGGAATCGCCCTGGCGTCCGCCGGGGGCTTCTTCGCCTTTTTATCCCCGCTGCTCGGATGGATCGGCGTTGCACTCACCGGCTCGGACACCTCGTCCAACTCACTGTTCGGGCAGCTGCAGGTCACCGCCGCGCAGCAGACGGGCCTCTCGCCAACGCTGATGGCGGCGTCCAATTCCTCAGCAGGGGTGTTGGGGAAAATGCTTTCCCTGCAGAACCTGGCCGTCGCCTCCGCCGCTGTTGGGCTGGACGGGGCGGAGAGTGTTCTCTTCCGGAAGCTCATCGGCTGGAGCCTGGCCCTCCTGGCGTTCATCACCATCCTTATTGTCCTGCAGTCCACCCCGGTTTTGGGATGGATGGTTCCCTAGACAACGACCGGCGTCCCGGGCGCCAGTCTGGCGCCCGGCGACACGTGCACGGGGCCCTTGCCCGATCGAGAAAAATCAAAAAAACCCATAGAGAGCAGGCCTTGTGAGCACTCACGTTAGCGAGATCAATTCAGAGGCCGGAGCGAGGCTCGTCGCCGCGGCCCGGCACGGTTCGACTGCCGAGGCCGACCGCATGAACGTCAATACCGACCGGTCCGGGTACACGCCCGATACACTGCCGGACGGTGTCGTGTACGCGACCAGCATCAACGACGTCGTTGAGACCATGGTCCGCGCGACGGCGGGGAGCGTTCCCATCGTCGCCAGGGGTGCCGGTACCGGCCTGGCTGCCGGTTCGGCTGCCAGGGCAGGCGAGATTGTCCTTGATCTGTCAGGTATGAACCGAATCCTGCGCCTGGATCCGTTGGAGCAGATCATCGTCGTCGAGCCCGGCATCCTCAACGCAGAGGTCAACGCCGCCGCCGGCGAACACGGTCTCTTTTACGCCCCGGATCCTGCCAGCACCGCCATCTGCTCCATCGGCGGAAACATTGCCACCAACGCCGGCGGCATGCGGTGCGCCAAGTACGGCGTCACGCGTGAGTCCGTCCTTGCGCTGAAGGTTGTGCTGCCCGACGGGCGGCTCCTGGTAACAGGCCGGGAAACGATCAAGGGCGTCACGGGGTATGACCTCAACGCCCTCATGATTGGATCCGAAGGGACCCTCGGGATCGTCGTTGAAGCGACGTTGCGTCTACGGCCGCTCCCCGTGGCGACGGCAACCGTCGCGGCATTCTTCCCGGACATCGTTACCGCCGCCCAAGCCGCCTCGGCCATCATTGCTGCACGTATCACGCCCTCCGTGCTGGAGCTGATGGACGGCGGGACGCTGTCGGCCGTTGATGCCGCACTGGGGACCGACTATCGAAGCCGCGGGGGTGCCTTCCTCCTCGCTCAAACTGACGGGTACGGGGCCTTCCTTGAACAGGAGGTGCTCATTCAAGCCATTGCACCGCTCGCGTTGTCCTACGAAAAAGCCACGGACCCGGATAGAACCGCCGAACTGTTGAGAGTGCGTCGAGAGGCCATTCCTTCCCTCGAATTGTTGGGCAACGTCTGCATAGGTGACGTCGGTGTTCCGCGCGGACGCCTCGCCGAGATGGTCATCGGGATCGAGGAAATTTCACACCGCACTGGAGTCAGGATCTTTACCGTTGCCCACGCCGCCGACGGCAACCTGCACCCGATGATTGTCCTCGACGCAAACCAATCCGCCACGGACGGACCAGCGAAAGCTGCGCTTGGTCAGATGTTTCATTTAGCCCGGAACCTGGGCGGCACACTCACCGGGGAACATGGAGTTGGAATCCTCAAGCGCGACTGGCTGCGCGACGAACTGGGGACCGATTCCCTCGAACTGCAGCACGCCATCAAGAAGGTATTTGACCCGCTCGGCATCCTCAACCCGGGCAAGGCAATCTAGGGGTTTCGAACTGCGGCTAACACGGGGCAGCCGCTCCGCAGACCCACACCCCGATGTGGGCCCGTGAACAGCGCGGCGTGACGTAAAAGGCGAGGGCCTCCGGAATCGATTTGGGTTATCCTGCCCATCTCGAGGCCAGGAGGCCCTCTCCTCCCACCCTGCCCATGGCGATTGCGTCCACACCGGCCCGCGACCCGGCCCCATTTCTGCCGTGGTGTCATTGCCTGATTGCTGACCTGCTCGCAGGGTATGGCGGCATCGCGGGACAACACGCTGTTCGCGGCAGTATGGTGTGCTCGTAGGAGGGCATGGGTATGAGTGAGAAGTCGCAAGGGCAGGCCATTTCCCTGTGGATCGCCACTGCGGAGGGCACGGGTTATGCCTCGCTCGGCACCGACATCGATGTCGACACCGCAGTGATCGGCGGGGGCGTTGCGGGCCTGACTGCAGCGCTGGCGCTGAAACGGGCCGGCCAATCGGTCGCGGTGATTGAGGCGGCGCGTGTGGGTACAGGTGTCACGGGGCACACCACCGGTAAGGTGACCTCGCTGCACCGCCTGGTGTACACCGAGCTTGCCGGGCGCCACGGCACTGACGCTGCGGGCAGCTATGGGCAGGCGAACCAGGCCGCCGTCGAACACATCGCGCGCGTCGTTTCTGATGAGGGCATCGACTGCGGTTTCCACCGGGTACCCAACTTCACCTACGCCGAAACCGACGAGGCCCTGAGCCTCGTCCGGAACGAAGCCGCTTTGGCCGCCAGGCTCGGCCTTCCTTCCATCTTTACCGCCGATGTGCCGCTGCCCTTCGCGGTCAAGGGCGCCATCCGCTTTGATAATCAGGCGCAGCTCCACGCTGTGAGATACCTGCAGGGCCTTGCCCGCGCGGTCGACGGCGCGGGCAGCTTTGTATTTGAGGATTCCCGGGCGCTGACGCTCCGGGACGGTTCCCCGGTTGTCGTGGAAACGGCGCGGGGATCCGTCCGTGCGCGGGATGTCATTGTGGCCACCAATGTCCCTTTCGGCGACCAGGGAAGCTTCGCTGCACGGAACATCCTGCACCGCTCCTACCTCGTCGCCAGCCGGGCGGGATCCGCGCCGCTGGAGGGGACGTACATCAGTGTCGACGAGCCGATGCGTTCGATTCTGGCCGTTGACATCGATGGCACCGGTTACGTGCTCGCCGGAGGCGAAGGCCACCGGGCGGAGGACTCCGGCGACACGGCAGAGCGCTACCGACGCCTGGCCGCTTTCAGCCGTGACCGCCTCGGCACCGGTGAGTCGGCATTCCGCTGGTCCACCCAGGATGGCATCCCCATTGACGGGCTGCCGTATGTCGGACTGATGTCCCCGGACTCCGCCCACGTGCATGTGATCACCGGTTTGCGGAAATGGGGCCTGACCAACGGCACCGCCGCGGCCCTGATCCTTGCCGACACCCTGTGCGGCCGGCCCAACCCCTGGGCGCGTGTATTCGACAGCAACCGGGAGCCCCGGGGAGGGGGCACAGCGGCGGCTGGCCAGAGCGTTTCAACTCCGCCCCGGCCGCAGCAGGCGGCGCCCCGCCAGGAAGACAAGGATGCTCCCGTAGTTCCAGCCCCGGGGGAGGGGGTAGTCATCGAAAAAGACAGCGAAAAGATCGCCGTCTACGCTGATCCGGCCGGCAATTTACGGTCGGTCTCGGCGATCTGCACGCACTTGGGCTGCACTGTCGAGTTCAACGCGGCGGATGTGACCTGGGACTGCCCCTGCCACGGCTCCCGGTTTGCCACCGACGGCACAGTCATCCAGGGTCCCGCCAGTATCAACCTCGCCTCCCGGCCCGCAACCCCCTGATCGAGCCTGATCCCGACTCACAGGGTTCCGAACAGCATTCCCAGCAAGTAGCTGACCGTTGCTGCGCCGTATTCGATGGCGGGCTGGCGCAGTGCCATTTCTGCATTTTCGGTAAGCCGCTGTCCGCCCCCGGCGCCGGAATTCATGGCCGGCTGACGGGGGACCACCCGGGTAGCCGCCCAGGGCCGCGAATAGTCCACCCGGGAAGGTAGTAGCGGGCCACTCCGGCTGCTGAGCCACACTGAAACCAGTCCTCAATGTGGCTTGGATCACAGTCTCAAGTCGAGGAATACGCCGCTGGTTTCACCGCACCTCAACATACAAAGGAGTATCAATGGAACGGCTCATTAACATCGACAACGGTGGGACGCTGACCGATATTTGTGTCTGGGACGGTGAGAATTTCTCGTTTACGAAGACCCTCACGACGCCCTTTGACCTCTCCCAGTGTCTCTTCGACGGCATGGCCAAAGCTTCCAAGGAGATCTTCGGCGAAGAGGATCTCCCCGGGCTTCTGCACTCCACCCGTCACATCCGGTATTCCACCACCCAGGGCACGAATGCCCTCGTCGAGCGCAAGGGTCCACGGATTGGCATCCTCACGGACAGCCCCACGCTGGCCGGCGAACTCCGCGACGGGGCGGCGGCAGCTGAGCTGTTTGAAGACCTCGTCGGCACGCGGGTGGCAGTCATCAACGCCGAACAGGACGTGGAGGAGCTCGCCCAGGAAATCGTCAAGCACGTCAACCGGCTGACGACCGACGGCGCCGCACGGCTTGTCATCGCCATGGGGGACCGCGACAAGGAGAAGGCCGTCAAAGGCGTTCTGCTCCGGAAGTTCCCCCGCCACCTGCTGGGCTCAGTTCCCATGTTGTTCTCCTGGGAATTCACGCCCGACATAGTCCGGGCCCGCCGGGTGTGGTCCGGAATCATCAACTCCTTCCTGCATCCGACCATGGAGCGGTTCCTGTACAGCACCGAGCACCGGCTGCGGGACCATAAGGTCAAGAACCCGCTCCTCATCTACCGCAATGACGGCGCCTCGTCACGGGTGGCCAAGTCCGTCGCGCTGAAGACGTACTCGTCCGGCCCCCGCGGCGGCCTGGAAGGGACCAAGGCCCTCTCGGCGGCCTACGGGCTCGCGCACGTACTCATGATCGACGTCGGCGGCACCACCACGGACGTCGGCTCGGTAAAGAACTCCACCATCTCGACGGACCGCCGGGGCACCATCCAGGGAGTGCCGGTCTCATTCGAAATGAGCAACGTCCACTCCAGCGGTGTGGGAGGCAGCTCCGTCATCGCCCTGCGCGACGGCGTCATCACCGTCGGCCCCGAGAGCGTCGGAGCTGCACCGGGTCCTGCTTGTTTTGGTTTTGGGGGCAAGCAGGCCACTATCACGGACGTAAATCTCCTGCTCGGCGTGCTCGATCCGGACACCTACCTCGACGGAGGTTTCAGCCTTGACGCGGAACGCTCCCGCGCCGTCATCACCGAGGTCATCGCAGAACCGTTGGGGATCACCCTCAACGACGCCCTCATCCGGATGGAGGCCGCCTACTTCCATCGCATGGCGCAGTCCTTCGCCGCCGACGTCGAGGACGCGGCGGCCACAACAGTTGCCGCGTTCGGAGGTGCCGGACCCATGAGCGCCTGCGGTGCCGCGCGGATCGCCGGCGTCCGCCGTGTCCTGGTACCCAAGATGGCCGCGGTCTTCTCAGCCTTCGGAATCGGCTTTTCTGACATTGCGCAGACTTACGAGGCCAATGTCGCCGGAATGGACGCGCAGGACTTCGGCGCCACCAAGTCGACGCTGCTGGCCCGGGCTACGCGGGACATGTTCCAGGAGGGACACGAAATTGACGAATGCCGGCTCGAATGGAACGTGGTGCTGGAAGACGCCGACGGCCAGCTGGTTTCCGAACTGCCGTACCTGGCTTCCGATCCGCAGCCCGGCACCAGCGAACACAACACCATGCTGACCCTGACTGCCCGGTACGAGCTGCCGCACGCATCGATCAGGCGGGCCGAATCGGTGGCGAAGACGCCCGCCGTCGCCGCTTCCACCCGCAAGGTCCGCTCCGCCGTGGACAAGGTGGACGAGGTGCAGGTCTTCGACCTGGACAGCCAAACCGCCGGGGCATCGGCGTCGGGCCCCGCAATCGTCGAAGGCCCCTACTTCACGGCCCGAGTGCCGCATGGCTGGGTCTTCGACGTGACGGTCTCCGGCGACCTCATGCTTACAGACACCCTCCAGAAGTGACCCCACACAACCAGCAAGAAAAACAGGTGAAACACGCTATGCGAATTCCAATGACGGAATATCTGATCATCGACCTCGATACCGAGCGGTGGAACTGCAGGGTATGCAACCAGGACCTCGGCGAGGCCCGCGGCAACTACAAGGAGGGGACGCTGGTCTACGACCGGGACCCCACGGAAATCCACCAGTCCATTCTGGACCCGGAGAAGTACGAATTCACGTTCGCTCCGGACCCCACCTTCTGCCGGATTCTCGAGTTCTACTGCCCGGGCTGCGGGACGCAGCTGGAAACGGAGTACGTACCGCCGGGACACCCGCCCACGGTGGACATGCTGTGGGACATCGACTCGCTCCGCGAAACATGGGCCAAGCGCGGTACCAAGCCTGAGGTCGTCATTAACTACGGACCCGGCGAAGAGGCAGTTGCCGATTTCGCCCCGGCCCTCGGCTCCCACAACACCCACAACCATTCCCCCCATTCGTTCAGCTAGTACTTGGAATAAAGGAGACCACTGGTCATGAAACGAATTTCCGTCGACATCGGCGGCACATTTACCGACTGCTTTTTTGCCTGGGAAGACCAGTACGTTGAAGCAAAGGCGCTCACAACGCACCACAACCTGGCCCAAGGATTCAACGAAGCGCTCGACCTCGCCTGCTCACGCGCCGGCCTGGACCGGGACCTCGTCCTGAAGGAAGTTGATTCCGTCCGTTATGCCACCACGCTCGGCACCAACGCCCTGATCGAAGGCAAAGGCCCGCGTGTGGGGGCACTGGTCACCCACGGCTTCGAGGACACCATCCCGCTGTCCCGCGGCCGTGGCTACGGCGAGGGCCTGGACCCTTCCAAGCAACAGAACATGCCCGATGCCACCCGCCCTGATCCGCTCGTGCCCCGTGCCCTGATCCGGTCGGTGAAGGAACGCATCAACTCGGCCGGCAAAGTGGTCGTTTCGCTCATGGAAGACGATGTCCGCACCCAGGTACGCGAACTCGTGGACGGCGGAGCGGAAGCGATCGTGGTCTCCCTGGTCAACTCGACCGAGAACCCGGTCCATGAGCAGCAGATCCTGGAGATCATCCTCGACGAGTACCCGGCCCACGAGCTTGGGGCCATCCCCGTCCTGCTGGGAAGCCAGGTGTCGGGCCGAAAAGGCGAGTACGTCCGGGCGACGTCGACGATCGTGGACGCGTTCCTGCACGAGATCATGTTCCACGCGCTGGGGCAGCTGTCCAACAACCTGCGCACGTCCGGGTACGACAAGCCCATGCTTGTTATCCACAACTCGGGCGGTATGGCCCAGTCCAACTCGACGGATGCCCTGCAGACCATCCACTCCGGCCCCATCGCCGGTGTGGGCGCCGCCCAGCACCTGGCCCACAGCACCGGTCTGGGAAACGTGATTTCGACTGACATGGGCGGCACGTCCTTCGACATCGGCCTGGTCCCGGAAGGCGGAGTCAAACACTACGACTTCCAGCCGACCATCGGCCGGTGGCTGGTCTCGGTTCCCATGATCCACCTGCTGACGCTGGGTGCGGGCGGCGGTTCGATCGCCAGTTATGACCGCATCCACCACGCAGTGCAGATCGGGCCGGAATCGGCGGGCTCGGATCCGGGCCCTGCATGCTACGACCGCGGCGGCCTCCGCCCGACGGTCACGGACGCCGACCTGGTCCTGGGGTACCTGGACCCGGACAACTACGCCAACGGCTACATCAAGCTGAACAAAAAGCGTTCCGTCTACGCAATCGATGAGGTTCTCGCTGATGACCTGAATATGGATACCATCCAGGTCGCCAAGATCATCAAGAATGCCGTCGACGAGCAGATGGCGATCGGCATGGCAAAGGAGCTGCGGGTCCGGGGATATCTCCCGGAAGACTTCACCATGCTGGCCTACGGCGGCAACGGACCCCTGCACGCCTGCGGCATCGCCGATCACGCCGGCATCCGCAGGATCCTCGCGCCGCCGTTTTCCTCGGTATTCTCGGCCTGCGGCGCCGGGAACATGAAACCGCTCCACATCCACGAGCGCGGCTCCCACGTTGTGCTGTACAACCCCACGGACCGCAGCCTCTACCAGAGCTACGACGAGCTGAACAATGTCATCCAGGAGCTCGAAGCCAAGGGCAAGGAAGACCTGGTCCGGCAGGGGTACGACGCTGCCGACATCCGCTACAGCCTCGAGATGGACATGCGCTACGGCAACCAGCTGGTGACCACCGCCGTCGTGTTCGACATCAACCGCGTGAGCGGTGTCGCCGACGTCCTGCACCTGATCCGGACGTTCTCGGATATCTACGGCAAGCGCTACGGTGCCGGCAGCCAGGCTCCCGAGGCTGGCATCCGGGCCCAGACCGTGAGGGTGTCGTCCTATGTGGACGGGGACGTGGTCAAGTTCGATTCGATCGACACCGGGCATGACAGGACCATGCCCACCCCGGTCGGCACGCGGCAGGTCCACTTCGTGAAGATCGACGGAGCCGTGGATACCCCGGTCTACGACGCCGAGGCCCTGCACCACCAGCACGTCATCCACGGCCCGGCCATCGTCACCACGGAAAACACCACATACCTGGTCGAACCGGCCTGGCGCCTGGAACCGACATCCCAGGGAGCCGTGTGGTTCCTCAAAGACTGACCCCGCACCTCGCGGATCCCATCCAGACCTTCCAGCTAATCCATTGAAGGAGCTCGACAGCAATGACGCTTACAGCAAATGAACCCAGCACGACCGGCCCAGCCGGAGATACCTCCCAGCCGCTGACCGCCCAGGAGCAGCAGTGGGTGGACCAGTTCATGGACGAAACCACCCTCTTCCTCGGCCCGGACCCGGCCATCATGCGAAGCCACCAGATCACGTCCCGGTCCGCCTATGAGGATGAGTGCATCTCCAAGGGTGTGGACCCGATCAAGGTGGACCGCATCCGCAAGCGCCTGGCCGGCGCCCTGGACGAGGGCTACGAAATGTGCGAGGCCATGGGTGCCGCTCCCGGCGCCAAATGGGGGGACCTGACGACGGCGATCTACACCGCGGAAGGGGACGTCACCTACCTGTCCTGCCACGGCGTGATCGCGTTCTCGGCGATCCTGCATCACCCGATCCGCTACATCATGAAGTACTGGAAGGACGAGCCGACGGTCGGGATCAACCCCGGCGACGGATTCATCCACAACGATGCCCGGTACGGAAACGTCCACAACACGGACCAGTCCATGATCATGCCGATCTTCCGCGAGGGAAAGATCATCGCCTGGGTCGCCGCGACCATCCACGAAGGCGAGAACGGGGCCTGCGAGCCCGGCGGAATGCCGTCAGGCTCCGAGACCCCGTTCGACGACGGACTCCGGATGTCCCCATTCAAGATTGTCGAGAAGGGCGAGCTGCGGCGGGACCTGCTGACGTTCCTGCAGCACTCGGTCCGCGATCCCAAGCTGCAACTGGCTGACCTGAAGGTCAAGATCGGTGCCGTCCAGCGCATCCAGGAACGCGTCGACAGCATCATCGACGAAGTGGGAGTGGAGACCTTCGTCGCCGCGCTGCGGGTCACCGTCGAAGACGTGGAGCAGGAAGTCAAGCGCCGCATCAGTGAACTCCCGGACGGGACCGTGTCCTTCAACCAGTTCATGGACTCCACGCTCAAGGAGAACATCCTGATCAAGTTCGCCTGCAAGGTGACGGTCAAGGGTGAGAAGATGACGGTGGACCTCAGGGGAACGGGCCCGGAAATCCTCAACCGGGCCATCAACTCCCCGTTGTGCTCGGTCAAGTCGATGATGATGCAGGCGATCCTGGCGTTCTGGTGGCCTGACCTGCCCCGCTGCACCTCGGCGATGTCGCCCATCGACATCATCTCGGATGAACACACCTGGGCCGACGCTGGTTACGATGCACCGATGGGGCAGTCGCTGCAGGCGTCGTTCCGGGGATTCTCAGCCCTGCAGACCGCCTTTGCCAAGATGCAGTTCTCCAACCCGGAGAAGTTCTCCAATGTCCTGGCCCCGTGGTTCAACCAGATCAACACCTTCCTGTGGGGAGGCCTGACCCAGCATGGGGACCAGGTGGGTAACCTGTGTGCCGACCTCAATGGCATGGGCGGCGGCGCCAAGGCATTCCGCGACGGTGAAGACGCCGTCTCGCCGCTGTTCTGCGCCATGGCCGACACGGCGGAACAGGAAGTCATGGAAGAGGAAGTTCCTTTCATGCAGCTGGTCAGCAAGCGGATCGTCCGCGACAACCAGGGCTTCGGCAAGAACAGCGGCGGCATGGGCTACGAGATGATCGTTGCCGCCGAGGGAACGCCGATGTGGGGCTTCATGACCGTTACCTCGGGGTCCAAGTTCTCGTCCGTCACGGGAATGTTCGGCGGCTACGGCTGCAGCACGACCCCGCTGGCCATGGTCAAGGGCATCAACATCTACGACATCATCCGCAAGGACTCCAGCAAATTCGATTTGTCCATGGAACGGATCATGAACGAGCAGCCCTACGAGGGCGGTAAATACACCACTGCCCATATGGGGCTGCAGTTCGACGTCGCCAAGGATGGCGAGATGTACATGATCGCGCAGGGCTCCGGCGGCGGGTACGGCGATGTTCTGGAACGTGATCCGGAAGCCGTGGCCAAGGATCTGGAACTCGGCCGTATTTCGCCGAAGGTCGCCACCAGCATCTACGGCGTCGTCTGGGACCCGGAAACCTTCGTGGTGGACCAGGAGGCAACCACCCAGTTGCGCCATGACTCGCGGCAGGCCCGGATCGCCCGCGGCAAGCCGTACAAGGAGTTCCTCGAGGGCTACGTAAAGACCGAGCCCCCGAAGGATCTGCTCTACTACGGGTCCTGGGGCGACGACACGGAGGAGCTCACCGCCACCCACTTCACCAACAACGGGCCGGAACGGGTCAAAGCGACCATCGACAAGCTGCCGCTGATCATGCTCCCGGACCGCAGGGAAGTCAAGATCAGTGCACTGGAGGACCGGATCCGCGAGCTCGAACTCAAGCACGGGGAAGTCGTCCACCGCAAGTCCTAGCCCGATACGGCACGTCCCGGCCCGGGACGCAGCAACACAAGAAGCCTTCAGCGCCGCATCCTCCGACTTCAGGACGGTGCGGCGCTGAAGGCCGCTATCCGCCAAAGTTTGGAGAAAGACGTCATGACCACTTCCACTGCCACCACACTCGCCAACGTTGTTGCCTCCCCTCCGTCGGGCCGGCCGAAAGCTGTGGTGTTCGACCACCACGAGTACGCAGCGTCCGTGATTCTTCGCGGCCGCCCCGTCCCCTGGGACAACGCCACCGCATACGCGGCTTTCTTCGCCCAGGCACAGGGGCTCCTCCGGCCGGACGTGGCGCTCCTGGACCTGAACCGGCTGTACGGTCATTTGACCACCGGCAACACCGGGCTCGAGACCGCCATGGCGGCCAGATCCCGGACGGGTTTCGCGCTGAGGACTTTGCTGGGCGACGACGACCTCAACCGGGCGGTGCTGGACTTCGTTACCGTGTTCACCAAGACAGCCCGCCAGCCTGTGGTGCTGCGCTTCCCGTCGCCGATGGCGTGGCTCATCGCAACACACCACTTCTCGGGCGCCGACAACACGGACGGCCTCGACGCCGACAACGCCGAGAACGCCTCCATGTATGTCAGTGACTGGCTGCGGGCCTTCGCGGGACTCCCCATCGCCGGCCTCCTGTTGGACAACCGGACCCCTGCCGGCGCCTCCCGCGGCGTGCACGTTCCCCTGGAGGCCTACACGCCGATTGCCAATCTGGCCGGCAACTACCGTTGGACACTGGGACAGCTCGACGACGACCGGGCCCGCCTGCAGGGGGACGCCGCAGCGGGCGCCTATATCCCTGCAGAGTTCTGGCTGGAACCGGACGTGGCACTGCCTGCCGGGGACTTCTACCTGGGCGAGATTCCCAGCGCCGCTTCGCCGGAAGGCGTACTGGCAAGGCTGGAAACCCTGGGGTAGCCGCCGCTGGTCACTTCGACGGGAGCAGGTGCCGCCGTCGGGCCTCAATAACACAAGCCCTTCGGTCGCTGACGCCGAGAGTGTTGAACAGGCTTTTGAGATACCACTTGACGGTGTCGATGCCCAGATGCAGCTCCTGGGCGATTTCGCGGTTGGACCGTTCCTTTTCGACAAGACGCAGGATCATCTGTTCGCGTGGCGACAAGCCCGGTTCCGGAACGGACAAAGTGGCCGGGCGGGTGGCGGGGGTGGCCGGCTCCGCAGGCCACCCGGCATCGCGGTTGGTCCTGGCCTGGGAGTCCAGCCGGATCAGGATACTGAGGAACCGCGGCAGCTCGTGGCTTACCCCCTCCGGGGCGGGTTCGCGCCGCAGCCTGGCCGAGACGGCGCGCACCAGCTCCAGGCAGCTCGCGCCGCCGTCGAGCACGGGCCGGACCAGGCCCAGCCGCGAACACGTCTCCAGGGCCGGCCAGAGCGTCGTTTCGGCTTCCGCACGGTTTCCCGCCTGTTCGAGCGCGCCCGCCAGCAGGATCCGGGCATTAAGTTCTGCCCTCGGACCCAAATAGGCTGCTGCCCGCGACAGCAAGTGGCGGGCGGCTTGCACCGTGTCCAGGCTGCCGGGGGAGTCCGTGCCCCCGTGCCCCGCGTCAGCCATGGCGGACCGCAGCTGCGTGGCCAGCTGGATCTGGTACCTGGTTTCGGCCAGGCCATCCAGCCGTGGGCCGGTGCTGTCCGCCGCTTTCAGGGCACCTGCCGCGCCCGGTACGTCACCGTGGGGTGGCCCGTCGATGGTCCTGGGGCTGATGCCCAACTGCACGCGCTCGAAGTTCATGACCAGTTTGAGCCGGTCCAGGCCCAGGCTGTCGGCCACCAGATCGCCTTCGTCGAGTATTTCCCGGGCCCGCGGGGTGTCCCCCCGGAGTGCCTTGATTCTTGCGAGCGTGGCGTACGTGGACACCATGAAGTCCACCACCCCGCCTTCGGAACCCAGCTCGCGGGTTTCTTCCAGCAATTTCTCCGCTTTGTCGAGTTCGCCGCGTTCATAGAGGAGCTGGCCCATCATCGCCCCCGCGAGCCGCGCCGCATGAGAGTATCGCCCTGCCTTGCGCCGGCCGAGTTCCACGGCCGCGGTGAAGTGCTGGTCCACGCGGTCCAGATCGAGCAGGGCGTAGGCGGCAAGTCCCGCAAAACACTGTCCGTACACACCACTGAAGGGGCCAGAAGTGAGGCCGTGGAACTTTGCGGCCCACCGCTGTTGTTCCAGGGCGGGAAGGTAGTCGCCGTCGTGGATCTTCTTGAACGTGGAGACGTTCGCTGCCACGGAGACGATCCAGGGCCGGAGCAGGTCCGCCTGGGCGAAGCACTTCCCGTCCAGTTCATCCACGTGGTTCACTCTGTCGCTGTACATGTCGATGCAGCTCTGCACAACGAGCCCTTCGACGCCGAGTTCAAAGCGGTCGTGTTCGGTGAGGGTCGCATCCGCGGGCATCACGGCTTCGGCCAGGTCCAGGGCACTTTGCGCCGCTGCCGATTGGTGCAGCAGCGTATGGGCCCAGGCGACGGCTGTCTGGAGCCGCGCCTGCCCGGCCACGTGGCCGGCCGGGATCTTGCCGACGAGAGCCAGCAGGGTCGACATGCTGGAGTGTTCCACCAGCCACATGGCGCGGGACTCGACGATCTCCACCGCGAGCTCGACGTCCCCGGCGGCGAGGGCGTGGTCAACCGCGTCGCTGGGGAATCCGTTGTCCGAATACCAGCGGGCGGCGATCAGGTGCAGTTCCTTGGTCCGGCCCGGGTAGTCGCGCTCCAGGCGGCGGCGCAGGTAGTCCTCAAAGAGGTGGTGATAGCGGTACCACGTGCCGTCCTCGTCAAGCGGCTGCAGGAACAGATCCTGTGCTTGGATTTTCTCCAGCATGGCCTGGCCCAGCTCCACCCCCGAGAGGGCGGAGGCCAGCCCCGCGCACAACCGTTCCGGAACCGAGGTCATCAGGAGGAAATTCAGCGTTTCGGGGTCGAGGGTGTCGAGGACGTTTTCGGCCAAATATTCGCCGATGGACGCGTGCCTGCCCGAGAGCCGTTCGATCAGTTCTGAGGCCTCACGGTGGTCCCGGAGGGACAGGGACACCAGTTGGAGCGCAGCGATCCAGCCCTCAGTCGTCCGGTGGAGGCTGGCCACGTCCCCCGCATCCAGATCCAGCCGGTTGATGCCGACCAGGAAGTCCTCGGATTCCTCCGCGTCGAACCTCAGCGCGACGGCATCCACTTCGAGTAGCTGGTCCCGCACCATAAGCCGGCCCAGTGGCAGGCCCGAGCGGGTGCGGCTGGTGATGATGAAGGACAGATGGGAGCCGCCGGCATCCAACAGCCGTTCCACGACCGCCATGGTCCTGGGCTCCGTGACCAGGTGCCAGTCGTCCAAGGTTATGACGATGTCCTGGCCGCCCTCGTCGATGGCGTTGATGAGGGCGGGAACCACGTATTGCTCAGCGTCATCGGGCCGCTCTTCGAGCAACTGCTGGAGTTCCTCATCGAGTCCGGGCCGGGCTTTCCGGATTGCCTGAAGGAGGTGGGAGAGGAACCAGATGGTGTTGTTGTCGTCCCGGTCCAAGGACAACCAGACGGTCACGAGGCCCTGGGACGCCAGGTTTTCCATCCATTGCGCGGCAAGGGTCGACTTGCCAAAACCGGCCGGGGCGTGGATCAATGCAAGCCGCCGTTTCCGGTCCGCGTGGAGCATGTCGGTCAGCCGCGTGCGGCGAACCCACTGGCCAACAGGCTCGGGCGCGCGGAACTTGCTTGACGCGCTGGGTGGTCCTGTCGGCATCGCCACCTCCTTGTGGTCCGGCGGCCGCCGGGAATGCATTCGGCCCTCTAAAATCCTATGGGAACAGCGGGGACAAAGACAGCGCAGGTCCGCCCGGGGCCTGTATTCAGTCTGGTCAGCGGACCGGGTGGCCCGCAACCACCCTGCCGGGTAGTTTCGGTCACGCGTGGTCGACTACCCGGGTGGTCGGGCGCAGGACGGGGCTACTCGGCGGAGGGCCGCTGCCGCTGCCGTTTCGTTGCTGACCGCTGTTCCTTGGCGGCGAGGCGCCGACGGTTCGAACCCCGGGTGGGTTTGGTAGCCCGGCGGGGCGCAGCCTCGGGGGCAAGACCCACTGCCACGAGGTCGGCGAGCTTGGCCAGGGCGATCTCGCGGTTGCGCAGCTGGGAGCGCCGCTCGGAGGCGGTCACGGTGACCACCCCGGCGATGAGGCGTCGTCCGAGACGCGAGAGCAGCATCAGCCGCTGGTCGTCTGAAAGCACCGCAGAGTCTGCGATGTTCCATGAAAGCTCCACGCGGCTGTCCGAGGTGTTGACGTGTTGACCGCCTGGCCCGGACGAACGTGAGAACCTCCAGCCCAGTTCCGATGCGGGAATCGTCAGCGCGGGCGACACCTCCAGATCCATGCAACCAGCGTCGCACAGTATGGGCGCGATCAAGGCACCCCGTCCCCGCGCAGGCTCAAAACCGCAGCAGCCAGGCCGACGGACGGCTGCACATACCCAGCCAGCCCGGGGTAGAAGTCGTCGTGGGGGCCGCGTCGTTACACCAGCGGCCACGGGTACCGCATGCCGGTGCGGTCAACCGGCAGCATCCCGCTGAGCAGCAGGCGCTGCACCCGGCGCTGCAGGGCGGTGACTTCCGCGTCGTCGAGGAGCCCGGCCACTTCGGGCGGCACGGCCTCTGCGAGCGGGGTGATGTCCTCGAGCAGGGCAGCGGGGATGGGTGCACCGGCGAAGTCCCAGATCACGGTGCGGAGTTTGAAGCCGGCCGAGAAGCACAGCCCGTGATCGATGCCCCACACGAGCCCGTCGTGGCCGCGCAGCACATGTCCGCTCTTGCGGTCAGTGTTGTTGGCGATGCAATCGAACAGGGCGATCTGCAGCAGGACGCGGTGGGTCGCGGGTGAGTCCGCGTACAGGGTGAAGTAGTGCTCACTGACGTCGCAGTCGACGAACCACTGGAGCGACCCAATCCCGAGGGGGGCGTCCGCGCGGATCACCGTGGGCGGCACTATGCCCCACCCCAGGTGCTCGCTCAGCAGATACGCGGCACGTTCCCGCCGGTAGAGCCCTGGCTCGAAATCCAAGAGCGGCCGTTCCCCGGACTCCGGTTTGTAGACTGCGTACGCCGAATCGTCTCCGCACGAGACCAGGACGAGGAACGCCGCGTTGCTGCCGCGCGGGATGCGCCCCAGCAGTTCCACGCCGCCCTCGCCGAGCAGTGTCAGCTCCCGTCCGGACACCGGCTGTCCCTTTTCACGGCGCCCTCAGACCGCTCAATGGCTCTAGGGTGGAATTAACCGTCAGCACGGCGGGCGCCTGACCTTCCACATACGAGATGACCGAGACCGAACCCGGGTTGATGATGATCCGCTGGAAGTGGTCCAGATGCGTGCCGAGGGCGTGGGCTACGGCGGCCTTGATCGGGTCGGCGTGGGAGAAGCACACAACGACGCCCCCGTTGTGTGCCGTGCGCAGCGCCTCGAGCGCTCCGACGATCCGGGCTTGCATCTCCGCGAAGCTCTCCCCGTTCGGGAAGCGGAAGCCCGACGGGCTGTGCTGTACGGTCTGCCACTCGGGCAAGCCTGCCAGCCCGGCAAGCTCGGCGCCGGTCCATTCGCCGAAGTCGCACTCGATCAGGCCGGCATCCTCGTTCACCCCGAGCCCGGTGGAGGCCGCCGTGGGTTCGGCAGTCTCGAGGGTGCGTTCCAGCGGCGAGGAGTAGACGCCATCGATGCGAAGGCCTGCGAGCCGTTCCGCGACGCGTGCCGCCTGGCCCTGGCCCCGCTCGGACAGGTGCAGTCCCGGGGCGCGTCCGGGCAGCACCTTTCCCGTGGTGGGCGTCTCCCCGTGGCGCACCAGGAGGAGGAGCGTGCCCTCAGGTGTTGAATGTGGTGTCGGGGGTCCCGACGGCGGTGTTGCACTCATCAGCACCCAGCGTAAGCCGTTCCGGGTGCCCGCGCGCTGGAATTTTGGGAAATTCCCTCGATTCGCCCCAGGTTGGAGGCTACCTTAGAGAGGTGAGTGATCGCCCCGATATCTTCACCGTTGGTGAATTGCGTGCAGCCGGGCATGTCCACAAGGACCTGCGCCACGAGATCCGCAGCAACCTGCTTGCCGCGCTCGCCGTCGGCCGTGATCCGTGGCCCGGGATGTACGGCTTCAGCCGCACCGTCATTCCCCAGCTTGAGCGTGCCTTGATCGCGGGGCACGACGTCGTCCTGCTCGGCGAGCGGGGGCAGGGCAAGACACGGCTCCTCCGCACCCTGGTCGGGCTGCTTGACGAGTGGTCGCCGGTGATCGAGGGATCGGAACTGAACGAGCACCCCTACGAACCCATCACGGAGCACTCCCGCGCCCGTGCACTGACCGAAGGCGACCGGCTGCGCGTGGCGTGGCGCCACCGCTCGGAACGGTACGTCGAGAAGCTCGCCACACCGGACACCTCCGTTGCCGACCTCATCGGCGACGTCGATCCGATGCGGGTGGCTGAGGGACGCCGGCTCGGGGACCCGGAAACCATCCACTACGGCCTGGTCCCGCGTTCCAACCGCGGCATCATCGCCATCAATGAACTGCCCGACCTCGCCGAACGGATCCAGGTCGCGATGCTCAACGTGATGGAGGAGCGCGATATCCAGATCCGCGGCTACGTGCTGCGGCTGCCGCTGGACGTGCTTGTTGTCGCGTCTGCCAACCCGGAGGACTACACCAACCGGGGCCGGATCATCACGCCCCTGAAGGACCGCTTCGGCGCCGAGATCCGCACCCACTACCCGATCGAGCTTGAGGATGAGGTGGCCGTCATCCGGCAGGAGGGGCGGCTGGTGGCCGATGTCCCGCACGTCATCCTGGAGATCCTGGCCCGCTACACCCGCGCGCTGCGGCAGTCCCCGGCCATCAACCAGACCTCCGGAGTTTCGGCGCGGTTCGCCATCGCGGGCGCCGAAACAGTCGCCGCGGCGGCGTTGCGACGGGCCAGTGTGCGGGGGGAGGACGAGGCAGTGGCACGGATTGTCGACCTGGAGGCGGCCGTCGAAGTCCTCACCGGCAAAATTGAGTTCGAATCCGGAGAGGAAGGGCGGGAACAGGACATCCTGGACCACCTCCTGCGCATGGCCACCGCGGAAGCCGTCCGGGCGCACTTCCACGGCATCGATATGGGTGCACTCGTGGCGGCGCTCGACGGGCACAGGACCGTGACCACCGGCGACCAGATCACCGCGCGGGAGTTCCTCGAAGATCTTCCGGCACTTGACGGCTCCGGGCTTTACGACGAAATCAGCGGGCGCCTGGGCGCCAGGAACGACGGCCAGCGCGCCGCCGCAATCGAACTTGCACTGGAGGGTCTCTTCCTCGCCCGGCGGATCGCCAAGGAGTCCGACGACGAGGAAACCATCTACGGCTAGCAGTCGGGCCCAGGCTTGAAGCAGGGACAGGGAGGCAGCATCATGGGCGTTCACAAGCGGTCCTCCAGGTACGGCCGGTACACGGGAGGACCGGATCCCCTCGCCCCGCCGGTGGACCTGGCCGAGGCGCTCGACGCGATCGCCGAGGATGTCATGGCGGGCTACTCGCCCCGGCGCGCCCTGCAGGAGTTCCTGCGCCGCGGCGGCCGCAACCGGGAAGGGCTCGACGACCTCGCCGGCCGCGTTCAACAGCGCCGGAACGAACTGCTGGGCCGCCACCGGCTGGACGGCACCCTCACCGAGGTCCAGAAGCTGCTCGACACCGCGGTGCTGGAGGAGCGCAAGCAGCTCGCCCGGGACGCCATGATGGACAACACCGACCGGGCGTTCCGGGCGATGCAGCTGCAGAACCTGCCCCGGTCCACCGCAGCCGCGGTCAACGAACTGGCCTCCTACGACTGGCAGTCGAGCACCGCCCGCGAAGCCTTCGACCGGATCAAGGATCTGCTGGGCCGCGAGGTCCTTGACCAGCGGTTCGCCGGCATGAAGGAAGCACTCGAGAGCGCCACGGATGAGGACCGCGAAGCCGTGAACGGGATGCTGCGCGACCTCAACGAGCTGCTGGACAAGCACCGGCGCGGCGAAGACACCGACGCGGACTTTCAGGAGTTCATGTCGCAGCACGGCCAGTTCTTTCCGGAAAACCCGCAGTCAGTCGAGGAGCTGGTCGACGCCCTCGCCCAGCGCGCGGCGGCGGCCCAGCGGCTCCTGCAATCCATGTCCCCCGAGCAGCGGGATGAGCTGATGCGCCTGTCGGCCCAGGCCTTCGGATCGCCCGAACTCATGGCCCAGCTCGATCAGCTCGACTCGAGCCTGCGCGCCCTCCGCCCCGGGGAGGACTGGACCGGCTCCGAACGCTTCGAGGGTCAGGAAGGTCTGGGGCTGGGCGACGGCACCGGCGTGCTCCAGGACATCGCCGAACTCGACGAGCTGGCCGAACAGCTGTCCCAGTCCCATAATGGATCGAGCCTCGACGATCTGGACCTGGACGCCCTTGCCCGCCAGCTTGGGCAGAATGCCGCCGTGACGGGACGTACGCTAGCGGAGATCGAACGGGCGATGCAGGACGGCGGCTACCTGCGCCGCGGGGCCGACGGCACCCTCAAGCTGTCGCCGCAGGCGATGCGGCGGCTCGGCAGGTCACTGCTGCGGGACACCGCGAAGCAGTTGTCCGGCCGGCAGGGGCGCCGCGACACCCGGGCCGCCGGAGCGGCCGGCGAGCAGACCGGCTCCAGCCGCCAGTGGGAGTTCGGGGATGCCGAACCATGGGACGTCACACGCACCATCACCAACGCGATCCGCCGCACGATTGCCGACGGCGGTGATCCGGGCCGCGGATTGCGCCTGGGGGTAGCCGACATTGAGGTGACGGAGACGGAGGCGCGCACCCAGGCCGCCGTCGCCCTGCTCGTCGACGTGTCGTTCTCGATGGCCGCCGAGGGGCGGTGGGTGCCGATGAAACGCACCGCACTCGCCCTGCACCACCTCGTCTCAACCCGGTTCCGCGGGGACCGGCTGCAGCTGATCACGTTCGGCCGGTACGCGCAGTCCATGGACATCGGCGAGCTCACCGCCCTGCACGCTTTGCGGGAGCAGGGAACCAACCTGCATCACGGTCTGCTGCTGGCCGGTCGTTTCTTCCGCCAGCACCCGTCGATGCAGCCCGTCCTCCTCGTGGTGACCGACGGGGAACCCACCGCGCACCTGCTGGCCGACGGCGAGTCGTGGTTTTCGTGGCCGCCTGACCCGGAGACCATCCGCGTGACGGTCGCCGAGCTGGACCGCCTCGGGCGTGCCGGCACGCAGGCCACGTTCTTCCGGCTCGGCGACGACCCGGGCCTGGAACGGTTCGTCCAGACGATGGCCCGCCGGATCGACGGCCGGGTCGTGGCGCCTGACGTTGGAGACCTCGGGGCTGCCGTGGTGGGGGAGTACCTCCGCGCCCACTTCCGAGGACGCCCCTACGACGAGGCCGACTGGGTTTCGTAGCGCCTGCCGGTGTGAGCCGTTCCGCGGATCAGGCCGTCGGGGCCGGGTCGGTGCTGCTGCGAATGACCATCCGCGGGGTCAGCACCACGGTGCGCTGCGGCAGGGAGGGGTCCGCCATGCGTTCAAGGAGCAGCCCGGCGACGCGGACGCCGACGTCCCGGCTCACGGGATCCACGCCGGTCAGTGAAAGGCGCCGGATGCCGGCCAGGTAGGTGTTGTCATATCCGATGAGGGTGAGCTGCGAAGGGACGCCAATGCCGTGGTCGTCGGCAGCCGAGAGAGCGCCAACCGCAAGCCGATAGCTTATGCCTGCCAGAGTTCACGGCACCACGGTTGGTGCGTGGAGCGGGCGGCCCATGGCTGAGGGCCGGCGCCCCGCCCCGGGCGCCGGCCCTCAAACAGTCGTGCGGCAGTGCTGAATCGTCAGCCGTTGATTACCTGCGGCACCCCGAGGGCTTTGAGGCCTTCGACGCCGAACTCGAGGCCGTAGCCGGACTGCTTGGCCCCGCCGAAGGGAACGCGCGGGTCAACGGCCCCGTGTTTGTTGATCCACACCGTTCCGGCCTCGATCCGGGCCGCCACGTCACGGGCACGGACCGGGTCTGAGGACCAGACCGAGGCGCCCAGGCCGACGTCAAGGGCGTTGGCCATGGCCACGGCCTCATCGACGGTGCTGTAGCGGATGATCGGCAGGGCTGGCCCGAACTGCTCCTCGGCGACGAGGGGGTTGTCGTTGTCAATGTCGGCCACAAGCGTGGTGGGGTAGAAGAAGCCCGGCTGGTCCGCATCCGGGTTGCCGCCCAGCAGGATCCTGGCTCCGGAGGCACGGGCCGCATCCACGAGCCGGGCCACGACGTCGAGCTGCTGCTTGTTCTGCAGCGGGCCCAGGACGTTCGCCTCGTCGAGGCCGACGCCCATCGGCATTGCGGCAGCGACTGCGGCGAGTTCCGTGCAGACCGCATCGTAGATGCCGTCGTGGACATACAGCCGCTTGAGCGCCGCGCAGGTCTGGCCGGTGTTGATGAAGGCACCCCAGAACAGGCCTTCTGCGATCGCCTTGGGATCGGCGTCGGGAAGGACAATGCCGGCGTCGTTGCCGCCGAGTTCCAGGGTGAGGCGTTTGACGGTGCCGGCGGAGGACTTGATGATCGCCTTGCCGGTGGTGGTGGAACCGGTGAACATGATCTTTCCGACTGCGGGGTGCTCGGCCAGCCGCGCCCCGACCTCGCGGCCGCCGGACACGACGGACAAAATGCCCTCCGGCAGTTCCTCGTTCAGGACGCTGACCAGCGCCAGGACGCTGAGCGGGGTGTATTCGGAGGGCTTCACGACGACGGCGTTGCCCATCCGCAGGGCGGGCGCAATTTGCCAGACGCTGATCATCATGGGCCAGTTCCATGGCCCGATCGCGCCGACGACGCCGATCGGGCGGTAGTTGACGACGGCGTGGGTCTCGCCGTCGTCCACCACGGTTTCCGGCTCCAGCCCGGTGGTGGCCGTGGCACGGAGCCAGGCCGAGCAAGCGCCCACTTCGAAGCGGGCGTTGGGGCCGTTCAGCGGCTTGCCCTGCTCGCGGGAAAGGAGCCGGGCAAGTTCCTCGGCGGAGCGTTCGACGGCGTCGGCGGCCCTGAGCAGGGCAGCGCTGCGGGCGTCATGGCCCAGCGCGGCCCAGGCCGGCTGCGCGGCGGCGGCGGCGGTGATGGCGCGCTCCAGATCCGCCACGTCATGAACCGGTGCTTCCCCCACGGGCTCGCCCGTGGCCGGGTCGAGAATCGTGCGGGTCAGACCGGACGACGGCGTGATTGCGGCGAGAAGGGCATCGTAGGTTTCCATCGGTACTCCACTTCGAGTAGTTAAGGCGCAGCTGGTGATCCGTCCGGGCCCTGCGGCCAGAAGCCGCTGCTTCAAGGGTCCTCCGGCGGGAGCTCCGCGGCTTGTCTCTCCGGGAACGACTCTTGACGACCAGCGAACGATGGCGGCAAGGTTCAAAGGGGAAACAAGGTTCAAAGGGGAAACCAAGGTTCAACGGGAAGACCAGGATCGGTGCGGAAAAGGCGTCGCTGCGCTCAGCTACAACAACCGGTCACTGATCGACAAAAGCCGGACAGGGGGCGGCTGCCATGCTGGTTTGCACGGTGCCAGACACCACAGACCCAGCACTCATGACCGTTAAGAAGGATCCAATGAGTATTTCAAATTCCGAGTCCCGGACCGCAGAAAAAACTCCCCGGCACGAGCACTCCACTGCCCTGCGCGCCGGCAGCGTCGGTGTCATGGGCATTTTGTTCTTTGTCCTTTCCGCCCAGGCGCCGCTCACCGGAATCGTCGGGGCCTCCCCGCTGGCCGCAGCGCTCGGCAATGGCCCTGGAGCGCCCGGCGCCTATCTGGTGGTTGGCATTGTCATCGTGATCTTCGCGGTGGGATTCGTCGCCATGAGCCGGAAGATCCAGGCCAACGGCGCGTTCTACGCGTACGTCACGGCGGCGTTCGGGCGGAAGATCGGCGCCGGCGCCGCCTGGCTGGCGCTGCTGGCCTACAGCACCGTGCAGGCCGCCATGTACGGCCTGTACGGCGCGGCCTTTTCCGGCCTCCTCGACAGTGCCGGCATCAGCGTCCCCTGGTGGGTGCTGGCGGTGGTCACCATGGCGGGCGTGCAGGTCCTGGGCTCACTGAACATCGAACTCGGTGCCCGGGTCCTTGCGCTTCTCGTGGGCCTGGAGGTCGCAATCCTGCTGATGTTCGGGTTGACGGTGCTGTTCCGGGGCGGGGGACCGGAAGGGCTCAGCATTGCCGCGTCCTTCTCACCCGAGGCGATCGCCAGCGGCGCCCCCGGCGTGGCCATCATGTTCGCGGTGGCCTCCATGTTCGGATTCGAATCCACTGCCATCTACTCGGCTGAGGCCAAGGACGCGCAGCGGACCGTGGCCCGGGCCACCTATCTGTCCGTGGGCGTCATCTCAGTTTTCTTCTCCTTCATCTCCTGGATGCTGGTCAGCTATTACGGCCCTTCGCAGGTCGTCGGCGCTGCCGGGGCCGCCCTGGAATCCGGTGACTCCACGGCATTCGTACTCACGCCCATGGTGGAGCTGTTCGGGCCGTGGGCGGGGGTCACCACCGGCATCCTGCTCGTGACGTCCCTCCTGGCCGGCATCATCGCCTTCCACAACGGCATCAACCGCTACCTGCATTCGCTGGCGCTCCGCGGTTCCCTGCCCGCCGTCGTCGCGCGGACCAACTCACACCGCGCCCCGGCGGTGGCCGCCCGGATCCAGACGGGCATCGCCCTGCTGCTGGTGTCACCCTTCGCGCTGCTGGCGATGGACCCGGTCTTGACGCTGTTCTCCTGGTTCAGCGGGCTGGCTGTCGCGGCACTGCTGGTGCTGTACATGCTGTCCTCCCTGGCCGTCGTCGTATATTTCCGGCGCGAACGGGTCGCCGGGCAGCACTGGCAGACGCTCGTGGCGCCCGTGCTGGCCACCGTCCTCCTTGCCTGGGTGCTC
Source organism: Arthrobacter sp. PsM3 (assembly GCF_030433895.1). Classification (GTDB taxonomy): domain Bacteria; phylum Actinomycetota; class Actinomycetes; order Actinomycetales; family Micrococcaceae; genus Arthrobacter. The sequence goes on along the minus strand of NZ_JARUXE010000034.1, from coordinate 4,107 downwards.
TACCTCGTGGTCAGCAACTTCACATCCCTCATCGGGGGCAGCGCGGAAACCGCCGTGGCGCTCCTGGTGGCCGTCCCCGCGGTGTTTGTGGCCGGCCTGCTGGTGGAGGTCCGGGTCCTCAGCCGGGGCGGAAGCCGGGCCGCCGTGGCGGAGTTCGCAGCGTAGGCCGCCACTGCGCAGGGCGCCACGCGCAGAGCCCGACGACGTCGGAAGAGTGCGGTTCCGGGCTATCCGGTACCGCACCCTCCCGTCGTTGCAGCGGTCTTTGCAGGGGAAATCTCAGGCGCCGCGGCGCCAGTCGGTGGGGGACTGGCCGAAGGCATCCCGGAAGGTGCGGCTGAAATGCGCCGCATCCAGGAATCCCCAGCGGGCCGCCACGGTGCCCACGGAGGCCCCCGCATGCAGCGGATCCCTCAGGTCCCGCCGGGTTCGTTCCAGCCGCTGGCTCCGGATCCAGCCGGCAACGGTGGCCCCTGATTCGTGAAAGACGTTGTGCAGATGGCGGGTGGAGATGAAATGGGCCGCGGCAATTGTGGCGGGGGAGAGCGCAGGGTCGGAGAGGTTCGCCTCGATGTATTCGCGGACGGAGGTGGCCAGGAGCGCCTGCGGCTTCATCGTGTCCGGAGTCATGGACAGCTCCGCGTGCAGCATCGTGGAGACGAGGTCGAGCGCGTTGGTGGTCAGCCGGGAACCGCTGGGGCCGTTCAGGACGTCCAGGTTTTCCGCGAGCCTGGAAATGAACGGCCCGACGATGCTGGTCAGGCCGCCGCCGGCGGCCATCCGCACTGCCGAGAGCTGCCCCACGCATTCCGGCGGCAGGGACAGGGCATCGTAGGGAAACATCACCACCATCATCCGGGCCTGCTCTTCGAACGCCAGGGTGTAGGGCCGGTCGGTGTCATAGATCGCAAGGTCCCCCGGGCGCAGCACGGCTTCGCGGTTGTCCTGGATGAGCAGTCCCGTGCCCTCGAGCTGCAGATTGAGTTTGAAGTAGCGCTGGCCGGAGTGCGCAATCAGGGCGGGCGTGCGGTGGACCTCGTGGCTGGATGCTGTGACCTCGACGATGCACACGCGGTCCAGCAGCCTGGACCGCATGCGGCCGCTGAACGCGTCCGGATCGCCCGTCTGCGCCATGAGGGGAACAAAAGACTCCGCGACCAGATGCCTCCAGTGGTCAAAGGAGGTTGCCACGCTGGTGCGGACGTCCTGGGAGGTGCCGTGGGTTGTAGCTGGGGCCATTGGAGATCCTGACGCCGTCATAATCCTGGGGGTGTGTCATGGGACACAGTCATTTCAGGTTAGCGCCGGGAACGGCAGCTGTCATCTTTTTTCGACAGTCGGCGAAAAAAGATCAGCCGGCCGGGCGAAGCAGGCCGAGAAAACCCTCCAGCTGCGCCAGGAGGGCCGTATTGAGCAGCGGCCCGGGGGCGGGGCTCTCGGCCACGGGCTGCTCCGGCGTCGGAGCCTGGGGTGCAAGGGCGGCGGTAATCTGTGCGCCCAGCAGCATGTTCAGCAGCTGGCCGGCGAGGGCGTCATCCGGAACCGGGGTGGTGACGTCGCCGTCCTTCCGGGCCTGGCCGAGGTACCCGAGGACCAGGTGGAGCCACTGGTCCATCGAGGCGCGGTGGATTGCGGCTTTCTCCTCGTCATTGACCGCCTTCTGCCAGAAAGGGATTACGATCCGCGCCTCATTGACGCGTTCCTCGTCCAGCGGGAGTACCTCGCGGCAAAAGTCCCGCAATGCCGGCAGCCCTGATTTTCCGGTGGTGACCGTGGCCACCCGCGCGTTTGTCCTGTTGAAGACGTGGCTGAAGGCAAAGGCCAGCAGAGTGTCCTTGGTGGGGAAGTATGGCTTGAGGGCTCCATTGGCGAACCCTGCCTCAATGGCGATTTCGCGCATCGTGGCGCCTTCGATGCCCAGCCGGGCAATGATCCGCCACGTCGCATCGACGAGTTCCAGGCGGCGCTCATCATGATCAACAATCTTTGGCACGGAACTGCTCCCCGGAAATATTTCGTGGTCGACTCTTGTGCCACATCTTACGGATCGGTATTCTCTACACCTATAGAAAATAAAAATCCGACCCGCAAAGGTCCCGGACAGAAGGCCGCCATGATGCCCTCAATTACCGACACCGCCGCGCCGTACCGTCTGGCGACCGGCGCCGAAATCGCCGAGGTCCGGAGCGTTCTGCTCGCCGCCGGCCTTTTTGGGCCGGGGAAGCGCATTGCCTACCTGGGCCTGCTGGATCCGGCCCGCGACGCCCCCAGGGACCGTGAAGACCGCCGTTTCCGGGTGTTCATTCACGACGTCGACGGCGGCCGCCCGGCGGACGTCACGGTCTCCGTGACAACACAGGCGGTGGTTTCCGCCGTCGAACTGGACACCGCGGTTGCGGGCGAACTTCCGGTCCTGGAGGAAGAGTTCGCGGTGGTTGAGGAACTGCTGGCCTCGGACGCGCGCTGGCTCAAGGCGCTGGCCGACCGGGGCCTGGACGTCGGCAAGGTCAGGGTCGCCCCGCTGTCTGCCGGTGTCTTCGAATACCCCGAGGAAAGGGGCCGCCGGATCCTGCGCGGGTTGGCGTTCGTGCAGGATTTCCCCGAGGACAGCGCCTGGGCGCACCCTGTGGACGGACTCGTGGCCTATGTCGACGTCGTCAGCAAGGAAGTCACGCAGGTGCTGGACACCGGCGCGGTGCCGGTTCCCGCGGAGCACGGCAACTACACCGATCCTGAGCTCACCGGGCCGCTGCGGACCACGCAGAAACCCATCAGCATCACCCAGCCCGAGGGTCCCAGCTTCACCGTGACCGACGGGAACCACGTGGAATGGGAAAAGTGGAGCGTCGACGTCGGCTTCGACGTCCGGGAAGGCGTCGTACTGCACAACATCGCCTTCCAGGACGGCGGCCGGCTGCGCCCGATCATCAACCGTGCCTCCATCGCAGAGATGGTGGTGCCCTATGGTGACCCGTCGCCGATCCGCTCCTGGCAGAATTACTTCGATACCGGCGAGTACCTGGTGGGCCAGTACGCCAACTCCCTGGAACTCGGATGCGACTGCCTGGGGGAGATCACCTACCTCAGCCCCGTCATCAGTGATGCCTTCGGGAATCCCCGCGAGATCCGCAACGGCATTTGCATGCACGAGGAGGACTGGGGCATCCTGGCCAAGCACAGCGACCTCTGGTCCGGCATTACGTACACCCGGCGCAACCGCCGCCTGGTGATCTCGTTCTTCACCACCATCGGGAACTACGACTACGGCTTCTACTGGTACCTCTACCTCGACGGCACCATCGAGTTCGAGGCCAAGGCCACTGGCGTCGTCTTCACCAGTGCCTATCCCGAAGGTGGCTCGGACAACATATCCCAGCTGGCGCCGGGGCTGGGCGCCCCGTTCCACCAGCATCTCTTCAGCGCCCGGCTGGACATGGCCATCGACGGCTTCACCAACCGGGTCGAAGAAGAGGATGTGGTCCGGCAGGTGATGGGCGAAGGCAACGAACGCGGCAATGCCTTCTCCCGGAAGCGTACCGTCCTCACCCGCGAATCGGACGGCGTGCGCGAGGCCGACGCCCGCAGCGGACGGACCTGGGTCATCTCGAACCCTGAGTCACGGAACCGGCTGGGCGAGGCTGTGGGCTACAAACTCCACGCCCAGGGCCAGCCCACCTTGCTGGCGGATCCGGAATCCTCCATTGCCCGCCGGGCCGCGTTCGCCACCAAGGACCTTTGGGTGACCCGCTTTGCCGACGACGAACGGTACCCGACCGGCGATTTCGTGAACCAGCATGCCGGGGGAGCGGGACTGCCGGCCTACATCGCACAGGACCGGGACATCGACGGCCAGGACATCGTTCTCTGGCACACTTTCGGGCTGACCCATTTCCCCCGGACCGAGGACTGGCCCATCATGCCGGTGGACACCGTGGGGTTCAAGCTTCGTCCGGACGGCTTCTTTGACCGCAGCCCAGTCCTGGACGTCCCCGCCTCCGCCCAGGCGGCCGGCGGCCACTGCCATGCGTAGCAGCTAAGGCATGGCGCGGATCCGGGGGGGGGGGGGGGGGGGGGGGGGGGGGGGGGGGGGGGGGGGGGGGGGGGGGG
>NZ_JARUXE010000033.1 GCF_030433895.1 Arthrobacter sp. PsM3 | reverse complement strand
TTCGGGCTGAACTGGGACCCCTCCCACTTCATGTGGCAGGGCATCGACCCGGTCTCCTTCATCTGGGACTTCAAGGACCGGATCTACCACGTGGACTGCAAGGACACCAAGCTGCGCCCCACCGGACGGAACACCGTCATGGGCTCGCACCTGCCCTGGGGCGACCCGCGCCGGGGCTGGGACTTCGTCTCCGCCGGCCGCGGCGACGTCCCCTGGGAATCGTCCTTCCGCGCCCTCACCGCGATCGGCTACACCGGGCCCATTTCCATCGAATGGGAGGACGCCGGCATGGACCGGCTCCACGGCGCCCCCGAAGCCCTCGCCGCACTGAAGAAGTACGACTTCCCGGCGTCGAACACCTCCTTCGACGCGGCGTTCAAGCAGTAAGGATCAGCCGTGGCCGACATCACCGGAACAACCGGGGTCATGATCCGCCGGCAACGGGACAGCTGGCACGGCTTCCAGGTCCTGGTGGACCACCGCCCCTCCGGCGGTATCGGCGGCTTCTTCGGCAACGGCCTGGCGAGCTTCTCCGCCGTGCCCTTCGCCGTGGATGCCGCCCGCGACGCCGACGGCCGGCCGGCCGGGCTGGTTGCCGACGAACCGGCCACGTCCGTCGAACCCGTCACGAACGAGAAGCGCCAGCGTCTCAGCTACGCGGCCGACGTCGACGATTTCCTGTGCATTTGGCGCTGGGATGATTGGAACGAACTCCGCATCCGCTGCGTCGGGGCGTTGCCGGTCATCACCACATGGGTCAACGGCCTCAAAATCGCCGAACTGGACACCGCCGTCCTGCAATCACCGGACCACGACGCCGAAGCGGTCCGGATCAAGGACCTCCCGACGGGGTCCCTGGAGGTCGCCCCGTGATTCGGACACTTCAGCCTGGCCAGCGCTGCGAGGTGTGGATCGCGTCCATTACGGGTGAGCGCAACCTGGCGTCCACTACCGAGGATGTGCTCCTTGAGGCGCCGAACTGGACTCTCGACGGCGCGGCACTCATCCTGAACGGCGCCGGGACGTTGTGGCGCTTCGACGTCGGGCGCCGGACTATCGGTCAGGTGCCCCTCACCGGGATCCCGGAACTGAACAACGACCATGTCCTTGCGCCGGACGGCACCGGCATCTACCTTTCGGCCAAGGATGGCCACATTTACCGCGCGGCGCTTGACGGCGGTGCGGCCACCCGCATCACTCATGACGACGGGTACTTCCATTTCCTCCACGGAGTGAGCCCGGACGGGCAGCGGCTGGCCTGCGTCGGGATCGAGGCCGGCGATTTCACCCAGCCCGGCCGGCTCATGACCATCCCGGCCGGCGGTGGCGACACCACCCGGTTGAACGTGGCCGGTCACTGCGACGGACCCGAATACTCCCCGGACGGCGAATGGCTCTACTTCAACACGGAAGCCTTCACCGCCCAACCCGGCCATGCGCAACTCGCACGGCTGAACACATCCAACGGCAGCGCCCCGGACGCACAAGCGGAGCGGCTGCTGGAGAGCGGAACTGTCGAATGGTTCCCGCATCTGTCCCCTGACGGCCGCTGGGCCAGCTTCATCCGGTTCCCCAGCGGGACCGTGGGCCACCCCGCTGACTTGCCGGTCGACGTCGTGCTTGTCTCCACCGGCGACTGGGCCACACCCCGGCACACCTGGCCGCTCTTCGGTGGCCAGGGCACACTCAACGTCAACAGCTGGTCCCCTGATTCCACCCGGTTCGCGTACGTCGCCTACCCGCTCGATTGTTTCTCCCCACGATAAAGGACTCATGACGTGACCAACCTCAGTAAGGGAACCTCCGACGGACAAATCCGCTGGGGAATCCTCGGCACCGGTTTCATCGCAGGGCTGCAAACGCAGGACCTGATCGAAAACGGATTCACCGTGCAGGCCGTCGGTTCCCGCGCGCCGGAATCGAGCAGAGTCTTCAGCGAAAAGTTCAGCATTCCCACCGCCCATGACAGCTACGAGGCGCTGGTCACGGATCCGGGCGTCGACGTCGTTTACGTCGCAACGCCGCACACCTACCACCATGCCCACGCACTGCTCGCCTTGAATGCCGGGAAGCACGTGCTGGTCGAGAAGCCGTTCACCATCAACGCCCGCCAGGCCCGGGAAATCGTCGAACTGGCCGAAGCCAAAGGACTTGTGGCACTCGAGGCCATGTGGAGCCGGTTCCTGCCCCACATGCTACGACTCCGCGAGATCATCCATGACGGCACGCTCGGCGAGATGCGGAAGATCACCGCCAGCCACAACCAAAACCTTCCCAAGGACCCCGCCCACCGGTTGAACGACCCTGCCTTGGGCGGTGGAGCCCTCCTGGACCTCGGCATCTACCCGGTCTCCTTCGCTTTTGATGTCTTTGGCGCTCCGGGGAACATCCGGGCCAGCGCAACCATGACCGCAACAGGGGTGGACCGCCAGACGGCAGCGATCTTCGAATACCCGCAAGGACAGCAGGCCATTGTGGACTGTGAGCTGGATGCCGCCGGAGCCAACCGGGCAGTCGTCACCGGGACGGAAGGCTGGGTCGACATCGAACCCACTTGGTACAACCCCACGCCCTTCACCCGCTTCGACACTCACGGAAACGTCCTGGAGAGGTTCGACGAGCCGGTGAAGGGCAGAGGGATGCAATTCCAGGCAGCCGAGATGGAACGCCTCATCACAGCAGGATTCACCGCCGGCACGGTGCTACCGCCGAGGGAGAGCGTGGCCGTCATGGCCGCCATGGACGAGATCCGCCGTCAGATCGGCCTCAGGTACGCGGCAGACGCCACGCCGGAAGGGGCCCCGAATGACTGACACCGTCTCACCCCGGATCACCGAACTGCGGCAGCACGAGGAGGAACTGGCATAACGTGGTTCTCTTCCGCTGCGTCCTGCCCGGCGCCACCGCTGACCAGGACGAGTGGGTCGGGTGTCGTCGCCGCACTAACGGTGTCCGGGCTGGCCTCGGACGAGGACCATCAGCTGGGGGTCGAAGGCACCAGCACCAGAACCTACGTCACGTCGGTCTCGGCGTAGGCGTTCTTGCGCGGCGCCCGCAGCCCAGCAGAGGGTGGCGGCCCGGCCGCGGACTAGAGTTCTAGCTATGACGCACCAGATCCGGAGAGCAACCGCGGACGACGCCGGCCGGCTGGCCGCGCTGGCGGCCGTCACCTTCCCGCTCGCGTGTCCGCCGGGGTCACGGCCGGCGGACATCGCCGCGCACCTCGCGAACACGCTCAGCGAGGCCAACTTCCGCAGCTACCTCGCCGACCCGGCCGTCACCGTTCTCGTGATCGACGCCGGCGGCGAGCTTCGCGGCTACAGCCTCCTGGCCGCCCGGCCCGCCCGGGACCCGGACGTGGCAGCGGTCCTGACCCTCCTGCCCTCCACCGAGCTCAGCAAATGTTACGTCCACCCGGACCACCACGGCCTGGGCGCCGCCGCCGAACTGATGCACGCCTGCATCGGCGCGGCCGCAGCGGCCGGCGCCCGGGGGATCTGGCTCGGGGTGAACGACCAGAACGCCCGCGCCATCCGCTTTTACGAAAAATCCGGCTTCCGCAAGGTCGGCACCAAGTCCTTCCGGCTCGGCAGCACCGTGGAACACGACTTCGTCATGGAGCGCCCGGTCACGCCGTGACCAAGCCGACAGGCCGCCGGGGAATGGAGCCGGCGCCTGAAGGGTTGTGGCGATCATGAAGATTGAGATCTGGTCGGACGTGGCCTGCCCCTGGTGCTACATTGGCAAACGCCGCTTTGAAATGGCCCTCGCGGCCTTCCCGCACCGGGATTCCGTGGAGGTCCAGTGGCGCAGCTACCAGCTGGATCCGACACTGCCGGACCACTATGACGGCACCGAACTGGACTATTTGAGCACCCGCAAGGGCATGGCCCCGGCGCAGGTCGCCGGAATGTTCGCGCACGTGGCCGAGGAGGCCAGCGGCGAGGGGCTCAACTACCGGTTCGACGACGTCGTGGTCGCCAACAGCTTCACTGCCCACCGGCTGATCCACCTTGCCGCCGCGCACGGGCAGCAGGACGCTGCGAAGGAGCGCCTGCTCAGCGACCACTTCGAGCGGGGCTTGGACATCGGCAGCCGGGAGTACCTGACCTCGCTGGGATTGGGCCTCGGGGTCGGTGCCGCCGAACTGGACGAACTGTTCACGACGGACAAATACGCCGACGACGTCCGGCAGGACTTCGAGGAAGGCCGCGCCCTGGGCATCACCGGCGTCCCGTTTTTCGTCATTGACCGGAAATTCGGGCTCTCCGGCGCCCAGCCCGCCGAGACGTTCTCCGCGGCCCTCGAGCGGGCCTGGCAGGACAGCCGGCCGCTTGAGATGGTCAGCGCGGCCCCCGGCGGAGAGGCCAACGGAACCGCAGAGGCTTGCGGCCCGGCTGGCTGCTCCGCCTGAGCGTCCGCCTTCACCGGCGGCCCGCGCGGGGCGGGATTACCGCTGGCCAGTGGCAAAACCGGGTTTTGCTGACAGATCGCGCTAAAGTGTCCGTATGCCCAGGATTTCGGCCGCGAGCAACGCCGCCCAACGAGCCGAGACCCAGCACCGCATCCTGACTGCGTTCGGCGAGCTCCTGTTCACCCACGGGCTGCCCGGGCTGACGATGACTGACGTTGCACGGCACGCCCTGATCGGCCGGACCGCTGTCTACAACTACTATGCGGACATCGAAGAACTTCTGATCGCCTACGCACTGGATGAAACCGAGCGTTTCCTGGTTGACCTGAGGGAATCCCTGGACTCGCTGGAGAATCCGGTGGACCGACTGGCGCTGTACGTCCGCGCCCAGGTCGAGGACCTCAGCCGGCGGCACCTGCCGCCCGGTCCGGCGATGGGCGCCGTGCTTTCCCCGGCGTCGTTCGCGAAGCTGGCGGACCATGTCGGGGAGCTGAGCGTCCTGCTGCAGGGCATCCTGCGGGACGGCATCGCCCAGGGCTACCTGCCGGACACCGACATCAGCCAGCTGGCGCAGCTCATCCACGGCACCCTGTCCTCAAGTGCCGCCCGCGGTAACGGCGCCGGCCAGGACCCCGAGGCAGAGGCCCGGCTGGCCCGCACCGTGCGGTTTGTCCAGCTCGGCGCGGGAGCGCGGTTCGACGACAATGGGCTCCCGCTTCGCCTTAACCCCTGAACACCCGTGAACCGGCGGCCCCGGACGAACGGGGTCAGTTGCCCGGAGTGGGGGACACCGTCGGCGCCACGGGCCACTGCGTTTCGTCCACAATCCGCCGGTCCTCGCGCGGGCAGCTGAGCTGGCCCGGCGTCTGGTCGACCAGTTCCGGTTTTGCCAGGTCCTTGAAGTCTCCGGTGAGGATGACATCCACGCTCGGGTCCGTCCGGCCGTCCTGGAAATAGTCCGAGCCGGGCACGTTGCGCTGCACACTGAACGCCGCGGACTGGCCTGCCGCGCCGGAGACGACCAACGCCACCCCGCGGTAGCTCGACGTCGTGTTGGCAACGGCCCCGACGATGAACTTGCGGGCCGCGAACTCCTCGGCCACGGATCGGGCCAGGCCCGGCCGGGACGTGGAATTGAAAACGTTGAGGTTGATCGTTTCCGGCGGCGCGTAGTCGTAACGCGCCTCCGGGCAGACGGACGCGGCAGCCTGGCTGCGCTCCGCCGTCGGGATCTTGATCTGGCCGTTCATGATCGCCAGCGCCACCACGATCGCCGCGGCAATCAGCCCCACGAGCAGCACCAGCACGACCCCGTGCAGGATGCGGCGCCGCAGCCTGACGGGGTTGTCGTGCAGTTCGTCATCCTCCACGAACGTGGCGCGCAAATCAGAGCCGGTGATGACGTGGTGCCCATGCAGGACGGTGACGTCCTTCGGCGCTCTAGCCATTGATCACCAGGACGCGCGCATGGATCGCCGTGCGCTGGTGCAGGGCAGTCCGGACGGCGCGGTGCAGGCCGTCCTCCAGGTACAGGACGCCGCGGTACTCCACGACGTGCGGAAACAGATCGCCGAAGAACGTCGAGTCCTCTGCCAGCAGCGCTTCAAGGTCGAGCGTGCGCTTGGTGGTCACCAGATCGTCCAGCCGGACCGGGCGCGGCGGCAGCGTCGCCCAGTCCTTGGGCGTGCTGTAACCATGGTCGGGGTACGGGCGTCCCTCGCCCACGGCTTTGAATATCACCATGCAAGCGTAAGGAACTTGGACGGCCAAAGGAATCCACGACGCCCGAAGCCGGGAGGTTGTAGCCAAACGGTAACCATTTGTCATGCCGCGCGCCGCCGCCTGTCACATTTCACGCCATGCCGCCAACCCCGGTCCACAACACATGCAAAGCCGCCTGCCGGCTGGGAGAATAGGTGCATGACAACTCCCGAGACCCCAGCCTCCCTCTCGCCGTTGGCGCCTCCGCTGGCACTGCTGCTCGACGTCGACGGTCCCGTGGCGAGTCCCGTCACCCGCACGGTGCAGCCTGCGATCATCGCGGACCTGCTGGCGCTGGCTGCGGCGGGGATCCCGGTCATTTTCAACACGGGCCGTTCGGCGGCCTTCATCCGTGAACAGGTCATGGAGCCGATGATTGCCGCCGGGATGCCGGCCGGCCTCCTCATCCACGCCGTCTGCGAGAAGGGCGCCGTCTGGTTCAGCTACACCTCCACGGGTCCCGGTGCAGTCCACGTCGACCACGAACTGGCCATCCCGCGGGCCTTCGGCGACGACGTCCGGCGGCTCGTGGCCGAGGACTATTCCAGCCACATGTTCTTTGACGAAACCAAACTGGCGATGGTCTCCGTGGAGCAGCACATCGCCGTGGAGAACTCCGACTACCGGGCTGAGCAGGAACTCTTCGACGCCGACGCCATGGGCCTGATGGCCCGGCACGGTCTTGGGGTGGTGCGCCTGGACCACCACGCCCCCGACTCCGATGACCGCGTCGATTACCGGGTGGACCCGACCATCATCTCCACCGATATCGAATCGGTCCGGCTCGGCAAGGACCTTGGTGCGAGCCGCGCCGTGGAGCTGCTCGCGGCCCAGGGCATCACCCCGCAGGCCTGGCGGACGGTGGGCGACTCCCGCACGGACTACGCCATGGCCGACTGGCTGCACCACAACGACCACCCGGTCAAGCACGTCGACGTCCGGCCGGCCGACGGCGTCCCGGTGAAACCGTACGAGGTACTCACCGCGGCGGATCTGGGGCTGGGCGCGGACGTCATCCACGACGATGCCGGGGCGGCTTTCCTGCACAGCTGGCGCGCGGCCCTCCTGGACTGAACCAGCGCACCGAACCACCCCCGGACCCCAGGGTTCCGGGGGTGGAGGTAGGGCTCTTGCGGCCCACACTGGCGGCATTTCAGCCGCGGACATTGGGGTCGATTTTGGGGCGGACGTTATCATGCAACTAGGGACACATTCACGCAAACAATCACGGAGAATCGAAATTACAGACGCATTGGTCCAGGACGAGATCTACTACGGCAGCCAGGCATCGGTAGATGCCCATGATGAGGTCACCTCCGCGGCTGCCGTGGCGAGATTCCGGACCCGGCAGGACGTTGTGCGCCGGCGCGGCCGGTACGGGCTCATCAATGAGAACCGTACGCCGTACCAGGCCATGGTCGAGGATTTGATGTTCATCCGCTCGGTCCTTGACGGCGCCGGCCTCGACTACCTCCTGGTCCGCGGCAACAACCACCGGCCGGTCATCGCCGTGGACTGGAAGGACCGCAAGGATCTCCGCGACGCCCTCGTGAAGGCCTGCCACGATGAGCCGTTCTACTCGATGAGCGTCGACGCCAAGAAGAAGTCCTCGGTGCTGGTCGCCGACGGGGAGCTCTCTCCCAACCGGCAGTCCCGGATCTTCCGGCTGTACCGTCCCCGGGTCGAACCTGAGGGCGGCTTCGAGTTCGGCGCCTCGGCCGGCGTGCAGCTGGAACTGTGGAGTTTCGAAGGTGACCAGCTGATCCTCCCGATCGAGAACTCACTCACCCGCCGGACCCTGCTGGCCCAGGACGCCGTCCGCGGCACGGTGGAGCGGTACGGCCACACCTGGCCCACGATCGAGAACATGTTCGCCGACCACGCCAGTGACATCAGCTTCGACATCGACCTGGTGTTCTCCTGGGTGGACGGCAGCTCCCCCGAGTACATCGCCGCGCGGCGTGCCCGGATGGCCGGCGTCGTGGTCGGCGAGGGCGACGACCACGAAGCCCGATTCCGCCAGATCGACGAGCTCAAGTACGCGCTCCGCTCGGTCTACATGTTCGCGCCCTGGATCCGCCGCATCTTCATCGCCACGGACTCCCCCACGCCCTCCTGGCTGGCGGATCATCCGGGCGTGACGATCGTCCGCAGCGAGGAGTTCTTCGCGGACCCCTCCGTGCTGCCCACCCACAACTCGCAAGCAGTGGAGTGCCAGCTCCACCACATTGAAGGTTTGTCCGAGCACTTCCTGTACTCGAATGACGACATGTTCTTTGGCCGCGCGGTCGGGCCGGACATGTTCTTCACCCCTGGCGGCATCACGAAGTTCATCGAGGCGGAAACCCGGATCGGCCTTGGGGACAACGACGCCGAGCGCAGCGGGTTCGAGAACGCAGCCCGTGTGAACCGGAAACTGCTCTGGGACCGCTTTGGCCGGATCACCACCCGTCACCTGGAACACACGGCTGCTCCGCTGCGGCGCAGCGTCGTGGCCAAGATGGAGCAGGAGTTCCCCGCGGAATTCGCCAAGACGGCGGCCAGCACGTTCCGCGCGGCCGACAACATCTCGGTGACCAACTCGTTCTACCACTACTACGCGCTGCTCACCGGCCGGGCCGTCACCCAGACCGCGGCAAAGGTGCGCTACGTGGACACCACGGCCAGGGCCGGGCTGAACTATCTGCCCAAGCTGCTCGCCAAGCGGAACATGGACTTCTTCTGCCTCAATGACGGAAGTTTCCCTGAGGTCCCCGCCGAGGAGCGGGCCGAACTCGTGACAGACTTCCTGGAGAAGTACTACCCGATCAAGGCCCCCTGGGAGAAGTAGGTCCCCGAGGTCCGGGCACAACCACCAGCTGGCTGTGCCCGCTGTCCCGTCACCGGGGTGGCGCTAGTTGCTGGCGGTCAGCCTTCGGCTTCCGGGAGTCCTGGCGGGCTCCTCGGGCCTCGCCTTGCCCGGGATCCGAATCCCGGCCGCTGCAATCCGCCGATGGGCTTCTGCAGCCGAGACGAGCTCGCCCACCGGCGGGGTGTCTCCGAGCAGGACCACGGAGTGCACGATGGTGTGCTCATAGACGTGGACGAGGTTGAACGCCTGTCCGCCGTCGCGTCCGCGGGTTCCACCCACCGGGACGTTGAGGTCCTGGGTGTAGCAGGTGGCTGAGGCTACAGAGACGGGAATTCCGGCGAAGGTCGCCGTCGTCGAATAGTGCAGGTGGCCGCCCAGTATGGACCGGACGTCCGAGTTCCGCAGGACCGCGGCCAATGCCGTCTGGTCCCGGAGCTCCACCAGGACGGCGAGATCCAGGACGGAGGGCACCGGAGGGTGGTGCAGGGCCAGGATGGTTCCGTCCGGTGCCGGGGTGGAAAGTTCGGCCGCGAGCCACTCCAGCTGGTCAGGGCTCAGCTCACCGTGGTGGAAGCCGGGCACGGAGGTGTCAAGGGTGATGATCCGCAGCCCGTTGATGAAATAGCTGTGGTCCACCGGGGCGTCGTCAGCCGGCTGGTCCAGCAGGCCGGTGCGGAAGTTGGCGCGGTTGTCGTGGTTGCCCATCGCCCAGATGACTTTCGCTCCCATGGCTTTGCACGCGGGTTCGACGATGGCCCGCAACTTGGCGTAGGCCTCGGGTTCGCCCCGGTCAGCGAGGTCGCCGGTGAAGATCACGGCTTCGGGGCGCGCGCCGGAAGCGCGTACTTCGTCAAAGAGTTGCTGGAGCAAAGCGTCGCTATCGACTACACCAAGCAACGGAGCGGAACCTCCCAACAGGTGGGGGTCACTCAGATGGAGTAGAAAATGACGTGGCCGGGGGTGCTCGGCCTCGATGAGCTCCATTGCTACCTTCCTGGTTGGGTGGAGGCGATTGCCTCCAACGTCCCTCTCAGTAAGGTCTATCCAACCAGACATCCGGCCAACAATGTGCAAACTCCAGTAGGCATGTTCGAAAAATGGGAACAACGCGTAATCCGGCGGACACATACCTGCACTGGTATGTGTCCGCCGGATCGGCCTTACTCAGGTACCTGAGGTCTAGCTCAAGTAGCCGTTCGGGTTCAGCACGTACTTCGTGGCGGCGCCCGCATCGAATTCCGCGTAACCCTTGGGCGCCTCCTCCAGCGTGATGGCCTTCGCGTTGACGTTCTTCGCGATGTGGACCTTGTCGTGCAGGATCGCCATCATAAGCCCGCGGTTGTACTTCATCACGGGGCACTGCCCGGTGGTGAAGCTCAGGGACTTGGCCCAGCCGGTTCCTAGGCTGAGCGAGAGAGCACCCTTCTTGGCCGCCTCGTCGATGCCGCCCGGGTCGCCGGTGACATAGAGCCCGGGGATGCCGAGCGCGCCGCCGGCCGCTGTCAGTTCCATCAACGAGTTCAGCACAGTCGCCGGAGCTTCCTTGGCATCGTGGCCGTGGCCCTTCGCTTCGAAGCCGACGGCGTCGACGCCGCAGTCGACTTCGGGCACGCCGAGGAGTTGCTCGATCTGCTCCGCGGGCCCGCCCTGGGACAGGTCAACGGTTTCGCAACCGAAGCTGCGTGCCTGCTTCAACCGGTCCGCGTTCATGTCCCCGACAATCACCACCGCGGCGCCCAGCAACTGGGCACTCGTGGCCGCCGCGAGGCCGACCGGCCCGGCACCGGCGATGTAGACCGTTGAACCGACACCGACGCCTGCACTTACAGCTCCGTGGAAGCCTGTCGGGAAAATGTCCGAGAGCATGGCCAGATCCAGGATCTTTTCGAGTGCCTGATCCTTGTCCGGGAACTTCAGCAGGTTCCAGTCCGCGTACGGGACGAGGACGTAGTTGGCCTGTCCGCCGACCCAGCCGCCCATGTCCACGTACCCGTAGGCGGCGCCCGGACGGGCGGGGTTGACGTTCAGGCAGATACCGGTCTTGCGCTCCTTGCAGTTCCGGCAGCGTCCACAGGCGATGTTGAAGGGGACGGAACAGATGTCGCCCACTTTGATGAACTCGACGTCCGGGCCGACCTCCACGACCTCGCCGGTGATTTCGTGGCCGAGCACCAGATCCGAGGGGGCTGTGGTGCGGCCGCGGACCATGTGCTGATCCGAGCCGCAAATGTTCGTGGCAACGGTTTTGAGGATCACGCCGTGGCGCACCGAACGGCCCACGTTTGCAGGGTTGACCCCCGGGCCGTCCTTGAGTTCGAAGCTGGGGTAGTCAATGTCGATCAGTTCGACTTTGCCCGGCCCCTTGTAGGCAACGGCTTTGTTTCCTGTCATCACTTTCCTCCTGGTTTCACGGACCCCCAATATGAGTGTCCAGTTGTGATTCACGAAGCGTGCTGATGCACCGTCCATCGGGCCTGTGCAGGCTGCACTGCCGACACACGCGCGCGACTGCGGCGTGGTTGCGCCCGGTTTGATCGGAAGGTTTCGCCAGTCTAAGCGGCGAGCATGCTTAGGGATAGGGGCCGTTGTCCCCTTGTGCCCTGGGAGCCGACTCTCAGCTAAGGGCGGACTGGACAGCTTCAATAATCTCCGGTGAATCCGGCTCCACGGTGGGGGCGAAACGGGCCACCACGTCGCCGTCGCGGTTCACCAGGAACTTCTCGAAATTCCACTTCACCAGTCCCGGCAGAATGCCGTTCTTGAATTTGGTGAGCTCGGCGTAGAGCGGGTGCTGGTTCCTGCCGCGGACGTCGGCTTTGGCGGTGAGCGGGAAGGTCACGCCGAAGTTCCGTTCGCAGAATTCAGCAATTTCGGCGTCGGCGGCGGGTTCCTGGCCTGCAAACTGGTTGCAGGGAACACCGAGCACCTCGAAGCCCTGCTCGCGGAATTTGTTGTGCAGTGCTTCGAGTCCCGCGTACTGCGGCGTAAATCCGCACTGCGAAGCCACATTGACCACCAGCACAACCTCCCCCTTGAAGCGGCCAAAGTCGGTGTCCGTGCCGTCGATGAGGGTAAGCGGAATACTGTGCAGAGCGGTCATCGGAGAGTTCCTCGCAAGTCGGTAATGAAGATCGTGTCCGGAGCGGTGTCCCGGAATTGGTCACGACCGTCATTCGATACCAACGCGTGCGGGTATTGGTTAGTGCCGTCTACGGGGTGGGAGCCAGCGACGGGTCCGTGGTCGCCGGCGGCTCAATGGACGCCGGGGGCGCGGGCGCGGCAGGTGCTGAAGTGGGCTGCGGCGGCGGGGCCGGCGCGACGACCGGGGGCGCAGGGGCGGACGGCACAGGCGCCACAACCGCCGGCGGGGCCGGCGCGACGACCGGGGGCGCAGGGGCGGACGGCACAGGCGCCACAACCGCCGGCGGGGCCGGCGTGGTGGGCTCCGGCGTCGGCGAAGCTGCAGGCGGCGTGGTGGGTTCCGGCGTCGGCGAAGCTGCAGGCGGCGTGGTGGGCTCAGGCGTCGGCGAAGCTGCAGGCGGCGTTGCCGGGGTGCCGGGGTCCGACGGAGGCGGGGGGTCGCTGGGGGCGGGTGTGCCGCCCGGAGTCTGTGAGCCCCCCGCTGTAGTGGCACCGCCTGTCCCGCTCGGCGACGGGCTGGGTTCCAGCGTTGGGGTATCGGACATCGTCTTGGTGGGCGACAGCGCGTCCCAGATGGACGGAGTCGGCGAGGCCGGCGCGGCGGCGGAGGAGTTGGCAGTTCCCGGCAGGGTTGGGATGAGCGTTTCCTGCACGCCGCCAGTGACTACGTGCTTCCCGTTATCGGACACCGGGATGGCCCAGCCAAGGGTGGCGTTAGATGGACTGCCGGCGTCGGGCGCATAACTGGTCATTTCGAGGGCGCCGAGCTGGTCCGTCTGGCTGATCGGAAGAAGGATCCAGTCGTGCGGGTTCTTGTGGATGCCGTTCAGGATGGTCTCAAAGTGCAGGTGGCAGCCGGTGGAGGATCCTGTCGTCCCCACCCGAGCAATAACCTCACCGACGCGCACGGAGTCGCCCTTCTTGACGGCGATCCCCTCAAGGTGGTTGTAGGTAGTGATGAGCCCGTTGCCGTGGTCGATTTCCACACGGTTTCCGCCACCCCACGGGTGCCAGCCGACGGCCCGCACGACTCCGGCATCGGCAGCATAGACCCGGGTGCCGCAGGCTGCGGCATAGTCCTGGCCCCAGTGGAATTCGCCAGCGGACCCGGAGATGGGGCTGGTCCGCAGTCCGAAGGGCGAAGTCTCCTGAATGGATTCCAGGGGTGCCATGAGGAAGCCTTCTGCCGGCCGCTTCAGCCCGGCTGATGCCACATTGAGCTCCCCGGGGACGCCGTCCTTTGAGGTCGTCTCGACCGGTGACCGGCTGTAGGCGACCAGGGCCAGGGCGTCCGCAGTGAACGCCGCCGTTGAGGATGCATCGGCGCCTGGGACGGGGCGGGAGTCCGCGGTGCCCGGATTCAAGATGCCGGGCCCGACAACGCCGGAGGCCGGTGGCGGGGAAGGCAAAACTGCGGCGCCGTTGCCCGACAGGCCCTGAACCCCAAACGTCAGGACCGCCAGTGAGAGGCAAAAGCCGCCCGACAAACAGCGCACCGCGATGACTCGCGCCCTGATGGCCTTCTCACTCGATGAGTTTCCCCAGTGTTTTCCCACGATGTGACTCCCGAATTCTGTTAGCCAGTCCCCAATATCGCGGACTCACGTTCTTATGGGACCACAATCGGATGGCCGTGGGAACGGTGA
Source organism: Arthrobacter sp. PsM3 (assembly GCF_030433895.1). GTDB lineage: Bacteria > Actinomycetota > Actinomycetes > Actinomycetales > Micrococcaceae > Arthrobacter. The sequence continues at coordinate 38,378 of NZ_JARUXE010000033.1, read as the reverse complement.
AAACTACCCCCTTTCGAACTCAAGTGGTGGCCCAGTAGTCCTAAGTATTGGGCCAAGTATCGGGGCGCAGCAGCGGTGGGCGAGAATGGGGTATGCGCAACCTCCTCACGGAACGGCAGGCCGAACCCAAACAGAGGGTCACTGGGACCCATGAGGCCGTGCCGGACTGGGTGCCGCGGTTGGCGGACGGCGACTATCCTGCCTACCACCTGCCAGGTTCAGGCGTCCGGGCCGTCCTTGGGGACATGCCGACGATCGTGCTGGGGAGGACTCAGAAGGGTCTCGCAGCAGCTCGTACAAGGGCTCGCGTTGGCGTCATGAAGCCGTCCCTAACCGCCGGACAGGCTGAGCAGCATAATGCCCTCTACGACGCCAAGACGACCGTCCCGAGTATCGCAAAAACTAATGGGTGTTTCGCGCCAGAGCGTCTACCGTTACCTCGAAGGTCAGCATGAATCGGGTGATGCGTAGCTCGGGATTAGCTCAGGCACCTATTTTGTCCACAGGAGAACAAACGCGGTGATCAAAGTTTTCGGACCTATGAAGTCACTTCTAGTTGGAACCTTCAGCAACGGAGCGAAGCGGACGCCGCAGTGGCAGCTCGATCTTGCCGAAGGGGACGACGCAGGCTTTTTCCCCGCCAATTCAGCAGTCTGGGCTGTTCACGGGGGAATGCCAACCATCGTTGCAGGTATTCGAGCGCTGCTGATGCAGGCTCTCCACCCAGCCGCATTGGCAGGAGTGCAGGATCATTCAAATTACCGGGATGATCCGCTCGCACGACTAGCCAATACGATCCGCTGGATCTTCACGGTTTCCTACGGTTCAACCGCCGCGGCCCGCTCAGCCTCCGACTGGGTGCTGCGGCTCCACGAACCAGTGCGGGGGGACTACGTGGACGGGCACGGCGTCGCCCGGAGCTATACGGCCAATGATCCGGAACTGCTCCGCTGGGTGCATATCGCCTTCACCGATGCCTTCCTTTCGGCGCACAAGATCTGGGGGAGGCCGATCCCGGGCGGACCCGATGCCTACGTGCGTGAGTGGGCGCAGGCCGGGGAGCTGATGGGGGTGGAGTCCCCGCCGCTCAGCGAGGAGGCCATGCGCCGGCAGCTGGACCACTGGTACGACGCCGGGGAGCTGCGGTCCGACGAAAGGGTCGCCGAGACGGTGGCGTTCATCCGCAATGCGCCGCTCCACCCAGCTCTGAGGCCGGGGTACCGGGTGCTGTTCGCGGCGGCGGTGGCGAGTCTCGAACCCAAATACCGTGAGCTGCTGGGCCTCCGCACCGCCCGGCTTGGCCCAGTCCCGCTGCCGGTGCGGCTGGCCACGAAGGTGACACTCGGCGTCATCCACCTTGCCCTGGGCCGGGTGGGCCCCAGCGAGCAGGCCGCACGGGACCGGCTCCGCAGGCTGGGTTATGAGGCCTGAGGGCTGAGGATTGGACGGGCGCGGCGGCCAACCCGGGTTCGGACCGCGCAGGGATTGCCCGGGATGCAAAAAGGCCCCGGTCCGAGGACCGGGGCCAAACGCGGAGAATGGGGGATTTGAACCCCCGAGGGCGTTAACCCAACACGCGTTCCAGGCGTGCGCCATAGGCCGCTAGGCGAATTCTCCAGTAGCTTCTGAATCAAAAGCAGATACTAGAATACCTGAACTTCCCGGCATCGCCCAATTGACCCCTTCGCCCCCGACCTCCCGGACATGCCCTACCCCGGCCGCGGCGAGTGGACAGAGGCCCATTGTGCCCACTCCGTCGCCCGAAAATTGGGCATGTCCTCCGGGATTTCCCGGGCCCCCGGTGCACGATTCGGGGCACACTCAAACGTCGGGTAAACTTGCTGACGGCCCCTCATGTGGCGTCATCCTGTTGAACTCCCCCAGGACCGGAAGGTAGCAAGGGTAAATGGGCTCTGGCGGGTGCATGAGGGGTCTTTTATGTCTGTGCCGATTGGTAGGGTTTATCTGTGACTGTTACTACCGCTCTATACCGTCGATACCGCCCTGATTCGTTCGCCGACGTTATCGGGCAGGAACACGTCACCGAGCCGCTGATGACGGCGTTGCGCAAGAACCGCGTCAACCACGCATACCTTTTCTCCGGCCCCCGCGGCTGCGGAAAAACCACTTCCGCCCGCATCCTGGCCCGCTGCCTGAACTGCGCCGCGGGCCCCACGGACACCCCCTGCGGCACGTGCCCCAGCTGCGTCGAACTCGCCCGCGGCGGTTCCGGTTCACTCGACGTGATCGAGATTGACGCCGCCAGCCACGGCGGCGTGGACGACGCCCGCGACCTGCGCGAACGGGCCACCTACGCCCCCGTGCGGGACCGCTATAAGATCTTCATCATCGACGAAGCCCACATGGTCACGTCCGCCGGCTTCAATGCGCTGCTCAAGATTGTCGAAGAGCCGCCGGAACACATCAAGTTCATCTTCGCCACCACGGAGCCGGACAAGGTCATCGGCACCATCCGCTCCCGTACGCACCACTACCCGTTCCGGCTTGTCCCGCCGGAGCCGCTCATGGCGTATCTCGAACTGCTCTGCACCCAGGAAAACGTCCCTGTGGCGCCCGGTGTGCTCTCGCTCGTCATCCGCGCCGGAGGTGGGTCTGTGCGGGACTCGCTGTCCGTGCTGGACCAGCTCATGGCCGGCGCCGGCCCGGCGGGCCTGGATTACGAACTGGCCGTCGCACTGCTGGGCTACACCCACGCTTCCCTGCTCGACGACGTCGTGGAGGCCGTGGCTGCGTCCGACGCCGCCACGGTGTTCCGCGCCGTGGACCGCGTCATCCAGACCGGGCATGACCCGCGCCGCTTCGTGGAGGACCTGCTGGAGCGCTTCCGCGACCTCATCATCGTCCAGGCCATGCCGGAGAGCGCTCAGTCAATCCTCCGCGGCATGCCCTCGGACCAGATCGCGCGACTGCAGAACCAGGCCCACAACCTGGGCGCGGCCGAGCTGTCCCGGGCGGCGGACGTTACCAACACCGCGCTGACCGAGATGACCGGCGCCACCTCGCCGCGGCTGCACCTGGAACTGCTGTGCGCCCGGATCCTGCTGCCTTCCTCCGAACAGACCGAGCGCGGTATCGCCGCCCGGATCGACCGGGTGGAACGCCGCCTGAACTACGCCGGGAACGACGTCGGGACTCCCGCCGCGGCGCCCGCGCCGCCGGCTGTTCCGACACCTGCGGTCACGGCCGCTCCCGAACCGGCTGCCCCCGCGCCGATGACTCCGGTTCCTGTAGTGGCAGCTCCCGTTGTCGCACTCGCGACGGCATCCCCCGCGGCCGCCGTGGCGGCCGGGCGCGACACCGAACCGGCCAGGGAAACACTCACCGCGCCACGTGTCAGCACCGGCGACTGGCCGGTTGGCGAACCCGCCACGGCCAGCAGTGCTTCCGGGAAAACCCCGGAATCCCGCGTATCCGTGCCGGCACGGCCGGCACCGGAAGTCACTGCGCCGCCTGCCCCGGTTCCTTCCGGACCGGCGCCGTCCGCGCCGGTTCAGAACCAGCCGGCCGCGTCCGCTCCGGTCCAGAACCAGCCGGCCCCGGCACCTCTTGCTGCGCCCGCGGCGGCGCGGGCCGCCGGATCAGGCCCGGATGTCGAGGTCCTCCGCCGGGCCTGGCCGGAGATCCTGCAGACGCTGAGCAAAATCAAGCGCAGCACCTGGGCCTTGGTCGAACCGAATGCCCAGGTGGGCCACTTCGAAGACCATGTCCTGACACTCGCGTTCACCACTTCCGGGCTGGCAGGAGCTTTCGGCCGGGCGGATCACTCCGAAAACCTGCGCCAGGCGATCCACAAGACCATCGGCATCGAATGCCAGATCAACGCCGTGGCCAGCGGAAGCAACAGCGCAGCGAGCTCTGAGCCAAACCCAAAAGCACCCGTTAGCCGGGACGTCCCGGCCACGTCCACCGACGCTGACTGGGGCCTGCCCCCGGCCGCCGCACCCCAGGCCGGGCCGGCGCCAACGGAACCAACTCACACCGAACCCGCCCCGGCCGCTCCGGCCCGGGCAACCTCCCCCGTCACTCTGGCCCCTGCGGCCCACGCCCCCGTCACGCCGGCCCCTGCGGCCCACGCCTCCGAAACGCCGGCCCCTGCGGCCCAGCCATCAGTTCCAGTTCCCGCCGCCCCCTCACCGGTGCAGGCAGCCGCTGCCCCCGAGGCCCCGCATGCCCCCGCGCCGGCAGCCGCAAGCGAACAGCAAAACTCGTCCCCGGAGCCTGCCGGGTCTTACGCCTACCCCGACGACGACTGGGGTCCCCCGCGCGACGAGGATGCTCCATCGCTGGACGAGGAACCGCCCATGGACTGGGACCCCTCTGAACCCGCCGTGGCACAGGCAGCCCAGCCAGCCGCCGCGCCCGCGCCAACGCGCAAGAAAGCTTCCGCTTCGGTGCGGTCCGGCGCTGCATCCCGCACGTCACCGGCCCACGCTCCCGCCCCCGAGGCGCCGGATACCGCCGACGACCCCTGGGCCCGGGCCGTCGAGCAGTCCCCCGGGATCTGGGCGGTCGGCGCGGATTCCAACGTCGGAACCTACCCTCCGAACGAGTCGGCAAGCCCCGATCCCGCGCCTGAGCCTGAACCTCCGCACTACGAACCTGCGGCGGCCCAGGTCCCGCAGTACGCCGCAGCCGTGTCGCCTTCCGCCGCCTATGAGCCTGTCACCCCCTCGACGAATAGCTGGGGAGATACCGCGGAATTGGTGGCGGTAGGCGCCCGATCCACGCCAGCCTCAGCCGATGCCGCGGCGATGGCCGTGCCCGCCCCACTGGCAAACGCCATGCCGGCGGCCCCGTCTGCACCTGTACAGGCCCCGCCGGCGGCGGACCCAGCACCGTCTGCTGCGCCTAACCCGGCGGGCCGGCAAAGCCTCTACCAGCGGCTGTCCAACAGCCCGGAGGCTGAAGCCGGACGGGCCAAGGCTCCGGCCCGGGCAGCGGGCGCCACCACCACCTATGTCCAGGACATCCCCAGCGCAGATGACGAAACGATCGAGGAATCCGGCGTCTTCGGACGGGCCGCCGTCGAACGCATCCTGGGCGGAAAGCTGGTCGAAGAGCGGTCCCTGGACGGAAGTCCGTTGCCCCCGCGCTTCTAGCCGTCCCGCCGGGCTCTCCGCCAGGCACCACCCCAAACGAACGAGGACATTGTGTACGAAGGTGCAGTTCAAGAGCTGATTGACGAGCTCGGACGCCTTCCCGGAGTAGGGCCCAAGTCCGCCCAACGGCTGGCCTTCCACATCCTTGAGGCCGACCCGCAGGACATGAAACGACTCGTGGACGCCATCACCACCGTCAAGGAACGGGTCAAGTTCTGCACGGTCTGCGGCAATGTCACCGAGCAGGAGCTATGCAACATCTGCCGCGATCCCCGCCGGGACCCGTCGATCATCTGCGTCGTCGAGGAATCCAAGGATGTCCTCGCCGTCGAACGCACCCGCTCATTCCGTGGCCGGTATCACGTGCTGGGCGGGGCGATCAACCCCATTGCCGGCATCGGCCCCGAGCAGCTCCGGATCCGCGAGCTCCTCACCCGGCTCAACGACGGCGCCATCCAGGAAATCATCCTCGCCACGGACCCCAATCTGGAGGGCGAGGCCACGGCGACCTACCTGGCGCGCATGCTCAAGTCGATTGGCATCGCCGTGACGCGGCTTGCATCAGGACTGCCCGTGGGAGGCGATCTCGAGTACGCCGACGAGGTCACCCTCGGCCGGGCCTTCGAGGGCCGCCGCAACGCCTTGAGCTGAACGGAGCCTGGCCCGCTATGTCCCTTCCGGCTCCAATCTGCACGGAACGCCTGGTCCTGCGTCCGCTGGAAATCGAAGATGCGGCGGCGGTCCTTCGGTTCCGCGGCGATCCCATTGCCACGCAGTACCTGTCCCACGGACCACTGAGTCCCGAGGAGAACTTCGCCAGACTCCTTCAGCTGGTCGATGCTGCTGAATCGTCCGGAGCGAATTGGTTCAATTTCGGCTGGGCCGTTGAACTCCGCGAAACGGGCGAGGTGATTGGTGACGGCCGGACGTGGAACTCGGCAGAACCACCGGCGCCGGGCAAAATACCCTCCGACAGCGGGAGCCTCGGGTATGTTCTCCATCCCACACACCATGGTCGTGGCCTGGGCAGGGAGGCCGCGGGAGCCCTGGTCGGTTGGCTTTTCGAACAACGCGGAACACAAACAGTGTTCGCCGGCGTGTTTGAACCCAATCTCCCCTCCAGGCGGCTCTTGGCAGGCCTGGGCTTCGGGCAGGACCACCTTTCACTTCCTCGCAGGACACTACGGGCAAGAACCTTCCGTCCTGGCGCTACAGACTGGACCGGGCCCAAAATCCGGCCGGATTCCGGACCGCCTCCAAGCCGGGCGCTCCGCGGTCCTGATTCAATCCCCGCAGCCAGCGCAGCACATGCCCGGCGCCTGTCGCCAGACTTGGACATAGTGCCAATGTGCTCATCGCTGAGCCGCAGCGGAGGGCATGTCCAGCGGAACGGGAGCCGGGTTGTCTGGCATTCGGTCACAATTCAGCAAGCCGGGTCCCGCGGCGATAAACTGGGGTGAGAAGTTACGCCGTCGCGCCGTTTGGTTGCCTGGCCCAGAACCCCGATGATGCAGTGAGGGTGCGCGCATGAGTTTGCCCACTACCGAAGTCCATCCCGGACCGCAGCCACAGGAGCGGCCCGTCTCTGCCGTTGCCACGAAGCACCTTGTGGTGAAGAAGTTCGGCGGCTCCTCCGTGGCTGACGCCGAGGGCATCAAACGCGTGGCCCGGCGGATCGTGGATGCCCAGAACGCCGGCGATGAAGTGGTTGTGGTCGTCTCCGCCATGGGCGACACCACCGACGAACTGCTCGATCTCGCGGCCCAGGTGACCGACTCAGCCCCGGCCCGTGAGATGGACATGCTCCTTTCCGCCGGCGAACGCATCTCAATGGCCCTGCTGGCCATGGCCATCAACAAGTTCGGCGCCTCCGCCCAGTCCTTCACCGGCTCCCAGGCCGGCATGATCACCGACGGCATCCACGGCAAGGCTCGGATCATCGACGTCGACCCGCACCGGATCCGCACCGCCCTGGACAAGGGACACATCGCGATCGTCGCGGGCTTCCAGGGCATGAGCCGCACCACCAACGAAATCACCACGCTGGGCCGCGGCGGCTCGGACACGACGGCTGTGGCCCTGGCCGCCGCCCTCGACGCCGACGTGTGCGAGATTTTCACGGACGTCGACGGGATCTACACCGCCGATCCGCGGGTGGTCCCGACCGCCCGAAAAATCGACCGGATCTCGAGCGAGGAAATGCTCGAACTCGCCGCGTCCGGCGCCAAGATCCTGCACCTGCGCTGCGTCGAATATGCGCGCCGGTTTGGCGTGCCGCTGCACGTCCGTTCCTCATTCAGCCAGAACGAAGGCACCTGGGTCCTCCCCAGTGCCGACGACAAGATCACAACCCAAGAGGGAGTCGCCTTGGAGCAGCCAATCATCTCCGGTGTTGCACACGACCGTTCCGAGGCCAAGGTCACGGTTGTCGGGGTTCCGGATATCCCCGGCAAAGCAGCGGCGATCTTCCAGGTCATCGCCGATTCCCACTCGAACATCGACATGATCGTCCAGAACGTTTCCACCCACGGGACCGGGCGGACCGACATCTCCTTCACGCTGCCGATCGTCGAGGGCGCCGACGCCCTCGCCGCCCTGCACGCCGCGCAGGACCGGATCGGTTTCGAAACCATCGAGTACAACGAGAAGATCGGCAAGCTGTCGCTAATTGGCGCCGGCATGCGTTCCCACCCGGGCGTCTCGGCGCGGTTCTTCGCCGCCCTCTCCGAGGCCGGGATCAACATCAACATGATCTCCACCTCCGAGATCCGGATTTCCGTCGTGACCCACGCGGACCTGCTCGACGACGCCGTACGCGCCATCCACAAAGCTTTCGGCCTGGACAGCGAGGACGAGGCAACGGTGTACGGCGGCACCGGCCGCTGAGCCGCGCCGGGGATTAGCGGCCGGGATCAACCGGGAAAGGGAGCGGCATCTGCCGCTCCCTTTCCCGTGCGCCCTCAGGGCGTTGTTCAGACTTCCTCTTTCGGGAGGTCTTCCTTTCGGACAGCGTAGTGATGTCCCTGCGCATCGGTCTCCACTTCGAAACCGGCGATTTCGATTGCAGAGGCCTGCTCGAAGTCGTCATTTTTGTGCACGACCGGTGCGGTGTAATCCCCCCGCGAGGCTGGGCCGAAAAGGAAGCGTGCCCATGACGTCGGATGCAGGTGCTGCCTGAGTGCCATCTTCCGCAGTGCAATTGCCACAATTCCCACCCCCTCTCCAGCGTCCGGGCCACGGGGAACAGCCGTGGCGAAGTGCTGGTGCCAGTGAGCCCATTTTACGCCCGACGGCGGGAAAAGGCATGGGGGCCGCCGTCCCGGGAACTTGCCGGAATCCGGCCGCACACTTGCCGCACACTTCCCGGAATCCTGCCCGGGAGCCCGCCCGGATGTGTGCCGGCAGCCCGGCCGGAACCGGCGCCGGTCTACCGCAGCGATTTGTCCTCTGGGTTGCGCGGCACAACATAGGTGCTGCCGTCTGGGCGGTGGAGGGTCTCCCACTGCTGGGTTTCAGCTTCGCGCTGGGCCAGGAGCTGCCGGTTCTGCTCCGTCATCTCGTGTCCAAGGGAGCTGCGGTTGGCCGGCCCGAAAATCATCCTGAGCCTGCCCGTTGCGCGCATGAACTTCTGGGAGGCGTTGTCGGTGCTTTCCTTGGCCATCACTATCCACTCCTAATGAACGAAACGATGACTCCAGTGTACGCTAATAATTAGCGCACTAACTATCAACGGAGGCCCCCGTGACAGATGTAACCGAAGACATCCAGAGTGACCTCCTGCTGGAACACCAGCTCTGCTTCGCCCTGACGGTGGCCTCCCGGAGTGTCGTCGGCGCGTACAAACCGGTTCTGGACAAGCTCGGGCTGACCCACCCCCAGTACCTGGTGATGCTCTGCCTCTGGGAGTCCAGCCCCCGCTCCCTGCGCGACATCAGCGAGGCCCTGGCCCAGGAGCCGGCAACGATCTCTCCGCTGCTGCGCCGGTTGGAGGGCGCCGGGTTCATCACCCGCCAGCGCGTGCCGGGGGACGAACGGACCCTTGCCGTGGGCCTGACGCCGCTGGGCGCCGCGCTGCGGCAGCAGGCCACCGCTGTGCCGGGAACGATGATGGACCTGCTGGGGCTGAGCCGCGAGGAGGTCGGCCACCTGCACGCATCCATGATGGCCCTGATCGCGGCAACGAAGACCGCTTCCAAGGACGCGCCCCGGCGGTAGACTGGGCAAAACACAGGAGGACAGCTGATGCGCAAGCAACTGACTCACGCGGCGCTGGTTCTGATGGCGGTGGCCGGATTGGCGGCCTGCTCGCCGGGATCTGCCCCGACGCCCACGGCGTCCGCCCCGTCGAGCGCGGCCAGCCCGACGGGCACCGTCTCACCGGACACCGAAACGACTACTCCGGCCCCCTCCCCATCTGCCGCACCGGTGACCTCCGGTCCCGGACAGGGCAACGCCGAACTGGCCATCATGGTCAAACCGTCCGAGACCGGAACCCCGGCGAACTTCACTCTCGTGTGCGTGGACGGCGTCCCGGCCGCCGAGAGCCAGCACCCCGACGCCGCGGCCGGCTGCACCGCCCTGAAGAACAATGCGGCGCTCCTCAGCCCCGGCCCGCGTCCCAAGGACCAGGCCTGCACCCAGCAGTATGGCGGCCCCCAGCAGGCCACGGTCACCGGCGTCGTGGACGGCCACGCTGTCGACGCGGCTTTCAGCCTGCGCGACGGCTGCGAGATCGCCGCCTGGAACGCCGCCAAGGACGTCCTTGGCTCCACCGGCGGAGCTGTCTAAGCTGCAGCACCTGCCCCAGGAAGACTGGCTGCCGCGCCAGGCCGTGCACCAGGCGAGGGTCCGGCGCTACGCGGATCCGTACCTCGCCCGCCGGTCCGCCGGCCAGAAGCACCCGGTCGAGGACTTCCTCTTCACCTACTACACCCAAAAACCGGGCCAGCTGCTGCGCTGGCACCCGGGCGCCGGCGTCGTGCTCTCCGGTCCCGCCGCAGCAGACCGTGCCGGCTGGAAGTACTACCGCACGCCCGACGACGGCGACCTCGCCGTGGCGGGCCTCCCGCCGGGCACGCCGGCCGTCACGGTCGACACCGTGGCCTTCGTCCGGGACCGCCGGGACGCACTGCAGTTCGCCGGGATCATCCTGGCTGGAACGGCGGCGCGGCCGGCCCAGTTCGGCTGCTTCGGACTGCACGAATGGGCCATGGTCTACCGGCAGGACAAATTCGATCTCCGGCATGAGTACCTCCAGCTGCGGCTCGGCTCCGAACGGACCGACGAGGTGGTCCAGGAGAACCGGATCCGCTGCTCGCACTTCGATGCGTTCCGTTTCTACACTCCTGACGCCGTGACGCTCAACAGCCTGCAGCCCAGCCGGGAGAACCAGCGGACGATGGAACAGCCCGGCTGCCTGCACGCCAACATGGACCTGTACAAGTGGGCCTACAAGCTTGCCCCGCTGCTGCCCAGCGGGCTGGTGATGGATTGCTTCGAACTCTCGTGGCGGATCAGGGCCATGGACATGCAGGCGTCCCCCTATGACTTGAGCGAGTGGGGGTATCCCGCCATCCTGATCGAAACGCCAGAGGGCAAGGCCGAGTACGTTGAATACCAGCGGTCTTTTGCCGCCGAATCGCAGGAACTGCGGCAGCGGCTGCTGCGGGAGCTCACGCCCCTGCTCGAGTCGACGGGTTCCGGCCCTGGCCCTGCCGCCGAACGCACGGAAGGACCGCGATGACAGCCACTGACCACCGTCACAGCCGGCACGAAATCGATCTCACCGTCCGCCTGACCGAGGCCCCCGGTGCACCCGAGTACGTGTTTCAGCTGGCGGCAAGCGGCGGCACCCTGGCCGGGGGGTGCACGCTCCCGGATTCCGCCGCGGCCCTCGCGGCCGTCACGCAGTATGGGGAGGCCATTTTCTTCCCCCAGCCCGGTCCGCCGAAAATGTGCACCCAGCAGTACGGCGGCCCGCAGGTCGCCGTGGTGACGGGCTGGTTTCTGGGCCGGGAAGTCAACAGCCGGTTCAGCCGCACCGACGGCTGCGAGATCGCCCGCTGGCGCGCCATGGCACCTCTGCTCGGCGGCGTTGCGGGTTCCACGGGCGCCATCTGACCCGGCACCGCAGAAACCGGTTCCTCATTCCGCAGCTTCCTGAAGGGGCAACTTTAAAGGCAATGGCCGGCGGTGGAAACCGCCGGCCATTGCCTTTCAGGGTGGGAACTGCGCCTAGATGGCGTTGTTGGGCGCGGCCAGTTCCTCGTTCTGGATCTTGCCCGTCTCCATCTTCACCTTCTTGCCCTTTTCCTTCTTGTCCTTCTTGTCATTGCCCTGATCGCTGTTTCCGGGACCGTCATTGCTGTCCTGGTCCTCGGAAGTCGGCGGAACCACGACGGCTCCGGACGAAGTCACGAGCACACTGACAAATGTCGGATCACTTGCTCCGGCAAATGTCACACGCCCGATGTAGGAACCCGCTGCCAGGTTCTTCCAGTTCATCGTGACGACGCCGGACGTGCCATTGCCGAGGCGCAGCGGGTTCGGCGTCAGGCTCGCGTTGCCCACATTCGGAACAAGCACCGATGCATCCACGCTGGCCTTGGTGGGCTGTCCGGTGGGGCCGGCGTAGAAGTTCGCGTAGATCGTGTAGGTTCCGGCGGACGGATTGGGAATGGATACCGACTCGCTTGCCGATGAGGTGGCCACGGTAAGCGGCCCTTCGGGCGTCATGACATACATGTCGAAGTCGGCGTTTTCGTCCGAGGACAGCACCGAGAACTTAGCCAGCGGGCTTCCCGCCGGTACCACCACGTCCTTGACGAAGTTCGAGGCATCCGTCACGCCGGTGAATGCGCCGGGAACCAGTTCAATGGCGGAGGAGTCCGCCTTGGAAAGGCCGTCCAGGGTCATGCTGATCGGGTTGTTGGTGCCGGAGACCACCTTGATGTCACCGGAACCCGTGCCGCCCTGCGACGTGAAGGCCACGTCCTTGGACGTCACCACCGACTGCGGGCGGACCGCGACCGGGGACGTAACGTTCTTGTTGGCCCCCTGCCAGGTCAGTGAGCCCATCGCGAACTTGCCCAGGGCTGCATTCTGGTTTTCGAAGGACACCTTGAAGGTCTTCTTCTCACCGGCGGCGCCGAAGGTCAGGATGGACGGGGTCACCGTGACCTTGACGCCCGGGACGTCAGCCTTGACCCGGTAGGTTCCGGGCGTGAGCGCCGTCAGGGTGCGGGTGACCTCGATCTTGCCGGCCAGATTACCCAGGGAGAACGACGGAACGTTCACGTCGCGGGCCTTGGTGGTCCCCAGCCCCGGGATGCCGAGGTCGACCCCGGTACCCTGGATGAACTTCAGGTAGTCCTCGTTGTTGGCGTCGTAGACCAGGCCCGGATCCAGCATTCGGGCCGGATCCACCTGGCCCGCGCCAGTGGCCAGGACATCGGTGTTCTTGCTGCCGTCGGCGTTCTTGACGTCGCCGGCAGTGGTCATCATGGCGGACTTGATTGCTGCAGGGGACCACTGCGGATTCTTGCCGAGGACCAGGGCGCCAAAGCCGGCCACGTGCGGGGCGGCCATGGACGTTCCGGACATGAACCCGAAGTTGTCCCCGCCCGTACCGATCGGCGAAACACCGGCCAGGACTGCGACGCCGGGCGCCGTGACGTCGGGCTTCAACAGGTCGGACCCGGTGGCCAGCAGCGGGCCCCGGGACGAGAAGCCTGCGATCTGCGGCTGGGCCTCAAGCGCCAGCCCGGTGGTGTCCTTGTTGACCAGGGAAACGGTGATTGCCGGGTTGGCAGTGACCTTGGCCTTGATGGTCTCGGTGGCCGGCGGGTTGACGTGGACGGTCGGGACAGAGTGCTTGTCCGTGTCAAGCGAGGAGTTGCTGAGGTTGACAAGAATCATGCCGACGCCTCCGCCCCGCTTGACTTCGGCGCTCTTGGCGACGCGGTCGAAGACGCCGCGGTCACAGACCACAACCTTGCCGCCGACCTTGGCGGGATCAAGGGTGCCAGGACCGCAGAGGGCAGCGCTAGTGTTGCCGGCTGTAATGGCAGCGTTGGCGGCAAGCACGACGCCGGCGCCCTTGACTTCGCGGCTCATAATGCTGGCCCCGCGGAACTTGCTGCCGTCGGAGAACTCAACCGTGCCCTGGAGCTCCTGGGAGAAGCTGCTGGCGGCAACGGTGGTGACCCACGGCGCGCCGTGGTTGACGGTGCTGGCCGTGGGACCGGAGTTGCCGGCCGAGGCCGCAACGAAGATTCCGGCGGAGGCCGCGGACAGGAACGCCATGGACACCGGGTCCGTGGTGGTGGTGGTGGAACCGGAGATCGAGTAGTTCAGGACGTCGACACCGTCGTAGATGGCCTGGTCCACTGCGGCAACAGACGAGGAGCTGTAGCAGCCGCCGGTATTCGGGTCGGTGTCCTCCCAGCAGACCTTGTAGACCGAGAGCTTGGCCGCCGGGGCGATTCCGCTTGTAAGGCCGAAGCTGCGACCGTCAACGAAGGTCTCAACATTGGCGTTGCCAACGGCTGTGCTGCCCGTGTGGGTGCCGTGGCTGGCGACGTCGACCGGGGAGATTTTCTCGATCGGAGATCGGCTGCCCTCCGGAACGTTCTTCAGGAAGTCATCGGCAAAGTAGTGTGCGGCGAGGACCTTGGAGTTGCAGGCTGAACCGTCGAAGTCCGCGCCGGTTCCGGTGCCTTTCTGGCATTCACCGATGAAGGTGTCGCCGTCGGACTTGAGCATGGCAATTTTGCCGTCGTCCGTGCGGTATGGCACGCCGACGACAGGATTACCAACGAGCGGCTTGACCTGTTCGCCAGCGAAGAAGAGGCTGGAGGGGGTGTAGCCGGTGTCGATAACGCCGACCACTACGCCCTTGCCTGCCGCGTCCTGGCCACCGAACTTTGTGTTCCAGGTGCCGTTGGGGCCGCTGAGTTTCAGGAAATCGGTACTGGAGTAATCGGGGGCGTTTTCCGTGTCAGGAGCAACCACCAGCACGCCGGGGTCCTTGGCCAGCTTGATGGCCTGGTCCGCGGACAGGTTTGCGCTGAAGCCGTTGACGGCCGCCGTGAACTGCCGCTTCATCTGGACGTTCTGCTGACCTGCAACCTTGGCCTGCTTCTGCTCGAGGTGCGTCTCGTACCGCTGCACTTCGGCCTTCTTGGTGTCGAGTTTCTTACCCGTCTCCGGCTTGGTGGCCGCCAGTCCGGGCGTGCCGCCATCGTAGGTGGCTGCCGGTTTCTCGGCCAGGACAACGATGTAGCGGCCATCCTTGAAGTTGTTCGGGTCCAGACTCTTCTGTGCCGCTCCCGCGACGGGGGGACCCGCAGCTGGCGCAGCGGTGGCCGGCTGGATCGCGACTGTTGACAGGAGCAGCGGCAAGCCCAGGGTCAGTGCCACGGCCCTCCGGAGTCCCCCGCTTCGAAGGAAGCTCTTTCCTGGTGAATTCACGTGTGTTGAACCTTTCATAAGGAACGGTCCCGACCTTACTGCCGGGTCAACGGCTGGCAGGACATAAAAAGCTGAGACTCTCACGGCCCCGACGGATACCAGCCGATTCATACAGTACAGACTGAGAGCCGAATATGACATAGAACACAAAGAGGAAATCAAAATTTGTCAATCAATTCGACAACACTCTATTGACCGGCTGCGCCGGAGGGGCGCGGACGGCCCTGTCGGGGCAGCCGAGCTGGGGGCCCTGTCGGCCCAACCGAGCTGGGGGAGCCGGGCGGCCCCTGCTCGAGCTGGGGGCCCTGTCGGCCCAACCGAGCTGGGGGAGCCGGGCGGCCCCTGCCCGCTACTGGCGCGGAGTCCTGACAACTTCGCTGATCCAGGCCCGGGTCTTCGCATCGAGGGGCCCGGCCACATTGCTTTCCCTGGCCCTCCGGTCCGCCCTGACCTTCTGCAGGACCATACGCCCGAGGCCGGCGAAAACGGCTGCAGCAACAACGGGCAAAAGCACGGATTTCGTTTTCTCAGCCATATGCACATGCTACTGACGGGGCACCGCAGTGACCATAGCGTCGTCGCCGGTCACACGGGTGACAGGACCTGTCACCGAGGGCCCTGTCCCGGCGCCCCGCCCCGGCGCCCGGGCGGTCAACGTTCACACTCCCAGCCCGAATGCGGCCGGACGCACCGTGGCCGGTAGAATGGGCGTGCAAGCTCGCGGAGCGCCCCTTCACGTTGTCCTCACCACACAGCGGACCGGCGTGAGACGGCATCACTCCGCTGCGCCCTTACCCAATGCTCACGCACAGGAGTTGCCGGATGCCCCGGATCGTTGTCGACGTCATGCCCAAGCCCGAGATTCTCGACCCGCAGGGGAAGGCCATCGTGGGTGCACTCCCCCGGCTGGGCTTCACCGCTTTTAGCGCTGTCCGCCAGGGCAAGCGCTTTGAACTCACCGTAGACGGCGAGGTGACCGAGGAGATCCTGGCCCAGGCCCGGAACGCCGCAGAGACCCTGCTGTCCAACCCGGTCATCGAGGACGTCGTCAACGTCGAGGTCGTCGGGGCCTGAGATGACTGAACTCCCCCTGATCGGCGAAGCCGTCACCGCAGACGCTGCTGGTGCTCGCAGGCTCGCCGGTGCAAAGATCGGCGTCATCACGTTCCCCGGAACCCTGGACGACCGCGACGCGGCCCGCGCGGTCCGGCTGGCCGGCGCCACACCGGTTGAACTGTGGCACGCCGACACCACCCTCGGCGACGTTGACGCCGTCGTGATTCCCGGCGGTTTCTCCTATGGGGATTACCTCCGTGCCGGCGCGATCGCCCGGTTCGCGCCGCTGATGTCCAAGATCATCGATGCCGCCAATTCGGACGCCAGGCTGCCCGTCCTGGGCATCTGCAACGGCTTCCAGATCCTCACCGAATCGCACCTGCTGCCCGGCTCGATGATCAAGAATGACCACCTGAAGTTCATGTGCCGCGACCAGATCCTGCGCGTGGAGAACAACACCACCGCCTGGACCCGCGACTACGCCGGCGGCCAGGAAATCACGGTGCCACTGAAGAACCAGGACGGCCAGTACATCGCGGACGAGAAGACCCTCGATGCCCTGGAGGCGGAGGGCCGCGTGGTGTTCCGCTATGTCGGTTTCAACCCGAACGGCTCCCGCCGCGACATCGCCGGTATCTCCAACCCCGCGGGCAACGTCGTTGGCCTCATGCCGCATCCGGAGCACGCGGTGGAAGCCGGGTTCGGCCCCGAAATCGGCTCCGGGACCGAGGGCCTGGGCTTCTTCACCTCTGTACTGAACAAGATCGTGGGAGACAACAAATGACGGAGACGTCGACTGGCCGGACGGCCGGCACCGCCACCGAGCCCAAGAAGTTCAACATCGACACCGTCGAGAACGCGGCCAAGACCCCGGACGTCGAACTCCCCTGGGCCGAGCTGGGCCTGAAGCAGAACGAGTTCGATGAGGTCGTCAAGGTCCTGGGCCGCCGCCCGACCGGCGCGGAACTCGCCATGTATTCCGTGATGTGGAGCGAGCACTGCTCCTACAAGTCCTCGAAGAACCACCTGCGCCAGTTCGGCGAAAAGGTGACCGACGAGATGAAGAAGGACATGCTCGTGGGCATCGGCGAAAACGCCGGTGTCACGAACCTGGGCGACGGCTGGGCCGTGACGTTCAAGATCGAGTCCCACAACTCGCCGTCGTTCGTGGAGCCGTACCAGGGTGCCGCAACCGGCATTGGCGGCATCGTCCGGGACATCATTTCGATGGGCGCCCGCCCGGTGGCCGTGATGGATCCGCTGCGTTTCGGCGCCATCGACCACCCGGACACCGCCCGCGTCATGCACGGCGCGGTGGCCGGCATCGGCGGCTACGGGAACTCCCTGGGCCTGCCGAACATCGGCGGCGAAATGGTCTTCGATTCCGTGTACCAGGGCAACCCGCTGGTCAACGCCCTCGCCGTCGGCGTCATGCGGCACGAGGACATCCGCCTCGCCAACGCCTCCGGGAAGGGCAACAAGGTGGTGCTCTTCGGCGCCCGCACCGGCGGCGACGGCATCGGCGGCGCCTCCGTGCTGGCCTCGGAGTCCTTCGACGACACCAAACCGTCCAAGCGCCCCGCCGTCCAGGTCGGCGACCCCTTCGCCGAGAAGGTCCTGATCGAGTGCTGCCTCGAGCTGTTCAAGGGCTCCCTGGTTGAGGGCATCCAGGACCTCGGCGCCGCGGGCATCTCCTGCGCCACGTCCGAGCTCGCATCCAACGGCGATGGCGGCATGGAAGTGGAGCTGACCTCCGTCCTGCTCCGCGACCCCACCCTGACCCCGGGCGAAATCCTGATGTCCGAGTCGCAGGAACGCATGATGGCCGTGGTCACCCCGGAGAACGTCGCCGCGTTTGAAGCGGTCATGGACAAGTGGGCCGTGGAGTACTCCTGGCTGGGCGAGGTGACCGACACCGGCCGCCTGATCATCACGTGGGAAGGCGAGGTCATCGTCGACGTCGACCCGCGCACCGTGGCCCACGACGGTCCGGTCTACGACCGCCCGTACGCCCGCCCCGAGTGGCAGGACGCCGTCCAGGCCGATGCCTTCACCGGGTCCGTACAGGATGCCGGCCGTCCGTCCGCCCCCGCGGACCTGGCCGCCGCCATCACCGAACTCGTCGCCTCACCGAACATGTGCGACAAGTCCTGGATCACCAACCAGTACGACCGCTACGTCGGCGGCAACACCGCCATGGCCTTCCCGGACGACGCCGGCGTGGTCCGGGTGGACGAGGAGACCGGGCTGGGAGTGGCCCTGGCCACCGACGCCAACGGCCGCTACACCTACCTGGACCCGTACCACGGCGCACAGCTGGCCCTCGCCGAGGCGTACCGCAACGTCGCCACCTCCGGGGCCGTGCCGATGGCGGTCAGTGACTGCCTGAACTTCGGCTCCCCCGAGGATCCCGACGTGATGTGGCAGCTCGCCGAGGCCATCCGGGGCCTGTCCGACGCCTGCATGGTGCTGGGCATCCCGGTCACCGGCGGCAACGTCTCGCTGTACAACCAGACCGGCAGCACCCCCATCCACCCCTCCCCCGTGGTGGCAGTGCTCGGCAAGTTCGACGACGTCGCCCGCCGCACGCCGTCGGGCTGGCGCGAGGACGGCCAGGCCATCTATCTGCTCGGCACGACGGCGGCCGAACTGGACGGTTCGGAATGGTCCAACATGCGCGGCCACCTCGGCGGTCTGCCGCCCAAGGTTGACCTCGACGCCGAACGCGCCCTCGGCGAGATCCTGATCAACGCCTCCCGCGACGGCATGGTGGACTCCGCGCACGACCTCTCCGAAGGCGGCCTCGCGGCGGCCCTCGTGGAGTCCTCGCTGCGCTACGGCGCGGGCGCCCGGATCGCGCTGCAGGATGTCCTGGACCGCGACGGCGTGGACCTGTTCACGGCGCTGTTCTCCGAGACCCAGGGCCGGGCCATCGTGGCCGTGCCCCGCTCCGAGGAGATCCGCTTCACGGACATGTGCACCGCCCGCGGCTTCCCGCACCTGCGGATCGGCGTCGTGGACGCGGAGGGCGGCACGCTGGAGATCACCGGCGTCGAGACCATGAACCTCGACGCGCTCCGCGAAGCCCACGAGGCCACCCTGCCGAAGTACTTCGGCTAGCCCACCCCCACCAAGCAACGCGGGGTCACATCGCGCCCATAAATCCCTCAGGGATGGGCGCAATGTGACCCCGCGTTGTCTTTTCAGTCGTCGCTGCGGAGTTCTCGCTGGCGGGCGCTGAGCAGTTCCAGTTCGGGGCGTGCGGCCATGAAGCGGTCGACGGCGGCCAGCACCTCGATCAGATGCGCCCGGTCCGCCGCGACCAGCCCGACGCCGATCTCGGTGCGGCGGTACTGGTCGTGCAGTCCGGCCTCAGTCACGGAGACGTCGAAGCGGCGTTTGAGCTCTGCGAGCACCGGACGCAGTACGGAGCGTTTCTCCTTCAGGCTGTGAACGTCGCCGAGGAGGACATCGAACTCAATCCAGCCGATCCACATGGCGCTCATCCCTCCTACGCGATGGTGAGTTCGCCCATCCGGTCCCAGCCGCCGCCGTCGAGCTGGCGGCTGATGATCCGAGGGGTTTCCAGCAGAGCCTGCGGCATGTCCGCCATGGCCTGCTTGAAGTGTGCACTGTTGACATGGTCCCCGGCCGCGTCGTCCTGGAACGCCTCGACGAGGACGAACTCGTTGGGATCCTCCACGCTGCGGGACCAGTCGAACCAGAGGTTGCCCGGTTCCTTCCGGGTGGCCTGGGTGAAGTCCTCCACGAGGCCTAGCCAACGCTCCGACCAGTCGGGCTTGACCTTGAATTTAACGACAATGAAGATCACGGGAGTGTGCCTTTCGGTGTGGCGGGATGGTCTTCCATTCTTGCAACAGGACAACGCGGGGTCACATCCGGCCCATTGCGGGGGCCGTTACGGGCCGTAAGTGACCCCGCATTGGAGTTGTGGGGCGGGGTCAGCAGGCCTGGATCGCTTCCCGGGCCAGTTCCTGCTGCCGCGGGGTGCCGACGCGTTCGGCCCACTGCTCCGCGAGCTGGAACTCCACCATCGCCTCCGTGCAGCGGCCGGCATCATGCAACGTCCAGCCCAGGTTGTTGTGCAGTGCCACCAGCCATCGTTTGGTCCGTTCATCGTGCACCGTGGAGGCGTACTCCAGGGCGCTGCGGGTCCAGGTTTCGGCGTGGGCGGAGTCGGCCAGGGCGAGCATGTGCAGCGCGTCCACGGCCAGGAATTCCTCGCCCAGATGGTCCGCGAGCTCGGCGGCCTGTTCAAAGAGCGGCACGGCCATTTCCGCGTGGCCACCGGAATTCAGCACCCGACCGCGTTCCAGCAGCACCCGGACCGCCACGGTGGGCTCGTCGCCGTCGACCGCGTCCAGCAGCACATCGGCTTCCTCATACCGGCCCTGCAGGCCGATGGCCCGGCCCAGCTGGGTGGCGAGCTCCGCCCGCTCGTCGGCGTCGTAGGACGGATCGTTGGAGGCTTCCCGGAACCGGGCCTCCGAAAGCGCGGGGTCATCGAAATCCCACAGTCGGTCAAGGGTCTGTTGATCCAGCATTTCTGCCTGCTCTCAGTTCACCGCTGCGGCCAGTTCCTGTGCACTCTTAATGTAGCGGGAAGTGATGTGCCGCCGCGCCCGCCGCGTCAGGACGCCGCCCGCGGCGTAAAACCAGTTGGACGGCACGCCGAAGGCAGTGATGCGGATGGTGACCCGGCCGCCCGCGTCGATGAAAACCTCGAAGGCCTCCTCGCCGCGGACCGGATGCCCGGGGAGGGTCCCGTAACCGAAACCCGCGGATTGCGGAGCCCCGCCCGGCACCGGCCGGCGGACCCAGACTACCTCGCAGGGTGCATGGACCCGGAACGGCCCGACGCCGAAGCCGCTCACCACGCGCGCGCCGGGGACCACGACCTCGGATTCCGCACGGACCGTCAGCCCGGCCCGCCGCTGCAGCTGCCAGGCCAGCATCCCTTGCGCCACCCGCCGGTACGCGGCCACTCCCTCGCCCACGTGGGCGTGGGTGACCTGGCAGTCGGCGCCCCCCGGCGGCGGGCCGTGCTCTGTGGAACCGATCCCGTTGTAGTTCAGCTCGCCGGCCGCGATCCGGGCGGTCACGCCCGGCCGCCGTCGGCCAGCCGCGCCCAGCCCAGCTGCTCCCGCTGGCGGCGGTTCAGCGACGCCACCACGAGGTCGTAGGAGTCCTCCACCATGTCGCGGACCATCGAATCGGGCAGCGACCCGTCCAGGCGCACGCCGTTCCAGTGCTTCTTGTTCAAATGCCACGCTCCAGTGATCTCGGGGTGGGCGGCGCGCAGTTGCTCGGCCAGTGCGGGCTCGCATTTCAGGCTGACCGAGAAGTCGGCCTCCTCCATGGAGGACAGGGCGAACATCCTGGCTACTTGGCGGGTTCCGCCGGACACCGCGGCCCGCACCTTGAAGACGGACGTCTCCGGCCCGAACGGGAAGTCTTCGAAGGCGCCGGGAAAGCCGAGGCAGATATCCCGGAGTGCGGCTACATCCATGGTCCGAGCCTACTTTCATCCGCCGACATTGGCAGGGCCTGCGCCGGGGATGGCTCAGGCGACGCCGAGGAAATCCTCGAGCAGCACGACTTCAAGGCCGGCGGCCAGCTGGGCGGCGCGGAAGGCGGCCAGGTCGGCGGCGAACTCGGGCCGGAAGTGCATCAGCACGATGTCCCCCGGGCGCAACGCCTTGCCGTACTGGTAGTCCATCTTGCCGGCGTTCGACTTGGCTTCCCACGTGATGATCGCCTTCAACCCCGCCGCCGCGACTGCCTGCCGCATGGCGGTGGAGTAGGCGCCGCCGGGCGGACGAAACAGCGTGGGGCTGCGTCCGAACTGCTGCCGGGCATAATCCTGCATGCCGTTGATTTCCGCGAGCTGCTGCTGGTATCCCATTTGACTGACCATGTTGACGTTGTGGCTGACCGTGTGGTTCTCCACCAGGCTCCCCTGGGCGGCGAACTGCTTGAAGAAGCCCGGATCCGCCTGTACGAAGTTCCGAGTGAGGAAGATGGACGCGGGATAGTCATAGTCGGCCATGAGCCCCACCATCTCCGGGGTCCTCGTGACGCCGTCGTCAATGGTCAGGAACACGACAGGATGTTTCGTGTTAATCCTGGTGAGGACGGGAGCGAGTCCGTTCTGGACCGGTGGCAGCTTGAAATCGGGAATGAAGCCATGCCGGATGCTTTTGCTGCCCGGACGCCGCAGTGCCGCGGGAACCGCCGGACCCGGGACGTTTGACCGCCCGGCGCTCAGCACCGCGGGCAGCGGCCCCCCGGAAAGCGAGGCAAGCGGGGCCACTGCAGACGCCGTTGTGGATTCCGGGGCTGAACAGGCGCCCAAGGCTGCCGCAAGGGAGACACCGAGGAGTCCCAATGCCGCCCGGCGCCCCGGAGCGGCAGGCAACGCGGGATGGTGCTCTTCACACATGGGTGATCCTGGGCTCGAAGGAGGTTTGTCGGCAAAAGACTAGCAGGGCAAGATGTCCGCCTCCTGCCGCTGACCCCCCACCCGCGGTCAGAGGCCGAAGCGCCTGGCGTCCTGCGCCGGGCAGGCGTTCATGATGACGTCGAGGCCGGCCGCTTTCGCCCGGGCAGCCGCGGCCTCATCGATCACGCCCAACTGCATCCAGACGGCCTTCGCGCCAACCGCGATTGCCTGGTCCACCACGGCCCCCACCTTCTGGGAGTTCACAAAGCAGTCGACGACGTCGATCGGCTGCTTCCCGGCCGGGATGGCGTCCAACGTGGCGTAGCCAGTCTCACCGTGAACGGGGTCGCCGGGCAGATTCACCGGGATGATCTCCATCCCGAGACGGTCCCGGATGAACAGTGACGTGTCGTAGGCGGCACGCCATTGGTTCGTAGACAAGCCGACAATGGCCCACCGCCCCTTGGTGCGCATGAGCCGTTCGAGGACTGCCGGATCGTTGACGTGGGCCATGTGCACAGCCTAACCGTCCGGGCCGGTTTGGAGACGACGGCCACGCGCACCCGCTGCGGCCCGCGGACCGGCTGCGGCCGCCCGCGGACCGCGGCTACCCGGCTCCCGATTTCGAACAATTGACCGGCGCCCGGTCCGCCGACGGCTCCGGGCCGAATATTACGCAGCAAATCCCCTGAATTTGGGAAAAAGCACCGATTCGGATTTAGTGGGAAGCGACCATCCCGAGCGGCCGAGAGACCTGGATCGATGAAGCCGCAGCAACCCTGGTCGCCGTCGTCCGCCCCTGGATGCCGGCGATAGCAAGGTATTGAGCCAAGGGAACCACCGGACTGACCACCCGGTTCAAAGGCTCATTCCGTAGGGTGCTACTGCCAGGACCGATGGAGTGCCCTATGACTGCTGTCCTGTCCTCCTCCGCGCCTAAGACGTCCCTGGACGCCAACGCCGGAGCCACCACCCGCACTCCGGCGCTGCCGGTTGCCTTCCGCTCCCTACGTCGCACCTTCGGCACCGGCCCAGCGGCCCACACCGTCCTGCGCGACGTTGACTTCGAGATCCGCGCAGGGGAGGTCCTGGCCATCCTCGGCACCTCCGGCTGCGGCAAGTCCACGCTGCTCCGCGCCACCGCCGGACTCGACTCCCCCACCGGGGGCAGCGTCGACATCGACGGTATGCCGGTCCAGGGGATTGACTCCCGCTGTGCCTTCGCCTTCCAGGAACCGCGCCTCCTGCCGTGGCACACCCTGCAGGCCAACATTGCGATCGGCCTGCCCACCGGCATCAGCGCCAGGGACGGCAAAGCGAAGGTGGCCCGGCTGCTTGACCTTGTGGGCCTCACGAACTTCGCCAAGCACCGCCCCCGAGAAATTTCCGGAGGCATGGCCCAGCGGGCCTCGCTGGCCCGGGCCCTCGCCCGCAACCCCGGCGTCCTGCTCCTGGATGAGCCGTTCGGCGCGCTCGACGCGCTGACCCGCATCAAGATGCAGGACCTGCTGCTGGACATCCACCGCGCCGAGCCCACCACGGTGCTGCTGGTGACGCACGACGTCGACGAGGCCCTTCAGCTTGCCGACCGCATCATCATTCTCGGCAAGGAACCCAACGCCGGTGACGAACCAGCGCCCGGCGCGACGATCGTCCGCACCGTCGACGTGCCCGGCGGCCGCCCCCGGGACCGCGGGTCCGTGGAACTCGCCCGAATGCGGGCCTCGCTCCTGGAGACCCTCGGCGTCGACGGCCACTAGCCGCCACCCGGTTTCCCCCGGATTTTCCCGGCCGTGAACGCGTAGCCGCTGTTGCGCGCGCCGGCCTGATTCACCCTTTCCACGCCCGTTCGCCTTTCTCCCGAAGTCCCAGAGGATCCTCATGTCATTCGCCCGCAAAGCCACCCGCCGGTCCGTTATCGGCGCCGCCGCCGTCTCCGCCGCCCTGGTCCTCACGGGCTGCGTCGCAGGAGAAGGTTCCGGCGGGTCCCCCGCAGCGAACACCGTCGTCGAGAGCGGCACGCTGAACATCGACTTCGCCACCTACAACCCGCTGAGCCTGGTCATCAAGAAGAAGGGCTGGCTCGAGGCCTCGCTCAAGGACCAGGGCGTCACCGTGAACTGGGTGCAGTCCGCCGGCTCCAACAAGGCCAACGAGGCGCTGCGCTCCGGCGCGGTCGACGTCGGCTCCACGGCCGGATCAGCCGCGCTGCTCGCCCGCGCCAACGGCTCGCCGATCAAAACGATCGACATCTACTCACAGCCGGAGTGGGCCGCCCTCGTCGCCAAAGCCTCCTCGGGCATCACCACCGTGGCCGACCTCAAGGGAAGGTCCGTGGCCGCAACCAAAGGCACCGACCCCTACTTCTTCCTGTTGCAGTCCCTCTCCGAAGCCGGGATCTCCGCCAAGGACGTCACGGTGCAGAACCTGCAGCACGCGGACGGCCGGGCCGCACTGGAAAACGGTTCGGTGGATGCGTGGTCCGGGCTGGACCCGATCATGGCGGGCGCAGAACAGAAGGGCGCCAAGCTCTTCTACCGGAACCTTTCCTTCAACACCTACGGCTTCCTGAACGCCACGGAATCCTTCCTGAAGAACAAGCCGAAGCAGGCGCAGGCAGTCGTCAACGCCTATGAGAAGGCCCGCGCCTGGGCCGCGGCGAACCCGGACGAGACGGCACAGATTCTCGCCGACGCCGCCGGCCTGGACCTCGCCGTCGCGAAGACCGTAGTGCTGGAGCGCAGCAACCTGAACGTGGATCCGGCGCCGGGCGAGGCCCAGCGCAAGGTTCTGGCGAAGATCGGCCCCACGTTCGTGGAGACCGGCGACGTTGCCAGCCAGAAGCAGATCGACGACGCCGTCGCCTCCATTCTTGATGACTCGCTGGTGAAGAAGGCGGACGCGTCCGCCATCAAGGATTCCTGATGACACAGCTCAGCAATCCCGCCGTCACCGGCACTAATGTTGCGGACGGGCGCGCTGCAGCCGTCCCCGCAACTCCAGCAGACGCCGCCCAGCCGGGCCCGACCCTCACGGGTGCGGGCGGCCCCCCGGCGAACGGATGGTCCCCCGCCGGGATCCTGGCCAACGGCTGGGCGCGTCTGCTCCTTGGATTGATCATTCCCGCTGCGGTTCTTGCCGCCTGGCAGCTGTCCACGGCAGCCGGGGTGTTCAGCGTTGTCCAGCTTCCGCCGCCGGCCATGGTGCTGGACGCAGCCGTCGACCTGCTCCAGCGCGGCCAGCTTGGCCAGCACGTCGCGATCTCCACCCAGCGTGTGCTGATCGGCTTCGCCGCCGGCGCCGCCCTGGGCCTGGTGTTCGGGTCCCTGGTGGGCCTGTCCAAATTCGCGGACGCCCTGCTCGCGCCGACCATCGGCGCCCTCCGCGCCGTCCCGTCGCTGGCCTGGGTGCCGCTGCTCATTCTCTGGATGAAGATCGGCGAGGATTCCAAGATCACCCTGATCCTGATCGGCGCCTTCTTCCCCGTGTTCACCACCGTCTCCCTGGCGCTGCGCCATGTGGACCGGAACCTGGTGGAGGCGGCGCGCGCGTTTGGGCTCAAGGGCGTGAAACTGCTGACCACAGTGCAGCTCCCGGCGGTGGTGCCGGCGGTCTTCTCCGGGCTCCGTCTGGCGCTGGCCCAGGCCTGGCTCTTCCTCGTGGCCGCGGAACTCATCGCTTCCTCGATGGGGCTCGGCTTCCTGCTCACGGACTCGCAGAACAACGGCCGCACGGACCGGCTCCTGCTGGCGATCGTGCTGCTCGCGGTCATCGGAAAAATCACAGACGCCCTGCTGGGCCTCGCAGAGAAATGGGCGGTGAAACGATGGGCATAACAACACAGACAGCCCCGGCCAATCCCCCGGCCACCGAAGAGGAGCGCCTCTCCTTCTGGGAGGAAGCGGCGCTCCGGCTCGACTGGGAGGACGTGCCCGGGCAGGACAAACCGTGGCACACCACCCACCGCCGCGTCCCGGCCGACGCCGACGCCGGGCTCGGCCCGGACATCACCTGGTTCGAGGGCGGCAGGCTCAACGTCGCCTACAACTGCGTGGACCGCCATGTGGCGGCGGGCCGCGGGGACAGGGTGGCCCTGCACTTCGAGGGCGAACCGGGCGACCGCCGCACCCTCACCTACGAGGACCTGCAGCGCGAGGTCTCCCAGGCCGCCAACGCACTGCTGGGCCTCGGCATCACTCAGGGCGACCGGGTGGTCATCTACCTCCCGGTCATCCCGGAAACCGTGATCATCACCCTGGCCGTGGCCCGGATCGGCGCGATCCACTCGCTCGTGTTCGGCGGTTTCTCCGCCGAGGCACTCAAGTTCCGGGTGGAGGACACCCGCGCCAAACTGCTCGTCACCACCGACGGCCAGTTCCGCCGCGGCGTCGCCGTGCCGGTCAAGGACAACGCGGACGCCGCCGTCGCCGGGGACAACGCGATTGAGCATGTCCTGGTGGTCAACCGCACCACCGCACCGGAACTGCTGGACACCGTCCCGATGACCGAGGGCCGCGACGTCTGGTGGCATGACACTGTCGGGCAGGCCTCCGCGCAGCACACGCCGGAAGCCTTCGACGCCGAAACCCCGTTGTTTATCATGTACACCTCCGGCACCACCGGGAAGCCCAAGGGCCTGGTCCACACCTCAGGCGGCTACCTCACGCAGGCGTCCTGGAGCTTCGAGCACCTCTTCAGCAACCCGGAACCGGCCCTCCGGGATCAGGATGTGCACTGGTGCACGGCCGACCTCGCCTGGGTCACCGCCCACACCTACGAGCTGTACGGCCCGCTCTCCAACGGAGCCACCCAGGTGATCTTCGAGGGCACCCCCAACACCCCGCACCCGGGGCGCCACTTCGAAATCATCGAACGCTACGGCGTCACCCAGTACTACACGGCACCCACCCTGGTCCGCTCGCTGATGGGCTGGTTCCCGGACGGCGTCCCGGCAAGCTACGACCTCTCCTCCATCCGGCTGCTGGGCACCGTCGGCGAGGCCGTCAACCCCGAGGCCTGGCGCTGGCTCCGCGAGAACGTCGGCGCCGGCACGGCCCCCGTGGTGGACACCTGGTGGCAGTCCGAAACCGGCGCCACCATCCTCTCCCCCGCCCCCACCGACACGGAGTTCAAGCCCGGCTGCGCGGCCCGGCCGCTGCCCGGGGTCAGCACCCGGATCGTGGACGACGCCGGCAATACCGTGCCGCCCGGTGTCCAGGGCTTCATCGTGGTCGACGCCCCCGGCCCGGCCATCGCCCGGACCGTGTGGGGCAACCCGCAGCGCTACTTCGATTCGTACTGGCGCAAGTACGCCCGCCAGGGCTGGTTCCTCGCCGGTGACGGCGCCAAGTACGACGCCGACGGCGACGTCTGGATTCTCGGGCGCGTGGATGACACCCTGAATGTCTCCGGACACCTGCTCTCCACGATCGAGATCGAGTCGGCCCTCGTCTCGCACCCGGACGTCGTGGAAGCCGGCGTCTGCCCGGTCGCAGACCCCAAGACCGGCCACGCCGTTGTCGCGTTCGTCGTGCTGAAGGCGTCGGCGGCCGCTGAGGACATCGCGTCCGAATTGAAGGCACACGTCGCGCGCGAGATCGGGCCGATCGCCAAGCCGCGCGACGTCGTCGTCGTTCCTGATGTGCCGAAGACCCGCAGCGGCAAGATCATGCGCCGGCTGCTGACCCAGCTGTTCGAAGGAACCACCCTCGGCGACACGAGCTCGCTCCAGAACGAGCCGTCCATCGCCGGCATCCAGTCCGTCCTGCGGGAACGCAGTGACAACCGAAATACCCAGAAGTAAGGAACTCCCATGACTGACATCAGCAACGTCGCCCGTCTTTCCGAACCGCTCAAGTTCGCCTACTGGGTTCCCAACGTCTCCGGCGGCCTGGTGGTCTCCACCATCGAACAGCGCACCGGCTGGGACTTTGACTACAACAAGAAACTGGCCCGGATCGCGGAGAACTCCGGATTCGAATACGCCCTGACCCAGACCCGCTACGCCGCATCCTACGGCGCGGACAAACAGCACGAGGCCACCTCCTTCAGCCTGGCGCTGCTGGCCGCCACTGAGCGGCTCAAAGTGATCTCCGCCGTGCACCCGGGCATGTGGCACCCCGGCGTGCTGGCGAAGTTCATCATCACCGCCGACCACATTTCCAACGGCCGCGCCGCCGTCAACATCGTCTCCGGCTGGCTCAAGGACGAGTTCACCAACTTCGGCCTCGAATGGCTCGAACACGACGAGCGCTACGTCCGCACCGAGGAATTCATCAAGGTCCTCCGCGGGCTGTGGACCGGGCAGGACTACAGCCAGTCCGGCAAGTACTACAACATCAACAACTTCACCCTGAACCCTGCCCCGGTGGACGTCCCGGGCCGGGCACACCCGGAGATCTTCTTCGGCGGCAACTCCACGGCGGCGCAGGCCACCGCTGGCCGGGTCGCGGACTGGTACTTCTCCAACGGCAAGGACCTCGAAGGCTTCAAGGAGAACATCGCCGGCGTCGTCGCCGCTGCCGACGCAACCGGCCGCGGCACCGAGGCTTCGCTCCCCTCCGCTTTATCCTCTCCGAGGTTTGGCCTGAATGGCTTCGTGATCGCCCGCGATTCCGAGAAGGAAGCCCGCGACACCCTCCGCGAGATCGTGGCGAAGGCGCACAAGCCCGCCGTCGATGGTTTCCGCGCAGCCGTCCAGGAAGCCGGGCCGTCCACGAAGGACGGCAAGGGCATGTGGGCCGACTCCAGCTTCGAGGACCTGGTCCAGTACAACGACGGCTTCAAGACCCAGCTGATCGGCACGCCGGAGCAGATCGCCGAGAGGATCGTGGCATACAAGAAGATCGGGGTGAACCTGTTCCTTACCGGCTACCTGCACTTCCAGGAGGAAGTCGCGGCGTTCGGTGCGGACATCCTGCCGATCGTCCGCGAACTCGAAGCGGACCTCGCGCGCAGGAGCGGCACGGAACTGGACCTGTCCGGCACCCCGGCGGCTTCGGCCAGCTCAACCACCGGGCTGGTGAACGCGTAATGGCTGACCGCAAGTTCGGATTCCGCACCCGCGCCCTGCACGCCGGCGGCACCCCCGACGCCGAGCACGGCGCCCGCGCCGTGCCGATCTACCAGACCACGTCCTTCGTGTTCAAGGACACCCAGGACGCCGCCAACCTCTTCGCACTGCAGAAGTACGGCAACATCTACTCCCGGATCGGCAACCCCACGGTCGCCGCGTTCGAGGAACGTATTGCCTCCCTCGAGGGCGGCATCGGCGCGGTGGCCACCTCCTCGGGCATGGCCGCGGAGTTCATCACCTTCGCTGCGCTCACCCAGTCAGGCGACCACATCGTCGCGGCCTCCCAGCTTTACGGCGGGACCGTCACGCAGCTGGACGTCACGCTGCGCCGCTTCGGGGTGGACACCACCTTCGTTCCCGGCACCGACCCGGCTGACTACGCCGCGGCGGTCCGGGAGAACACCAAAGCGATTTTCGTCGAGGTGGTGGCCAACCCGTCCTCGGAAGTCCAGGACCTCGAGGGCCTGGCCAAGGTAGCGCACGACGCCGGCATCCCCCTCGTCGTCGACGCCACCTTGAGCACCCCGTACCTCGTGCGGCCGATCGAGCACGGGGCCGACATCGTGATCCACTCCGCCACAAAGTTCCTCGGCGGGCACGGCACCACCCTCGGCGGCGTCATTGTCGAAAGCGGCCGCTTCAATTGGGGCAACGGCAAGTTCCCCACCATGACCGACCCCGTGGCCTCCTACGGCAACGTCTCCTGGTGGGGGAACTTCGGTGAATACGGTTTCCTGACCAAGCTCCGCTGCGAGCAGCTGCGCGACATCGGCCCTGCACTCTCGCCGATGTCCGCTTTCCAGCTGCTGCAGGGCGTCGAGACCCTGCCGCAGCGCCTGGACGAACACCTCAAGAACGCCCAGGCCGTGGCGGAATGGCTCGAGGCGGACGAGCGCGTGGCGTACGTGAACTTCTCCGGGCTGCCCTCTCACCCGCACTTCGAACGGGCAAAGAAGTACCTGCCGCTGGGGCCGGGCTCGGTGTTCTCCTTCGGTGTGAAGGGAGGCCGCGCCGCCGGGCAGAAGTTCATCGAGTCCCTGCAGCTGGCCTCGCACCTGGCTAATGTCGGCGACTCACGGACCCTCGTGATCCACCCCGGCTCCACGACCCACCAGCAGCTCAGCCCCGAACAGCTCGAGTCCGCCGGTATCCCCGAGGACCTGATCCGGATCTCGATCGGGCTGGAAGACATCGAGGATATCCTCTGGGACCTGGACCAGGCGCTGGACATGGCGTCGGAGGACGGTGCCTCGGATGCGTCCGCCCGCGGCCTAGACACGCCGCCTCGTTCCTCGGCGGCGCGATGCGCCGCTTCCGCGGACACATCAGAGGCCGACACCTGCACGATCGGAGCAAACTGATGACTGTTGAAGATCGCACCTGGGCCGGACCATCCGCGCCGGAGCGGCTGAACCTGCTGCGGCAGGCGAAGTCGATCGCGATTGTTGGCGCCTCTGACAAGCCGTCCCGGGCGAGCTACTTTGTGGCGACGTACCTGCAGTCCTCCACCCGCTACGAGGTGTATTTCGTGAACCCCGCGGTGAAGGAGATCCTGGGCCAGCCGACCTACGCCTCACTGGCGGAGCTGCCGGAAAGCCCGGACATCGTGGACGTGTTCCGCAAGCACGACGACCTGCCGGGCGTCCTGGAAGAAGCCATCGCGGCCGGCGCCAAGACGCTGTGGCTGCAGTTGGGCTCCTGGCACGAGGATGTCGCGAAAGAAGCGGAAGCTGCCGGACTCGACGTCGTGATGGATCGCTGCGTGAAGATTGAGCATGCCCGATTCCACGGCGGCCTGCACCTGGCCGGCTTCGACACGGGGGTTATCTCCTCCAAGCGGCAGGTCCTGGCCTAGCGCCTCTGCCGGGTCCGAACGCAGAGATCGCCGGTAACGTGCGGGCTCGAGGTCCGGGCGCCCGCGTCTCCCGCGGGGTCCGGGCGTCGAATTCGGGCGTTTCCCGCGACTTCGACTCCAATGGGGTGGGCGGGCGCAGGCCGAACGGACTACGCCCGCCCGCACGGCCCCGGCGTCGACCGCCTACGACCCGGACGGCCCGCGGCGGCCCGCGGGCTTGCCGGATTAGGGCTGGCCGGATTAGGGCTGGCCGGGGAGCGCCGGGAGCACGCCGGGAAGAGCCGGCCCCGCGGGAAGGCCCTTGTCCCCGCCCGGGACGGGGAGTGCGGGGGTCCCCGGTGTGACCGGGCGGTGGGGCGGCGTCGGAAGGAATCCGGTATGGCCAACAGCAGGCGGAGTGGCAGGAGCGCCGGGCTTCGCAGGAACCGCAGCAGCGGCTCCGGGAGCCCCCGGAGCTTCAGCCTGCGGCGGCGTGGCGGCGCCCGTTGCGTTCGACGTCGGCGCGGGGGCTGCCGGGACGTCCGCCGGTGACGGGCGGGCGGGCCTCTGAGCCGTATCGGGCATCTTGCCGCCGGGCTGGAAGATGGTGCCCACAGATTGGCTGAAACTCTCGCGGAAGTTCCCGCTGGAGGCGGCCACGGCGCCCGCACCAAGAGTCATTGCACCCAGCACGGCGCCACCGACGATTGCGAGCCTGCGCTTCCGGCCGCGGCGCTCGGCCAGGCTCGTGACGCCGGCCGGAAGGGGTTCGTCGACGAAATCCGGCGCGGATTCGACGGCGCTACCGCAGCTTCCGGAGGCCAGCAGCGCCGCGAGATCGGCGCGGGGCGCGGGAGCCTCGTCAGGCACCAGGGCGCGGAGCTCTTCGAGCGAACGGCGGAGCTCGGCGGCTGCTTCGAGGCCGGAATCACGGAGCATAGCCTGGATGCCGCCATCCTGCTGGGGTTCGCGGGTTCCGGTCATGATGCTGCGTGATCCTTTTCGGTGACGAGTTCGCGCAGGGCACTGAGCCCGCGTCGTTGAAGCTGCTTGATGGCGCCCGGCGACTTGTCCATGATGCGGGCCACCTGTTCGATGGATAGGTCCGCGACGATCCGCAGGACCAGTACTTCCCGTTGCTCCTCATTGAGCCGGAAAAGGGAATCTGTCATGCCGCCCAGCGAACCGAGGACCTCGTCCTCGGCGGAAGGGGCGTGCCGGATGTCATCCCGGGGGTCGTATTCGGCCAGGTAGGGCGTGCGTTCGGCGCGGCGGTGATGGTCGACCAGCCGCGCGTGGGCGACGGAGAAAATGAAGGTCCGCAAACCGCTGTAGCCGCCGGTGACCTTCGCCAGTTTCGGCAGGACATCGACGAAGACGTCCTGGGTGAGCGCCTCGGCGTCCTCCACCCCGCGGGCCCGGAAGTAGCCGAGCACCGCGGGTGAAATGACCGTGTAGACAGCGCTAAATCCTGACGGCTCGCCAGCGAAAGCTGCTGACAATTCGTCATGGGTTAGCTGTTCTGCCAAGAGGCTGTCCTTCCGGTTACTGCTGGGGTGCGGCCTGGGCAAGTGTAGCGCCCGCACCCCGGGTGCCTCCGAGGAGGCGTTCACTGCCTACTTGTTGAGCACAGGCTTCTCGCCCGACGGCAGGGCCGGGACAGCGGGGACGGCGGGAACAGCGGGGACGGCGACGGTCACGCCGGCGTGCGCCTTGGCCTCGGCAGCGCCCTTGGCGTTGGCGGCACCGTCGACGGAGGCGCCATCCTTGCCAGCTTCGAGGGAGCCCTCGGCGGATCCTTCGGTGCCCTCAACGCTGACGTCGCCCTCGGCGGAGTCGTCAACGGACGGGGATGCCGGTGCGGCGGGGACGGCCGGCTGGGAGGGAAGGACGGGAGTCGCCGGGACCGCAGGGGTTGCCGGGACGGCGGGCGTCGCGGGGCTCACTTCAGCCTGCTGGGTGTTCGAAACCTGGGCCGCGTTGGCCAGGCCGACGCCGGAGAACCCTCCGACAGCGAGAATCGCGGCGCCGACAGCAATCTTGGTGGTCTTGCTAACAATCTTCATAAGAAACGTACATCCTTTGTTTTTGCGTGAAAGCCGGCTGCGGCCCGATGGAGGCAGCAGCAGCCCGCGCGTTCAGTGGAAGGCCGGCCGGCGCAGCTTGGGGGCATGCGCCGGACTGCACTTACAGTGGAAGGCGGCCGGAAGCCTGGTGGGGGGTCCAAGCTCCGGCGGCGCTTACAAAGGAGTAATCGCTGGGGTGCCCCGAAAGGTTACGCACCGATCGGGAGTTTGTTTCCCTCAGGACGAGCAACGGCGGCGGGCCACCCTTCCAGGTGACCCGCCGCCGTCGGGCGCCGCGATGAACGCGTCAGTCAGTATCAGTCATTGATCAGATCGTTGATCACGATCGTCTGGTCGCGGTCCGGGCCGACGCCGATCGCGGAGAACCGCGTCCCGGAGAGCTTCTCGAGGGCCAGCACGTAGTTCTTGGCGTTCTCCGGGAGGTCTTCCAGGGTGCGGGCGCCGGTGATGTCCTCGGTCCAGCCTTCGAAGTACTCGAAGATCGGCTTGGCGTGGTGGAACTCGGTCTGCGTCATCGGCATTTCATCGTGCCGGACGCCGTCGACGTCGTAGGCCACACAGACCGGGATCTGCTCGATGCCCGTGAGCACGTCCAGCTTGGTGACGAAGTAGTCGGTGAAGCCGTTGACGCGGGAGGCGTGGCGCGCCAGCACGGCGTCGTACCAGCCGCAGCGGCGCGGCCGGCCGGTGTTGACGCCGAACTCCCCGCCGGTCTTCTGCAGGTACATGCCCATCTCATCGAACAGTTCCGTGGGGAACGGTCCTGCGCCCACGCGGGTGGTGTACGCCTTGATGATGCCGATGGAGCGCGAGATCCGGGTGGGCCCGATGCCCGAGCCCACGGAGGCGCCGCCGGCGGTCGGATTCGAGGAGGTCACGAAGGGGTACGTGCCGTGGTCAACATCGAGGAACGTGGCCTGGCCACCCTCCATTAGGACGACCTTGCCCTCGTCCAGGGCGGTGTTCAGGACAAAAGTGCTGTCGATGACCAGCGGGCGGAGGCGCTCGGCGAAGGACAGGAAGTATTCCACGATCTCGTCCACCTCGATGTCGCGGCGGTTGTAGACCTTCACCAGCAGTTCGTTCTTCTGGCGCAGCGAGCCTTCGACCTTCTGACGCAGGATGGAGGCGTCGAAGACGTCCTGGACCCGGATGCCGAGGCGGGCCACCTTGTCCATGTAGGCCGGGCCGATTCCGCGGCCGGTGGTGCCGATGGCGCGGGAGCCGAGGAACCGCTCGGTGACCTTGTCCAGGACCTGGTGGTAGGGCGCCACGAGGTGTGCGTTGGCGGAGACGCGCAGCTTGGAGGTGTCGGCGCCTCGGGCTTCCAGGCCGTCGATCTCCTGGAACAGCGCCTCAAGGTTCACCACGCAGCCGTTGCCGATAATCGGAACCGCGTTGGGGCTCAGGATGCCGGCCGGAAGGAGCTTTAGCTCATACTTCTCACCGCCTACGACGACGGTGTGCCCGGCATTGTTGCCGCCGTTGGGCTTGACGACGTAGTCGACTCGGCCACCAAGCAGGTCAGTGGCCTTACCTTTGCCTTCGTCGCCCCATTGGGCTCCGACGATCACGATTGCTGGCATGGGATCCTCCCCCATTCGTTCGGGCCAAAGTCCGTGTGATTCACCAGGGTGGTCACCGGAGCTCAGCGCCGTTCATGAGAACGCCCCGGATCTACCGCTGTGCTCTTACCATCAACGCCAGAGTCCGGGGCTCTTACCACCCAAGTTTAGCCGATCGCGGTGGCGACGACTCATTTGACCATCCAATGGACTTCCCGCCGGCTGCGCCGCGACCCGCCAGTGCGGCTGCGCCGCGACACGGTGTCCAGCAAGCGGAACTTAGCCGGATGGGCTTGCGCGGGGGGGCCAGGTCGAATTAGGTGGAAGGTGACCATCCCGAGCGGCCGAGGGACCTGGACCATTGACGCCGCAGCAACCCTGCCCGGACACAGCATTGCGACGGCCAAGGGTGCTACCGCCAGGACCGATGGAAAGGAAGCGCCCCCGTGCAGCAGAACACCGACCATATCCGCGCCACCCATGCAGGCTCGTTGCCCCGCACCCCCGAGCTCATCGCGGCGAACGAGGCCAAGGAAACGGACGGCATCACCCCCGAGTTCCTGGACCTGCTGGAAACGTCAGTGGTGGAAATTGTCCGGCGCCAGAAAGATCTCGGCATCGACATCCCCAACGACGGCGAATATGGGCACACGATGTCCAGCTCGGTGGACTATGGCGCATGGTGGAACTACTCCTTCAGCCGGCTCGGCGGCCTTGAGCCGACGGATGTGGACCGCTGGGCTGACGCTGCAGTGCACCGCTCCACACCCGGCAACATCGTGCTGACCTCCTTCCCGGACCGCCGCGACCGGCAGAAGTTCAACGAGGCCTACAACGATCCCTCCTCCGGAATCCTGGCGCACCGCAAGAGTGTCACGCAGCCGAAGATCGCCGGCCCGCTGCGCTACACCGGGCAGGACCTCGTGGGCTCGGACATCGCGAACCTCAAGACCGGACTGGCCGCCGCCGGCCTGTCCGAGGGCTTCGTCGCCTCGCTGTCCCCCGGCTCCTGCGCCCGCGTCGCCAACGAGTACTACAAGACGGATGAGGAACTCCTCTACGCCTGCGCCGACGCCATGCGGGAGGAGTACAAGGCCATCATCGACGCCGGGCTCACGGTCCAGCTGGACGACCCGTCGCTGGCCGAAAGCTGGGACCAGATCAACCCGGAACCGAGCCTGGCCGACTATCTCAAATTCATCCAGCTCAGGGTTGAGGCCACCAACTGGGCGCTCCGCGACCTGCCGCAGGACCAGATCCGGCTGCACGTTTGCTGGGGCTCCTGGCACGGCCCGCACACCACGGACATCCCGTTCGCGGACATTGTCAGTTCCGTCCTGCAGATCAATGCGGGCGGCTACTCCTTCGAGGCCGCCAACGTCCGCCACGAGCATGAATGGCGCGTCTGGGAGGACACCAAGCTCCCGGACGGAAAAGTCATCATCCCCGGCGTCGTTTCCCACGCCACCAACGTCGTCGAGCACCCGGACCTGGTGGCTGACCGGATCGTACGCTTCGCCGAAGTCGTGGGCCGGGAAAATGTGATTGCCTCCACAGATTGCGGTCTGGGCGGCCGGGTGCACCCCCAAATTGCCTTTGCCAAGCTGGAATCCTTGGGAGAGGGCGCCCGCCGCGCCACCGCGCGGCTCTGGTAGCGGCCGCTCCGCGGGAACGGCATTTCGCAGGGCTTGATAGACTAGTAAGGATCGACCAGGAATCGGTCCACACCACATTTTCAAACCACACCGTACTTAACGTGCCCCGGTGCTCGGCGTGCCCACGTACGGTCTGGCAGCTTCACCAAACCCGCAGGAGACTCAGCAATATATGACAGCCTTGGCCACTGAAAATTCCCGCGAACAGCTTCTGAGCCGCCGCTACGAACCTAGCGTCGCGGCAGTCAACGAGCTGTGCGACACGCTGCAGGCAACCAAAGCTGGCATGAATGTCCCCTATGTGGACCCGATGCACGACGTTGACGAGTGCCGCATCATCAGCCTCTTCTCCAACATCGGAACCGAGGACGAGTCGGGTTTCATCACCGCCGGCGACGAAGAAGCCGCCACCCGCCTGCTCGGCGTCCAGTGGAAGCTGGGTCTGCGCCCGGAGTTCGTGATGCCGTGGAACGTGCACCCCTGGTACGTCCCGGGCGAGCCGAACGGCAAGTTCACGCCGGACCAGATTTCCGCCGGTCTGAAGCCGCTGCTGAAGTTCCTCGCCGTCGTACCCCGCGCTTCAGTGATCGTGGCCCACGGCACCGAGGCCAACCGCCTCGCGAACCTGCTCCTCAAGACCGAGGTGCCGATGATCTGGCGCCGCGGCCTCAAGACCTACAAGGTCCGCTCGCTCAGCGGCCGCGCCTTCGCCGGCACTCCTGCCCGCCAGGAGCAGTACCTCGAAGAAATGGGCACCGTCTACGCGGACGCCATGGCCCGCACCGGTCTGGCCAAGACCAGCTAGTCCCCAGCCACCCGCATCGACGACGGCGGGCGCCCACCTTCTGGTGGCCGCCCGCCGTCGTGCTTTAACTAACAACGCGGGGTCACTTACGGTCCATCCCAGGGTGTGGAATGGGCCGTAGGTGACCCCGCGTTGTGGTTGGTTAGCGGTTCTCGGCTTGGATGGCTGCCTTGGCGGCGGGATCGGAGTCCTTGAGGAACTTCTCGATCCGCTCCGGCTCCTCGGCCTCGCCGATTGCCGCGGAGGCGCGGCCCAGTGAATACAGAGCGCGCAGGAAGCCGCGGTTGGGTTCGTGCTCCCACGGGATGGGCCCGACGCCGCGCCAGCCGTTGCGGCGCAGCGAGTCCAGGCCGCGGTGGTAGCCGACGCGGGAGTAGGCGTAGGAGTCGATGGTCCGGCCCTCTTTCCAGGCTTCCTCGGCCAGCACGGCCCAGAGCAGCGAGGAGGTCGGGTGCTTTTCCACCAGGTCCAGGGCTTCCTGGCCCGCATCCAGCGCCGCGTAGACCTCGGTCTCGGCAGGCAGGAGGGTGGGCTCAGGGCCCATCAGGTTCTTGCGGAACTCCTCCGACATCCCTAGAACGTCTTGCCGGTGGAGCCGAGCTGCTGGGCAGCCTCGACGACGCGGGCTGCGAGGCCGGCCTCGGCGGAGGCGCCCCAGACGCGGGGATCGTAGAGCTTCTTGTTGCCGACTTCGCCGTCGACCTTCAGCACGCCGTCGTAGTTGCGGAACATGTGGTCCACCACCGGGCGGGTGTAGGCGTACTGGGTGTCGGTATCGATGTTCATCTTGATCACGCCGTAGGAAACCGCATCGGCAATCTCCTTCTCGGAGGAGCCGGAGCCGCCGTGGAAGACCAAGTCGAACGGGTTGGCCTTGCCGATCTTGGCGCCGACCTGCTCCTGGATGTCCTTGAGGATCTCCGGGCGGAGCTTGACGCCGCCGGGCTTGTAGACGCCGTGCACGTTGCCGAAGGTCAGCGCCGTGATGTAGCGGCCGTTCTCGCCGGAGCCGAGCGCCTCGATGGTGGCCAGGGCGTCCTCGACGGTCGTGTAGAGCTTTTCGTTGATGGCGTTTTCGACGCCGTCCTCCTCGCCGCCGACGGTGCCGATCTCGACCTCGAGGATCATCCGGGCGGCAGCGGTGCGCTCCAGCAGTTCCCGGGCGATCCGCAGGTTCTCCGTCAGGGTCTCTGCGGAACCGTCCCACATGTGGGAGTTGAAGAGCGGGTTGCGGC
Source organism: Arthrobacter sp. PsM3 (assembly GCF_030433895.1). Taxonomy (GTDB): domain Bacteria; phylum Actinomycetota; class Actinomycetes; order Actinomycetales; family Micrococcaceae; genus Arthrobacter. The sequence goes on along the minus strand of NZ_JARUXE010000033.1, from coordinate 12 downwards.
CGGCCTTGACCT
>NZ_JARUXE010000032.1 GCF_030433895.1 Arthrobacter sp. PsM3 | reverse complement strand
CAGAAGTAATCAACGAGGACCGGAACATGTTCCGGTCCTCTTTCATTACTTCTGTCTCCTCCTTCCGTTGTTCTTCTCAGTGGGCCCCAGCGGCTTGCAGCCGACACCACGCCGCGGCTGTCAACCGATTTCCAGCGCGGTGACCCGCCACACGAGCCTGCTGCGCTCCAGCCGCAGGGCGACCGCGCGGACCCGCAGCTCCTCGACCACAACGGCGCTGGCCTCATAGACGTCCGCCGACACCCGGCAGGCCCGGACAGAGCGGACGGAGGAGTTGCGGTGCAGCCGCCCTGCCGTCGGCGACGCCCCGCACGGCACCCTCCGGGTCAGGGCAGCCCGGTGCTGCAGTGCCGCAAGGCAGCGCTCGTCGAGCCGCCGGGCAAGCTGCTGTGCCGGCCGGGTGCCGGCCAGGACCTCGATGGCCGCTTGAACCGTGCTGCGGGAAATCGCGCAGATCTCCCGTTCTTCATCGGCCAACCACCGCAGCGGCACGGCTGGAACAGCAGGAGCTGCCGCAGGTCCAGGGGGTGCCGTGCTTTGCGGGACCAGACGGAGCGGCGCTGGTGTGGGGACGGGGGCTTCCGCGGCGGCGCGGGGGCTGGTCATGGCGCTCATGGTGCTTCCTTTGCTGTTGGGATTGCAGTTCGGAACTTCCTGTGGATCTGGATCGTGTCTTCCCGGATGCTTTCCGGGGGAGCTGTGGGTGTCGTGCCGCGGAGAGCGTCTTCGGTTCCGGGTCTGCAATGTCAGGGTCCGGGCGGAAGCCTGAGCACCTGGCCGGGTCGCAACAGGTGGGGGTTGCCTCCAATGGTGTCCCTGTTGGCCTCGTAGACGCGGGGCCAGTCCAGAGCGATGTCGACATCGGAGGCGTAAGGTCCCAGCCGGGCTGCTGACAGGCTCCACAGGGAGTCGCCGGGGCGCACTGTCACCTCAGCTCCCTGGCCCGCGGGTTGCTGGTGCCGCAAGGAGCGTCCCGCCAGCGGTCCGGGTTCGACGACCGGGCTGAGCGGCTGCCACTGCGGATTCGCGATGGCCGGGGCAGCGGGTGGGGCGGTGGGCGGCGTGCCGGGCGCAGGCCCAGGCCCCGGCCCGGACCCCGGTCCGGACGCCGGACCGGGGGACGGCGGGGGAGCGCCGGTCCCACCCGGGACCTGCACCGGAGTCCATCCGGCGGATGCTGCGGGCGTGCCGAACGCCATCCCGGCCAGGTCCGGAAGTGTCGAAGCCGTGGCGAGCGGAGCGGTGATCAACTGAAGTCCGACCGCCGACAGGGCGAGGCGGCGCATGAAGGCGGGAGTGAACTTTCCGGCGGCCGAGGCGGCGCGGAGCTTCCCGCAGCGTTCGAGGAGCGCCGCCACGACGGCAATGACAAAGGACATGGCCCACCAGACGATCACGATCAGCCCGGCTGTATTCGCGACCATGCCGATCTGGTCCTCGAACCCCACGGACTGGTGCCGTGCCGAGGAGGACTCCCAGCGCCTAACGATGTTTCCTCCTGTCCCGGCGAGAAACACGCCCAGCAGCAGGACGGCGGCTGCCATGGCCGCATCGGCGGGAACCACACCCCGGTCACCGTGTTTCGGTACAGATGCCTCAGCCATGGTCCGCCGCCTCGCTACTCCCTTGCCATCGAATAAAGAGCCTTTTGATGACATTTGATATTGTTTGATAGCGTTTAATACCTTTAGCTTTAGTTTGATCCCGTCAGCGGTCTTTTGTCTAGGACCGTTTTTTACGGTTTGCGGATTGACCGCCGGGAAAGGCGCGCCTACGCTGGCGCCATGCGCTGGGATGCCCTCTTTTCCGATCTGGAGACCCAAATGGCTGCCAGTGAGCGGCTGGATCTCGACGCTGAAATCACCGAGCGGACGCGCGCGGAGTCGGCGGCGGTGGAGCTCGCGGATCGGCTTCGCGGGTCGCTGGGGCTGCTGGTGGTGGTCCAGCTTGCCTCGGGATCAACGTTCGAGGGGACCTTGAGCCACGCGGGAAGCCAAGCGCTCGTGCTGGATGAGCCCCTGCATCAGGTGCTGGTTCCCTATGCCTCCGCGGTCCGCTATCTCGGGCTTTCCCGGCTCGCCGTGACGGAGCCGTCCAGGGTCCGGCAGGGGCTTGGCCTCGCCAGCGCCCTGCGGGGTCTGGCGCGGGACCGGGCCAGCCTGGCCGTGCTGATTTCCGGCGGCGCAGCGGGGGAGTCGGTGCTCCACGGGGTCATTGACCGGGTGGGGCGCGACTACCTTGACCTGGCGGTCACGGGGGACGGCGAGGAGCGTCGAGCGGCGAATGTCCGACAGGTGGCGACCCTTCCCTTTGCCGCGCTGGCCGGGATCAGGTCGGCCAGGACCCCGGGCGGCTAGGTGCCGGACTTCCGGCGGGAGAATGGCGGCAGCCCCACCCGGCACGCCGGGTTCAGCGGGTCTTGGATTTTGCCTCTTCGATCATCCGGCTTGCTTCCGCATACCGTTCCTCGATGTACTGCTCAAGCATTTTCTCCTCGACACGCCACTGGCCGCGTCCGCCGACCTGAATGGCCTTGAGCTCACCGCTCCGCACGAGCGCATAGGCAGCCGGGGCGTTGATCTGGAGCTGCTCTGCTACGTCGGCAAGGGTCAGGAATCGGGGCATGAGACCATTTTGCCACCGATGACGCCATCTGAGGCAGATATCCACAGTTTGCACTTCTTTGTCCCCGCGTCTTCCCGTCCGGGCGGGAAGGCGTAACAATGATGGTGCCCGGCCAGTACCGGGCGGCGACTACAGGGGGAGCGGGCGCATGGGTGTGACCACGGTGGGCGGCGGGGCGCGGCTGAAGAAACCATCCTGGAAAGACCCCAGGCTCCTCGTGGGCATCCTGCTCGTTCTGGCCTCGGTGGCAGGCGTCGTCTCCTTGGTCGGGGCCGCGGACCAGACCGCCGAGGCCTACACCGCACGGGAGGCGATCGCGGTGGGCGAAACACTGTCCGTGGACAAACTCAACCGCGTCAAGGTCCGTCTCGGCGACGTCGAACAGCACTATCTCACGCCTGCGGCCGGCGTAGCCGACGGACTCGTAGCCGTCCAGAGAATCGGCAAGGACCAGCTGGTGCCGCGCGCGAGCCTCGGGCAGCTGGACGGCCTGGACCGGAAGCCCGTGGGGGTCACCATCGATGAGGCCCTGCCAGCCCAGGCGGTTGCCGGCTCCCGGGTGGATGTCTGGGTGGCACTGCCCGATGACCGGAACGGGTTCAGCCAGCCGACGCTGCTCTTGCCCGGCGCGGAAATCGCCCAGATCACCCAGGGCGGCACTTCGCTGGGGTCCGCCCGCTCCACTGTCGTGATGGTTTTGGTGACGGACCAGCAGATGCCGAACCTGCTGGGGGCGCAGGCCAACAAGGCGAAGATCTCCGTGGTCTGGAATCCGGGAGGGGCGGGCCAATGAGCATCCCGGTCGTCACCGTCGGGGACTCGCGCGAAGACCTCGTCGGCAGACTCGAGCGCCTCCACGGGCCGGTTTCCGTCGTCCGGAGGTGCAACGAGCTGGCAGAACTGCTGGCCGCCTGCCAGGGGGGGCTGGCGCGTGCCGCCGTTGTGGCGGAGGGCAGCGCTGAGTTGACCGCGTCGCTGGTTGACCGGCTGTCCGCCGTCGGCGTCGCTGTCCTGGCCTTGACCGACAGTCCGGAGGAAACGTTACGGCTGCAGGGGATCGGCGTGGCTTCCGAACTTACCGGGGTCGACGCCGCCGCACTTGCCAGCCGCATTACGGCGTCCGTCGCGCAGCTGGCAGGAGCTGACCCGTGGCTCCGTCAGGGAGCCAGCAACCCCCGCCTCGCCGATGAAGGACCCGCGCCCGGTCCGAGCGGCGCAGCCACCGCGGAGGGGATGGAAGGGGCCGGCGCGGGGCGGATAATTGCGGTCTGGGGGCCCGCCGGTTCCCCGGGCCGGACCATGCTGGCGGCTAACATGGCGGCGGAACTCGCTGCGGAGGGAAAATCGGTGCTGTTGGTGGATGCCGACAGCTATGGTGCCAGCGTCGCGGCCATGCTGGGCCTGCTGGATGAATCGGCCGGGCTCGCCCAGGCATGCCGTCTGGCGGATCAGGGTCTCCTTGACGCGGCAGCGCTGCTCCGGATTGCGGTTCCAGTGGCCACGAGAGCGGGCACCTTCCGCGTGCTGACTGGCATCACCCGGGCGGACCGCTGGACTGAACTCCGTGCCGCAGCACTTTCCCTCGTGCTGGCCCGGGCCCGCGAAGTCATGGAAGTCATCGTGATAGACACAGGATTCTGCCTTGAAAGCGACGAGGAGTTGAGCTTTGACGTGATGGCCCCGCGCCGGAACGCCGCGACGCTGCGGAGCCTTGAGCTGGCGGACACGGTGTTCGCCGTCGGGGCGGCTGACTCGATCGGCGTCCCGAGGCTGGTCCGCGGCCTGGCCGAACTGGAAACGGCCGTCCCGAACTCGTCCCCGCGCGTGGTGCTGAACAAGGTCCGGCCGTCCGCTGTTGGCCGGTCCCCGGAGCGCCAGCTGCGCGACGCGTGGGAGCGGTACGGTCCCACCGTCCCGCTGGGGTCCTTCCTCCCGGCGGACCCGGCCGCGGCTGATGCGGCCCTGCTCGCCGGGTCCCTGCTGCTGGAGGCCGCACCTGATTCCGCGCTCCGGAGGGGCATTGCAGCGCTCGTTTGTGCACCCGTCCAGCGGAATGGCGGATCCTCTGTATTTTCTTCCACAGCGAAGCGGTGGCTAAAGGGTTAGGCTCGCTCTGAGGGCCGCAACGAAGCGGCCATGAACCTTTTTTATGGAGGCGTTTGTCGATGTCGTCTGGGTCCAGTGTGGAGGATCAGCCCGTTGCGATCGGTGCCGAAGAAGGCTACCTGAGGGACTACTATGAGCACCTCGCCGAAGAAGACGCGCGGGCGTACCCCCAGGAGTTGCTCGCTGCGCGGGCGGAAACCCACCGCCGCACCGCGGCGAACCGTCTCCCGGGCATCGCAAGCATCACCATCGCCGACGAGGCCGACCGCAGCGTCGTCTACATCGTCACCGACGACATGCCGTTCCTCGTTGACTCGGTCAATGCGGAACTCGTCCGGCAGAAAGCCCCCATCCACCTGGTGATGCATCCGCTGTTTGTCGTGACCCGCAACCGTGAGAGCGGCGAACTCGTCCGGGTCTCCCGGGTCCCTTCGCACCTTGGCATCTCCAGCGGAGACACCGCCGCGATGCCCAACCTCTCGCACCTGATTGCCCAGGGCGACAACGCCTCCCACATGGAGTCCTGGATCGCCGTCGAAATTGACCTGGTCGACGACGCGAAGCGTTCGGCGCTGCTGGAGGGCATCGGACGGGTGCTCGCCGATGTGCGTGCCGCAGTCGAGGACTGGCCGAAGATGCGGAACCGGGCCCTGCAGATTGCCCAGGACCTGGACACGCTGGCCAATCCCGCGCAGATTGCCGAACTCCGCCAGGCCCAGGAGCTGCTCCGCTGGCTGGATGACGGGAACTTCACCTTCCTCGGCTACCGCGAATATGAGCTCAGGAACGAATCCGGCGAGGATGTCCTGGAACCCCGGGAAGAGAGCGGCCTCGGGTTGCTGCGCGGGGGCGCCGACACCCCGCACCAGATCCAGCACCTCACCGAGACGGGCCGGAAGAAGGCACGCGAAAAGCGCGCGCTTGTCATCACCAAGGCGAACTCCCGTTCCACCGTCCACCGCTCCGCGTACCTGGACTACATCGGCGTCAAGAGCTTCGACGCAGCCGGCAACGTCAACGGCGAACGACGTTTCATCGGGCTCTTCGCCACCACGGCCTACGCCGGCTCCGTGCGGGACATCCCGGTGGTCCGCGAGAAGGTCGCTGCGGTACTGAGCGAGGCCGGCTTCCCGCCGGATTCGCACTCCGGGAAGGACCTCCTGGGCATCCTGGAAACCTATCCCCGCGATGAGCTTTTCCAGATAGAAATCCCCGATCTGGCCAACATTGCCACCGGCATCCAGCGGCTGCAGGAACGGCGCCGGACCCGGCTGTTCCTCCGTCCGGACATCTACGGGCGCTTTATGTCCGCGCTCGTCTACCTTCCGCGCGACCGGTACACCACGAACGTGCGCCTGCGCATCGAACAGGAACTCCGCGAGACCTTCGACGCCGTGTCGATCGACTACGAGGCGCGGATGACCGAATCCGCGCTGGCCCGGCTCTTCTTCCGGATCAGGCTGCCGAAGAACGCGGACGTCAGCAACGTCAACAGCGATGATCTCGAGAAGCGGCTGGTCCGCGCCGCCCGCTCGTGGAGCGAAGGCATCACCGAGGTCCTGCGGGCCCGCGCCGGCGGCATCGAGGACGACGGGGCCATGGAACTTGCCGTCGTGTGGGCCGAGGCCTTCCCGGCGAGCTACCGCGTCGATTATGAGGTGGAGGATGCCCTGGAGGACATCGCCCGCTTCGAGAAGTACGGTGCCGCGCCCGCGGAGGAAACCGCCGCGGAACATCCCGGCGTCCACGTCTACCTCCCCGACGGCGCCGGTGCGACGCTCGAAGAGGACGCCCGGGTCAAGCTCTACATGCTCGAACCCAAGAGCCTGAGCCAGATCCTGCCCTACTTCCACAACCTGGGCCTCGAGGTCCTGGACGAACGCCCGTTCGAGATCGAAACTGCGGACCACCGCGACTTCTTCCTCTACGACCTGGGCCTGAAGTACCCGGCCGGGGTGGACCCGCTCAAGACCGGGCAGCTGCTCGCCGACTCCTTTGGCGCCGCGGTGTCCGGTGCGGTGGAGTCTGACAGCTTCGACCGGCTGGTGCTGCGGGAGGGAATGCACTGGCGCCAGGTCGTCGTGCTGCGCGCCTATGCCAAGTACATGCGGCAGATGGGCAATACCAACTCCTACGGATTCTTGGCCGACACCCTGCTGGCCAACCCCGATGTCAACCGCGGACTCAGTGCCCTGTTCGAGGCCCGCTTCGATCCCTCCCTCGGCGAGGAGGCACGCCGGATCAGGCAGGACGAGGTCCTCACCGCACTGGACGCAGCGATCGAAAAGGTCGCGACCCTCGACGCCGACCGCGTGTTGCGCACCTTCAAGAACCTGATCCAGGCGACGCTGCGGACCAACTACTTCCAGAACAAACCGCACCTCAGTTTCAAGCTGAACCCGGCCGCCATCGAGGGCCTGCCGTTCCCCAGGCCCATGTTCGAGATCTGGGTCTACTCGCCCCGGGTCGAGGGTGTGCACCTGCGCTTCGGCAAGGTCGCCCGCGGCGGGCTGCGCTGGTCGGACCGGCGCGAGGATTTCCGCACCGAAATCCTCGGCCTGGTCAAGGCCCAGACGGTCAAGAACGCCGTGATCGTGCCCACCGGCGCCAAGGGCGGTTTCTACGCCAAGCGGCTCCCGGATCCGGCAGTAGACCGCACCGCGTGGATGGCGGAGGGCGTTGAGAGCTACAAGACGTTCATCCGCGGACTGCTGGATGTCACCGACAACCTCGTTACCACGCAGGAGGGGGAGCAGCTGGTGCCGCCGGCCGACGTCGTACGGCACGACGACGCCGATTCCTACCTCGTTGTCGCGGCCGACAAGGGCACGGCGTCCTTCTCCGACATCGCCAACGGCCTGGCCGCGGAATACGGTTTCTGGCTCGGCGATGCCTTCGCCTCCGGCGGCTCGGTCGGTTACGACCACAAGGCCATGGGTATCACCGCACGCGGTGCGTGGGAGTCCGTCAAGCGCCACTTCAGCGAGCTGGACCTGGACACGCAGTCCGAGCCGTTCACGGTCGTCGGCGTCGGCGACATGTCGGGCGACGTGTTCGGCAACGGCATGCTGCTGTCCAAGCACATCCGGCTGCTAGCGGCGTTTGACCACCGGCATATCTTCCTCGATCCCACCCCGGACGAGGCCGTCTCCTTCGCCGAGCGCCAGCGGCTCTTCGAGCTGCCCCGGTCCTCCTGGGATGACTACAACAAGACACTGATCAGCGAGGGCGGCGGTGTCTTCGCCCGGCAGGCGAAGTCCATCCCGGTCTCGGACCAGGTCAGGTCCGCGCTCGGCCTGCCCGACGGGACCACCCGGCTCAGCCCGCCCGAACTGCTGCGTGCGATCCTGCTCGCCCCGGCGGACCTGCTGTACAACGGCGGCATCGGCACCTACGTCAAGGCCAGCACCGAAACCAATGCCGAGGTCGGCGACAAGGCCAATGACTCCATCCGCGTCGACGGCCGCGAACTGCGCGTGAAGGTGGTCGGTGAAGGCGGAAACCTCGGCATGACGCAGCACGGCCGGATTGAGGCGGCACTGCAGGGCGTCATCCTGAACACCGACGCGATCGACAACTCCGCCGGCGTGGACTGCTCCGACCATGAGGTTAACATCAAGATCTTCGTGGACCGGATGGTTGCCGCGGGGAAGCTGGATCCGGCGGAGCGTTCGGAGTTCCTGGCATCGATGACCGACGAAGTCGGACGCCTCGTGCTGGAGGACAACATCGACCAGAACATCCTGCTGCTCAATGACCGGATGCGGGTCTCCGAATGGAGCCCCAGCTACGAACGCCTGATGGACTGGCTGGAGAAGTCCGCGGATCTCAAGCGCGATCTGGAAGCGCTGCCGACCACCGAAACGCTGCGCGAGCGGCTGGACCAAGGCCAGGGCCTGACCTCGCCGGAGCTGTCCGTCCTGGCGGCCTACGCCAAGATCGAACTCGCCTCGGCACTGAGGGACAGCGACCTGTCCGAGGACCCGTGGTTCCGGCAAACCCTGCGGGCCTACTTCCCGCAGCAGTTGAGGGACAGGTTCGACGCCGAACTCGACACCCACCCGCTGCGGCGCGAAATCATCGCCACGGTGGTGGCGAACGACATGATCAACATGGGCGGCATCACCTTCGCGTTCCGGGCCATGGAAGAGACCTCGGCCACCGAGGCCGCCGTCGCCAAGGCCTTTGTGGCGCTCCGTGAAGTCTACGAACTGCAGATCATGGTCGGGGAACTCAACGAGCTGCCCGCCTCGTTCCCGACGGAGCACTGGAGCACCGTCCACCTGGACATCCGCCGGCTCCTGGACCGCGCCGTGCGGTGGGTCCTGAGCCAGGGCAACGCCTCCCGCCCCATTGCCGAAATCGTGGGAGAGTTCAAGCCGCTGATGGATCCAATGCGGGCCCGCCTGCTGGACTACCTGCGCGGCGACGACCGCGCCCGGGTGTCCGACTGGCTGGAAAAGGCGCGCGGCTGGGAACTGCCGGAGGACCTGGCCCACCGCTGGGCGGAACTGTTCGAGAGCTTTGTGTTGCTTGACATCGCCAAGATCGTCCACGTCAGCCCGGAACCCGTGGAGAACATCGCCCATGTGTATTACACGGTGTTCAACCGCTTCCACGCCGACTCCCTGCTGGAGCGCATCACGAAGCTGCCCAGGCGGGACCGCTGGCAGGCACTGGCCCGTGCGGCCCTCCGTGACGATCTCTACTCGACCGTTTCGGACATGACCACGGCGGTGCTGGAGGCAACGCCCGCACAAATGCCGGCGGAGGAGCGGCTTGCCGCCTGGGAGAGCCAGAACGTCGAGCAGCTGGACCGCGCGAAGAGCATGTTTGACGAGGTGAACGCCCTTGAGGCCGATGACATGGCCTCGCTGTCGGTAGCATTGAGGCTCTTGAGGTCAATCGTTCGACGATAGGCAGTTGAAGCTGCCCGCGTCGCAAATGGAGGTGCTGTGGCAATCTTTACGGACCCTATCAGGGAGCATGCTGATTTCGGGCCGGGGGATGCCGAGTGGCTGCACCTGCTCGTCGGCGACTGGCAGATGGTCGCGGACCTGGCGTTCGCGGACCTGGCGCTGTGGTTTCCGCACCCGGAGTTCGGCTACGTGGCCCTGGCCCACGTCCGCCCCTCCACCACGCATACGGTGTTCCATGCCGACTTCGTGGGGGAGGGGATCCGGTCTGATCTGAAGCCGCTGGTGGACAAGGCGTGGGAGAGCCGCACGATCGAGCGCTCCAACGAGACCAACTGGAGCAGCGACATGGCCCTTCGGGTGGAGGCCGTGCCGATGGTCCGCAACGGCCGGACGCTGGCCATCGTCACCACCCACATGGACCTTTCCAGCTCGCGGATGCCCTCGCGGCTGGAGCTGACCTACCGGCAATGCGCCTACGATTTGCTGCGGATGGGGACGCTGGGACTCTGGCCGGACTTTGCCTCGCCCACCGGTTCGCGCCGCGGCGCGCCTCGCGTCGGTGACGGCCTGATCAGGCTCGACGCCGAGGGCATCGTCCAGTACGCGAGCCCCAACGGGGTCTCCGCGTTCCGCCGGCTCGGCGACGGCGAGTCACTGGAGGGCCGGAGCCTGGCCGAGGTGACCGCGGGCCTGCTGAAGGACCGCCGCATGGTGGACGAGACCCTGCCGCTGGTGGTCACGGGACGCATGCCGTGGCGCAGTGAAATTGAGTCCCGCGGGGTCAGCCTGTCGCTGCGGGCGATTCCCCTGCGCGACGAACAGCACCGCTTTGGCGCCCTGGTGCTTTGCCGGGACGTCTCGGAGCTGCGGCGGCGGGAGATGGAACTTGTCACGAAGGACGCCACGATCCGCGAGATCCACCACCGGGTGAAGAACAACCTGCAGACCGTCGCTGCCCTGCTGCGGATGCAGTCACGGCGGATGGTCAGCGACGAGGCGAAACAGGGGCTCGAGCAGGCGATGCGGCGGGTGGCCACGATTGCGCTCGTGCACGAGACGCTGTCCCAGGGCCTGACCCAGAGCGTCGACTTCGATGAGCTCATCGGCCGCCAGTTCCGGCTCTCGGCCGAAGTGGCTTCCCCGTCACAGCAGGTGAAGACGGCACGCTCCGGACTCTTCGGCGAGCTGCCGAGTGACTTTGCCACCCCGCTGGCCCTGGTGATCAACGAGCTGGTGGCAAACGCCGTCGAGCATGGCCTGGAGGGCCGGACCGGAACCGTCTGGCTGATCGCGGACCGCTCCGAAAGCGAGGACGGTGACGAGCTGCTCACCGTGACGGTGGCGGATGATGGTGTCGGCATCCCGGCCACTCCGTATGTGGAGGGGCTCGGCCTGCAGATCGTGCGCACCCTGGTGACCAGCGAACTGGGCGGCAGCATCCAGTGGAGTGCGCGGGAGGGCGGCGGAACCGCCGTCCAGATTGTCCTGAGCCTGGCCACCCGGTAGCAGGGACGGCGGCTTAACGAGCACTGGCCGCAGACCTTTGGTCTGCGGCCAGTGCTGTCCTGCCGCGGTAAGCGGACCGGCGGCGGGCCGGCTTCAGGAATCCTGGAGCTAGGAGGCGCGGCGGGCGCGGGCTGCGCGGCGCTTCAGGGCGCGGCGCTCGTCTTCGCTCATGCCGCCCCAGACGCCGGCATCCTGGCCGGACTCCAGTGCCCACTGCAGGCAGGTGTCGACAACGGGGCATCGACGGCAAACACTTTTTGCTTCCTCGATCTGCAGGAGGGCAGGACCGGTGTTTCCTACGGGGAAGAAAAGCTCCGGGTCCTTGTCAAGGCACGCTGCGCGGTTACGCCAATCCATGCTGATCAGTCACTCCATTTCCTGGGCACTCATTGAAATGCCTTTGTGAAATTATTCACTAGAGGCTTCATAAGAAAGGGGCCCTCTGGGGCCCCCTCGGTCATCTGGATTAAGCGTGTCATGTTAACGCTGCGTAAACAAGGGGTAATTGGCTGCAAAATGCCTTGGGATCGTGAGCGATGCATCACATTGGCTGGCGGCGCCCTCACATCTAGACGACTATGTCCGGTACTGTGCCAGTGTGTCAAGAGACCCTGAAGACCCCTCCGAAGCTGCCGGCAACCGCGACGGCGACCCCGCCGGAGCCCCTGCGGGTGCGAGCGGCGGGACTGCCTTGCGGCCCGCGGGGATCCTGGTGATTTCGGTCGTCGTGGCACTGGAAGCGGCGGCGCTGCTCGTGGCGGCAGTCTGGTACGGAAGCCAACTGCTGTCCGGCGCCCCGGTGCTCTCCTTCTGGGGCGCAGTGTTCACGCTAGGCCTCCTGCTGGCCTTCTCCGCGTGGCTTTTCGCCGTGGCTGTTTACCTGTTCCGCGGATACCGCTGGCCTCGTGCCGGTGCGCTGGTGGCGCAGCTCTTCACGCTCACGATCGGCTTTCCAACCATGACGGGCGGATACCCCTGGGCAGGCCTGGCCATGCTGCTGCCGGCGGTGGTGGCCATCGTTGTGCTCTTCGACAAGCGTGTGATCGCGTTCGCGTCCCGCGCCGGCGGCGCACCGCCCGCCCTGTAGCCGGGGTCTGGCCGTCAGGCCACTGTCAAGATCCGCGCCCGGGTCCAGGTTCTGGTCCGGTGCGGCGGCTGTCTTCGGCGGGATCTACCGCGAGTTGTACCGCCCGTGCGCGCCCGTCTGAAATCAGCACCGCGCGGCCCGGGGGAGGGCTCTGTTCGGGCTCGAACCTGACCCCGAAGAGTTCTCCGTCCATGAGCCCCCGCGGGCCGATCAGCACGCCCCGCCCCTGGCCGGCGGCGTTCTGTACCAGCGGGACGCGTTGCCGGATGCCCGCGCCGAAACCGGCAGTCAGGACCACCCGCCAGCCGAGACTGTTCAGCAGGAGCAGCCGGCCGTTGGTTTCGGGCGACTGCAGATCGAGGTCGTCCACGAGGAGAACCGCGGCAGGGTCCAGCCCACCCGAGAGTGCGGCCTCGTGGGTCCGGGTCCAGTAGCGTTCCCGATCCGCTGCCTCGGGGGCCCGGAGACAGCTGGCGGCCGGATTGAGGCCAGGCAGTGCCAACAGCAGCGAGGTCTTCCCGGAGGCGGGACCGCCGAGGACGGCAAGGACGCCGCCGGCAGGCAGCGGGACGCCCGCTGGGAGGAGTTCGTCGCCGCCGACTCCGAGGCGCAGGTGGCCGGGCGGGGGACAAGGCCTCGATGCGGCCCCGGCCCGGGCGAGGACGTCGGCGACTGTCACCAGACCTGGAAGGGGCTCAACTCGGAACGGCCGGGTTCGCACAGCACCCGCGGCTTCGCCCCGGGTGGCGGGGGAGCACCGCTCAAAGAGCTGTGCCACGTGACCTGACGGAGAGGACGCGGCGGACAGCGGCCCGAAAACCACTGCCCGGCCGGCAGCCGCTTCGATGACGGGCAGCCGGGGCCAGGCAAGCCGCCCCTCCTCCGTCGAGCCCGCGGGCAGGAAGATCCGGTTGGGAATGGCAGCAAAGAACCGTGAGGTCACGAGCTCCCGTTCACCCGCAACCAGGACAGTGACCCCCGCCCTTGCGCCGTCGCGCACAATGTCGTGGACCAGATCTTCGGCCCACGCCAATGGACCGGCCCGAAACGCCGATACCCAGGATCCCCAGCCGCACAGTGCGAGGACGAGATCCGGAGCGTCGTCCGCCCGGGCCGTGCCCAGCCTCCGGGTCATTTCCTCGCAGACACGCTCGAGCAGCCGCGCGGCCCGGCGGAGTTCGTGCAGTCCCACAACAGCCCCGACCCGCGGGGATGCGACCACATCGCTGAACGACCCGCAGGCATCCAGGATGTAGAGATGTGCTTCATCACCACAGCTGAGTAGCTGAGCCAGGATGAGTCCCAGCGCGGGGTCGGCACCGCCGCTGTTTCCGGGGACCAGCGCTAGATGGCCGTGGCGGGCCGGACGCCAGCCGAACTCGGCGACGCGCTGTTCTTCGGGCACGTCCACCAGACCCAGCCTGATCCGCCCGAGGCTCCCGTCAGGGGGGAATGGCAGTAGTTTGGGCAGCGGCCCCGCGACGGGACGGCGCGGCGGATCGCCGCCGGTCGACTCCCAGGCCGCGGCAACTGCCTCCGCCAGTTCGCTGGCCGCCAGGGAAGGCTGCGCGGGGCCGGGCGCCACGCTGGAGGACCCGCCCGCTAACGGGCGGCAAAGGTATTCCATCGCCTGCATCACGGCGGGGCCGCGGACCAACCCGGCGCCCGGGGCGGCGACCGTCGCCGTCTGGAACTCCTCCGGCGCTTCGTTTCCGCGGACCAGGTAGGCGCGGCCCGGACTCGTGATCGGAATCGCCGCCGCCAGCCGGGAGTTGATGATGTCGAGGGATTCCAGCTCGGACTGGACCCGCAAGGCGATGCAGCTGGTCACATTCGCCCGGATGTCCGCGGAAACGGCGCCCTGGGGACGCTGTGTTGCCATGATGAGGTGTATCCCGAGGGAACGCCCGATCGCAGCAATCCGCATGAGCTCGGCCAGGGCCTCCGGCGCCTCGTCAACGAGCATCCTGAATTCGTCAATGATGAGGACCAGATGGGGCAACGGCGGCCCGCAGGGCTCAAGGGACTCGTAGTCCGTGAGATCGGCGGCCCGGTACGAGGCGAGCAGCTCTTCCCGGCGGCGCACCTCCGCCTCCAGCGAGACCAGCGTGCGCGCCACCTCGTTGACGTCCAGATCAGTCAGGAGCCCCACGCAGTGGACCAGCCCGGCCAGCGGCCGCAGGCCGGATCCGCCCTTGAAATCGATGAACAGCAGATTGACGCGGTCCGGTGAATGGGCGGCCGCCAACGCCGCGGCTGTGGTGCGGAGGAACTCTGACTTGCCGGACCCGGTAGTGCCCGCCACCAGGAAGTGGGGACCGTCCGCCTGGAGATCCAGCCGCAGGGTGCCGGACTTTCCGGTGCCCACCGGGACGGCGAGACCACCAGCACCGGCGGACCCGGCCCACCGCGAGGCTATGTCCGCCGCCGCGAGCGGAAGAAGATCGCCCAGGGAGCGGGCTTCCGGTTTGCCCGCACCGGAAGCCGATGCAGGGGCCGGGGCCCCCAGCCGGCGGCAGTTGCGGTCGAAGACGCTCGACGGAACAAGATCGGGGATGAATTCCAGCGATGAGCGGGCAGATGACAACCGGGCGGTGCGTTCCGTGAGGACGAGGGCCATCCCGTCAGCCGGGGCCGGGCTGCCGGTGCAGTCGAGGACCTGCCAGCCCCGGCTGACGGCCACGGAGCGCAACGCGGCGGTTCCCCGGGCGGAGACGATCAGGAGCACGCCGCGCTCGCAGTCGGGACCGAAGCCAGCTGCCAGGGCTTGCATGGTCGAGGCCTCATGCATGGAAAGCGTTGCCGACGCCAGGAAACGCGCGGCCAGAAGCTGCGGGGTCGGACCGTGGATAACGAGCCTGGTCCGCCGGGCCACCGGGTAACAGGCAAGCTGCATCACGACGGACCTGGCCAGCCCGGCCACAGCGCCTGCGGGGCCGCGAAGGGTGGTCACCGTCGTCCCGGGATCAAGGGTCACCGGAACCATTCCAAGCGGCGGTGGCCGGAAGCCGGGGTCCGGCGGTTCCAGCCGGATATTGGCGTCCTGGGGCGCCCGTCCGAGCCGCAGCCAGACGGGTCCCGCCTCGGCAGGAACCTCGGCAGGAACCTCGGCAGGAACCTCGGCCGGTCCGGGTACAGCCAATGAACCCCGCAGGGACAGCTCACCCGCGGATGGTGCGGCCCGTCGTCGTCGTTCCTTGTCCTCAAGCGCTGCAGCGGCGACGGCGGCCCGCAGTTCGCGGCGCTGCCTTCTGCCCGTCACGACGGGCACCAGGACCGAAACCGCCGACACGGCCGTGAAGGTCAGAAAGACCCACATTCCCGTCAGGATGGCCAGTCCGACTCCTATGCCGAGCGGGAGGGCCGCGGCAAGCACCAGGGCCGCCCTGTTGCTGTGCACCATGGGATTGCTGACCACTAACGGCACCGAGACGTCGGAGCCTGCAGCGGCCGGGATTCCGGGGTCCAGGGTGCCGCTGAAAACAAGGGACATCGACGAGCCGCCGCACTCCATCAGGGAGTCTGTGGAGACGGCTGCCGCGTGCACCTTCCGTCCATCGACGCTGACCCCGTTGGCACTCCCGAGATCGAGGAGGGTGACGGCGGAATCAGTGACCTCCAGCTCGGCATGCTCGCGGGACAATTCGGCATCCGGAATCACGACCTCGGTGCCGGCGCGGCCGATCCGGAACCGCCCTCGCCGCAACGGAAATATCAGGCCGGCACCTGGCCCGCCGTGCACGGCAAGGACGAGCGGTGGCGGGTCAAGGGCGGCGGCCGGTGCGGCGCCGTCCACCACGATGGCGCCTTGCACGAGAGGGTCCTGGCCGACCCTCAAGGCAGCGAGCGGAACCCGGTCCACTGTGAGTTCCCCCGCCCCGTACCGCCGGGAGATTGCCGCCTGAAGTTCCGCGCCCGAGCAACCCGCCGGCACTTCGATGGCCAGTTCCAGGGGTCCGGACGTCAGTGCGGACCCCGGGGCCGGAACCAGGGTGCAGTGCAGCATCATCGGAGAAGAATCCTTTCCCGCATCGGGCGTTTGGAACCCACGCTAGGCGCTGCGGAGACAACCGGCGCCGGGGATTCGGCCTATGTGGACGACGGCGTGCGTGGCCGATTCCGTTTGACGCTCGGGTAGGCTAGAGCAGCAGACAATGCGCAACATTGCGCTGCCCGCATTCGAATCAGGAGAGTTTGTGACCGCTGACCTCGTCATCGTAGGGTCGGGCTTTTTCGGCCTGACAATCGCAGAACAGGCCGCCACGGAGCTGGGCCTGAAGGTCGTCGTCATCGACCGCCGCCATCACATCGGCGGCAACGCGTACAGCGAAAAGGAAGAGCAGACCGGCATCGAGGTGCACCGCTACGGGGCGCACCTCTTCCACACGTCCAACGAGCGCGTCTGGGAGTACGTGAACCGGTTCACGACATTCACCAACTACGTGCACAAGGTGTATGGAGTCCACAAGGGCGAGGTGTACTCCCTGCCGATCAACCTGGCCACGATCAACCAGTTCTTCCGCGCGAACCTGACCCCGGGACAGGCGAAGGATCTGATCAAGGAACAGGCCGGGGAGCTCGCCGGCACCGATCCGCAGAACCTCAACGACAAGGGCATCCAGCTCATTGGCCGGCCGCTGTACGAGGCGTTCATCAAGCACTACACCGGCAAGCAGTGGCAAACGGATCCCAAGGACCTCCCCGCAGGCATCATTTCCCGCCTCCCGGTGCGCTACAACTACGACAACCGGTACTTCAACGACACCTTCGAGGGTCTGCCGACGAACGGCTACACCGCCTGGATCGAGAAGATGGCGGACCACCCGAACATTGAGATCCGGCTCAACACCGACTTCTTCGACGAGTCGCAGGACTACAGCAAGGACAAGGTCGTCGGCAACGTCCCCGTGGTGTACACCGGGCCCGTCGACCGCTACTTTGACTTCGCCGAGGGTGACCTCTCCTGGCGCACCATCGACTTCGAGGAGGAAGTGCTCGACGTCGGTGATTTCCAGGGCACGTCGGTGGTCAACTACAACGACGCCGACGTCGCCTATACGCGGATCATCGAACCGCGCCACTTCCATCCGGAGCGCGACTACCAGACGGACAAGACCGTCATCATGCGCGAATTCTCGCGGGCAGCCGAGAAGGGCGACGAGCCTTACTACCCCATCAACACCGCCGCGGACCGTGAGCGGCTGCTCAAGTACCGCGACCTGGCGGCGGCCGAGAGGGACGTCCTCTTCGGCGGCCGACTTGGCACCTACAAATACCTGGACATGCACATGGCCATCGGCTCTGCCCTGACCATGTTCGAGAACAAAATTCGCCCGCACTTCGAAAGCGGCGCAACCCTGGAAAGCGGAGGAGTGGACGCATGAGTGCCGCTGAAGGAACCACAGCCTGGGCCACGATCCAGCGCGTCATCCTGCCCTCGGGGGACCAGCCGGACACGGTGTCGCTGTACGCGGACGCGGGGACGGCCAGCGGCATCCGGTTGCGCGAGAACGACGAGCTCGCCCGGACACCCAAGCTTCCCGAAGACAAGCTGCAGATGTTCAGCTCCGGCAGCCAGCAGGCGCACTTCGAAGACCTCCTCACCCGGCATTCGATGCGCGTCCGGTCCGGTGAGCAGATTTCTTTCGGCACCTATTTCAATGCGTTTGCCGCGAGCTACTGGCGGCGCTGGACTTCGGTCCGGGACATCCGGCTGGTCGTCCGGACCAGCGGCACCGGCACGGTCACCGTGTACAAGTCGAACGCCCGCGGCTCCGTCCAGCGCGTCGACGGCGTCCACGTCGACGGCGACACCACCTCGGTGTTCGAGCTGTCGCTGAAGCCGTTTGGCGACGGCGGGTGGTACTGGTTTGATCTCGCCGCCAGTGCGGATGGACTGGTGCTCGAGAGCGCCCAGTGGGAGAGCGCGGACACCGGCGCCCCCAAGGGGCAGGTCACCCTCGAAATCACCACCATGAACAAGCCTGACTTCTGCCTGAACAACGCCCGCATCCTGGCGGAAAACCCGGACGTCCTCGACAACGTCAGGGAAATCCTGATCGTTGACCAGGGCACGCAAAAAGTCGAGGACCAGGAGGGTTTCGCGGCTGTGCGGGACGCCTTGGGCGGCAAGCTCCGGGTCATCAACCAGGCCAACCTGGGCGGATCCGGCGGCTTTGCCCGCGGCATGTACGAGGCGGTCGAGAACGGCAGCGACTACGCCCTGCTCCTGGACGACGACATTGTCGTGGAACCCGAAAGCATCGTGCGCCTGGTCACCTTCGCCGACCATTGCCGCAAGCCGACGATCGTCGGCGGCCACATGTTCGACCTCTACAACCGCAGCGTCCTGCACACCTTCGGCGAGGTCGTGGACCCCTACCGGATCGTGCCCGCCCTGCCGCACGCCGATATGGAGACCCGGCACGACTTCAGCGTCGCGAACCTGCGCCAGACGCCGTGGCTGCACCGCCGCGTGGACGTGGACTACAACGGCTGGTGGATGTGCCTGATCCCCACAAAGGTGATCCGGGAAATCGGGCTGTCACTGCCGCTGTTCATCAAGTGGGACGACGCTGAATACGGACTGCGCGCACGGGAGGCCGGCTTCGCCACGGTCTCGATGCCCGGCGCTGCCGTCTGGCACGTGTCGTGGATCGACAAGGACGACCTCGTCGGCTGGCAGGCCTACTTCCACGCGCGGAACCGGCTGATCACGACGCTGATCCACAGCCCGTACCCCAAGGGCGGCCGGGTGCTGCGGGAATCTTTCCAGTCCGACGTCAAGCACCTGGTGTCGATGCAGTACTTCACCGAGCACGGACATATCGACGCGCTGCGCGACCTCCTGAAGGGCCCTGACGACCTCCACAAGGTGCTCGGCACCAAGCTGCCGGAAATCAACGCCCTCAAGGCCGACTACCCGGACGCCCAGCTGAAGGACGACGTCGATGATTTCCCGGCGCCCAAGATCGGCCGCGGACCGATGGGCGGGACCGTGGTGGGGCTGCCCAGCAAGAAGCAGCTCATCCCGTGGGGCATCAAGACGGTTGCGCGCCAGCTGATCAAAGCGCCCGGCCCGGAAAGTGCCGAGCGGCCCCAGGGCTATCTGGCACACCGGGACAACCGCTGGTACCGCGTGGCCCACTACGACAGTGTCGTGGTGTCCAACGCCGAAGGCACGGGTGCATCCTGGTACCAGCGCGACCCGAAGAAGCTCAAGTCCATGCTGACGGAAACGGCCATGCTGCATGCGAAGCTGTTCCGGGACTGGGACAAACTCGCCCAGCAGTACCGGTCCGCCGTCGCGGAGATCAGCTCCTTCGACGCCTGGAAGAAGACGTTCGAGGCGAACTCCAAGGACGGCGACTAAATGGCAGGTCAGACCGACCAGCTGGTTAAGCCCGGAAGCGGGCACGGGCTCCTGGACGTTTACGGCCACCGGTTCCTCCTGAAGCTGCTGGTGCGCAAGGAAATCAAGGTACGCTACCGCGGCTCGGTGCTGGGCCTGATGTGGTCTTACGTGAAGCCGCTCGTGCAGTTCCTTATCTACTTCGTGGCGCTGGGCATCTTCCTGAACCTCCAGCGGGGGACGCCCAACTATGCGATCTACCTGTTCTCCGGCATTGTGCTGGTGAACTTCTTCACCGAGTCGCTGTCCAACGCCACCCGCTCGATCGTGGACAACAGGGACCTGATCCGGAAGATTTACCTGCCGCGCGAGCTCTTCCCGGTGGCCACGGTCTGGGTTTCCGCGGCACACTTCCTGCCCCAGCTGCTGGTGCTTGTCGGCGCCTGCCTGGTGGTGGGATGGACGCCGTCGGTCCTTCAGCTGGCCGCGGTGATCCTGATCTTCGTGATGGTCGCCGTCCTGGGCACGGGCCTCGGGCTGCTGTTCGGCGCCGTCAACGTCTATTTCCGGGACTCCGAAAACATCGTGGACATGATCGTCATGGTGGTCACCTGGGCCTCCCCGGTGCTCTACCTCTGGTCGATGGTCCAAAAAGTGATGGGCGAATGGTTCTGGATCTACCAGCTGAACCCGATGACGGTCGCCGTCGAGGTCTTCCACTGGGCCTTCTGGGAACCGACGCTCAGAGGCGGCCAGCTGGTCAACGACGCCACGCCCCCGGGAATGCTGACGCTCTGGCTGCCCGTTGCCCTGCTGACCACCCTTGCGGTGCTGTTCCTCGGGCAATTCACGTTCCGCCGGCTCGCCGTCCACTTCGCACAGGAGCTCTGACATGACCTCGCACGGCCATGTAGCGATCAGCTGCATCGACCTCCGGAAGCAGTTCGTCCTGCGCCACACCCGTTCCCTCAAGGAAGCGCTGGTCTGGCTGGCCAAGGGCCGCAAAGGGGACCTCTCGAAGAAGTTCCTGGCCCTCAAGGATGTCTCCCTCGAGGTCAAGCAGGGTGAGACAGTGGCGCTCATGGGACTCAACGGTTCCGGGAAATCGACCCTCCTGAAGCTCATCTCCGGAGTCCTGCAGCCCGACGGCGGCACCGTGCGCACGCGCGGCCGCGTCGCCGGGCTCATCGAAGTCGGCGCAGGCTTCCACCACGACCTCAGCGGCCGGGACAACGTCTACCTCAACGGCGCCATCCTCGGCATGACCGAGAAACAGATCGACGAGAAGTTCGACTCGATCGTGGAATTCTCCGAAATCGGCGAGTTCATCGACACCGAGGTCAAGTTCTATTCCTCCGGCATGTACCTGCGGCTGGCGTTTTCCATCGCCGTGCACACGGATCCGGAGGTCTTCCTGATCGACGAGATTCTCGCGGTGGGGGACGAGCCCTTCCAGCGCAAGTGCATCGCGAAGATCAAGGAACTCTCGGACATGGGGAAGACCTTGTTTGTCGTGAGCCACGACCTGGACCTGGTCGCCACCGTCTGTGAGCGGGGAGTCCTGCTCGAACACGGGGAAGTCGTCATGGACGGGGAGGTGCACGCTGTCGTGGCAGAGCTGCGGCGGAGGTCGGCGCACGCGGAATCCGAGGACAGTTTGTGACTCACTTGCGTAAGCGCAGCGATCTCGTGTGGCTGAGCGCAACGGTGGCCGCTGCCTTCCTCGGCTCGTTGATTCCGCTGATCACCAATAACAGGTTCTACTATTACGACGATACCCAGGCCGGGGCGTTCGGCATCTGGTTCGAAATTGGCACCAAACTCAGCGCAGGGGAGTGGCCGCTCTTCAGCGACAGTGCCTGGGGGGCCGGCAACTACGCCGCCGAAGGCCAATGGGGGATTTGGAACCCGCTCATTCTCCTGATCGGCTGGGTCGCGAGCCGCTCGGCCAACATTGTCGTCTTTTCGACGGTCCTGAAGATCATCTTCCTCTGCGTCCTGGCAGCCGGCACGTTTCTGCTGGCCCGGAGCTACAAGGCCGGGCCGGAATGGGCGGCCATCGCCGGAGTCGCGGTAACCCTGACCGGATTCACCGTCTACATCGACGCAGCATCCTGGGTCACCGGACTCATGGTGTTCAGCCTCCTGCCCCTCACCTGGTTCGGATTGCGCCGGATGGCGTTTGCGGAAGGCAACCCGTTCATCGCGCTGGCCCCGGCCTATGTGCTCATAACCATCGGCTACGTCCACGGGACACTCATGCTGGTCATCGTCTTTGCCGGCCTGCTGCTGGAGGCATGGCTGCACGCCGGCCGCAGGGCTGTCCTCCGCTTGCTCCTCGCCGGCCTGGTGTGCGGACTCATCGCGACGGCGGTGTACCTCCCCGGCGTTCTCACCGCCCCCGTGACGGCACGCTCCGGCGGAATCGCCAACAGCGGATTCCTGACGCCGGACCTGACCGGACTGTTTACCGCCTGGGTGCCGGGCAGCCTTCCCCAGGTCACCGGCTGGTGGGGCGGGTTCGCGACGGTGCCCCTGCTCTACGTGGCGTGGTTCCTCCCGGTCCTCGCGGTCGTGGACTACGCCAAAGTCAAGGCAGCCAGCAGGGAGCTGACAGCGCTCTGGGTGGTGGGTCTGCTGTCCCTGGCCCTGACATTGGCGCCCAGCGATCTGGGGCCTCTGCGCTTCCCCATCAGGATCATGCCCTACGTCTCCCTGGCCGTCCTGCTGGCGCTGGCGGTCATCGTCTCCCGTTTCAGGGTCCCCGACCTGAGCCGCGGACGCGTGATCGTCACAGCCGCGATTGTGCTGTCCGGGCTGTACCTCGCCTGGAGCCAGTTCCCGTCCTTCCGAATGGCGGCGCTCTTCGGGGGGCTGGCGGTCGGGGGAATCGCGGGCCTGCTCTTCTTCCTGTATTCCCCCCGCCTGCGGCCCGGGCTCAAGGGGCCGGTGGCCTTGGCCGGCGGGGTGGTGCTCGTGAGCATGGTCATCGCCGCGGGGCAGCACGTGGCCTTCAAGTCCTCGCCGCTGCCCGACTACCGGATGCCGGATACCCCGGGCAGCTACTCCCGCCAGCTCCCCGAAGCAAAGGGCGGCACGTTCATTGTGGGCGATCCCACCAGGCTGGGACCGGAGATCTGGAACGAGACGCTGGCATCGAACGCCTGGTACTTGAATACCGCCGAAGTCCAGAACCTGTATTCGCCCATCATGTTCGCCAAATATGCCGAGGATCTGTGCATCTCAAGCCACGGCTGGACCTGTGCAGCGGCTGCCGGGAAGCTCTTCGAGACGGACGCCACGACCGGCAAGGTCCTGGCCGATCTGCTGTCCATCGACACGGTCCAAATCCTTCGCGATCCGGACCCCGGGTCCGGCGGGGCCCTTAACGGCGCCGCTCCGAACGGCTGGCACGAGGCCGGCAGGTCCGCGGACTCGGTTGTGTGGGTCCGGGATCAACCCCGGCTCAACACCGGCCAGCTTGTCTGGTCGTCAGAGGGAACAGCCCTTTCACTGGTCTCGGAAAGCAACCAGGAGGTTGTGATCCGGGTGGACCGGATGGGCGACGCGCCGGGAAAGGCCGTGCTCAGCCGACTGGCGTGGCCGGGATACAACGCCAAGGGGGCAGTTCTCGCGGCGCCGCTCCGCGGCTACCTTCTCGAACTGGACATCCCCGCCGGCTCGGGGGGAAAAACCGTCACTGTGCACTTCGAACCGCCCGGATGGCCGGTGGCCGTCGGCTCCATCATTCTGGCGGTCGGGGTCACGGCGGTGTGGAGTGTCGCAGAACTGGTCCTGCACCGCAGGCGGAGGCGCCGCACGCGCACAGGGTCCGCAGAAGCAGCCGTTCCCGCAGCAGAGGCAGTTCCCGCAGAAGGAGCAACCAGCTAGGCAGCTGCCTCCTCACGGCGGCAGGGCTGCTGTGGCCGGGGAACTTCAGGTTAACGGCCTTCGGGTGAAAGCACTTCGGGGACGTATCACAAGGTGATACGTCCCCGAAGTGCTTCGGCCTGCCGCGCTGGCTGGCCGGGGCGGCCCGGACGGGCTCCTTAGACCGTGCTCTGCACGGCGTGCTGATGACCCATCCGCCGGTTCAGCCGGACGTACGCGAGGCGCCGGGCATACGACATGGCGATGGCCTTGGCGTTTCCGACCACCACGTCGAGCCGGCTCAGCATCGACGGATCGTCTTTTCGGAGCTGGTTGTGGAAGGCAATGGCCTGGTCGGACTGCTGGCGGGCCAGCCGCACGCTCCACTGGCTTGCACTGATCCGGAAGGACGCCAGCGTCTCCCGCAGCGCCACGAAGTCGCCGTGGCGGCAGATGCGCACCAGGGTCGCTTCGTCGATGAGATAGGGGTGCGAGTTGTCCCACCAGCCTTCCTTGGCCAGCAGTTCGCGTTTGAACAGCGAGCAGGCAGGCTCGCCAAAGATGTTGGATCCGGCGAGGACGGTGGCTCGAATGGCCTGACGTCCGCTGACGCGGCCGTCCACGCCCTGCAGCCCGCGGCCCTTCAGGAACAGCCCGCCATTGGCGTCGACGAGATCGCGGCGGGACGAAACCATCACGGCCCCCGGGTTGTCTTCGAGCGCTTTGACCTGGAGTTCGAGCGCGTTGGGGGTGATCAGGTCGTCGCCGCAGACCAGCTTGAGGTATTCCCCGGTAGCCGCCTGGCTGACGCGATTCCAGTTGGCCTGCGCACCGCCCCCGGTCGGCGTGGGCGTCAGTACACGGACTTTGGGGTTGTCCGCGAAACGGGCAATCACTTCATCCGTGCCATCGATCGACGAGTGGTCGGCAATGACCACCTCGTAATCATCGAAGGTCTGATTCAACACAGACTGGAGGGTCTCTTCGATGTACTGGACATTGTTGTACGCCGGAATGACGATCGAGACTTTGGGGCTCATGTTGTGCTTTCCTCGGTGGCTTGTTTGGGGGACACGGATTCAGGGCTCCGGCGGAAGGAGAAATGCTTGTGGCCGAAGTAGTTGATGATGACCGTCACGCAGGTGATGGCGATTTGGGACGGAATCTGGGGATATCCGAGTACCTCGTGGGCTACCAGCAGCAGCGCCATGTTCGTGAAGAACATCGTCAGGTTGACCAGGGTGAACCGGCCCAGGTCCAGCCAGAAGTGGCCTTTGACCCGGAAGACAAGCTTCCGGTAGACGAAGAACACCGCGACAAGGGACACGACGAAGGCGATACTCAGCACCACAGGCGAGGGCATCCCGGGGTTCAGCCACGCAATCGCTATGAAGAGTCCCGTGCTGAATGCTGTGTTGGCGCCGCCGACCAGCACAAAGGCCACACGCTGGTCCTTGACGAGCCGTAGCAGGGGACCGGGGGGACCATTGTGGATACCCTTGACAGCATCCTCGGGAACAGCCTCCTTGGGCGTTTCGGGCTGCTTCATGGGACGCACCTATTCCTTGGACTCTTGGGGCCGAAAACCGGCAAAGACACACCCTAGACTACCGAAGAGCGGCAACGCCGTCACAACGGGCAGCTCCGGCCGGGCGTGCGGGGGGCCGTTTCGGGCGGGGTCAGAGTTGACCCGCGAGGGCCAGGCGCTGGACCTCCTGGACCGTGTTGTTGATCCCAACCGCAAGCGGCGTCACTGGATGCGCGTCAAGCTCCGGCCAGACGACGGATTTCAAACGGAGGTCATGCGCCTGGGCCTTCGCGAACGGGGAGGCGCCCAGAATGATCAGCGGGCGGCGCTTGAAGATCGCACGGCAGGCCCCGATGAGGTTGCCGATGGTGTCGGCCCGCTGCGATGCCAGAATCTTGACCACTGTCTCGCCCGGGTGGACGTCGGGGCGCACCAGGCGGTCCAGCCCGTCCGCGACCAGCCGGCTCGCGTCGTCGACGAAAAGGTAGTCCCGGAGGGTGTCCAGCGACACGTAGACCGATACCGGCGCGCCCGTCAGGTGCGCCTTGGCGAACACCGAGATAAGTCCTTGCGGCTTCCGCAGGTTCTGGCCCGGGCCGTACAGGTTGCTGACCCTGCCAACAAGGGTCCGGACCCCGGTACGCCGCGCGAAGTCGGCGACCGCTGCTTCGGCGCGGAGTTTAGCGAAGCCGTAGGGTGCCAGCGGCTGCACCGGGCTGTGCTCGGTGAAGGGTGGCGTGCTGGACCCGGCATACACCCCGCCGGCGGAGGACGCCAGGAACATTGCCCCGTCCTGCCCGCCGGCGTCGCAGAGTATTTCCTCGAACACTTCAAGAGCCTGGGCGAACAGGGAGAGCTCCGCTTCGAGGGCCTCGGGTGAGGTTCCGGTGACACCTGCTCCTGCGCACCAGGCAACCGTCCACGGCCCTGAAGCAGCAGCTTCACGGAGGCGTTCGGCACCCGCCCGGAACGCTTCGAGCGCAGACTCCGGATCGGACCAGGGGATTGTGCTGGTCAGCACAGGGACACCGCGGGACTGGAGTTCTCTGACGACGGCTTTGCCGAGGAGTCCACCGGCGCCAACCACCCAAGTGGGCCTAGCCTGCATCAGCCACCGGGCCGGAGGGCAACGTGGCCGGCGCCTTGTGCACGGTCTTGCCGAGCGGGCCCAATGCCGGATCGCTCACAATCAGGTATGCGGGCTTCCCCATGGCCATATTCACGTTCACGCCCACGTATTCCGCGATGACCCCCAGGGCAAAAAGGATGGCCCCGGTGCTGACAAGCAGCACCACCATGGTCGAGGTCCAGCCCTGTTGTCCGGCTCCGTGGCCGGTCAGGTACGCGATCACGAAGTAGATGGCGAGTCCGATGCCCGCGAGCGCGAAGACGGCTCCGACCAGGCTGACCATGCGAAGCCCGCGTGTGCCGCTGGAGATCACCATGCGCCAGAAATGGGAGAGCAATGAGCGCAGGCGGTAACCCGAGCGGCGGTCGCCCTCCTCGCGCAGCATCACCGGGCAGGTCGCCGTCTTATCGGCAATCCAGCCCATGGCGACGTCGAGGTAGACACCGTGGCCGGCATAGGCGGCCACGGAGCGTGCGACTTCGCCGGTCACCAGGCGGAAGCTCTGGTAGCTCGTGGCATCGTCGCTGGAGAGCAGGAAACGAACCGTGCGCTTGGCACTCTTGGACGCCATGTTCCGGAGGACACCGTGCGGGGCCGGGTTGCTGGGCATCGCATACGTGACGGAAGCGTTCTCGGCCATGGCGGTGTCGAGCAGATCCGCGATGGCCGCGGGATCATGCTGGCCGTCCTCATCCATGGTGACAACCCAGTCGCCGCCGGCGGAGGCCATTCCGGCCAGGGTGGCAGCATGCTGCCCGAAGTTCCGGCTCAGCCAGACGCCACGGACAATGTCAATGGAACTCGTGAGGGACCGGATAACGGCGGCGGAATTGTCGGGTCCGTGATCGAAGACCAGCAGGACTTCCGAGACCACGTAATCGTGTCCGCCCTTGGTGGTTGACACTTCCCGATACGGGAGAAGTTCATTGACCACTCCGACCAGAGTCTTCTCGCCCTGGTATACGGGGATGACCACGGATATGCGATGGGGCGTCGAGTTGGTCTCTGGTTGAGCGAGTGTCATATCAGGAGATTCTACCGGCTCCTGTCATCACCGTTGTCGCAGGGGCTCTCCGGTGGAGCCGGTCCGCGCCGTGCCGGGGCCGTTGTTTGGAGCCCGGGAAGGTCCACTCGGGTAATATGAACCTGTCCCTCGCGCGCCGTCCTGCGGTGGACGTATGCCCAAACTGAACGGATCGTGAATTGCAGCCTTCCCTATCGTCCTCGTCGCGCAACAGGAAATGGCTATTGCTGACCGCCGGATCAGTGTTGGTGCTGAGCCTCATTCCGCTCATATTCTACGGCCGCTTCTATTTTCAGGACGACACCGAAAACGGCGCCTACGGGGTCTGGTACCACCTTGGTGAAAGCCTTTTCCAGGGGAAGGTTCCGGTCCTCAACCCGGCAGTCTGGTCGAGCGGAAATTACATTGCCGAGGGACAATGGGGCACCTGGAACCCTTTGGTCATGCTTTTCGGCGTCCTGGCGTACATCAGCCCGAATACGGTGGTCCTGACCACTGTCCTGAAGGTCATCATGCTGGTGGTGGCCGGCATGGGGACCTTCGTCCTGGCCCGGAGCTATTCGCTGTCCCCGGAGTGGGCCTTCGTCGCCGGTATTGCCGTACCGCTGAACGGCTTCACGATGTACTTCGATGCACCCTCGTGGGTGACAGGGGCGCTCGTGTGGGCCATCTTCCCCTTCTTCTGGGCCGAACTGCGACAACTGATGGTCGGCAAGAGGAACCCGTTCTGGGCTTTCGTCACCGGGTACCTCATTGTCACCGTGGGCTATGTGGCCGGCACCGTCGCGATCGGATTCATTTTGCTCGCCGTTGGTGTTGAAACCCTGATCCGCAAGGCCTGGCGCCCGGCGATCCGCATCGCGGTGACCGGTGTTTCGATGGGACTCGTGGCCGTTGTCGTGTTCCTGCCCGGCGTGCTGACCGCGGCGGTGACAACGCGTGGAACCACCGGCATTTCCAACGACGATTATATGAGCATCGATTTCAACAGTCTGCTCATGGCACCGATCGCCACCGCGTATCCCCAGCTTCTCTCGTGGTGGTGGCCCGGGACGGGCGCCACCAGCCCCGCTGCGTACATCGCGTGGTTCCTGCCGGCGATCGCCTTCG
The DNA here is from genome assembly GCF_030433895.1 of Arthrobacter sp. PsM3. GTDB lineage: Bacteria > Actinomycetota > Actinomycetes > Actinomycetales > Micrococcaceae > Arthrobacter. The sequence continues at coordinate 27,420 of NZ_JARUXE010000032.1, read as the reverse complement.
TGAGCTGGAGCCGATTCAAGAAGCTGACCCCCGAGCTGCGCGACCTCTTCTTCTTCCTGGCCGCCGCCGTCGCCTTCGTCCTTCTGCCGACGACGATCGGGCCCCTCCGGTATCCCGCCCGGTTCATGCCGTATGTGGCAACCGGGGCGGTGCTCCTGGTGATCGTGGCACTCGCACGCGCACGGCGGCCGCATATCGGGCGCCCGTCGCTGTTTTTCGCGCTAGGCCTCGTAGTGCTCGGATCGTACCTCGGCTGGGCGCAGGTCCCATCGCGTTATTTCACGATTCTTGTTGCGGCCGTCCTCGTCGCGGGAGCGCTCACGGCCCTGTGGTGGCTCCTGAACCATCCTGAAGCGCAGTCGCACCGCTGGAACAAATTCGGCCTGAGCGCCCTGTCGCTGATCGCCATCGGTGTGATGCTGGCTACGACCGCCACCACCCTGCTGCAGCACCGGACGTCCGCCAAGAGCGGCCTCTCCATCGCCAACCAGCCGGCAGATGTCTCCACGTACAAGGGCGTGCTCAAGGGTGTCCAGAACGACGTCCTGGTTGTCGGTGACGCACTGGACTACCCGCAGGAGAAGGCGACGTGGGAACAGACCCTCATGGCCAATGCCTGGTACCTCAGCGACGCCAGCGTGATGAACCGCTACCAGCTGGTAGGTTTCTCGAAGTTCAACGAGCTCCTGTGCCTGCGCTATTTGGGCGGCACGTGCCCGGAGCTGGCGGAGCGGCTCTTCCACCGCCGTGCGGAAACGGGCCTGATGCTGGTTGATGAGATGCACATCGACAATGTGCAGATCCTCAAGGAGTCGTTCAACCGGCCGCAGGTGGCCATGGCGTCCAACAACTACGTCTCGCGGAAAGAGGGATTGGAGATCCCCCCCGTTCCTGCCGGCTGGCACGTTGCCGCAGAGACCGATGGAACCGTGCTGTGGAGCCGGGACATACCTCTTGGCCCGGCCGGCGGCCTGAGCTGGAGCCAGCCCGGCACCCGCCTGACCGAGGTCTCCAGGGACGACACCAAAATCGTGCTCAAGGTCGATGAGGTTCCGGCTGGGGGCGGCCGTGCTGCCCTCAGCCGGCTGCCCTGGCCGGGCTACACCGTGGATGGGGCAGCGTTGATGGAGCGTCCCGTGGGCGGGTACCTGCTCGGGCTGGAAATCCCGTCAGATGCCCAGGGCAAGCTCATCACCGTCAGCTTCGAGCCGCCCGGCTGGCGGATCGGCATTCCTGTCTGGGCTGTCGCCGTCGCAGGAATGCTGGGCTGGAGCTTTGTGGCCATGCGGCGTTCACGCCGGGATCCGTCGGGGAAGCCGGAAACAGTACATGAGGGGACGAAGTAGCAACATGACAGAAGTCGGGAGCAAAGTGCGTTTTCCAGCCGCGACCAGGGTCTTGGTGATCATGCCGGCGTGGAACGAGCGGGACTGCATTGGCAACACCGTCCGGGAGGTCCTCGACCTCGGGCGGGACTACGACGTTCTCGTCGTTGACGACGGTTCCGACGACGGCACCCCGGAACTTGCCGAGGCCGCCGGTGCGCATGTCCTTCGGCTGCCCTTCAACCTCGGTGTCGGCGGCGCGATGCGGGCCGGGTTTAAGTACGCGCACCGGATGGGCTACGACGCCGTCGTGCAGGTGGACGCGGACGGGCAGCACGACCCCAAGGATATTCCGTCGGTGATTGCCGGCCTGGAGCATTCAGATATTTCGATCGGGGCCCGGTTCGCGGAGAAAGGGCAGTACACAGTCAGCGGACCCAGGAAATGGGCGATGCGCTTGCTCGCTGCCGTGATTTCCCGGATCGCCGGCACAGAGCTGACGGATGTGACCTCAGGGTTCCGCGCCGGCAACGTCCGCGCGATTTCCCAGTACCTCAAGCATTATCCCGCCGAGTACCTGGGCGACACGATCGACTCGCTCGTAGTGGCGATCCGCTCAGGGTGCGTCGTTTCGCAGACCGGAGTCGAGATGCGGCCCCGTCAGGGCGGGCAGCCCAGCCACAACCCGGCCAAGTCGGCGATCTACCTGGTCCGGTCATTGTTGGCACTGCTGTTTGCCATGACCCGCGGCAAAGCCCGCACACCTCACGAAAGCGATATCTGACCGTGGAAAGCATTGCAGCCCTCATCTTCTCCTTGCTTGTCCTGGGCAGCGTCGTGTTCCTGCTCCGCGGCAAGGGCCTGCGGGAAAAGTACGCCTTTTTGTGGCTGCTGGTCGGTATCGCCAGCCTTGTGCTTACGGCGATCCCAGGCATGCTGCGGGGGGTCACTGCCCTGTTCGGCGTGCAGGTGCCGTCCAATCTGCTCTTCGCGATGGGCATCATCTTCCTGACCGGCGTCGCCCTGCACCTCTCGTGGGAGGTATCCGTTCTTGAAGAAGAGGCGCGCACCCTGTCCGAGGAAGCCGCCATCGGCCGCGTCCGGCTTGAAGAGCTCGAACGCAAGGTCGAGGCCCTGTCGTCTGCCGCCGGCGATGCGGGCCGGGACGCGCCGGCCGCTCCGTCGGCTGCGACAGAATGGCAGCCGCAGCGGCCCACTGAGTGATCGCCAGGATTAATCTGACTATCAGCCTCCCAGCAGCACGTCCGGATGGACGTGCGCGCGATGGTGTGGAGCGCACGGAGGAACTTAGTTGAAAATGAGATTTCCCACGCCTGTTGCCGATGCGGGCCGCAGCTTCCACCGCTGGGTTTGTGTCAATGACCGTCTGGCGCGCCTGATCACGGTGCTGGTCTTCGTGGCCCTCGTGCTGTTCGGCATCACGACGTCCAATGTTGGCATTTCAGAACTTCGGCAGGATCCCGCCAACCCGCTGGGCTGGCAGTTCGGCAAGTCCCGGCCGATCCGGTCCGATGAGATCCACGCCTTTTCGGCCATTGTCATCTCCATCCTGGCGACCCACGGCGCCCCGAGCCTCAGTCCGCTCGCCGCGCGGGCCGATCTGGTGCACCGGTTCCCGACCGACGGTTTCTTTGAGCAGTTCGTCTTTTTCGACTCGACCATGCTCCGTGCCGCCGCGGTCGTTCCCGAGCAGATGCTCTTCGCCGCGCACTGGTGGCTCCCGTCGCTGATCCTGCTGCTGGCCATGCCGACCTGGTTCCACCAGCTCGGCCGCTCCCGCCGCTTCGGTTGGTTCGCCGCGATCCTGATTGTGCTGTCGCCGTCGAGCGCGTGGTGGTCCCTGATGCCAGTAGCCCTGATCGCCTACACGCTGGGCGGCTGCGTGCTCATGATCGCCGCCTTCCAGCGCTTCGGGAAGGGACAGCGGCTGGCCCCGGCCGGGATGGCGGTCCTCGGGGGCATCCTGATCGCGGGCCTGCCCAGCTTCTATGCGCCGTGGTCCCTGCTGCTCGGCCTCCCGGTCCTGATCGGCTCGACGCTGTGGATCCTGCTCCGCGGCGGCGGCTGGGCACCCCGGCTGAAATCGGTGCTCATCACCGGTGGCACTGCCGTGGTCTTTGGCGCTGGAACGCTGTTTGAGAACCGGGAAGGACTCCAGGCCCTGTTCAGCACGGTCTATCCGGGCTCGCGGCGGGTGGAATCGGATGCCCAGCCGCTGGGCCGTATTCTCGGGGCTCCGGCCCTGGGGCCGCTGCAGTACAGCGAACCGGTCGGCATCAATGCGAGCGAATTGTCATCCTCTTTCACCGTGTTCTTCGTGTGGATCCTCATCATCCTGCTGGCCGCACAATGGCGGCTGACCTTCCGGGACAACATCGTCGAATGGACGTTCGGAACGTGGTCCGCGATGTGGATCGTCTGGATCAGCCTGGACCTTGGCCCCATGAGCCAGAAATTCCCGCTGCTGAACCTCGTCACGCCGCCGAGGGCAGCCCAGGTGGTGGGCGTGCTCGCGGTGATCCTCGTGGGCCTCCTGCTCAGCCGGTGGTCCCCGCCGGTGACATGGCGCGTGCCGCTCCTGGCCGGCGCGGCCTGCGGCCTTGCCTCAGGGTACGCGGCGTCGTTGCTGAAGGCGTCGGATTTGCCGTCGCTGTCGACCACGCTCATACTCCTGGTGTCGGCCGCGGTCGGCGTGGCGGTCGCTGCCGTGACGAAATACCCCCAGCGGCTGTGGCCCCTGGCGCTCTGCGTCGTCCTGGCAGCCCTGCCCGTGGCACGGGCGAACCCGGTACTTGCTGGCCTGGGCGATCTGCGGGCCTCTGACACCGCCAAGGCAGTGGCGGCACAGGCGCCTGCGGCGAGGGCCGAGGGGAAGCTCTGGGCAGCTGACAGCCCGTCGCTGAACACCCTGTTGCTGGCCAACGGGATGCCGTCCCTCTCAGGACTCCAGCGGTCCGGCCCGGACGTGGCGGCGTGGCAGAAGCTGGATCCCACCTCGGAATTTGCCAACAAGTGGAACCGCGGGGGCGGCTACATCTTCTTCGCGTGGGCTCCGGGCCAGCCGACGTCCTACGAGACGAACGACTTCGACGCCGTCGGGGTCGGCATCGATCCCTGCACGCTCAAGGGTGCCTGGCAGAACCTCGACAGGATCATCTCCTCGCGGCCGCTCGAAGCAGCGTGCCTGACCTTGGATTCTGAACTTCAGTGGCAGGGAAAGCCTGCCTACGTCTACGCCGTCCGATGAGGTCAGGCCTCAGGCCGGGAGGTCCGTCCGGCGTTCCGCGCGGACAGCCCGGCGCAGCAGCCACAGCGCCAGGACCAGCATCACGGCGAAGCCGGCAAGACACAGCAGCGTGCCGCCCGGGGGCTGCCAGGACGGGTTGGTGATCATCTCGAACCAGCGGCGGTCGACCGCCCATCCTGTCACATAGCGCCGCAGGGTGTGCGCGAAGGTCCAGAACTGGAAGACGGCAACGAGGATTGCCGTGGCGTTGAGGATCGCCGCGGCCTGCGGCGAGAACCCGCGGGCATCCATCCGGTCCAGCGCGATGCCGCAGACCATCAGCAGCGGGACGAAGACGGCGAGGATGTACCGGCCCTGCCAGACGATTCCGATCGTCCGGACAGCCTCGGCCTGGAGCAGCGGCGGAAGCAGTAGCAGGGCGGCGAGCAGGAAGACCGTTGCGCTCCGCCCGCGGCCCCTGGCCAGCACGACGGCGGCCATCACGAGCGCCGCGCCGAGCCCCAGCCAGAGCACAAACGCCCCCATCGGCGCCGGCACCTCCAGCCAGCCAAACTGTCCGACGTATCCCGTGGCGTAGTCAAAAGTCCGGTCCAGCATGATCTCTGCGCCGGTGAGCGGGGAGGAACCTGCCGCTTCGAAGGGATTGCTGGAGAGGCTGTCATGCCGCGTGAGCCAGTAGAGCGCGAAGGCGCAGGACAACCCAATCGCCGCGGTCCCGGCCCACACCCAGGCGTTGCGGCTCAACGCCCTGATCTGCGGCCAGGTGCCAAGAATGCCTGCTGTGACGGCCATCAGCGCCAGCCAGAGCAGGGACAGGCCTTTGGTGTTCGCCAGGACGCAGGCGGCCGCTGTGATGACGGGGACTAAGCGCCGGTAGGCGCCCGGTTCAGCCGAACGCTCCAGCAGCAGCACCAGGTGGGCCAGCAGGGCGGCCGAGGTGGCGTATTCCAGGGAATTCGGGTTCACGGCCCCGTTGAGGAACAGCACCATCGGTGTCATCGCGGCGGCTGTGGCGGCCACCGCCCATTTCCGGCGCCGCAGCCCGGAGAGCGCCGAAAAGGCAGAGGCGAGGAACAGGCAGCTGAGCAGGGCACTGACGAGCCGCATCCCGTACACGGCGGCCGCGCCGTTGTTCAGAAGGGACGGCAGCCCGACAACGGCGTAGTAGAGCGGGTTGTAGTTGCCGGCGGAGGTCCGGGCGTCCGCCAGGGCGCTCCGGTCGCCGCTGAACGGCGGGACGCAGGACGGCGGCGTGTCCTTCTTCTGGGCGAAGCAGCCGAATGTGTCGTAATAGCCGATGCCGGCCGGCACCGTAACAAGCTGGAACGCGCCGCCGCCCGGCATTTCACGGCCAGTGAGTTCGCCGCGGACCACGGCGGCAGCCTTGATGACGTGGGCGGGTTCGTCGGGCACCCCCATCAGCGGGGTGGCAAAGGTCCAGGCGCTGGAAAGGCCCATGAGGACCAGGAAAGCCCACCAGAACGTTCGACGCCGGCTGGTTCCGGTCGCACGGTCAGCCGGGCGTTCGTCGGCCGCGCTGTCAAGATCCTGTCGTCGACGCCCCGGCGCCTGGATCAACGACCGTTTTCCAGCAGCCCGAGGAGGTAGCTTCCGTAGCCGCTCTTCATGAGCGGTTCGGCACGTTCGCGGAGCTCATCGTCGCTGAGGAAGCCCAGGCGCCAGGAGATCTCTTCAGGGGCGCCGATCTTCAGTCCCTGGCGGTTCTCCGTCGTCCGGACGAAGTTGGACGCGTCATTGAGGTCGTTGAACGTTCCGGTGTCGAGCCACGCAGTGCCGCGGGGGAGGATCTCGACCTGGAGCTTTTCGCGCTCGAGATAGGTCCGGTTGACATCCGTGATCTCAAGCTCGCCGCGAGGTGACGGCTTGAGGTTCCGGGCGATCTCGACGACGTCGTTGTCGTAGAAGTAGAGGCCCGGCACGGCGTAGTGGCTCTTGGGCTTCGCCGGCTTCTCCTCAAGCGAGATGGCCTTGCCGCTGGCATCGAACTCCACAACACCGTACGACTTCGGGTCGGACACCCAATAGCCGAAGACGGCGCCGCCCTGGATGTTCTCGAAACGGCGCAGCTGGGTGCCCATTCCCGGTCCGTAGAAAATGTTGTCACCAAGAACCAGCGCGACAGGCTCGTCGCCAATGTGCTCGGCTCCGAGCACGAAGGCCTGTGCCAGACCGTCAGGGGAGGGCTGCTGCTTGTACGTGAGGCTGATACCGAACTGCGAGCCGTCGCCCAGGAGCCGCTCGAACTGCTCGGCGTCGTGCGGGGTGGTGATGATCAGGATGTCCCGGATGCCGGCCAGGATCAGGGTGGAGAGCGGGTAGTAGATCATCGGCTTGTCGAAGACCGGCATCAGCTGCTTGCTGACGCCGAGTGTAATCGGATGGAGCCTTGAGCCGGTACCGCCGGCCAAAATGATTCCGCGCATACTGCCCATCTTTCCTGCTAACTCGTGCATCGGCCAAATCCGGTAACCTTTGAAACTATGCAGCGACTACTAGTAACCGGCGGCGCCGGCTTCATCGGCTCCAATTTTGTCCACTACGTTATGTCCACGACGGACAACTTCGTGACGGTCCTTGACAAGATCACGTACGCGGGCAACCTGGAGTCGCTTAAGGATCTTCCGGCCGACCGTTTCGCGTTCGTCAAGGGCGATATCTGCGACCAGCCGCTGGTGGATGAGCTGGTGGCCGCCCACGACGTGGTGGTGCATTACGCCGCGGAGTCACACAATGACAACTCGCTGCAGGACCCGCGTCCGTTCCTGGACACGAACATCATCGGCACGTACACCCTGATCGAGGCGGCCCGGAAGCACAACAAGCGCTTCCACCACATCTCGACGGACGAGGTGTACGGCGACCTGGAACTTGATGATCCGGAGCGGTTCACCGAGAACACCCCGTACAACCCCTCGAGCCCGTATTCCTCCACCAAGGCCGGTTCGGACCTGTTGGTACGGGCCTGGGTCCGGTCCTTCGGGCTGCAGGCGACGATCAGCAACTGCTCGAACAACTACGGCCCGTACCAGCACGTGGAAAAGTTTATTCCGCGCCAGATCACCAACGTGATCGACGGGATCCGCCCGAAGCTGTACGGCAAGGGCGAGAACGTCCGGGACTGGATCCACGCCAATGACCACTCCTCGGCGGTGCTGGCGATCATTGACAAGGGCCTGATCGGGGAAACCTACCTGATTGGCGCTGACGGTGAGAAGAACAACAAGGAAGTCGTGGAACTGATCCTGGCGCACATGGGCCAGCCGCGGGACGCGTATGACCACGTGATCGACCGGCCCGGTCATGACATGCGCTACGCGATCGACTCCTCCAAGCTCCGCACTGAACTGGGCTGGAGCCCGCAGTTCTCAAACTTCGACGCCGGCATTGAGGACACCATTGCCTGGTACCGGGCCAATGAGGACTGGTGGCGGCCGCAGAAGGCCGCCACGGAAGCCAAGTACAAGGAGCAGGGCCAGTAGGAATGGAGTTTCAGAAACAGCTCTCCGTCACGGAGACCCCCATCCCGGGGGTCCTCCTTCTCGACCTTCCGGTCCACGGGGACAACCGCGGCTGGTTCAAAGAGAACTGGCAGCGCGAACGGATGCTGGCCGCCGGCCTGCCCGATTTCGGGCCGGTCCAGAACAACATCTCCTTCAATGACAAGGCCGGCACCACCCGGGGCATCCATGCCGAGCCCTGGGACAAATTCGTCTCGGTGGCCACCGGACGGATCTTCGGTGCCTGGGTGGACCTGCGGGAAGGCCCGAGTTTCGGCACGGTCTTCACCGCGGAACTGGATGCGGGCAAGGCGATCTACATTCCGCGCGGCGTCGCCAACTCGTACCAGACCCTGGAAGACGACACCTCCTACGTCTACCTGGTCAACGACCACTGGTCCGCGGATGCGGAATACACCTTCCTGAACCTCGCGGACGAGACCGTCGCCATTCCCTGGCCCATTCCCCTGGACCAGGCCGAGCTCTCCGAGAAGGACAAGGCCCACCCCCGGCTGGCGGACGTCGTCCCGATGCCGCCGCGGCGGACGCTGGTGCTGGGGGCGGGCGGACAACTGGGCAAGGCACTGCGGGCTGCCTACGCCGGCGATACGAGCGTGGAGTTCGCTGACCGGAGTGAATTCGATGTGGCCGATCCGGCGTCTTTTGCCAGCCGGAACTGGCGGCGGTACACCGCCATCATCAACGCGGCGGCCTATACCGCGGTGGACGAGGCGGAAACGGAGGAGGGCCGCCGCACGGCGTGGGCCCTCAACGTCACGGCCGTCGCTGAACTGTCCAAGGTTTCGGCGCGCTACGGGCTGGTGCTGGTGCACGTCTCCAGCGATTACGTTTTTGACGGCTCCCTGAAGAGCCACAGCGAGGATGAGGGGCCCGCGCCGCTGGGCGTCTACGGCCAGACGAAGGCCGCAGGGGACGCCGCCGTCAGCGTGGTCCCCAGCCACTACATCGTCCGCACCAGCTGGGTCATTGGGGAAGGCGGCAACTTTGTCCGCACCATGGCCGCGCTGGCGGCCAAGGGAGTTGCCCCGACGGTGGTCGATGACCAGGTGGGCAGGCTGACGTTTGCCGAGGACCTTGCCGCCGGCATCAGGCACCTCCTGGAGGTCAGGGCCCCTTATGGCACCTACAACCTGACCAACGACGGCGAGCCCCAGTCCTGGGCGGATGTCGCCGCGGAGGTCTTTGAACTGGTGGGGGCGGCCCGCGGGGATGTCACCGGCATCTCCACCGAGGACTACTTCCGGGGGAAGTCAGCGGCACCCCGGCCGCTCAACAGCGTCCTGGAGCTGGACAAGATCAAGGCGACGGGATTTGCCCCGGCCGACGCCTCGCAGCGGCTGGCGGACTACCTGCGCAACCCTGCGTAGCGCTGCGAAATTTGGAATGCGGAAGGCCCGGACTGGATCCCAGTCCGGGCCTTCCCCGTCATGGCGTTGTCCTAGTTGGACTCCGGCCGCTTCCATTCCGGGTCCGCCGGGGGCCTCATCGCGTCTGAAGCGTCCGGCACAGTCCCGTCCGGCACAGTCCCGTCCGGCACCGTCGGCCGGGCGCCGGCGGACCCTGCGGGCAGGTGTTTGTGTTCATGGGTGCCGTGGTGGGTCGCCTTCTTGCCAAATACCCAGTGCTGGTAGAGGAAGTAGTTCCAGACGGTCATGGCGGCCGTGGAGATGACCTTGCCGCCCATGTAGCCGAGGGGCGTTGGTGTCAGCAACTGCACAATGAGGACCGTGGCGAGGGTGTTGGCCGCCACCAGCATTCCGTAGCGGATCATGCTGACATGGGTGCGGTGCGTGGATTCGAAAGAGAACTTACGCTGCAACAGGAAATTGAACACCAGGCTGGTGAGGAATGCGGTGGCGCTGGCAATCCCGACCTCCCAGTGGAAGACCTCGCGAAGGAGGACGAGGAGGCCAAAGTCGACGGCGAATGAAAGCCCGCCCACGATCAGGTAGCGGATGGCGCTATGGCCAAAGAACTTCCCCAGCAGCCTCTGGGGCTTGTCAGTCGTTGCGGGGTCCGAGGGTGTCGTACGGCTCATGGTTTGCCCGTCCTGACGGGCAAGGGGCGTTCGTTCCCGGGTGCGGGGGAGGCAGGGCCACGGCCGCCGGGCAGTCCGGAATCCACGGCCGGCAGGGACGGCGCTGCCAGGGCCGCGGCCGGGGCGGCAGTCGCCGCGGCGGATACCGAGTTGCCCCGGACATGGCGCAGCAGGAGGAACGCGCCGAGAACGGTGGCGGCCACAAAGACAGCAACGACCGCCAGGGTCCCCAGCGGGGGCTGCCACTGCGGATTGCCGATCATGTCACCCCACCGGATGTCCATGGCCAGGCCGGTCACGTAGCGCCGCAGGACCCAGACGAAGGTCAGGACCTGGCACAGCGCGAGCAGGACAACGAGGGTGTTGAGTGCAGGCACCGCGGGCGCGGGCCACGGCCGGGGATTCGCGTTGTCCAGCGCGACCCCCGCGAGCATGAGGCAGGGGACGAAGATCGCCAGGATGTAGCGCCCCTGCCACACCATTCCCTGGTCGGTGATGATGACGGCCTGCAGCAGGATGGGGAGCAGGAGCAGGGCCGCGGAGAGGAAGATGGTGGCGATGCGGTAGCGGCCCCTGCCGTAGATGATTCCCGCGAGGGCGGTGGCGAAGAAGACCGCGGTCCACAGCGCCATGACGCCGGTGGGGGCGTCCAGCTCGAGCCAGCCGAACTGGCCGATGTAGCCGTGCATAAAGAGGAATGTCTTGTCGAGCATGATTTCAGCCCCGGCATCAAAGCCCAGTCCGGCGCCGTCGAAGGGTTTGCTTGCGAGGCTGTTGTGGCTGGCGACCCACCAGAGCGCGTAGGCGCATGACAGGCCGATGACAGCGGCTCCGGCCCACACCGCCGGCCGGCGCAGCAGGGCTTTGAGTTCGGCTGCGGTGCCGAGGATGAGGACGGCGACGACGACGACAAGCAGCCAGAGCAGTGAGAGGGCCTTGGTATTGGCGAGCAGCGCGGCCGCGACCGTCGTGGCGACCAACGGCACCACGAGGGCGCGGCCCTGCAGGGACCCCTTCAGGAGAAGCAACAGATTCGCCGCGATGGCTGCCGTTGTCCCGTATTCCAGGCTGTTCGGGTTGACGGAGCCGCCCAGGAAAAGGGTCATCGGGGTGACGGCGGCGGCCAGGGCCATGATGGCCCACTTGTTGCGCGGCAGGCGGGACAAGGCGGAAAACGCCAGTGCCAGGAAGATGCTCGTCAGGAGGGCGCTCACGAGCCGCATGCCATAGACGGCTTTGAAACCGCTGGTCAGCAGCGAAGGCCAGCCGACAGCGGCGTAGTAGACGGGGTTGTACAGGCCCGCGGTGGTCAGCCCCGAGACTATTTCGGTGGGATCTCCCGGGACGGCCGGCGAGCATTTCGGGGTGGCCGCGACGTTTCGCACAAAGCACGTGATCTGGTTCGTGTGCTCGATATATCGAGGAACCTGGACGGCCAGGAGCGGACCGCCCTCGCCTGTCTGGGCGCCGACCAGTTCACCGCGGACCACGGCGGCGGCCTTGACGATGTGGGCAGGTTCGTCGGGGATCGATGAGATCGGCGACGCAAGCGCCCAGCCGGAGCTCATCACGAAGATGACGAGCAGCGGCCACCAGAACCATCTGGCACCGGGGTTGCGGTCCGGTGGACTCAAGATGGCATGCGTCAAGGTGCGGGCTCCTCAGAGAATTGGCGGCAAGATCCGTGCTGCTGACGGGTCTGCCTCGGATCATGGCTCTATGTAGTCTAAGTCAGTCCGGGGCACCGGTTTGCTCAGAGAACCACGGCCAGGGTGCGGGGAAGGTAACCCTCGCTGGGCTTCATCCCGGTTCCTGAATACGCCCAGAGGGAGCCGTCCGGCCGGCGGGCGACCAGATCCGGGGTCTTGTCGCCGTTGAGGTCCCAGCCGTTGAGGATCCGGTCATAGACGTTCCAGCCCGTTCCGATCCGGATGGTGGCGCCGGGTTTGCCGCTGCCATCCCCGGGATAGAGCCATAGCGTGCCGTCGGGCCTGCGGGCAAGAAGGTCGTTCTTCCCGTCGGCGTTGAAGTCGCCAGCGCCAACGAGCTGGTCGAAGGCATCCCAGCCGTAGTCCCCGACCTTGACTGCACCCTGATAGCCGCTGTTGGCCGCGTCGACTTTCCCGGTTCCCTTGTAGAGCCACAACGAGCCGTCGGGCTTCCGGGCGAGGAGGTCGTTCTTGCCGTCGCCATTGAAATCCCCGACGCCGGTGATCGTATCGAAGACCTCCCAGCCGGCCAGGCCGATCTTGGTCGCGCCGGAATACCCGTTGCTGGCCGTATCCACGCGCCCGGTCCCCTGATACAGCCACAGCGTCCCGTCCGGTTTCCTGGCCACGAGGTCGTTCTTGCCGTCGCCGTTGAAGTCCCCGACGCCGGCGAACGCATCGAAGACCTCCCAGCCGTAGTCGCCGATCTTCTTCGGGGTGCCGTAGGCTCCTGTCCCGTTTCCGGGGTAAAACCACAAGGATCCGTCAGGCTTGCGGGCCAGCAGGTCGCCTTTTCCGTCCCCGTTGAAGTCCTGGACTGCCACGAGCGCGTCGAAGCCACCCCAGCCGTAGTCCCCGATCTTCCGGGCGGTCTGGTAGCCCTGGTCCTTCATGGCGGTTCCGGCATAGAAGTAGACGGCTCCGGTGGCGTCGCCGGCCACGAAGTCGGCCATCCGGTCGCCGTTGGCGTCCCCGGTGCCCACGATGTCGTTGTAGATTCCCCAGCCGGAACCTATTTGGCGGCCGTTGACCAGGGCGGCGCGGCCGGTGTTGGAGTAGAGCCACAGGGTCCCGTCAGGCCGCCGGCCCGCGAGATCGTTGGTCCCGTCGCCGTCGAAGTCCCGGATGGCGATGAGCTGGTCAAAAATCTGCCAGCCGAAGTCGATCTTGCGTGCCGTGCCGGTCTGGCCGGTGCCGGTCCCCGAATAGAGATACAGGCTTCCGTCCGGGGTGCGGGCCACCAGGTCGGGCTTTCCGTCGCCGTCGAAATCCCTGACGCCGAGGAGGCTGTCAAAGGCGTCCCAGCCGAATTCCCCGATCCTGACGGCGGGACGGTAGCCCTCGTCGGTTGCCGACACCGTTCCGGTGCCCGCATAGAACCAGAGTGAGCCGTCCAGTTTCCTGGCGACAAGATCGTTTTTTCCATCGGAGTTGTAGTCACCCACCCCGAGGACCCGGTCATAGATTCCCCAGCCGGATCCGATCCGGCGCCCCGCCAGAAACTGTCCTGCGCCGTTGCCTGGGTAGAACCAGAGCTCGCCGTCGGCCCTGCGCTGGATCTGGTCGGCCAGGCCGTCGCCGTCGAAATCGCCGGGCGCCACGAGCCTGCGTGTCGGATCGGTCGGGACCGGCGGCGCCGGCGGTGCCGGCGGCGGACTGCCCGTGGCGAAGCGCTGCAGGCTGGCGTAGTCGCCGTTCCAGACGTTGGAGTCACCGGCGCCGCCGGCGAAGGGTCCGGACTCGCTGTACTGCCAGAAGCTGAAGTTGGCCCAGCTGGCCGGCAGGGCGCCGGGGCTGTCACTGGGCAAGCCCGGCCAGCGCGCGATCCACAGCGGCCAGTTGCCGAAACCGGCGGGTCCCCCGGTGCAGTAGTTCCACCACGAGGTGGTGGTGTACATGACAGGCAGGCGCCCGGTCAGTGCCTGCATGGTGCTGCCAAAGTCGCTGGCCCAGGACGTCAGCTGGGCCGGTGTCATGTCGTAGCACGTGTTGCCCTGGTAGTAGCCATTAATGGTCTGGCCGGCGTAGGGGTTGCCTTCAAAATCGAGTACGGGAGGCAGGGTGTAGCCGTCCGCGCTCCAGCCGCCGCCGTTTTGGACGAAGATCCGGGCCTGGTCGGCGCCGGAGGAGGCCGCGGGGTTGGCGAAATGGTAGGCGCCGCGAATCATGCCAACGGCCCTGGATCCCAGGTACTGGTTGCTGAATGTGCTGCTGGTGAAGTAGTTTCCCTCGGTGGCCTTGATGTAGGCGAAGCGGGCGCCCGTGTTCCACTCGGTCTGCCAGTTGACGCCGGCCTGGTACTGGCTGACGTCGAGTCCCTGCACGCCGAAACTTGGCATCCAGGTGCTTTGCGTGGACAGTGCCTGGGTGGTCGCGGTCTTGGCTCCGGCAGGTGACGCGGCGGCCCGTGTCCCCTGCCCCATCTCGGCGCCGCCGGCCTTGGTGGCTTCGGCCATGGCGGTCCGGTAGGCCTCTGACGTTTTATCAACCGTTGGCCGGGCGGTGCTTGCCGACGGCGTGGGTGCCGGCGCTGCGGTGGCCAGGGCCTGAGCTGGCGAGTCCGTCGGCGGGATGGGGGTGGCCGGTGTCAAAGGTGCCGTCGTCGCAGCCGGGGTTGCCGTCGGTGCCGGCTCGACGGCGGCCGCGGGGCCGGCCATGGCCGGTCCGGCGACAAGGGTGGCAGCCAGCAGTGCGGCTCCGACCCGGCTGACGAGGTGACTGTTTGGGGGAAGTAGGGTCCGCTTCATTTTCCGCTCCGGGACAACACGCTCGTGGCAGTGTCATAGTGATCTCGCGCCCGGCAAAATCAGGACGATGCTGTCCGGGATCTGAGAATGTCTGACTTGTCGCGCTCACACTAACACCGCAGGTTGGAAGGAGCCAGAGTTTCTGGTGTTACTAATGTGAATATTGTTGTGATACCTGTTGCGGGTTTTCCACATGCGGCCCCGTCGGCCCTTGTCCGGCGGCCCGCCCACGCTTAGCTTTAACCCAATTGCAGTGCCCCGGAAACAGGGCGGCAGTCATATTGGGGGCCATTGTGGAGGCTGTACGCATTGTCGAGGACGAAGTCCGCGAGCTGATCCGCCGCCGCGGCCTCGACCCCTTGAGGCAGGTCGGCGAGGTCCGCCGCCTGGTCGAGGCAGCCGTCACGGATTATGACGAACGGGCCCTGTTGGCACCCCTGCCTCCCATCGGCCCGCTCGAAACTGCCCGCAGGTTTGTCTTCGACGCCGTGGCAGGGTTCGGGGCCCTTCAGCCACTGCTCGACGATACGGCCATTGAGGAAATCTGGCTGAACGCCCCCAACGAGATCTATGTGGCGCGGAACGGCGAATCCGAGCTGACCTCGGTCTCGCTCACGGAGCAGCAGGTCAGGGACCTCGTGGAACGGATGCTCAAGAGTTCCGGGCGCCGCCTGGACATGTCGTCTCCCTTCGTGGATGCGGCGCTGCCGGACGGTTCCCGCCTGCACGTTGTGATCCCGGATGTCACTCGGCGGCACTGGGCTATTAATATCCGCAAGTTCGTAGTGAAGGCCAGCAGGCTCGAACACCTCGTCGAACTGGGCACGCTGACGCCGCAGGCCGCCCGCTTCCTCGGCGCTGCCGTGGCCAGCGGCCTGAACATCCTGGTCTCCGGCTCCACCCAGGCCGGCAAGACCACCATGCTTAACTGCCTGGCAGCGAGCATCGGAACACGCGAACGAGTCGTCACCGTCGAGGAGATCTTCGAACTGCAGTTCCCGCTTCGGGACGTTGTGGGGCTGCAGTGCCGGCAGCCAAACCTGGAGGGCGAAGGCGAAATTCCCATGCGGCGGCTGGTGAAGGAGGCGCTGCGCATGCGCCCGGACCGGCTGGTGGTGGGCGAGGTCCGGGAGGCCGAGAGCCTGGACATGCTGATCGCCCTGAATTCGGGCCTGCCCGGGATGTGCACGGTCCATGCGAATTCGGCGCACGACGCTGTCACGAAGATCTGCACCCTCCCGCTGCTGGCGGGCGAAAACATCTCCAGCGCTTTCGTGGTTCCGACCGTCGCGTCCTGCATCGATCTCGTGGTCCACTGTGCCCGGCATTCCAGCGGACGCAGGGAAGTGACAGAGATCCTGTCGTTGGGCCGGAGAGTTGAAAACGGCATCATCGAATCCTCGATGGTCTTCGCCTTCAAGGACGGACAGCTGCAACCCAAGGCCAACTCAATGCCGGCGGCTGAGAAGTTTGCCAGGGCGGGGTTCGACGTCGCGGCGCTGCTGGAGCCACGCTGATGGCAGCGCTGCTGGGCATGCTCGCCGGTGCCGGACTCCTGCTGATCTGGTGGTCTGCCTGGGAACAGCCAAAAGCGGCCCGGCGCGTGCCAAGAACCAGCCGTCTGGAGGATCTGCTGCGCTCGGCAGGAATCGAGAAGGTCAGTGGCGCCGGTCTGCTGGCAAGCTGCCTCGGTGTCGGCACGTTCACGATGCTCGTCTTCTTCGCGGTGACCAGGTCGTGGCCGATCGCGGGCTGCTTTGGCTTGTTTGGCGGCTGGCTGCCCATGGCCATCGTGAAATGGCGGGCCCGGAAGCGCACCGCTGTTCTGCGGCAACTGTGGCCCGACGTCGTCGACCATCTGCGGTCGGCGATCCGTGCCGGTTTGTCGCTGCCGGAAGCGCTCATCCAGCTGGGTGACAAGGGTCCCGAGGAACTCCGTCGTGTCTTCCGCGATTTTGGCTCCGACTACCGGGCCGGAGGGCAATTCGACCCCTCCCTGACCAGGCTGAAGGACCGGCTGGCGGATCCCGTGGCCGACCGGATCGTCGAAGCACTCCGGTTGACCAGGGAGGTGGGCGGCTCGGATCTTGGCCGGCTGCTTGGCACACTCGCGGAATTCCTGCGGGAAAGTGCCCGAACCAGGAGCGAGCTGGAGGCCCGGCAGTCCTGGACCGTCAACGCGGCGCGGCTGGCAGTCGCGGCCCCCTGGATCGTCCTGATGCTGCTGGCAAGCCGGCCCGAAGCGGTGGCTGCCTACAACACGCCGCTCGGGGCCGCCGTCCTGACTGGGGGCCTGGCGGTGTCCCTGATCTCATATGCCATCATGCTGCGCATCGGGGCGCTCCCGGCAGATGAGCGGGTCCTTCGATGACAGGGCTGCTGGCGACCGCCATCGCCTGCGGAGTAGTCCTTGGCTGCGGTATCTGGTTGCTGCTGGCCAGGCTGCCGTTCATGCGGCCAACCACTTTCGTCGAACGCATCGGCCCGCAATTGAAGTCCCACAACCTGGAATCCCGGCTCCTGCGGGCTGCGCCGCGGAACTTCACCCCGTTCGGACCGCTGGAACGAATCCTGCGGCCGGTCATCGGCGATGCCCTCTCGTGGCTGGGGAAGCTGAACCCCGGGTCCTCGGCCCTGAACCGCCGCCTGGCCAGAGCCGGGAACGTCACGTCGCCGGGCGATTTCCGGGCAGAACAGCTCCTCTGCGGCGCAGGCGGTTTCATCGCGGCGGCCGGAGCTGTAGTGCTGGCCGGCGTGGCCGGACGGTTCAGCCCGCTCCTCGCCGCCGTGCTGGTGATTGGCAGTGCCGCCGGCGGTTACATGCTGCGCGACTACCTGCTGGGAGCCCAGATCAGGAAGCGTGAAGCACGCATGATGGCGGAGTTCCCCAGCGTCGCTGAACTTATGGCCCTCGCCGTCAGCGCGGGCGAGAGTGCGACGGGCGCACTCGACAGAGTGTGCCGCAGCGCCCGGGGGGAGTTGTCTAAGGACTTCACCCGCGTCCTCGCGGAAACCAGGGCAGGGAAGCCGCTCGTCGAGGCCCTGCAGGAATTCTCGGCACGGACCGAGCTTGGACCGTTGCTCCGCTTCGTGGACGGGCTCGTCGTGGCGGTTGAACGGGGAACGCCCCTGGCTGAGGTGTTGCGGGCCCAGGCCCAGGACGCCCGCGATACGGCGAAGCGGGAGCTGATGGAGTCGGCGGGAAAGAAGGAAATCGCAATGATGGTTCCCGTCGTTTTCGGCGTACTGCCGCTGACGGTCGTGTTCGCCGTCTTTCCCGGCCTGGCTGCCATCAGCATGGGTTTGTGACCGCACCCGACAGGGAGACGCAAGGAAGCAGCAGGAAGACACCCGAACCACCGACAAAAAGGGGAGAAAGTGAAACAGATCCTGAACCGAATGGCGCTGTTGCTTTGCACCATCAGCCTGATGCCCGGGCACGCCGGGGCGTACGGCGCCGTGGGGCGGCAGCCTGACCGGCCCGGTGACCATCGCGAGCGGGGCGATGTGCCCGGCTGGGTGATGATCACGCTGATGTCGGCAGTCCTCGTTGCCGCGCTCCTCGCACTCGCCGGCCCGGCCCTGGAAGGACTGTTCAACCAGGCCATGGACAAGGTGGGGCAGTAACAGGTGCGGCTGCCCGGCACCGGCTGGGGCAAGACGGACGAAAGGGGTTCGGCGGTGGTGGACTTCGTCCTCGTGGGCGGGCTGCTGACGCTGTTCTTCCTCGCCATCGTCCAACTCACCCTCGTGCTGCACGTCCGGAACACGCTGATCGACGCTGCGGCCTCCGGCGCCAGATACGGCACCCTCGCGGACCGCAGCGCCGTTGACGCCAAGGACCGGGCCTCGCAGCTGATCTCGATCGCCCTCAACCCGGAATTCGCCCAGAACGTGACCACAAGCGAAGCCACGTACCAGGGCATCCGGACCCTGGAAGTCACGGTCCGTGCGCCCCTGCCCGTGATCGGGCTGATCGGCCCCCGCGCAGTCCTGGAGGTGAAAGGGCATGCGGCCATCCAGCCCTGACGCACCGGACCGGTGGGGCGGGGGAGCGACCCCGGGGGCAAACACCGCGGGACCGGACGACGCCGAGCGGGGAAGCGCCGTGGTCGAATTCACGTTCCTGTCGCTGCTTTTGATGGTGCCGCTGGTCTACTTCATCGTCACGATGGGCCAGCTTCAGGGCGGCTCATTTGCGGTTGTTGGCGCCGCGGACCAGGCCGCGAAGGTCTTCGTGGCCCAGACGGACGCGGCCGGCGGCCGGGCCGCCGCCGAGCGAGCGGTTCTGCTGGCGCTCGCCGACTACGGGCACTCCGCCGCCAATGCACGGGTCGAGACCAGTTGCGCCCCCGCGGACTGCATGGCTGCCGGTTCGGCCGTGACGGTCACCGTCCATCTCACCGTGCCGTTGCCGTTCGTTCCGTTCAGCGAGGTGCTGAACCTGAACGCCGGGCAGCTCAGCGCCTCCGCCACTCAGCTGGTGGGCCGCTTCCGATGAACGTTTCCGTGACGCCCCGCCCTCAGCGCCCGCGGCAGCAACCTCAGCCAGCGGATCAACACCGGTATCGACACGGCGGGGATCAACGCACTGGGGACCAACACTGCGGGGATCAACAGCACGACGATCCACAGCACGGGGACCAACGCAGCGACGCCGGGCAGCTGATGGTGCTGATCATCGGCTTCGTCCTGCTCGCGCTGCTTCTCGCCACCGTCGTCATCGCCGCCTCCAGCGTCTACATCGAGCACAAGAAGCTCCTGTCGCTGGCCGACGGCGCCTCGGTGGCCGCCGCCGACAGCTTCACCCTTGGGCAGCTCGAAACCGTTGGCGGCACCCCCATCGCCATCCTGACCGGCGCCCGCGTGCGGAGCACCGCCGTCGACTTCCTGGACCGCAGCAGCGCCTTCACCCGGTTCAGCGGCCTAGCCGTCGGGCCGGGAACGGGCAGCCCGGACGGATCCACCGCCGTCGTGGTGCTCAGCGCCGCGGTGCATCCTCCCGTCGCCAACTTCCTCGTCCCGGACGGCATCAGGATCGAAGCGACTTCGACGGCGCGCTCCCGGCTCACGCGGTAGCCCCTGGGTTGCTGCCCGGCCTGGCCGGCGACCCAGTCAGGGCGGCCCGCACGGATAGCGTACGCTTAAAAAACCATGGCAAACATTGATTTTCCCGCAGAAATCCGCGCCTTGCGCGCCACCTACGCCTCCATCGAGAACGTTTCGAATGTCGAGGCGCTGAAGGAAGACATCGCCGAACTCAGCGAACGGGCCGGTGAACCCAACCTGTGGGACGACCCCGCAGCCGCCCAGGTCATCACCTCGCGGCTCTCGCACCGCCAGTCCGAACTCGCGCGCCTGAACTCGCTCACGTCGCGGATTGACGACCTCGAAGTCCTCGTGGAGCTGGGCCAGGACGAGGACGATGCGGACTCCATGGGGGAGGCCGCCACCGAACTGGAATCGATCCGCAAGGCGCTGAAGGAACTCGAAGTCGTGACGCTGCTGTCCGGCGAGTTCGACGAGCGAGAAGCCGTCGTCACGATCCGCGCCGGCGCCGGCGGCGTTGACGCCGCGGACTTCGCCGAAATGCTGCTCCGGATGTACCTGCGCTGGGCCGAACGCCACGGCTACCCGACCACCATCATGGACACCTCCTACGCCGAAGAGGCCGGGCTGAAGTCCGCCACGTTCGAGGTCAAGGCCCCCTACGCCTACGGCACACTCAGCGTCGAGGCCGGTACCCACCGCCTGGTCCGGATCAGCCCCTTCGACAACCAGGGCCGCCGCCAGACCTCGTTTGCCGCCGTCGAAGTCATCCCGCTGATCGAGCAGACGGACTCCATCGATATCCCGGACAACGAGATCCGCGTCGACGTCTTCCGTTCCTCCGGCCCGGGCGGGCAGTCGGTCAACACCACGGACTCCGCCGTGCGCCTGACCCACATCCCCACCGGTACCGTGGTCTCGATGCAGAACGAGAAGTCCCAGCTGCAGAACCGCGCCGCTGCCCTGCGCGTGCTGCAGTCCCGGCTCCTGCTGCTCAAGAAGGAGCAGGAGGATGCGGAGAAGAAGGCGTTCGCCGGCGACGTCAAGGCCTCCTGGGGCGACCAGATGCGCTCGTACGTCCTGAACCCTTACCAGATGGTCAAGGACCTCCGCACCGAGCACGAGGTCGGCAACACCTCCGCCGTGTTCGACGGCGAGATCGACGACTTCATCGACGCCGGCATCCGCTGGCGGACCGACAACCGCAACGCAGACAAGTAACTGCGGACAAAGTAGCCGCTGGCCAAGTAACCGCGGCTAGGCAACCCGCACCAGAGTAGGCGCGGGCTCATCCTCCTCTGCCTCTTGCGTCACACCCGCCCCTTCCGGCTAATCCTGCGACACGCCCCCGCGCTCGGGCCGATCCCCCGGAGCGCGTGCGTATAGTCGAGAAGCCGGAGCTCTACTTCCCCCACTAGAAAGCCCGCGCACCGGCGGCAGAACTGGGCCCTACCCGTCCACGTCCTGCAGGGTATTTAGGGCCATGATCCGTTTCGAAAATGTCACCAAGGTCTATGACCAGACGGCGCGACCCGCGCTGGATAAGATCAACCTTGAGATCGACCGGGGCGAATTCGCCTTCCTGGTCGGGGCCTCAGGCTCCGGCAAATCGACCTTCCTGCGCCTGGTCCTCAAAGAGGACCGGGCCTCCTCGGGTGCCGTTTACGTGGCCGGGCAGAACGTCGCGAACATCTCCAGCTGGCGCGTGCCGAGGCTCCGCCGCGGGATCGGCGTGGTGTTCCAGGACTTCCGCCTGCTGCCGCAGAAAACTGTGTTCGCCAACGTCGCCTTCGCCATGCAGGTCATCGGCAAGAGCCGCAGCGTCATCCGCGACACCGTCCCTGAGGTCCTGAAAACCGTCGGGCTCGAAGGCAAGGAAAACCGTCTTCCGCATGAACTTTCCGGCGGTGAGCAGCAGCGCGTGGCGATCGCCCGCGCCGTCGTCAACCGCCCGGGCATCCTGCTGGCCGATGAGCCCACGGGCAACCTGGACCCCACCACCTCCATGGGCATCATGGGGGTACTGGACAAGATCAACCAGAACGGCACCACCGTCGTCATGGCCACCCACGATGACGACATCGTCAACGAGATGCGCAAACGCGTCGTCGAACTCCGCAACGGGATCGTCATCCGGGACGAGGCCAGGGCCCTGTACACCTCCATGATTCCGGTCGTGGGACAGTCCCGCCGCCTGCGGGACGCCAGCGGGCGGGACGCCGAACCGGCCCCCGACCCGGCCGGAACCACCCGCACCGAAGTGCGTGACGCAGGGGAGAACCAGCTGTGAGGCTCCAATTCGTCCTCGCCGAAATCGGCAGCGGACTGCGCCGCAACCTCTCCATGGTGGTCTCGGTCATCCTGGTGACGTTCGTGTCCCTGACCTTTGTCGGCGCCGCGGGCATGCTGCAGCTGCAGATCAACCAGATGAAGGGCTACTGGTACGACAAAGTCCAGGTCGCCATCTTCCTCTGCAGTGACGGTTCGACGGCGACCGGCTGCGCCACCGGCCCCGCCACCCCGGAACAGCAGGACAACGTGGCCAAGCTCCTGGCGTCGCCCGCGGTTTCCCAGTACGTCAACGACTTCCAGTTCGAGTCCAAGGACGACGCGTACAAGCACTTCAAGGAGCAGTTCTCCAATTCCCCGATCGTGGACTCCGTGACACCGGACCAGCTCCCGGCCTCCTTCCGGATCAACATGAAGGACCCCGAGAAGTATCAGATCATCAGCGAGACTTTCTCCTCCCAGGCCGGCGTCGAAACCGTCATCGACCAGCGCCAGCTGCTGGAACGGCTGTTCTCCGTGATGAACGCCGCGTCCCTCGTGGCCGTGAGCGTCGCCGGGGTGATGATTGTCTGCGCCATCCTGCTGATCGCCACCACCATCCGGCTGTCGGCGTTCAGCAGGCGAAGGGAAACCGGAATCATGCGCCTCGTCGGGGCGTCGAAGATCGTGATCCAGCTGCCGTTCATCCTCGAGGGCGTGATCGCCGCAGTGATTGGCGCGGTGCTGGCCTCGGGAACGCTGTGGGCCGTGGCGCACTTCTTCCTTGGCGGGTACCTGTCCAAGCAGTATCCGGACACCGCCTTCATCTCCGCAGGTCAGACCCTGGTCCTGGCGCCGGCCCTGATTGGTCTCGGCGTTCTGCTGGCAGGCGTATCATCACTCCTGACCCTCCGTCGCTACTTGAGGGTCTAGGGTGCACAACGACAAGGGATGGCCCATGACACCGATGCATCGACTGGCCCCGCGTACGGCCTCTACCGGGCTCCCCGGTGCCGGCCGCCGCAGCCGCATGGTCGGCGCCGCGCTGGCGCTCGTCCTGGCGGGGAGCATGTGCGCCTCGGGCCCGGTTGCCTTCGCCGACACCCTCGAGGACCAGCAGGCCGCGCTCCGCGAGGAAGCGGCCCGGGTCCAGCATTCCCTGGAGTTCGTGGACTCGCGGATCGCGCAGGCCGCCTCCGACCTCGTCATCTACCAGGGCCAGCTCCCCGGTGCGCAGCAGGCCCTGCTCGAAGCCCAGGGGCGCGTTGCCAGCGCTGTCAAGGAGTCCGAGGCTCTCGCCGCCCGGGTGGACCTGGCACAGCAGAACAAAGCCAAAATTAGCCAGCAGCTCGAGACGGACAAGCAGAAAATTGCCGACACCAAGAAGCTGATCGGGCAGATCGCCACCCAGGCCTACAAATCCGGCGGGGTCCCCTCCAACCTTTCGCTGTTCTTCGGCTCGAACAACAGCGGCAGCCTCACGGACACCATCGACCTGGCCGACCAGGCGATGCGCAGCCAGAACTCCGCGATGGACAAGCTCACCCAGCAGAACGCCACCAACGTCAACTCCCAGGCCCGGCTCGAAGCCGTGGAGGTCGAAATCAAGGACCTCAAGGCCAAAGCCGATGCCGCGCTGGCCCGCGAACAGGCCGCCCGGGACGAGGCCGAGTCCAAAAAGTCCCAGGTGGACAAGCTCATCGCCGACACCACCCGGCTCGACGCCGAACTCCAGGCCGCCAAACCCGGAATCCAGACCCAGCTCGCCCAGGTCAAGTCCCAGCAGGACGCCGTAGCGGCGGATATCGCCGAGCGCGACCGCAAGCTCCGAGAGGCCTGGGAGGCCGAACAGCGCCGGATCGCCGAGGCCGCCGCGGCAGCCGCCCGCGCCCAGGGCCAGGCCAAGCCGCCGTATGTCCCCGCCCCGGCCGGACCGCCGTCGGCCTTCGGACTGCGTCACCCCTTCAACGGTGTCCCGATCAGCTCGGGCTTCGGCTGGCGCTCCACGCCGCCGGGCACCATCGACTTCTACGGCCAGGGCGGCTACATGCACACCGGCATCGATTTTGCCGCAGCCTGCGGCACGCCGGTGTACGCCGCGGCGGCCGGAACCGTGTTCTCGGCCGGCTGGGCCAACGACGGCGGCGGCAACAACGTGAAGATCTCCCACGGCGTCGTCCAGGGGAACTCGCTGACCACCATCTACTACCACAACACCAGCGTGGTGGTCTCCCCGGGCCAGCAGGTCAGCCAGGGCCAGCTCATCGCCTACTCGGGAACCACCGGCAACTCCACCGGCTGCCATTCGCACTTCGAGACCTGGCTCAACGGCCGGGCCGTGGACCCGATGACCCTGCTCTGATCCGCCTGGAGCGGAAGCCTCACGGCTGACCCGCGGCCCTGCCGTAAACTGGATAGGACGCCGCGCCGCACAGGCTGCGGCCCCACCCATCGATCCAAGGAGTTCTACCGTGCCGAAAGAAAGTGGCCGTAAGGTAGTGGCCACCAACCGCAAGGCCCGGCACGACTACACCATCCTCGACACCTACGAGGCCGGGATCGCGCTGATGGGAACGGAGGTGAAGTCCCTCCGCGAGGGACACGCCTCCATGGTCGACGGCTTCTGCACCTTCTACAACGACGAGCTGTGGATGGAGGGCATCCACATCCCCGAGTACCACCAGGGGAGCTGGACCAACCATGCCGCACGCCGGCGCCGGAAACTGCTGCTGCACCGCGACGAGCTCACCAAGATCTCGCACAAGATCCGCGAATCGGGCTTCACCATTGTCCCCCTCCAGCTGTATTTCCTGGACGGCCGGGCCAAGGTCGAGATCGGCGTCGCCCGCGGCAAGAAGGAATACGACAAGCGCCAGACCCTGCGCGAGCAGCAGGACAAGCGCGAAGCCCTTCGCGTCATGCGCGAGCGGAACCGGCGCTAGGAGCTTGGCCGAAACCGGCGGGAATGATTCTGCCGGGACGTGCGTTATGCTAGGTAGTCCGGGAAGGAACGGCGCGGAATCGGTTCAGCAACAACGAAGCGGTTCAGCAACTTTCCTCACCGGTTTGATAAAAAAATACGGGGATGATCGGTTTCGACGATGTTAGTCGCGACAGGTGAAGCGGGCCGAGGATGCAGAATTATCTCGTAAACGCTGTCTGCAAACCAATAAGTGCCGAATCAAAACGCACTGACTTCGCTCTCGCTGCCTAAGCAGTAAGACAGTCCGTCAGCCCGAGGTTGCTATTGCCCCGGATCCTGGCGTCATTTAGATAGCCACTGCTGTTTACCCCCGTCATCGGGGTGAACGGGACTCTTAGATGACTGGGCCCGGATCAGCCAGCTGTTTGTAGCATGGCTGGGGCCGAGAAAATCCAACGCAAACTGCGCCCGGAGAAGCCCTGACAACACGACATCGGACGGGGGTTCAATTCCCCCCATCTCCACTAGAGTTAGCCCCTAGATCCTTGTGATCTAGGGGCTTTCTTTTTGGCTGTTGCCACAAGCCCCGGATTTGTTGCCACGAAACGGGACCGATAGGGGACAGGCATGGAAGCGAAACAGGACGGAACGGCACAGAGCGAACACTCGGGGGAGTGGTCCAGAGTCGACGAACTGAACTGGGCCGCCGACCGGTCCACCATCCGCGTGATCAAAAAGCGCGGCGAGGAACCATCCGACTGGCTGGCCACCGAGTACCGCGAACTCAGCGCGCGCCGCAAGGCTGCATGCCAGGTCACGCCCCGTGGCTAGCATCCAGGAGAGGCCACGCACTGACGGCTCCACCGGCTTTCGCGTTGTCTGGCGGGACTCGGACAAGGGCATCCGTAGCCGGACGTTCACAGACAAGGCCAAGGCTGTCGAGCTGAAGGACTTCCTAGACGGCAACGGCAACAGCTTCAAGCTCGCGGCGAAAGCGAAGATCCGCAAGGACTCCACCGCGCCGACCGTCTCCGATGTCGTGGTGCGCCACATCGACCTACTGCGCAAGCCACAGCCCGGCACGATCGCGAAGTACCGGAAGATGGCCGCCGCGCACATCGACTCCAGCGACCTCGGCCGGACCCCGGTGGACAAGGTCACGAAGGCCGCTGTGATCGACTGGCTCGACGGGCTCGTGGTCAGCAAGGGCGCCAACCAGACTGTCGATCAGCCACTCTCGCGCAAGACGAAACAGAACATCCACGCACTGCTCTCCGCCGCGTTCGTCACCGCCATGGACGCCGAAACGATGCACCGCAACCCGGCCAAGGGTGTCGCCGAAGCCGACCTCAACGAAGCGCGCGAGGCCGTCTACCTCTCACCCGAGGATCTCGTCATGCTCGCGGACCGCATCGACCCGCACTACTCCCTGTTCATCCGGTTCCTGTCCGGCACCGGGCTCCGGTACTCCGAAGCAACAGCACTCCGCCGGCGCGACATCACGATGAAGGATGGCCGCGCCGCCGTGCGCGTCTCCCGGGCATGGAAGTCCAAGGGTAAGGGCGAAGAGATCGGGCCCCCCAAGACGAAGAAGGCCAACCGCACCGTCACCTGCAACGCGGCTCTCTCAGCTGCCCTGGCGGAACGACTGAAGCAGATCCAGCTGGACGACTTCGTATTCCAGCGGCCCGATGGCGACTACGTCCGCAACTCACGCTTCCACAAAGAGGTCTGGCAGCCGCTCATGGGCGAGCTGGTCGGCAAGGAGCTGGACCGCAAGCCATGGATCCACGAGATCCGGCACGCACACACCACACACCTGCTGGACGCCAACGTGCCCGTCCACGTGGTGCAGGCCCGGCTGGGTCACGAGGACCCGCAGACGACGCTGCGCGTCTACGCACGGCTCGCGAAGGCGTCCGACGCTGCAGCTGCTGACGCTCTCGACTAGGCGGGCAGGAAGCCGGGTAGGCGCGCGCCCCAACGGACCCCGCGAAGGTTTTCAGGGCAGCGGCGGTACTCTTCGATGTCCCATTCGGAGTCGGTGACGCGGCGGACGTTGCCGGCGGGGATCCATGCCCAGTGCGCGTGGTGCTCGTCGTCCTGCCAGGACACGAGGATGTGGGATGGGTTCCAGCGTTCGGCGACGGCGTAGACGGCCACTGTGCCCTCCGCGAGAGGGAGTGTGGCCATGACCTTCGGGTACTGCCCGTACGTCCACGAGTGCGCGGCCTCCGGGTCGTGGCCCGGGTCCGGCCGCAGGTACTCGTAGGTGATCCCGTCAAGGGTGAACGATGCCATGCCGCCATCGTATCCAGACGCAAAAAGACCCCGCCCGCTGTCCGGAGACAACGTGCGGGGTCTGGTGCCGCCACCACTGGGGGATGTGGCGGGACCGACCAACCATAGGTTGGGCACTGCTGCGAGTCAAACGAACGCTGCCAGGGCACAGAAAAGGCCCCGCCCACCGAAGTGGACGGGGCGATTTCGGGGAGGGTCACTTAACCGGTCGAAAGGACCGTTGAAGTGGCCGTAGGATTGGCGCAGACTTTCA
>NZ_JARUXE010000031.1 GCF_030433895.1 Arthrobacter sp. PsM3 | reverse complement strand
ACCACCACAACCATCAAGGTCACGGATCGCTCCGGAGCAACTTCACAAACTTACCCGGTCCCGGCCAAACAAGCAAATCAACGTTTCCGCGATCCACCCTGCCAACCAGAGGGCCCCCACCAAAATCCGGCACGCAACAAAGCGAACCATTTCCAGGCCGTTCATGAAGGGGGTCGGTCGCAAACTTTCCGCAACAGCGGCGGCGACTCGAATTACTTTACACGCCCCCAACACCACACACAAATCCACCCCGGGAACCACCCCCACACCCCCAAAAACCCCGCCACCACACGGAAACCAGACGGACGCACTGCCTGCCGCGGCCCCTTTCCGCAAAACCGGGGCCTGTGTAGTGGCTCACACCCGGGGGCATGTTCACTCACCGCATGTCCGGGTGAACACTAATTGCCTCGGTTTGCCTGAAACACGCAGAGGTTCAGGCTGGAGAAAGCGCGCCCGGTCGAGCCGCCTTGCGCGTACGTGCTACCCGCAGGGCCAGTGAAGTGGCTCCTCCGGTCAGGAGGAGAACCCCTGGCACCGCCGCAAGGAGTGCACTGCCCGGGGACGCCCCGGCAGCTGGCACTTCCAGGGTGCCGGCGACGTCGTCCGGGTGGTAGCTGATCTCGAGGGGGTCGCCGATCCGGTACGCGCAGGGTTCCGCGCTGGTGCCGGACTTGACGGCGTAGCGGGTGCCGTTGACATTCAGTTCGGCGACGGGTGCGCACAACCCCTTGCGGGTGATGTCCTGGTCCACCACGGTTCCTTGGGCGGTGATTGTGCCGGCACGGGGCGGTCCGGCGTGGAAGACGAGTAGCCACAGGAGGCCGGCGATGACGGCGGCTATGCCCACACCGGGACCGTAGCGGACCTTCGCAGCGGTGGAACTCATGGAGGATCTCTTTCGGCGTTAGGGCCCAGGGTCAGGGGCAGACAGAAATATGCGCGCACCCCGGTACCCAGGGACGTCCCGGGATGGGCAGGCCGATCCGTTCGAAGCAGCCAACCACGGCATATCCGCGGATGTGGGCAGCCTAGAGGATCATGCCAGCTTCGACGAGCACCGGTTCCAGCAGGCCGGAGACCGCGACCGCCGCGTCAACCGGGTCGTGACCGTGAAGTGGGGGAAACTGGCCCCATGACCCGCTTCTTCCGCCTGGCCCTCGTCCCGATCCTGATCACGGCCGGCGTCTCCCTGTCATGAAGGTCACCGCGGCCAGCGCCGACAATGTGGAAATGGAACGGATCCTGAAAGAGTCCCTCACCGCTGTGCTTAAGGATCCCCGGGTCGGGGACGGAGCTTTCGGAATGACCGTTTCCAGCCCCGGCGATGCGACATTCGTGGGCCCGGGCGACCTGGGATATGCGGGGACCGCCGCGACATCCGAGCTGCGGGAGTTTTACCGCTGACCAGCGACGAGGTTCACCCAGCCAAGACTTAGCTGGCGGGGTCGTATTGGAAAGCGCGCACCTCCTGCGGGCAGCGGCAGGCGACCGCGATCTTCGCGGCCCACTCCAGTGCTGCATCGTACGAGGGCAATTCCAGCACTGAGTAGCCGCCTTCGAGCTGCGCCGTCTGCGGGTAGGTGCCCGGGCGCACAGTACCGTCGCCGTCGACTACGACGGGCGGGACGCTCTCATCGATGCCGCCGCCGAAAACCCAGACGCCGGCGTCCTTCGCCTCCTGAACAACCGCGTGCGCCGCATCCGAAACGGCCTGCAGGTCTTCTTCCGGGAAGACCATGGCGGCACTCGGAAACGAGATCAGATACTTGGTCATCGCGTCGACTCCTTCTTCGCAGCACGGGTTCATCAAGGCACGGGGATCGCATTATCCTCGCCGATGCCATCGTGCCGCGCAAGATCTCGGCGGTCCCGCCGATCACAGAACACCGCCACGAAACGCTGCACTCCGAACCACACTCCCCAGGCCCCCGGGAGCCTTTACGGGCCTTCCAGCAACCCTTGAACCTGTAGAAGGAACTTCCGTCCGCCGTCGGTCAGGTTCGCTGCTTCACCGAACGTACGCTCCGGGACTTTCAGCTGCAGGCAGTCCAACATCCAGCGCACGTCCGAATAGAGGGCCTGGGCGGCGTCCAGGGGCACAGGTTTGCCGCCCTCCACCCGGAAACCCGCCGCATTCAGCGTGTCCGCGATCACCCGTCGCCGCGGTTCCCAGTCCGGGGTGGACCCCTCAAACAGCCAGTGGATCACCATGCGGGTCACAACGGCTGTCGCCTGATCCGCCGGGAAGGCCACCGCTTTGGCGAGGTAGTCCCACAGGGGACGGCCGCCGTCGCACATCTTGCGTCCGGCCGGCGGTAGGCCCAGCCGAGTTCGCGGACGGCCTGGCTGACCAGGGCAGGCTTGAGGTAGCCGTCCTGGGTTAATTGCAGTCCGTCTGTGCCCGCCTGGTCCAGCAGCCACTGCACGTGTGCCCTGGATGCTGACGCGGAGGTCGTAGGCGGGGACGGTGGCGGCGGGTTGCATAGTGGCAATCTTGCCAGAAGCACCTCAACAGACGCTCGCGACACCGGGCCGACCACGGCCGGGGGGTCGGTGCGCTCGTTGCACCAGAACCGTTCCACTGACTAGGGTTCTTGCTAAGCATGCTTAGCATGTGCGCGGCGTGCAAGCACCCGCGCTAAGAGACAAGTTGCTGAGAACCCACCGTCCGGAGGAGCACCATGACTGACCAGTACACGTTCAAGAACCCGGTGACAGCGTACGAGAACATCACTCCGCCCAAGCAGAGCCAGCCGGAACCCGGGCTGGATACCGAGCTAACGCCGAAGGCGGACCTGGGCGAGAACACCTACCGAGGCACCGGCCGGCTGGAAGGCCGCAAGGCGCTCGTGACCGGAGCGGATTCCGGCATCGGCGCCGCCACGGCCATCGCATTCGCACGCGAGGGGGCCGACGTCGTCATGTCCTACCTGCCGGAAGAGGAGGAGGACGCCGCCCGGATCGCCAACCTGATCGAGAAGGCCGGCCGCAAGGCCGTCAAGGTTCCCGGGGATCTCAAGGACTCTGCAATGTGCCGCCAGCTAGTCGAGACCGCGGTACGGGAACTCAGCGGTCTGGACATCCTGGTGAACAACGCCGGCAAGCAGGTGGCGCAGGAGGCGCTCGGCGACATCACCGACATTGAGTTCGACCATTCATACAAGACCAACGTGTACGCCATGTTCTGGCTCACCAAGGAGGCCGTGCCGCACCTGCCGGCCGGGTCGAGCATCATCAACACCACCTCCATCCAGGCCTACAGCCCCTCGGCGACCCTGGTGGACTACGCCTCCACCAAGGGTGCGATCAACAACTTCACCAAGGGCCTGGCCCAGCAGCTCGCGCCCAAGGGCATCCGGGTCAACGCGGTGGCGCCCGGTCCCATCTGGACGCCGCTCCAGGCAAGCGGCGGCCAGCCCACCGAGGACCTGCCCGAGTTCGGCAAGGAGACGCCGCTGGGCCGGGCCGGCCAGCCGGCCGAGCTGGCTCCGGCGTACGTGTTCCTAGCCTCAGCCGAATCCAGCTACGTGATCGGTGAGACCCTCAACGTCAACGGCGGCATGCCGACGCCGTAGTCCAGTTTGCAGTCCGACTCCGGCGCAGATTTGACTCGAGCGGGCCCTTTCCCGGTACGGTCCTTTGCCCCGGGGAGGGGTCCGCTTTGCTGTCCGTTTCTTCCGCTCCCCTGCGGCTGTTCTCCTGGCGCGGCCGCACTGCTACCTTGGCTGGATGGAACGATCTCTGGTTAGGCCCACCAACGGCAAGATCATCGCGGGCGTGTGCGCAGGCCTCGCTGACCGCTTCGGTATCTCCCGGACGCTGGTCCGGATCGGCTTTGTGCTCTTCGGCCTGTTCGGCGTCGGCGAGCTCGTCTATATCGCGCTGTGGATCATCGTGCCCAAGGCCCGGTAGCGGGCAGCGCGGGTGCCCGCTGTGCCCGGGCTACCCGCCCACGTGGTGGATGGTGAACGCGCTGAGGAATCCGACGGCGGCCACCAGCCCGGTGAGGTTGTGGTGTTCCTCGAACGCCTCCGGAATCATGGTGTCGGCCAGCATGGCCAGGATCCCGCCGGCGGCCACAGCCGTAATGAACGCCACCGCTTCCTCGGGAGCGTTCTCCAACGCCGTGAAACCGAGGAGTGACGCCCCGCCGGAGAGCAGGGCAATGCCGCCCCAGACGCTGAAGACGTATGCGGCGCTGCGGCCGGCTTTCTTCATGCCGGCCGTGCTGGAAAGCCCCTCGGGGACGTTGGAGATGAACACGGCCGCGAGCATGGCGGGGCTGACTGACCCGGCGGTGAGGAGCCCCACCCCAAGGACCACCGATTCCGGGATGCCGTCCAGCAGGGCGCCGACGGCGATGGCCGTGCCGCTTCCGGGACTGTCCTTTTCGGAGGGCTGCTTGCCGCCGGACCGCTTCCGGTGTTTGGCTCCGGAGCGGGCCAGCAGGGCGTTGGCGCTGACGTAGACCACGGCACCGGCCAGGAACCCCGCGACGGTGGGCCACAGCCCGCCGCCTTTTACTGCCTCGTCCACCAGTTCGAAGGCGAGGGCGGAGATGAGCACGCCGGCGCCGAATGCCATGATCGAGGAGACCAGCTTCGCGGGGATGGTCCACGTCCAGGACAGCCAGGAGCCGAGCACCAGCGCCCCGCCCGCCAGCGTTCCCCAGAACATCGCCTGCGCCCACATCGGCATGAGTCTTACCTTCCGCGGCCGCGAAGCCTGCTAGCTGGAAACTGAGAGGGTGTCCGGCGCCAAGCTGCCGGGCACCCCAGAATTCTTGCAGACCCAGGCGGTGAAGTGCCGCAGGAGCACGGTGGGGCTCGGGGGTGAAACGTCACCGCAACGAACTCCCCAGCCGCCCGCCAGCCCGGGTGCCGGACCCGGTGCGGGCGCGGCAAAATCCCCTTGAAACCTGCCGGGCCGGGCGTATCGTTTTTTCCATGGAACGCACTGCCCCTCCCCCGGAGGTGCCCGCGGACACCACCACGGGCCTACCCGGGGACATCACCGGAGAGGTGCACACCCTCGTCGTCGGCGCCGGCCAGGCGGGACTGGCCATGAGCTACTGGCTGAACCAGGCCGGCGTCGAGCACCAGGTACTGGAACGCCGACCCACCCTCGGCGGGGCCTGGCTTGACCGCTGGGACGGGTTCTGCCTGAACACCCCGAACTTCACCCTGCAGCTGCCGGGGATGCCCTACGCCGGCCCGGACCCGGACGCCTTTATGCCGCGCGATGACCTCATCGGCCACGTCCGGCACTACGGGGAAAGCATCGGCGCGCCCGTCCTCCCCGGCACGGAAGTCACCCGCATCGCACCTACGGACGACGGCGGGTTCCGGCTCGAGACAACACGGGGCAGCTGGCGGGCGCGCAACGTCGTGCTCGCCACGGGCGCTTACCAGCAACCGAAATCCCCCGCACTGTCCGCACGTCTGCCGGGGAACATCGAGCAGCGGCACGCCAATGACTACCGCAACCCGGGCCAGCTGCCGGACGGCGCCGTCCTGGTCGTGGGGACCGGCCAGTCCGGCGGGCAGATCGCCGAGGAGCTGCTCGCCGCCGGCCGGGAGGTACACCTGGCCGTGTCCGCCTGCCCGGAGGCGCCGCGCCGGTACCGCGGCAAGGACGCGATCCACTGGATGATCGAGATCGGCCTGCACGGCCCGGAATACGGGCTCAACGGCCTCGCCGTGGAGCAGCTGCCCTCCCCCGCGGCCAGGTTCATGTGCAACCCCCTGCTGTCCGGCGCGGACGGCGGCCACGACATCCACCTCCGGGACCTCGGCCGCCGCGGCGTCCGGCTGCACGGCCACCTGGAAGCCGCCGACGACGGCGACCTCGTCTTCAGCGACGACCTCCCGGCGCGCCTGGCCCAGGTGGAGGCCGGGTTCGGCCAGCGCCTGCAGCCGATGTTCGATGCCTACATTGCCGCGGCGGGCATCCGGGCCCCGGCGGCGGACCCGCCCCGGCAGGACGACTGGCTGCCGGCCGAGGCCCCGCGGCTGAACCCCGGCGCGGAGAACATCACGTCCGTCATCTGGGCAACCGGCTACCGGCTGGACTTCGGCTTCCTGGACATCCCGGTCCTGGACGAATGGAACTACCCGCGCCACCGTCACGGCGTCACGGAACACCCGGGCCTGTACGTGGTGGGACTGCCGTGGCTCAACGGGCACTGGTCGGCCATCGTCGCCGGGGTGGGCCGCGACGCCGCTTTTATTGCCGGGCACATCGCGGGGCGGTGAGCCTCCGGCCCACCGCCCCGCAAAACGTTCGCCGCCCCGATGGTGTTCACCGCTCGGGCGGCTGGGCCGATCGAAATCGGCGATTGGATCAGCAAGCCAGCGGTTACTGGACCTTGGCGCCCGGCCGGTACCAGGTCAGGGCCGACGTGTAGGGTTCGCTGGGCAGGTTCCCGGCGTACCAGGACTCCGTGGACCGCACCTCGGGGGTGTGGCCGTGGCCGTCCTTGAGCAGGGCTCGGACCGTGGCGGTGCCGGCGGTGATGACGAGTCCGAACAGCAGGACTACGAACAGTTCCATTTTTGGGTTCCTCGGGTGGAGTGCGGATTGGATGACTCCAGTGTCGGCAGCCGCCGTGTGAGCAACCGTGTGAATCCCCCGCGGCCGAATACCCAGGGCTGATTTTCCCAGCACGCTGGAGTGGCCCGCGGCGTAAAATTACTCCTATGGCCGAGACCTGGATCCGGCTGCTCGGTCCGCCCAGGATCGAGTCCTCCGGCGCCGCTCCACCACAGCCCAAGGGCCGAAAAGCCTGGGCCGTGCTGGCCTACCTCGCCCTGCAGCCGGACGGCATCAGCCGTTCCCGCACGGCCACCCTGCTGTTCCCGGACGCCGCGGATCCGCTGGGCGCCCTGCGCTGGAACCTCTCCGAGCTGCGCCGGACCCTGGCCGGCGTCCCCATTAGCGGCGACCCCCTGCGGCTGGCCCTCCTGCCGCCCTGGCGCTGCGATGCGCTGGAGCTGGTCGGCTCGGCCAACGGCAACGGCAACGGCAACGGCAACGGCAAGGATCCGCGGCAGTTCACCGGCCAGCTGCTGGAAGGACTCGCCTTCGCGGACAGCCCCATCTTTGACTCCTGGCTCGCGGACCAGCGCTACCGGCTCGAGAACTGCGTCCAGTCACTGCTCTATGAGGCGGCCCTGGCCGCCCTCGCCGCCGGCACCCCGGCGGACGCCGTCGAACTGGCCACCCTGGCACTGCGCCGGGATCCTTTCCACGCGGACTGCACCGCCGTCCTGGTCAAAGCACTCGCGGCCCTGGGCGAGCACCGGCGGGCCCGGGAGGAGGTCACCAAATGCGCGGACCTCTACCACCGGGAGCTGGGCCTGCCGCTGCCGGCGGAAGTCCGGCGTGCCCTGTCCGACTCGGTTCCGTCGGCCGACCCCGGAATGCCCCCCACCGCCGCCACCGTCCGGTCCTATCTCGACGCCGGCAGCGCCTCCCTGTCGGCGGGCGCCGTGGACCGCGGCCTGGACCAGCTGCGGCTCGCCGTCGTCCTGGCCCAGCGCGCTGGTCAACCAAACCCCGACCGCCACCTGGTGGCCGAGTCGCTGGTGACACTCGCTGGGGCGCTGATCCACCAGGCCGGCGGCCGCGGGGCCGAGGTCGCGGACTTCCTGCACCGCGCGCTGTCAGCGGAAGCGCCCGACGGCGTCTCCCGGACGGCCGCCGCGGCCTTCCGCGAGCTGGGCTACCTGTCCGTCCAGCGCGGTGTCCCGGACCGGGCGGCCGGCTGGCTCGAACGGGCGATGCAGGCCGCGCACGGAATCCCCGACGAGCAGGCACGGATCCTCGCGATCCAGGGCATGCTGGCCTCGGACACCGCGCACTACGGGGACGCGGTGGTTGCCTTCACCGAATCCGGGCTCCTCGCCAAGGCAGTCCGGAACCGGCGGCAGCAGGCCTTCAGCGAGGCACTGCTCGGGCGCGTCCACCTGCTCCGCGGGGACCTCGGGCTGGCGGCCGCGTCCCTGGACCGGGCGCTGGAGTGGATCGCGGAGGAGCACTGGACGGCGTTCGAGCCGTTTGTCGCCGGAGTCCGCGGCGAAACCTATCTGGCTGCCGGCCGGCTGGAGGATGCCGCCGCCCTGATTGACCGGTCCTGGGTGATGGCGGACCTGGCCGGCGACCACTGCTACATGGCCCTGGCCGCAGGGGCCGAAGCCCGGCTGTTCCTGGCGCACGGGGACCTCGCCGCCGCCGAGCACTGGATCGGCCGGGGCCTGGAACCGACCCCGTGGTACCTCTGGTACACGGCCCGGCTGCTGGATGCTGCGGCGGAAGTCACCATCGCCACGGGCTCGCCGCGGGCCTCAGCTTTCGTGGACCGGCTGGCCGCGCTGGCCAGCCGCAGCGGGATGCGGGAGTTCGTGGTCCGGGCGCAGTCGCACCGGGCGGTGCTCGGCGACGAGGCAGCAGCGCAGTCCGTGCCCTGGCTGGCGAAGGAGATCGACAACCCCGCGCTGGCCGCGTTCCTGGCCCGGCGCCACGGCGTCACCCTGTGATCCAGCTCCGGTTGAGCGGGTCCACGGCGACCGCGACTCGCGGGAACCCTCCGGGGCGGCGCGGTTGAGGATGCGGTATCTCGTCCACGACGCGCAAATTTCCTGGCGCACAGGGAATTCCGGTAGCGACAGGACATCCGCGCATCGCCGACCGCCAAGGGCATCGCCAGGACATCCGCGCATCGCCGACCGCCAAGGGCATCGCCAGGACGTCCGCGCATCGCCGCCCGCCTGGAGCATCCCAGGACTTTAGCGCATCGTTAGGCGCCGGCGTCAGGGCTTTGCGCGGCAACGTGGGCCAACGAAGCACATCCGGGTTAAACAAAAGCAGGGCCCGTCAAAGACGGACCCTGCTCGAAACCTGTAAGGTTCCGGACTCAGAAGAGTTAGCTGAAAGCTAAGTCTTAGAGAGCCTGGATGTTTACGGCCTGGGGACCCTTGGGGCCCTGCTCGGTTTCGAAGGAGACCTTCTGGTTCTCTTCGAGTGAGCGGAAGCCGGAAGAGGCGATCGCGGAGTAGTGTGCGAAGACGTCCTGTGAGGAGTCATCGGGGGAAATGAAGCCGAAGCCCTTTTCAGCGTTAAACCATTTGACGGTACCAGTAGCCATTATTTTTTGTCCTTCGTGAAGGTGGAGGAAAAGTCCCGACTTTCGGGTCCTCCTGTGTGGGGTGCTCAAAACCGCTGCTTCAGAAGAACAAGGTCTTGCAACCTTGCGTACTGCCTGAACTACGAACTGCATAAACACAACAACAGGATCAACAATACAGGAGATTTCCGGGGCGGATGACCACGGCGGTTCGCAGGGTGCCTCCGGCAGCTCATTTGGGCCCCTCCGCCGGGACGTGAGCGGATCTAGAATGGCCGCATGACACCACAGGAGCTGGCTAACCTGGCACACCTCCGCCGGGCCCGGGACCTGATCGACCGGGACTACGCCCGGCCCCTCGATGTGCCCACCATGGCCGCCGGCGCCCTGATGTCCCCGGCGCACTTCTCCCGCCAGTTCAAGGCAGCCTACGGCGAGACGCCCTACAACTATCTGATGACCCGGCGGATCGAACGGGCCATGGCGCTGCTGCGGGCCGGCGCCAGCGTGACCGATGCATGCATGGAGGTCGGCTGTACCTCGCTGGGATCGTTCAGCTCACGGTTCACCGAGATCGTCGGCATGCCGCCCAGCGAGTACCGCTCCCGGGAGCACCACGCGGTGAAGGCGATGCCGCCGTGCATTGCCCGGCTGCGCACACGGCCCGCCCGCAAACCGAGCAGGATTGAAGAAGCGCCCCCGCGAGCGCAGCAATAGCGTGGAAGACATGAACATTTCACTGCAGTATTCACAAATCACCGTCAATGACCTCGACGAGTCACTCGCCTTCTACCGGGACGTGCTCGGCCTGGAAGTGCGCAACGACGTCGGCTCGGACGGGCAGCGCTGGGTCACGCTCGGCAGCAAGGCCCAGCCGGATCTGGAGCTGGTGCTCTCCGAACCGCACGCCGGCCGTTCCCAGGACGACGGCGACGCCCTCCAGCAGCTGCTCGTCAAGGGCGCCCTCCCCATCCTCGTGTTCCGCACGGACGATCTCGACGCCACATTCGAGACGGTCCGGGCCTCCGGTGCGGAGGTCCTCCAGGAACCCATCACCCAGCCGTGGGGCCCGCGCGACTGCGCCTTCCGCGACCCGTCCGGGAACATGGTCCGCTTTAACCAGGGCTGAGGAACGAAGGCGTAGAACCACGTTGCCGGGCAGCTTGGGACGGCCCCGGCACCGGCTTGAATCAAGCCCTGAGCGTCAGTCCGGGCCGCACATCGGGGCGCTCGTTCACTACAGGGAGTGCCGTGTCGACGGAATGCCCTGACGAGATCTGCCGCTTGACCTGCTCAAGCTCATCTTTGAGCAGGTCAACGGTGGCACGGTATCTTTCAAAGTCTGCCGTCCGGCGCCTGGCCGCGGCGAAGCTGAGGCCGGCGGCGAGAATGGCAAGCGGGAAGGTCACCAGCAGGGCCCAGCCGGACGCGGCCAGGAAGTCCAGCGCTACGGGAAGTGTCTGCTTGAAGGCCAGGAACTCGTTCACCCCGCCGACCACTCCGTTCAGCGCGGAGTCCAGGGGACCCAGAAACTGCCCGACGACAGGCGTTCCGGAAAACGACGGAGCGCTCAGGGGCGGCTCTCCCCCTACTGACCAGCGCGAATCACCGAAATGGTTCAGGACGTAGATCCCGGCACCCGCATTGAGGGCCGCGAAGAGCATGACGGAACCCAGCGCAGTCCAGTGAAGCCTGCGGGGACGCCAGACGCCGGCCACAAGCGCGAAGACAGTGGCAGCAACCCAGGAAAAGGTGCGGAGTTCATCGCGGCCCATGCCGCCCAGTAGATCCAAGGAAATTCCCTGCCGCCTTCAGTTGGAGTCAATGCTTGTTCCGGTCGCAGGCGAGCCTATCCCAGTCACGGCCGGGCATGCCGCGGCCGGAACCTCACTCACCAAACGGACTTTCTGCGTGATTCGCGCAAAATCCTTGCGCCAAACACGCAATGGCTCTACGCTTTGGAGATCACCGAAGCCGGGCGGCTCGGTCCTTCCCACAACAATGAGGTTGCTAAATGTCTGTTCCAATCAAGGCCACCATGGAAAAAGTCCCTGGCGGCATGATGCTGATCCCGCTGCTCATTGGTGCTCTTCTCGCCACCTTCGCACCGGATTCCGCCAAATTCTTCGGTTCGTTCACGGGCGCACTCTTCACCGGTGGCACCACGATCCTCGCCGTGTTCTACGTGTGCATGGGCGCAAGCATCGACATCAAGGCCACCCCGTACATCCTGAAAAAGGGCGGCGTCCTTTTCGGCAGCAAAGTCTTGTTCGCCATCATCATCGGCGTCGTCGCAGGCAGGTTCCTGGGCGAACTTCCCATCGACGGCGGGCTGCTGGGGGGCTTGTCTGTCCTGGCCATCCTGGCAGCGCTCAATGACACTAACGGCGGAATGTACATGGCGCTCATGGGCCAGTACGGCAAGCCCAAGGACGTGGCTGCCTACTCCGTCATGACGCTGGAATCCGGCCCCTTCCTGACCATGCTGACCCTGGGCGTTGCCGGCTTGTCGGCCTTTCCGTGGCAAGCCCTGGTCGGGGCCATCATTCCCTTGGTCCTCGGAGCCGTGCTGGGCGCACTTGACCCGGCCATGCGCAAGTTCCTTTCCGCTGCGGCGCCCGTTCTCATTCCGTTCTTCGCCCTCGCTCTTGGCTTCGGCCTGAACCTGGAAAAGGTACTCAGTGCAGGGCTGCTGGGTGTTGGGCTTGGCCTGTTCGTTCTTATCGCCGGCGGTGCGGTGCTTTTCTTCGCCGACAAGCTGACCGGAGGCTCAGGCATTGCCGGTCTCGCGGCAGCCACCACGGCGGGCAACGCCGCCACGGTTCCCATGCTGGTGGCCGCTGCCAACCCTGCATACCTTCCCGCAGCGGGTCCTGCCACCGTACTGGTCGCCGCTTCCGTCGTTGTCACCGCCATCGGTTGCCCCCTTATGGTTGCGTGGTACGCCAAGCGCCTCAAAGCCAAGGAGGCCGCGGCAGCACCCGAGGTGGCACACGCAGTATGAACACCGACGGAATCAGGCGCTGGGCCATTGTCGCCGATGACCTGACGGGAGCGGCAGATGCAGCCGCCGCCTATGGCCCCACGCACACCAGTTCTGTAGTCCTTGACCTCGACGGCGCTTGGCCCGATGCCGAGATCCTTTCGATCAACACCGAGAGCCGCTATCTGGCCGAGGAGGACGCCGCCTCGGCCGTCACGTCGGCCGTCGGCCGCGCCCTGGGGCAGCAGCGCTGGGTCTTCAAGAAGATTGATTCGTTGCTGCGAGGCAATGTGGGCGTGGAAGTCGCGGCAACTTTGGCGCGGTTCAGCCAGGGGCGCCGCGGGATAGGTCTTGCTGTGGTGGCTCCGGCCTTTCCGGCCACGGGAAGGACCACATACGGCGGCATGGTCCACGTGGACGGCGTTCAGAACATTGAAGGTAAATACGGTGGGGACGTCGCCCGAGCACTGGCCGCCGGTGGTCTCACCGTCGAAGTGGTTGCCGGACATTCCGGACGTACACCGAAGGAACTGGCGTCGCTCCTGAGGCAAGTGCAGGAACGCGGGATCGACGCCGTCGTACTGGACGCCTCCTCCGACGAACATCTCGGATGCGTCGCGGCCGCGGCGGAGCTGTTGGAGTTTCCGACGCTCCTGGTGGGCTCGGGCGGACTGGCGGGGCACATCGCCGCAGGCAGAGACGGAGTGCAGGCCCGTGATTCACAGCTGCGGCACGTAAACCGGACCTTGACCGTGATCGGCAGCTACTCCACCCTGGCACGGCGGCAGATCCGGGAACTCGTCACGGCCGGCGTCGAACACATCAAGCTGGACCACTCGAAACTGGACGATGCAGCCGTTCAGCGCCAGGTTGCAGAGGCTTTGTCCCGGACGGACGTGGTGTTGACACCGGATCCGATGGGCACGGTGGACAAGTCACAGGCACTGGTTGTAGCCCAGGCCCTGGCCCGGGCCACCGCCGCGGGCATCGGGCACTGTGACGCCCTCGTCCTGACGGGCGGGGAGACGGCCACCGCAGTCCTGGAGGCACTCGGCGCGGGTAGCTTCACGGTGCTCGGCGAGATTGAGCCGGGCGTCGTCATGAGCCTCCTGCCCGCCCCACTCCCCCTTCTGGTCACCAAGGCCGGCGCCTTCGGCGATGCCGGAACGCTGGCCCGGACCAAACAATTTCTTACTGGCACAACGAATGAAATGAGTATCAAATAATGGGACGTCCGATTGTTGCCATCACCATGGGCGATGCAGCTGGCATTGGCCCGGAAATCATCGTCAAGGCCTTGGCTGACGCGGAGCTCCGCTCGAAAGCCCGCATGCTCGTCGTCGGGGACCTTCGCCGGCTGCAGCTGGCCGCGGACATCGTCTCCAGCCCGCTGACCCTTCGCAGAGTCTCGGAACCGTCGGAGGCCTTGTTCGAGGAGGGCACCATCGACGTCCTCGACATCGACTGCATCCCCACCGACCTTGCCTGGGGTGAACTCTCCGCCGCGGCCGGACACGGTTCATACCTCTTCATTGAGAAAGCCGTTGCCCTGGCAATGGACCGCCAGGTGGATGCGATCTGCACCGGGCCCCTGAATAAGGCGGCACTGCACGCTGCCGGCCACAAGTTCCCCGGACACACCGAACTCCTCGCCGAACTGACCGGCACCGAGGAGGTCTCGATGATGCTGACCGCCCCGAAGATGCGCGTCATCCACGTCACCACCCACATTGGCCTGATCGATGCGATCGCCAAGATCAACGGCGACCTGGTCTACCGCACCATCAAACGCGGGCACGAACTTCTGCTCGCCTCCGGCATTGAAAACCCGCGGATCGCCGTGTGTGCCATCAACCCGCACGCAGGCGAGGGCGGACTGTTCGGCTATGGCGAAGAGGCGGAAAAGATCCAGCCGGGCATCGAGAAGGCCCAGGCTGAGGGTATTGACGCAATCGGTCCGCTCCCGGCCGACACGCTGTTCTTCCTTGCCGGCCGCGGCGATTTCGATCTCGTGGTGGCCCAGTACCACGATCAGGGCCACGGCCCGGTCAAGGTCCTTGGTCTGGAGAACGGCGTCAACATCACCGTAGGTCTGCCCGTGGTGCGCACTTCGGTTGACCACGGCACGGCCTTCGACATCGCGGGCAAGAACATCGCTGACCACGAGTCACTTCTTGAGGCATTGCGGCAGGCGGTGGACTTGGCGCCGTCGCGCGGCGAGAATCTCTAGGTGAACGCAAAAGATAGACGACTCGAAATCGGGTCAGTACTTTCCGAACGGCCGGTCAGCGTGGAAGAGCTGGCCGGCCGCTACGGTGTTTCCCTGTCGACCATCCGGCGCGACCTCGAGATGCTGGCCAAATCCGGCCAAATCCTGCGGACCTATGGCGGTGCTCGTACTGCCGACGCCGGCGAGAAAAGTCTGCGCCAACGCCAACAAATTGCGACAAGCCAGAAGGCCGCGATCGGCCGGGTCGCGGCAACTTTCGTGGCACCGGGCTCGGTGAACATCCTGGACGCCGGAACCACTGCCGGCGCGCTGGCTGCCCGGATCGCGGACCGGGAGGGCATAACCGTGGTGACTAACGGGCTCACCACGACGCAGCTCCTGGAGGCCAGCGAAGGCATTGAACTCATCGTCATTGGCGGAACCCTGCGTCACGTCAGCTCGGGCATGGTGGGACCGCTCGCGGAACGGGTCATGTCCTCCATCACCGCAGATGCCGCGTTCCTCAGTGCCGACGGCGTGACCGCGGCACGTGGACTGTCGGAAGGAACACCCGAGCAGGCTGCGCTTAAACGTCTTATGGTGGATAACTCCCACCTGGTCTACGTTGTCGCTGACTCGACCAAGCTGGGCCTGGAATCCTCACACTGGTGGACCCCGCTGGAGCGGCCCTGGCACCTGATCACCGACGACGGAGCAACGGAAGAACAGCTCAAGCCCTTCCGGGACCTCGGAAACGTAGAGATCCACCTGACAAGGGTTGTGTAGGGCTGGAAGTTACCGGACCGCGTTGTTGGCGTTCACGCGGCCGTGTGCCCAGTAGGTGCCAGTCCCGGAAATGTTGTCGGCGGTTGATTCGATGTTCGCGCGGACTGACGTGTTCGTGGCGCCGGCGTGGGAACTCCAGGCAAGCGCGGCAGTTGCCGCAACGATGGGTGAGGACATGGAGGTTCCGTTGCCGACGTCGTAACCGAAGGAGCGATTGTTCTGCGTCCCGAGGACAAATGTGTGGTTCGGGAAGGTTGAGTAGACGTTGACTCCGGGTGCTGCGACGTCCACCCAGCTGGCCCCGTACGTGGAGAACGATGCTTTGGCGTCGGTGTTGTCGGTGGCGGCGACGGCAATGACGTTGGGGTATGCGCCCGGGTAGATCTTGGTCTGGTTACTGCCGTTGCCTGCTGCGGCAACTAGCACCACGCCCTTACTCCAGGCGTTGTTGATGGCAGTTTCGAGGGTGCGTGATGCCCGCACGCCGAGGCTCATATTGATAACCTTCGCGCCGTTATTGACGGCCCAGTTGATGCCGTTCGCCAGGCTCGAGCTGGAGCCAACCCCGCTGTCGTTGAGGACCTTGCCGTCCAGGATGGTGCATCCCGGACACACACCGGCAACCCCAACCGTGTTGTCGGCGGTGGCGGCGACAATACCGGCCACGTGCGTGCCGTGC
The DNA here is from genome assembly GCF_030433895.1 of Arthrobacter sp. PsM3. Classification (GTDB taxonomy): domain Bacteria; phylum Actinomycetota; class Actinomycetes; order Actinomycetales; family Micrococcaceae; genus Arthrobacter. The sequence continues at coordinate 41,919 of NZ_JARUXE010000031.1, read as the reverse complement.
CCGTAGTTGTCCTCACCGGTTGCCCCATTCGTGAAGTTGGCGCGGGCACCCACCTTTGGTGTGATGTCGGCATTGTCGCTGGCGACACCGGAATCGAGAACGGCGACTTTGATACCGGTCCCTCTCGTGACACCCCATGCCTCGACGGCGTCGACGTCGGCGTCTGCTGTGCCCCCGGCTACCGACAAAGTGCCGGCAGTGTTGGTGAACGATTGGCCAATGTTTTGCAGAGCGTACTGGCGAGGGAAATACTCGTCAGCCGTAGTGGCCGTAACAGTCTCGTCCGGCTCCGCGTATTCAATTGCCGGGTTCCGGCTCAATTCTTCTATGAGCTGGGCTTCCCTGTCGGCGGGTACCTTGACGAGCTGGGCGCCAGTGCTGCCGATACCGGCACCCTCCGTGAGGCCCTGCTGGCGCAGTAAGCCGGCTGCCGAGCCATTGTCGCGGAATTTGACCATGATGTGCCCCGCGATCGGTGCTGACGGGGTCGCCGCGCTGCTCGTGGTCACTGCATTGCTTGGGGCTGCCATGGCGATTGTGCCGCAGCCAATGACTAACGCCGCGAAGCCGGCTATAACGGTTCTTTTCATGCGGAGTATCTTGCTTCACTCTGCGCTGGCTGGATAGAGCCTGCCGGCACATTACGTGCTGGCTTCTCAAAGGCGTGGCCGGACTCCAGCAGTCGGCGCAAATTCAGGCGCCTGGGTAGCTCTCTATCCGCGGCGTCCCGACCCCGCCTCGACGAGGTCCCGGACGGGCGGGCTGTCCAGCCTGTCGGGGGCGGCCGGGGCGCCGGGAATGTCGGAAGCGTCGCTGCGGCTCCTGCGCCCCACCGCGCGCCCCACGGCCATCGAAAGCCGGTGGGCGGGCTGTTCCACGTAGCGGTAGAACAGCTCGGCGATCACGAAAGCGGCGGCCACGGAGACGGCGAGCGCCAACGGAAGCGAGACGGATCGCAGCAAGGTGACGCCGGCCAGGATGATCGGGAGGTGCACCAGGTAGAGGCTGAAGGACACTCGTCCCAGCCATTGCGCGATGGCAGTGTCGCCGAGCCTCTTGGCCGAGCGGCAGGACACGAACAGCAGGACGATCAGCGTCGCGCCCGCCGTGACAACGGCCTCGACGCCGCGGATCGGCTGCTCGGGGCTGATCCATTCAGCGTTGGCCAGGAAGAGTCCCGCGGCGGCCACGAAGAACCAGACGAAGCGGGGCCAGGACTGCGTCAGTTCACGGATCCGCTCGCGTTCGGCGCCGAGGACGGCCCCGATGGCGAAAATCGGGAGATAGGACAGCCAGTCCAGGTGCTGCAAGGCCCCCACCACGGCGAGCAGCAGCGCAAGGCCAATTTTCACGTACCAAAGGCGCCGCCAGCGGAGGGCGATGAAGATGTAGACCGGGAGCAGGAGGGAGAACAGGACTTCCCATTTGAGGGACCACAGCGGGGTGTTGATCGTGCTCGCGTTCAGCAGGAGCAGCCCGTCCTTGAGAACCTGGGCCACGCTGGGGTTGGTCACGTACATGTCCGCCCACGGGCTCTGCAGCGGCGACGCCGACCGGGGTACAGCGGTCATCAATACAACGGCCACCGCCAGGGAAGCCCACGCCGGCAGGTAGAGGCGGAAAAAGCGCTTGGCGTAGTACTGGGCCCACTTCCCGGCCGCGCCCGGCCGGGTGAACGGCAGGACCAGCACGAAGCCGGAGAGCACAAAGAAGACGTGGACAGCCGGTGTGCCGTTCCAGAGGACGTGCAGCGGCGAGAACACCGCCCACTCCCCCGCCGTGGTGAGCCCAGCGGAGCGGTCGCCCTCAACGACGCTCCCGATTCCCGGGAGTGTGGAGAGGACGTGGCAGGCAACAACCACCAGGGCAGCGAGCCCCCTGAGGCCATCCAGCTGCGTGACTCGTGTTTGACCGGAGTTAGAGCGCATTGACCCTATGTTACCAGTTCGTTACATTTCACCCTCGTTGTCGGACCCCTATTTAGGCAGGTATACCAAGGCCGTGCCGGTCGCCGGGAGGCCATTCCCGCCCGCGTCCATGGTTGCTACACTTGCTACGGAGGCAGCCATGACAACCATCCCGCACCGCGAACTGCGCAACCAGAGCAGCAAGATTCTTGAGCGCGTCAAAAACGGCGAAACCATCGATGTCACAAACAACGGCGAGGTCGCCGCCACCCTGATCCCCCCGTCATCCTCCCCCTTCGAACGTCTGCTGTTGGCGGGTCAGGTGCGGCCGGCTGCCGGTGTCGTTGACTTTCAGGCACTGCCGCGCGTCCGCCAGGCCGGGGGCACGGCGGAAATCCTGGCCGACCTCCGCGGGGACCGTTGATCATCTACGTGGACACATTGGCTGTCCTCAAACTGGTCGTGGAGGAAGAGGAATCATCCGCTGCCGCCACGTACCTCTCAGCAGCGGCGGGGCGCGGTGACATGCTGGTGGCGTCCATGCTGCTCTACACGGAACTGCACTGCGCGGCGCACCGGCGCGGTTTCCCCGGTCAGCTGGTCAATTCCGTGCTCGGCGGGATTAACCTGGTGGATCTGGCGCGCTCGGACCTGATGTACGCGGCGGCCTTGCCCGGCGGTTTGCGGAGCGCTGATGCCATCCACCTCGCCGCCGCCATCCGGCTGCAGTCCGACGTTCTGGTGGCCTACGACGCCGAACTGCTGGCCGCAGCGGTCGACGCCGGGCTCAACGTTCTGTCCCCGGGCCGCGCGAATTGATGCTCACCCGCACCGAACCCTGAACGGGCCGTGCGAGGCCCCGGCTCAGTTCCCGCGCAGCGGCCAGTGGACCGGAAGCGGGTGGCGGGTGTTCCTTCAACCCTGCTGGGGTCGCGGACCGGGGTGGTTTCCTTTTACAAATGGATGTCAACAACGGTGATGCTGCCTTCTGTTTCGGAGACCGCAGGCCGGGCGCCCCCCGCGCCTGCGCGGACTCGAGCCGCCCAGGACCGGATCTCTTCCGGGCGCGGGGGATCAATGCTTCGCATCTCGGCAGTAGCCACCATCCGGCCGTAAATATCGTCGGAAGGGGTGCCGATTACATTGGCGAATTTTACGAGAGCTTCCGGATCGTCGATGTCTTCTTCGCCGAGCAGGTTGGTCCACAAAATGGACATGGCCCCGTCCGGGCAGGATTCTTCGAGCCTACAGAGTCCTTTAAACCATTTCACTGTCTCTTCGGAGACTTTCAAGGTCTTCGCCCAGTCTTGCGCGCTGTCGGAACCGAACCTCTTGAGGAGGTCTGCGGGCGAGTGGATGCCTTGGGCTTCCAGCGCGGATGCATGAACTTTGAGAGCGTCCAAAGATTTGAGGCGTGGCCTCCTTGAAGCCATGGCAATAAAGGCTGGATTCGAGCGGAGGGTCCTAAACGACGGATCGGAAGCAGCGGACTCCTTCAGATCTTCTAAGCCGAACGCGATCTCGAGGTCGTGTAGAGCCCCCGAATGATCGCTCTGGTTCTCTTCAAGGGCGTTGCAGGCACGGCTGTAGAGGTAGCGGAGGGACCTGGTTTGGATGTCTCCGGTGTCCCATTCCCTGGCGAGGGAACTCAGGTCCTGGGCGTGTGCCACCAAGGGACCTTCCACCGCGTCCTGGAGCCGGTGTACGTGCAGGTAAAGCTGTGCAGCTACCGGCTGCATCCGAACGGCGAAATCGCTCACGCGAGTTCCGGCAAGGGATTGGTCTGAGCCCGCTTGTTGGACGGCTTGCATCAAGGCCGTAGCCGCTTCAAGCCCTTGATGGATCACCGCCGCCTGCATATCTCTACTTACCTTGAGCCTGAGGTTGTTATAGCCGGTTGTCAGGACTTTCAGGAGCCGGATGCGCAGTGCCATATCGAGGGACGTGTCGGCTTCTCCGTCGAGCGAATTCCTGAGTTCTTCCAGGGCGGCGGTCAAGGACTTCAGTGACTTTTCCGAGCCTCCGAATCGCCCGTTGACCAGGTATCCGAGCCATGCCGCCTTATTGCCAGGGTCTTCGTCCACCGCGTTGGCGAGGAGAGAGCGGCGACAGGCCGAATCGTTGGTCCATGGCGGCAACGAGGCCAAGACTTGACGTGTCACGCTCCGCCAACTCGTGGCCCCGGCGAGTCCGTCCCTTAGATCCGGATATGCACGCGTCAGCGTCATAAGCGTGAACGCGGCAACGCCGCTGAGCAGTACGCGCTTGGCATCTGCGCCCGTGGGCTCCTTCGGAGACGACGGGAGAAACGACGCGTAGTTAATGAGTTCCGTGTCAGCCTTACGCCCGTTTCTGGTGATGCGGACAGCGGCGGTGGCAGTGTTCGGCAGGGACACCTCAATCTGCCAAGGCGGCGGAAAGATCAATAGTCCGCGCGCTGCGTTCAAGATTGCGGAAAGCCACTTCGGCGCGTCGCTGGTCGCGCCGCTCGTGAGGACAGCGTCGACAAATGCGGAAGCGTCAGAACCATGCGGGTAGGACAGGCCACGCGGGCGGCCGGCGCCAATCTGCTCAATGGATGCAAGGACGTACTGGGAAGCGGCAGCATCGGAGTTGCCGTCAGACCCCCTAACTGTGACCTCAATCCGGAGCTGGCTGCCCAGCCCGAATGCCAGAAGGAGCGCACCCAGGACAGCCAACATCAGCGCGGACGGGGCGACCCAAGTACCAATATTGTCGCCGCCGGGAATACCGCCCCACGCCCACCACCCAGCGGAAAAAGCGGCAAAAGCTAGGCCCACCGCCCAGATCGCGGTGCTTTCTCGCCGAGCGGCCGGGTTCAGGACGAATTTGGGCCTAATGATCCAGTAGGCCAGCAATCGACTGACCCCAAGGATGATGGCAAAGGCAATGAAAAAGGCGACGATGCCGCGAAAGTCATTGAGCGACGAGAATAGATTCCCGAAATTCCGCATCGCGTTGGAAAAAAATTCAATCATGATCCCGAACAAAGATCCGATCAATTCCACCTTGACCCCCAAAGAACGAGAACTTAATTCTTCTTAGTAGGCGCGCTGCAGGCCGTCCCTTACAGGGGACTAAGCCCCTAATCGGGCACCCCGTCGAGAGGATGGAGATCAGCAGAGTCCGGCCCAATGGTTATAACCCGTCGTCCGGACCCCAGCGCCGAGTTTCAGGACTTTGGCGTGCACGACGCAGCGATGATGTAACTTGCCGGCATCCATACCTGCCCAGAGGCGCACCGCCTCCCCTGGGCCGCCGCGATCCTAATCCGCCCCCGGCACACCCCGCACTAAATAGGAAAGTCGACTTCTCCTCCACAGCATGTCTGTGGTCGCATGTACCTTAGGCCTTAACCTCAGCACGCACGCCGCATCAAGGACACGATGGACTACTACGCAATCAGTTCGCTGCGTGAAAACCACGCCGGATGGTCGCTGCTGCGCGCGCAGAACGCCCCGCTGGCGGTCTCCTTCTTCATCAAAGCCTTCACCGGGCCCAACCAGCGCGACATCGGCCGCCAGGAGCTGATCGACCACCTCGACGACGTCCTGTTCGGCCTGCGCGACGTCTTCGGCGAGGACAAGTTCCCCCGCCCGGCGTCGGAGTACCTCGACGACTGGGCGGCCCCGGAGCGGGCCTGGCTGCGCAAATACTACGTGCCCGGCCAGGACGAGCCCCGCTACGATCTCACCGCCGCGGCGGAGGACGTGGTGCACTGGGTCGAGAGCCTGCGCGGCCGGGACTTCGTGGCCACCCAGTCGCGGCTGACCAGCATCTTCGCCGTCCTCAAGGCCCTGGTCCAGCAGTCCGAAACAGACCCCGAAGTGCGGCTGGCCGAGCTCCAGCGCCAGCGCGACGGCATCGACGCGGAGATGCAGCGGATCCGGGACGGCAGCATCAGGGTCATGACCGCCCCGGAAGCCCTGGACCACTTCCAGCAGCTGACGTCGCTGGCCAAGGACCTGCTCTCCGACTTCCGCGAGGTCGAGCAGAACTTCCGGAAACTGGACCGCCAGGTCCGCGAACAGATCGCCACGTGGGACGGCAGCCAGGGCGAGCTCCTGGAAACCATCTTCGCCAACCAGCAGGACATCAGCAGCTCCCTGCAGGGCCGGACATTCCAGGGCTTTTGGGACTACCTGATGTCCCCGCAGCTGCGCACCGAGCTGAAGGACCTGCTGCAGCGCGCCACCCGGATCGAGACGCTGGCCGGCGCCGAGAACCTCCAGACCGTCACCAACCTCCACCAGGACTGGCTGCCCGCCGTCGAGCAGACCCAGGCGACGGTCCGCCAGCTGTCCCAGCAGATGCGCCGGCTCCTCGATGACAAGGTCTTCCTGGAGAACAAGCGGATCATGCGGCTGATCCGGAGCATCGAAACCGGGGCGCTGGGCACCCGGGACGCGCCGCCGTCGGGCGTCTTCATGGAGATCGCCGCGCCGTCCGTGGACGTGGCCGCGGCCCTGCCGTTCGAGCGGCCCCTCTATGAGCCCAGCCGGAAGGTGATGGTGGACGACGACGTCGTGGCCGCCGACGACGCGGATGTGGACGCCGGCGCCCTGTTCAGCCAGTTCCACGTGGACACGGAGCGGCTCAAATCCAGCGTCGACGACGTCCTGGCCGGCACCGAACAGGCCACCCTCGCCGAGATCACGGACGCCCATCCGCTGCAGCAGGGCCTCGCCGAGATCGTGGCCTACTACCAGCTGGCCAGCGAATCCGAGTGGGCCAGCATCCACCCCGAAACCACCCAGCAGCTCTCCTGGTCCCTGCCGGACGGCAGCATCCGCGAAGCGACCATCGACCAGATCATCTTTGTGAGGCCCGCATGAACCCCGCCGCATCCCCCGCCACGCACCCGGCGGAAACCCGGACACCCGAGGAACTTCCCGGCGTCGTGACCCGCCTGTTCCGGGGTGTGGTGTACGCCGAAGCGGACGAGAAGATCTGGCAGTCACTGACGGCGCTGGAGTCCCAGGCCCGCGACTACGTGGCCGTGCTGGGGCTGGACCTGATCCTGGATGAGTCGGAGGGCTATGCGTTCCTCAGGTCGCGGGAGGACCCGGAGGGCAACCTCCCCCGGCTCATCCAGCGGCGCCGGCTGACCTTCGACGTCAGCCTCCTGCTGGCCCTGCTGCGCGGCCGCATGCTCGAATTCGACACCAACAGCAGCGATCCCCGCCTCATCATGACCGAGCAGGAGATCATGGACATGGTGGCCGTTTTCCTGCCCGAATCCAGCAACCAGGCCAGGATCCTGGACAAGCTGGGCGCCAACATCAAGAAGGTGGTGGAGCTGGGCTTCCTCCGCCAGCTGCGCGGACAGCCCGGGACGTACGAGGTGGCCCGGATCCTGAAGGCCTACGTGGACGCCCAGTGGCTGGAGGAGTTCGACGCGCGGCTGGCGGACTACCGGGCCACCTTGGACGGTTCCCCGGGCCCCGCCACGGGCACCAGCCCGGACGAACCGGCCGCACGGGACATTAGCGAACAGGACAGCAGCGACGGGGAGCCCGCATGACCGCCGACCTGCAGGACAGCCTCTTCAGCCTGGACGAACCTCTCGAACAGACCACGGACGACGCCGGCACTCCCCCGGGTTACCGGCTGCACCGTCTGGAACTGCTCAACTGGGGCACCTTCCACCAGGGCGTCCGGACCTTCCGGCTGGACGGTGCCAACAGCCTGCTCACCGGCGACATCGGCTCCGGAAAGTCCACCGTGGTGGACGCGATCACCACCCTGCTGCTGCCGGCCAACAAGATCGAATACAACAAGGCCGCCGGGGCGCAGAAGAAGGAACGCACCCTGATGTCCTACGTGCGGGGCTTCCACAAGAGCACCCGCAGCACCGGCGGTGAATACTCCAAGCCGGTCTCGCTCCGCGGCACCGGCACCCTCACGGTGGTGCTGGCGGTCTTCCACAACGCGATGCTGGGAAAGTCGGTGACGCTCGCCATCACCCTCTGGGCGGTGCAGGAGGCCGGGCAGCCCAACCGTTTCTACTCGCTGGCGGAAACGGACCAGACCATTGCCGGGGACTTCTCTAACTTCGGCCAGGACCCCGCCAAGCTGAAGAAGAAGCTGAAAGCTGCGGGTGCAACTGTCCATGACACGTTCGAGCCCTACGCGGCTGCGTTCAAGCGGCAGTTCGGCATCAGCGGGAACCAGGCCATGGAGCTCTTCCACCGCACGGTCTCCATGAAGCAGGTGGAGAACATCACCCACTTTGTCCGCACCAACATGCTGGACGAGGACGATGTTGCCGCCCGGATCACCAACCTGATCCACCACTTCGATGACCTCAAGAAGGCCCACGGCGCCGTGCTGCGGGCCAAGGACCAGATCGCCCTGCTGGCACCCATCCGGGAGGGAGCCGCCCGGCACGCCGCTCTCACGGTGGAGGACGAGCTGGCCAGGGCCCAGCGGGACCAGCTGCACCCGTGGTTCACCAACCAGCGCCTCATCCTGAGCCTGGAACACGCGGCGGAGCTGGAGAGCACCGGGGTCCGGCTGCGCGAGGACAGCGCGTCGCTGACTACCAAGATCGCCGGACTCCGGCACGAGATCTCTGCGGTGGCCGAGGACATCCGCACCAACGGCGGCGGCCGTCTGGCAGCCATCGACGCCGACGTCGCGCGACTGGGCGCCGATGCGCACGCACAGCGGACCCGCTACCAGAGCTACGCCGCAGCGGCGGCGGAGCTCGGCCTGCGCGCCCCGGAGGACCGGGTGCTGTTCGACGCCAACCGGGACCGGCTGGCCGCCGTCGAATCCGGGCTGGCGGAGCAGCACAGCGAGCTGCAGGAACGCCGCACCGGGCTGACCGTCCAGCGCAAGGAGCTCACCGAAAGCTCCGCCGCGATCAAGGCCGAGCTGACCAGCCTCCAGTCCCGGCGCAACCTGCTGCCGCTGCGGCAGCTGGAGATCCGGCGTCGGCTGTGTGAGGGAACCGGTGTGGAGGAGAAGGAGCTGCCGTTCGCCGGGGAGCTGCTGCGCGTCCGCGAGGGCGAGGCCGCCTGGGAAGGCGCGGCGGAACGGACGCTGCACGGCTTCGCCGTGTCGCTGCTGGTCCCGTCGGAGCACTACGCGGCGGTCAGCAGCTGGGTGGACGCGAACAATCTCCGCGGCCGGCTGGTCTACCTGAAGGTCGGCGACGCGCACTCCCCCAGGGCCGCGGAGCCCGGGACGCTGGCCGCCAAGATCGCGATCAAGCAGGGCACCCCGTTCCGCGATTTCCTGCTGGATGAGCTCGCCAGCCGCTTCGACTACGTCTGCTGCGACTCGCTGGAGGACTTCCGCCGCTTCCCCAAGGCGCTCACCGCCAACGGCCAGCTCAAGGGCGGACGCGGCAGGCATGAGAAGGATGACCGGAACGAGCTGACGGACCGCCGGAACTACGTGCTGGGCTGGGACAACCAGGACAAGATCAACCGGTTCCTCGCCGAGCTGGACGAGGTCAAGGGCCAGCTCCAGGTCGCGGAGACGCAGCTGGCGAAGGTCGACGGGCAGCTCGGCGACATCGGGCGCCGGAACCAGCAGCTGGGCACCGTCCGTTCCGTGTCCGATTTCGGCGAGATCAGCTGGGAGCTCACGGCCCGGCGGATCCAGGAGATCAAGGAGGAGCGCCGGGCGCTGGAATCCGCCAGCGACATCCTGCAGGAGCTGGCAGCCCGGGAAGCCGCGCTGAACGCCGACCTCGACCGGCAGGTGAGCAAGGCGGACAAGATCCGCGAGCGGCTCGGCGGCAACAACGAAGAGGCGGAGAACCTGGCGGAGGCGGTCGACGAATGCCGGGCGCTGCTGCAGGAGCAGCCGCTGACGGACGACGCCGGCCTGCTGGCCTCCGTCGCCGGCCTCGCCGCGGCGGCGCCCGGGGAGAAGGTCCTCACCTACAAGAACACGGTGGCGGTGGAAAGCCTGGTGCGGTCCGAGCTGACCAAGTCCATTGATGCCCTGTCCAAGCGGCTGGCGACGGCGGAGGCCGGCACGGTGCGGCTGATGGCCGACTTCCGGAACAAATACCCGAACGAGACCACGGAAATCGACGCATCCCTGGACGCCGCCGGTGACTACGAACGGCTCCTGGACCAGCTGGAGAAGAACGACCTGCCCAAGTTCGAGGCGCACTTCAAGGAGTCCCTGAACCAGAACACCATCCACGAGGTGGTGGCCTTCAACGCGTTCCTGGACAGCCGCCGGCAGGACATCGTGAACCGGATCACCGAGATCAACCTGTCCCTGGCCACCATCGAGTACAACCGCGGCCGGCATATCCAGCTGGAACACCAGAACAGCAGCGACCAGGACATCCGCCAGTTCATGGCGGACCTCCGCGCCTGTTCGGAGGGCACCATCGGGGACGACGAGCAGTACTCCGAGCAGAAGTACCTGCAGGTGGAGAGCCTGATCGAGCGGTTCCGCGGCAGGGAGGGCCTGACCACCCTGGATGAGCGGTGGACGGCGAAGGTCACGGACGTGCGGAACTGGTTCACCTTCTCCGCCTCGGAGAAGTGGACCGAGACCGGCGAGGAGTTCGAGCACTTCACCGACTCGGGCGGCAAGTCCGGCGGGCAGAAGGAGAAGCTGGCGTACACCATCCTCGCCGCGGCGCTGGCGTTCCAGTTCGGGCTCGGGGCCGGGCAGGGCAGCACCGGGAGTGGAAGCGGCAGCGGCCGGAACGCCGGCAAGGGCCGCAGCTTCCGGTTCGTGGTGATCGACGAGGCCTTCGGCCGCGGCTCGGACGAGTCCGCGCGGTACGGCCTGGAACTGTTCCAGCGGATGAAGCTCCAACTGCTGATCGTCACGCCCCTGCAGAAGATCCATGTGATCGAACCGTTTGTGGCCCACGTGGGCTTCGTGGCCAACACCAACGGCAACGATTCGCAGCTGCGGAACATGACCATCCAGGAATACCGGGACGAGCGGGACCGCCGTGCCTAAGCGGCGTCCCGAGGGCCCCGAACCGAGCTTGCGAGGTTTGGGAAGGGACCTCCGCGCTGAGGCCTCCGCTGTGCGGGCCCAGGGCTGGACCACACTGGCGATGCTCCGCGCCCAGTCGCAGAAGGCCTGGGACAGCGGGACGCTGCTGCGCGAGCTGATGGACCCCAGTGGCGTCTATCCGCGACGCCGCCCGCTAAAACGCCCGACGGCGGCCACGCTCCGGAGTGACTACGCCGCGGCCCGGGCGTGGGCGGCGGAGTTGTTTGCTGCCGTAGGTCACTTCACCTTGGAGACCGCGGAGGTGGGCCGCAGCACCATCGGGTCCAACCTGCTGCCTGCCGCGGCGGTGTTTGGTTCTGCTGAGGATGAGATTGCGTTCGTGGGGAAGTCCAGGGACGCGGCGCGGTTCCGCGGGCTCGCCGACGAGTTGTCAGCGCTGGACCCTGCCTTCCGTACGTGGGCGCTGAGGCGGCCGCTTCGCCTGCTGGAACTCGGCGACGACGCGCTGACCGCCGCGCGGGTGGCCCTCTGGCTGCGGGACAACCCGGAACCCGGCGTCTACGTGCGGCAACTCAGCCTGCCCGGAGTGCACACCAAGTTCATCGAGAGCCACAGAGAAGTTATTGAGAAGATGGCCGCGGAGCTACAGGTCGGCCTGCCGGTTCCCGGGGACGCTGGGGACGACGATGCCGTTCCGGAGGCGCCTTCGGAGCCGGGGTCGTTGCTGGGGCAGGCGACGGTCCGGACGTCAGCGGCACGCTTCGCCGCGAGGCATGGTTTTCTGCATCCGCCCGAGCTCGTCAGGTTCCGGGCGCTGGATCCCGGCATGCCACTGCTGGGCGAGGCACGGGACCTGACCGTCACGGCAGAGGCGTTCAGCACGCTGAACCTCCCCGTCCAGAGTGTGATCATTACCGAGAACCTGGTGAACTTCCTCGCCCTGCCGAAGGCCCCCGGCACGCTGGCCCTGTTCGGCGGCGGATACGGTTTTTCGTCGCTGAGAGATGCCCGCTGGCTCCGCGACTGCGGGGTCCGGTACTGGGGCGATCAGGACACTCACGGCTTCCGCATCCTCGACCAGCTCCGGGCCGTGCACCCGCACGTGGTCAGCGTGCTGATGGACGAGGCAACGCTGCTGGCGCACCGTGACGCGTGGAGCAGCGAGCCGACGCCGTCCCGGGCTGCGCTGAGCAGGCTGACCACGGAAGAGTCTGCGCTCTATGAAGCCCTCGGCAATGACCAGTTCGGAAAATCCGTCAGACTGGAACAGGAGCTGATCCGCTGGGACTGGGCCTCGGAGAGACTGCCGGACGGATGCCGTCGGATTGCCCCGTCCCCCGTTCGCGACGCCGGTGGACCCAAAGTTGCCGGGAGGCGCCAAGATAATGACCAGCATCCAAGGTGAGATTGTCATCGGTCGACCACTGAGTGAAGTCTTCGACTTCGTCGCCGACGAACGGAACGAGCCCAGATACAACCCCCGCATCCTGCATGTCGAGAAAGTCACCGGCGGATCCATGAGAAACGGGACGCAGTTCAAAGTGACCACAAAGTCCAGGGGACGGCCACTGACCATGCTCCTGAAAACCACGGAGTACCAGCGCCCTACGCGGCTCGCGAACACGACAAGCATGTCCTCGGCCACTATCCGAGGGGTCCTCACCTTCGAGCCCGCTGCTGGGGGCACACTCCTGCGCTGGTCATGGGACATCCAGCCCCGAGGCGCGCTCAAGTTCCTCTCCCCGATCATCGGCCGAATCGGCAAACGCCAGGAAGCCGCCAACTGGGCAAGCCTGAAGCGCTATCTGGAATCACTGCCGGCAGCAGAAACGCCGGGAAGCGGGCCGGCGCTGACGTGAATCCCCGGGGTGCTGACGTTAGCGGCGGATCCCCGGACGTTGTGATCTCGGCGAGGCGCTTGAGACCCAAGGAAATCACCGAACAGTCAGCCGCCTAGTTCCCGTTGGTACCATCCAGCTCGAAGAATCCGTGCTGATGTCGTCAAAAAATCCTATCCGATGGTGACGGTTGCTGCCGCCCTGCCGCTATTGACGGTGGCGCCAATCTTGTCTTTTTTCTTGACCACGTAGTTGCTTGCCCCCCGTTCTGATGCCCGCCAATAGACGATGCCAAGAACAGCTGCGGCGGCCAAGGCCAAGATGAAAGCCACATTGCTGGCCCAGGGAACGACCGCAGTGGCAATGCTCATCAGCGAGGAGGCCGGCTTCGAACCCGGTTCGTTTGCCTTGTCGGCCGCGAGAATCAGCGGGACGCCGACGAGAGATGCCATGAGGCCTGCGAAGGTGACGCCTCCAGCGAACATGATCCAGCGCCGGACAGACCGGTAGAGCCAATGGCTAACTTCGTGTTGGCCAGGAACTGACATATATCCCAGGTAGCCAGTGGCCAGGGCGAGAAAGAATGACGCACCTTGAAAGTATGGGCCTGTCACCTCGCCAGGATCCGTAAAGGTCTGCAACTGTGATACGACGATCGCGTTGCCGCCCAGTATCAGGGCCGAGTTCAGCGCGGTCAGCATTGGCCCGAGTAAGACGTTCTGTGGGTCCAGCCCGAGCCAGAGTGCGTATCTAAGATGGGATCTCAGCCGTTCGGGAGGGTGATGCCCCTCGTAGCGGATGTAGATGTTGGCAACCCGAGGTGTTTTCCATCGTCGATCCGCGAGGCCGCCGTGCCTTTGCAATTCTGCGGCCCCAGGGGGCTTGCCAGGCGTCTCGGACCCCCGTGTATCGAGGCACGTGTCATGGATAATGCTGCCTTGAGGCGCCTGAATCTCGAAGTGGTAGGTTTCTGGGGTCTCTGCGCCAAGTAGGTCTAAACAGAACTTGATCGGTCTTCCCGCAGTCCAGAATCTCTCCAAGGCGTGGCGGGGGTCAGTGATCTGAAAGGGAGCCAGGTAGCTGTATCGGAGATCATGTCGCTCCAGGTATTCGCGCGGAAGTATCAGCAGCCTCAACGAATTCGGCAACTGTGACGCCAAGTGTGACCACGGGAGAGCGAGCTCTTCCAGGTCGGCTACCGCATCGATGATTTGTTTCGTCTGCTCGGTGGTGAGGATGCTGATATGTCGGTCTTCGAAATCCACGGCGTGTAGCCCTGCATAGGAGACGTTCTTAAGTCCGATAGGAATAAGAAGTGCTGGAAGGTGCCCGGTGAAAACCTCCTGCACGTAGTCGCCGTGATTTTCTGCGGTCAGGTCAATGTCAAGGCTCACATTTACGCGGGCGGTTTCGGCGTCGATGAATTCCATGTCGACGACCCGCCGTTTCAACCATCGTCTGGTGTTTTGTAAGAGTCCTATCAGATGGTGGCCATATTGCATGGCAAGTATTTCGGGAGGAGTGTTTTGCAGCATGATTCCACCACGATTCTAGAATTCCGATGTCGGGACACCCGTATTCGGCTTGGCGTCTCAAGTCTTGAGGGCCGTAACAGCCTATTTTTCCTGGGCGCACGATAGCAGGGCCAAAGTGCCCCTGCAGGCCTCTAAGCGGTTGATTCCCCAGAAGATTACGGCGAATCGCGTGGTGAATCAAGGCGATAAAGCCCGTCTGGCAATGGTTAGCTATCGGTTATGGGGAAAAATTAGGGGCTGTAACGCAGCGTTGGCTGAAGGCGGAAGGGCCGGCGACTAGGCCGTGCCGTGGATGTAGGCCCCTTGTGGGACTAAATGAGCGAATTCCTGCGCGATTCTGGAATTTCGCGGTATGAAATTCAGGATCCAATGGATATTCTGACAGATGGGTCGACATGGAACTGTCCTCCAGACCCCCAGCTACCTGACCGGAATGACCGGGCAGCAAAACAAAGCGTTCAACCCGACGCTTATCGCAGGCAGTACATAGTTCGCTTCCCCCGGGGTCACCGCCCTGGCAGAAAGCCTGGGTGAGGCAGAGTTCGGCGTCGAAGACCCCGCGCCGTACCAATGTGCCCGCCATTATCCAGTCCGCCATCGCGCGCGCTCAGTTCGAGACCATCCACCCGTTCAACGACGGCTACGGCCGCACCGTGCGGGAACTGCTGCACGTCATGCCGTTCTGCAGGCCGCGCACGCGATCGCACCGTGGCTGGTGGTGTGGGATGACCATGAGGTGGACAACAACTGGGCGGACGAGATCCCGGAGAACACCGACGCCGGGCAGCTGAACGACACCACCGAGCATTTCCGGCAGCGCCGCGCCGCCGCGTTCCAGGCGTACTACGAGAACATGCCGCTGCGGCCCTCGTCCGTGCCGGCCGGGTTCGACATGAAGATCTACCGCACCATCCAGTGGGGCCAGCTGGCCAACTTCCACATGATGGACACCCGGCAGTACCGGGACGACCAGCTGGCCGGCGACGGCTGGAAGAAGAACGTGGCCGAGCGCCTGGCCGAGGACCGCACCATCACCGGCGCGGAGCAGGAGAGGTGGCTGCTGGACGGCTTCAGGAACTCCACGCAGCGCTGGGACATCCTGGGCCAGCAGGTGTTCTTCGCCGAGCGCGACCGGAACCAGGCACCGGAGATCGACGACGTCTCGATGGACGGGTGGGACGGCTACGCCGCATCGCGCCGCCGCATCACGCAGGGCTGGGTGGACGCGAACGTGCGCAACGCCGTGGTCCTCACCGGCGACGTGCACCGCAACTGGGCAAACGACGTGAAGGTGGACTACAAGGATCCTGCGTCACCCGTGGTGGGGTCGGAGCTGGTGTGCACGTCGATCTCGTCCACCGGCAACGGCACAAGCTCCACGACGGACGCGGCCATGGCCTGGAACCCGCACCTGAAGTTCTACAACGACAACCGCGGCTACGTGAAAACGAAGATCACCAAGGACGCGATGACCGCTGACTTCCGGACGCTGGACTACGTCACGACGCCGGGTTCCGCGGTCAGCACGAAGGCGTCGTTCGCGATCCAGGACGGGGAGCCGGGGCTGCAGTAGCGGGGGTAGACGTCACTTAGGGAAAGCGGACGACGGCGGGCAGGCGCCCGCCGTCGTCGGCTTTCCCCTTCCGTAGGGCCCCGCGGCGCCACGGCGTCTAATCGTCTGCGAGGTACTTGACGATGTCTTCGAGCAGTTCCGCAGGACGCGGCTTTGGTCCAGGCGGCGCTGGCACTCCGCCACGCTGCTGTGGAGGAGCGGCTAGCCGGAATCAGCAAGCCCTAAGCTGGGTGCCATGGCCACTGCCCCGGTGAAACGCAACCCCCTCGGCTCCCGCGTCTCACAAGCGGTGCAGACGCTCACGCCGGGGTACTTCGCACTCACTTATGGCCAGCGGGATCATCTCGGTGGGTCTTGAGCTGGAAGGCTTCGACGCACTCTCGGCAGCACTCCTTGTGGTCTGTGCGGTCTCTTACGCCGTGATCCTGGTTCTCAGCCTGGTGCGGCTGGCCAGGTTCCGCGCCGACATGCGCCGCGACTTCCTGGACCCCGGCCGGGCGTTCGGATTCTTCACCTTCATCGCCGGTACGAATGTGCTCGGCGTGCGCCTGGGGATGGCGGGGTGGCCGGGGACGACGGCGGCGCTTTTCGCCGTCGCGGTACTCGCCTGGGTGGTGCTTGGCTACGTTGTGCCGTGGACCGCCGTGCTGGGCCGGGACGAACGCCCCGTGCTGAAGGACGCCAACGGCAGCTGGTTCATCTGGTGTGTGGCCAGCCAGTCCGTGGCGGTCGCGGCGGCGTCGCTGGAACCCCTCGCCGGGCCGGACCTGCGCGCGGTCCTGGCGCTGGCCGCCGTCGTCGCCTGGTCGGTGGGGCTCATCCTGTACGCCGCCGTGGGGATCTTCGTCTCGCTGCGGCTCATGACCTATCCCATCCGGGCCGAGGACCTGCGCCCGCCGTACTTCGTGGCCATGGGTGCCATGGCGATCAGTGTCCTCGCCGGCGCGCGGATCGTCGAAATGGCCGGCGCGCCGATGGTGGATGCGACACGGGGGCTCGTGGCCGGTTCCTCCGTCGTGTTCTGGGCCTTCGCCTCGTGGCTCTTCCCGGTCCTCCTCGCGGCCGGATGGTGGAGGCACGTGATCCACCGGGTGCCCCTGTCCTACGAACCGGGCCTCTGGAGCGTCATCTTCCCCCTGGGCATGTACGCCGTGGCCGGGATCTACCTGGGGCGCGCTGACCACCTTCCCCTGGTGGCGCTGATTGGCCGCACGGAGCTGTGGCTGGCTGTCGCCGCATTCCTCGCCACCCTCGCTGCGATGCTGTGGCACCTGTGGGCCACGCTCGTGCGCCCGGGCAGGCGAAGCCAGGGCTGACGCGGCCCTCTCGCCGGCCTGCCTCCGCCGGCCCGTCTCCTAAGAACGCACCAGCACCTTCACCGCAACGCTGTCAGTTCTCTTCCAGTTCGCCCCGGACGAGCCGCCGCGTGACGTCGGTGAGCAGCTCTACGCCGCGCAGTGCGTCCTCGTCGCGGGTGTATTCGGCCTCGTTGTGTGAGATGCCCTCCACGCTGGGAACGAAGAGCATCACGGTCGGAACCACATCCTTCATATTGGTCGAATCGTGCCCGGCGACGGTCATGACCTCCTTGTGGGTATAGCCCAGGCCGTCCGCGCTGGCTTTGCCCAGCGCCACTCCGTTGGGCTGGTAGGACAGCACCCCCCAGTTGTGCGTGAGGTCGAGGCGGATCTCCGTGCGGGAATCGTGCTCGGCGTCGACAATCCGCTTGCCCAGCCGCTCCATGGCGAGGGCCAGCACGGACTCGTCCGGGGAGCGGAGGTCCAGGTTCATCAGCACTTGCCGCGCGATCGTCACCGGCGAGTTCGGCAGGACGAGCAGCTCGGATACCGAGGTATGCAGTAATCCGGGTTCAAATTCCGCGGTCAGTTCACGTGCGGCGGCGATGACCAGTGCGGCGCCGTAAAGGGCGTCACGGCGGTCCCCCATGCGGGTCGCGCCTGTGTGGGACTGGGCTCCGTCCACGCTCACGCGGTACTTGCTGGCGGCCCAGGTGCGGTCCACGATCCCCACGTGGGTGCCGCTCTCCTCCAGGTCCCGGCCCTGCTCGATGTGGATTTCGGCGTAGCGGGCCACCTGGGCGAGGACCGGGGCCCTCCCGTCCGCGGCGCGGTGCCCTGTGGCCAGGGCTTCGGCTACGGTCGTGCCCGCCGGATCGGCCGTTGCCAGGGCGACGTCCAGCTCCAGCTTCCCGGTGAAGACCCCGCTTCCCATCATGCTGGGGCCGAAGCGGCTGCCTTCCTCGTTGAACCAGTTCACGACGGCCAGATTGTAGATGGGGTCCAGGTTCCCGGCCCGGGCCTCCGCCGCAAGGCGGGTGCCCGCGTGGGCCGCGGCGAGCACGCCGTAGGCCCCGTCGTAGCGGCCGGCCAGCGGCTGGGAGTCCAGGTGCGAGCCGACCAGCACGTACGGGGCGCCGGGCACCAGTTCCATGGTGCCGAACTGGTTGCCTGCCTCGTCTACGGTTTCGGTGTACCCGTGCTGTGCCAGCCACTGGCTGAACCACGTCCGGGTGGCATGGTCGGCCGCCGTGCCGGCCTGCCGTTCAACGCCGCCGCCGGGCGTCGCGCCGAAGCTGGACATCGTCGCGAAATCCGCGAGGAACTGCTCGTGTGTGGTGCTCATGGGGTTTCCTTCCCTATCAGTACTGCCTCAAGGTCTTCGCCGCGAACCCGCGACGGGAGATTTTCTTCGCCGAAACGGATCCGGCCGCCCACCATGGTGGCCAGGACGCGGGTGGCCCCGATCGCTGAGGGGCCGACGGCGGTCGGGTCCTGGTCGAGGAACACCAGGTCCGCCAGGTAGCCCGGCGCCAGACGCCCCTTGACGTGGCCGGTTCCCGTGGCGGCGGCCGAACCCGTGGTGTAGGCCGCCAGCGCCTCGGCTGCCGTGATCCTTTCCGCCGGGCCGTAGACCTCGCCGGACGGGGTCAGCCGCTCCACGAAGGACTGCATGACATCCAGCGGCCGGCCGTTGGAGACGGGACGGTCCGAGCTTCCCGGCAGCACCACGCCGCGGTTCAGCAGGGTCTTGGCCGGATAGGACCACGCCGTGCGCTTCGGCCCCAGCAGGCGGGCCATGCCGTCGCCGAATTCGGTGATGAAGTGCGGCTGCGGGACCAGCACGATGCCGGCCTCGGCAATCCGGTCCAGCTGGTCGGGGCGGACCACGCCGCCATGCTCGATCCGGTTGGGCTGTGAATTGGGACCGTAGCTTTCCTGCGCCTCGGTGATGATGTCGATCGCATGGTCAACGGCGTGGTCACCGATGGCGTGCATCGCAATCGCCCACCCTGCCCGGTACGCGCCAAGCGCCGATTCACGCAGCTTGTCTGCGTCCATTTGGAGGTAGCCGTGGTTGTGGGAGCAGCCGACATAGTCCTCGGTCATGTAGGCCGTACTGCCCAGGAGCGAGCCGTCACTGAAGATCTTCACCGGGCCCAGGCGGAGCCAGTCATCCCCCAGCCCGGTGCGGATTCCGGCGTCGAGACCTGCGAAGGCCCGGTCGTCCGCGTGGCCGGCCACGTCGTGGAGCGAGTCGATGACCATCATCGGCTGCATTCTGACGCTGAGCAGGCCTTTATCAGCCGCGTTCTGGTAAGCCGCGAATTCGCGGGGCGAGTAGCCGATCCAGCCCCCTGCAATGCCGGCATCGGTGACGCTTGTGATGCCTTCGGAGAGGTAGTGCGACGTGGCCAAATCCAGTGCGCGTTCGATCGTCTCCAGCGGGTAGGGAAGCAGGATGTCCTGCACCAGGCGCATGGCGTTTTCCTCCAGCAGCCCCGTGGGAGCGCCGTCATCACCCACGACGACGGCGCCGCCGTCGATCGGGGCGGTGAGGTCGGCGTTGGCGGCAACAAGGTCCAACGCCACGCCGTTGAGCGTGCATGCGTGGCCCGAGGAGTGTTTGATCCACACCGGGCGCCCCCCGGCGGCTGCATCCAGGCGGTCGCGGTCCGGCTGCTGCCCGCCGATCAGGAGCGGGCTGTAACCGGACGCCACCACCCATTCGCCCTCGGCCAGCCCGGCCGCGGCCCCGGCGATGATCTGGTACACCTCGTCCAGGCTTGCCACGGCCCCCAGGCTGGCCTCCATCAGCCCGAGGCCGAACCACACGCTGTGCGCATGGACGTCGTTGAACCCGGGAACGATCGTGGTTCCCGCAGCGTCGATGGTCCGGACGCCATGGCGGGCGAATTCTGGGTCCGGGTCCACGTCAAGGATTTTGCCGTCGTGGATGAGCAAGCTTGTCGCTGCGGGGCGGGATGCGTCCTGGGTCAGGATGCGGGCGTTGCGGATCAGCAAATCGACGGGCATAAATCCTCTTTGATGTGGTTCCGGGACCGTTCTGAGGCGCCGGGTTGGGCCTGGGAGTGGAGCTCCCCGTCCCATTCAACTCTGTAATATTGCTGCCTTCAATGGACATCCAACGCCGTTTCGTGGCTGAAATTTAGGCTTTTGCATAAAATCGGCTCATGACATCACCTGACGGCCGTACTGCCCGTTCCGCCGGGGCGCCTCCCCGGGAATTCCGTCCGGGCCGGCACGCCGAGCCAGAATGGACCGAGCTTCTGGAAAGCCTCTGGAAGGACCGCGACCAGCTGGTCAAAGACTTTCTGGAACGGTTCTCCGCCATTTCCTACGGTGAAGCACTCGTCCCCAAGGAAGACATCTACCAAACCGCCGCCGACACCATGGACATGTTCCTGTTTCAGATGGCGGGGCTGGAGCTTCCCCCTGATCTGCGGGCCCTTCCCCGCGAGGTGGCCGCGCGCCGGGCCCGCCAGGGGGTCCCCCTGGATGCGTTCCTCGAAGCGATCCGCAACGACTTTCGCGTCCTCTGGAAGGGGCTGGAGCGGGTCGCGCGGGACAAAGGAATCGGAGTCCTGGTGGCCAACATGGACCGGGTCCTCGACGCCGTCGAAGGCTATGTGAGCAGCATCCAGCAGGCGTATGCCGAGGAAGAGGCGCGGCTGGCCCGCAACAAGCAGCTCTACCGTCAGCGGCTGCTGTCCAGGCTCTTCAACGCGGAACTGGGCGCGCCCGGGGATGTCCAGGACCTTGCCGCGGCCCTCGGCGTGCAGGCCGCCGGGACCTTCGAAGTGCTGGCCGTTACCTCGGACGCCGTGGCGCAGGCCCAGCGGCAGGTCGAGTCCGAGCACCGCACCTATGCCTACGAGAACGCCGGTGTGCTGTACCTCTTCCGCCAACAGCGCAAGGGGCGGACCTGGTCCCAGGAAGGGCCGCCCTTCCCGGCCGGATATGTCCCCGGCGTCGAGGGGCTGGCTGCCGTCCCCGCGGCGGCCGCCTCGGCGCTTGCGCTGGCGCGGCACAAGCGCCGCGGCGCGGGCCTCGCTACGATGGAGGACACTTGGATGGGAATCGCCGGGGATCTCCTGGAGCAGAAATTCCCGGACTTTTCGGCCCCGCTTCGGCAGGCACTGGACAACTGCACGCCGCTTGAGCGCCAGCGCCTGCTGCAAGTGGCACGCAGCTACGGGCGTACCGGATCCATCAAGGAGACCTCGGAAGAGCTGTTCTGCCACCGCAATACCGTGGTGAACCGCCTGCACAGCCTGCACGAGGTCATCGGCCTGGACCTCACAGTGCCGGCCGAGGCCGCGAGGGCACTGGTCGCCCTCAGCAACTACAGCGACCCCGATGAGTAGTTTGTGAAAATGCCCAACCCGCGGGCGAAAACTGGGTGGATATTGTCATTGTTCAGGGCTTTATCACTCGCTTAGTCTCGAATAACCACCGCAGCTGCGCAGGCCTTCGCCTTCCGACTGCCGCGGGACCCGAGATGCACCCCTCCACCCGCTCGAAAGGGCCCACGCAGTGACGACCTCAAATTCGATCTCCCCCGCCACAGGTGCCCCTCCGGTCATCTCCGGCAAGGACGCGGGAAAAATTGCCCGCGCCGCCTTCGTCGGAACGGCACTGGAGTGGTACGACTACTACCTCTTCGGCACCGCCGCAGCCCTGGTGTTCAACCGGCTCTTCTTCACCAACATGGACCCCACCGCGGCCCTGCTGGCCTCCTTCGCCACCTTCGGCGTCGGCTTCGCTGCCCGTCCGATCGGCGCCGTCATCTTCGGCTATATCGGCGACCGTTACGGCCGCCGGCCGGCCCTGCTGATCACCATCGTCATGATCGGCGTAGCCACCGCCCTCATCGGCCTGCTGCCGGACTTCGGCAACATCGGATTGGCCGCGCCAATCATGCTCGCCGTACTGCGCCTGGTCCAGGGCCTGGCCGTCGGCGGCGAGTGGGGTGGCGCCGTGACCATGGCCGTGGAACATGCTCCGGTGGAAAAGCGGGGCCGGTACGCGGCAATGGTCCAGCTCGGTTCGCCGGTCGCGACGCTATTGGCCTCCGGCGCCTTCTCCTTGGTGCTGCTCTTCCCGTCCGAAGCCTTTGATGCCTGGGGCTGGCGAATACCGTTCCTCTTGGCCTTCCCGATGCTGGGCATCGCGCTCTGGATCCGCCTCAAGGTGGAGGAATCCCCCATCTTCAAAGACCTGCTCGCCCAGGGCGAAACCTCCAAGGTCCCGGCCCTGGACGTGTTCCGCCACGCCGGCGGCCGCCTGCTGGTGGCAGTCCTCGCCGCCCTGCTCGGCGTCGGCGGTTTCTACATGATCACCACCTTCGTGGTGAGCTACGGCGCCAACACCCTGAAGGTAGACCGGAACGTCATGGTCAACGCGACGCTGATTGCCGCCGTGGCGCAGATCGGTGTCACGTTCTTCATGGGCCGACTGGCCGAGAAGATCGGCCCGGGCAAGGTCACCATGTGGGGCGGCATCATCAGCGCCATCACGGCTTTCCCCCTCTTCGCGATGATCGACACCAAGTCCCCGCTCATGATCACGCTGGCCATCACCGTCGGGATCATGCTCATAGCAGTGGCCTACGCCGTCAACGGCGCTCTGCTGACCGAACTGTTCCCGCCGAAGCTGCGCTATTCCGGCGTGGCACTCGGGTACAACATTGCCGGCGCAACCAGCGGCTTCATGCCGCTGCTGGCCACGGCCATGCTGGGCATCTCCGGCAACCAGTCGTGGGGCGCCGCCCTGATCCTGGCGATCATCTCGCTGCTCACCGCCGTGGGAGGGTTCTTCGGCGAGCGCCTCCGGGTCCAGGACAAGAAACTCGTCGCCAGCAGCTAAGACGGACCGCTGCGGACCAGAGCCTCCGCCGCAATCCCATCGAATGCCCAACCACCCACAAGGGGGAGCCGTCCGCCGGACGGCTCCCCCTTTCGTTAGGAGACCACCATGCTCAGTGACGACCAAACCCGTCGCATCCTGGACGCCGTCGACGCCGGCTTCGACGCGCAGCTTTCCTTCACGCAGGACCTGGTCAAGCACCCGTCGCTGCGGACCCGGGAGGGCAGCGCCCAGGACCTGATGTTCGGGGCGATGTCCGGCCGCGGCCTGGAAATGGACCGCTGGGAGCTGGATGCCGAGGAGCTGTCCGCCCATGAGGGCTTCGGGCCGGTGACGGTGTCCTATGAAGGGATGACCAACGTGGTTGGCACGTACCGCCCGGGCACCGAACGCGGCCGTTCACTCATCCTCAACGGTCATATCGACGTCGTCCCCGAAGGCCCGTCCGAGGACTGGTCCCGCCACCCCTGGGACGCCCCCGTCATCGACGGGTGGATGTACGGCCGCGGCGCCGGCGACATGAAGGCCGGGCTCGCGGCCAACCTTTTTGCCTTCGACGCCGTGCGCGCCGCCGGGTTCGAGCCGGCCGGCCGCATCCACTTCCAGTCCGTCGTCGAGGAGGAATGCACCGGCAACGGCTCACTTTCCGCCCTGATGCGGAACTACCGCGCGGACGCCGTCATCATTCCCGAACCGGAGGAGGACATGCTGGTGCGCGCCAATGTGGGCGTGCTCTGGTTCAAGGTCAGGGTCACCGGCAACCCGACGCATCCGCGCGAGATGGGCACCGGCTTCAACGCCATCGACGCCGCCTACACGGCGATGTCAGCGCTGCGCGAGGTCGAGGAAAAGTGGAACGCGGACCGGGGACAGCACCGCTACTTCGAAGACCTGGACCACCCCATCAACTTCAACTTCGGCGGGATCGCCGGCGGGGACTGGCCCTCCAGCGTTCCGGCCTGGTGCGAGTTCGATGTGCGGGCGGCAATCTATCCGGGCATTACCGCCGAACATGCCTGGGCCGAACTCCAGGAGTGCCTCGCGCACCTGGGCCGCGGGCCGGCCCCCATCAAGGCTGTCGGCGTCAAGACCGGTTTCTTCTCGGAAGGCTACGTGCTGGAACCGGGCAGCGATGCTGAAGCCATGCTTGAGCGCACCCATGCCCAGGTGTTCGGCCGCAAGCTGGAAAGCTTCACCACACCCGGCTACCTCGACGGCCGGGTCTTCGCCCTGTACGCCGACACGCCGGCGCTGGTGTACGGCCCCGTCTCGGAGTCGATCCACGGGTTCGACGAGCGGGTCTCGGTCGAATCCATCCGCCGGATCACCAAGAGCATCGCCCTGTTTATCGCCGGCTGGTGCGGCATCGACGACCGGCCCGAGAACCCTGCGCAGGGTTAGCCGGACGACGGCGGCACGCGGCCGCCGTCGTCCGCCCGCTTTCCCGGGGTTGTTCTGCCCATGGCCGGACGCGGCGCAGGTGTGACAGCATTCCCAAGTGGGCCCGTCACCGGAGCCCGTCATCAGAACTGGGGGAAAATGAACGGCCGAACGCAACTGCACCTGCCCTCCAGTGTCCGGACGGTTCTCCTGATCCTTGGAACAACCCTGATGGCTGGCTGCGCGGCACCGCAGCAGCCCGCCGCGGTGACCAGCAGCGCCCCGCCGGTCACCCAGGCCCCCGCGCCGGTGGCGGAAAGCTTCGCCAGGTACGAGGCGTTGCGTGCAGAGATGATTGCGGCGCTGGAAGCGAAGATGCCGGAGATCAGCTGGACCGTGGACAAGCCGGCCACCCTGGCCGCGTCGAAGGACGGCAGATGCCTGCTCAGCCCGCAGACCATGAAGAGTAGCGCCGACGTGGTGGAGCCCTCCAGCCACTTCGCCGACATTTTCTCGGCCGGCGACCCGGTCCTGGCGCGGCACGGATTCCCTGCCTTCGGTGGAACGGATGCAGTTCCCGGCGGCTGGGTGGTGGCCCGCAGCACGGACGCCGCCGGCGCCACCCTGACGATCGAATCAAAGAGCCCGGCGTACCTGCGCATCAGCGTCCCGGTCGACTCCCCCACCTGCACCGCGGACGAGATCCCGCCGAAATGACGGTGTCGTAACTCCCGGGC
Source organism: Arthrobacter sp. PsM3 (assembly GCF_030433895.1). Lineage (GTDB taxonomy): Bacteria > Actinomycetota > Actinomycetes > Actinomycetales > Micrococcaceae > Arthrobacter. The sequence continues at coordinate 16,795 of NZ_JARUXE010000031.1, read as the reverse complement.
GGGAGAACCGCGGCAGACAGAGAACCACCACAGCCTGACGTTATCGCAATGCGGACCAGCAGGGCCGGGCCAGCAAGGGAAGTCTCTGAGTCTGCAAGTTCAGGAAAGCCGGACTCTAATCCTCCCGGTGATCCGGGACCGCTGGACCCGGACGCCCCGAGGTAGGCTAGCCCGGGCAGAGCCCGCCCCACGTGACCCGAAAGGCACACAGTGACCAGCCCCGCCCCGTGGAACGAGCCCGACGGCTACTCTTACGCCGAGCCCCTCTCCCCCAACATGCTGCCCGTCTGGGCGAAGACATACCGGACCGTCCTTCTGGTGTTGGGCGGGATCGGGGTTGCGGCCCTCATCGGGATTACTGTCAGCTTTGCTCTCCCGGCCAGCATGTACGAACCGGGAGGGCTTCGTGGCGTCGGTTTTGGCATCATGCTGTCGCTGTTCTACGCGGTTGGGTCGATTCCCTATTTGATCGCCAACGTCGTCTACGCCATTCGCTGGGCGACCTCGCTGCGCGGCCACGGCTACAGCGTCTCCAGGCTCAGCTCCGCTTTCCTCGTAGCTGCACCGGCACTGGTCACCATCAGCATGGTCCGCGGCATTGCTTTGCTCTGGTGGACATAGCGGGCACGGCAGCGCACGCGTCCGCACACACGAGCTGCGTGGATGCCTACGAGCTCCCTGCCTTCGACATCAACCACCACGACAGCCCCTGGAGCAAACGGCTGCTCTAACACCGGTCGTAGGTGCGGGAGGAGCCGGGAAAAACACAGGAAGTGATAGCGGTTCAGCGTTCTGGCCCGGTGCTGGACGAATGGCACACCTCGCCAACTCGCGGCATTACCGAACACCCGGGCCTGTACGCGGTCGGGTTGCCGTGGCTGACCGCGCACGGCTCGTCCATCGCGGCGAGGCGTGGGCCGCGATGCCGAGTACATTGCGCAGCACATCGCCGGGAACATCGCGGCCCGGTGAAGGCGACCTTCCAGTGGCCGGACAGCTTGGCGGGTCTGGCCGCCATCCGCCGCGGCTACATCGTAGGTCCCCTCTCCAATGGCAACACCTCGCTGCTGGTGGACATGGCCAAAAACGCCGGCCTTCCGTGGGACGTGATCATCGGCTCGGACATGACGCGCACGTACAAACCGCTGCCGGCGGCCTACCTTCGGACCGCGGAGTTCCTCGACCTCAGGCCCGGTGCAGTGATGCTCGCGGCCGCCCACAACAACGACCTGCATGCTGCCCGGGAGGCCGGTCTGGCGACGGCGTTCATCGCCCGCCCCACCGAATACGGCCCGGACCAGATCGCGGACCTGACGCCGGAGAGCGATTGGGACCTCTCGGCGTCCAGCATCACCGAACTCGCTCAGGAGGTCGGAGCCTAAGCTGCTGCCCCCAGCGCTTCCGGGAGTTCCGCCAAGGACGCGACGGTGTAGTCGGGAGCGACGAAATAGTCCGGGTAGTGCGCCCCGGTCCGGTTGATCCACGCCGTGCCCAGACCGGCCCTGGCTGCGCCGTGGATGTCCCAGGGATGGACGGCCACCAGCAGCATCTCTCCGGGTTCCACGCCGCAGGCCCCGGAGGCGAAGTGGTAAGCGGTCCCTGCCGGCTTCCACCCTGGGGCATCCTCCACAGAAAGCAACCGTTCGAACTGGTCCCGGATCCCGGCAGGTGTGAGCAGTTTCTCCGCGACCTGGGTGGAGCCGTTGGACAGCGTGACCAGCCGGTATCCAGTTGCTCGCAGGGCCCGTACGCCCTCAGGGACGTCGGGATGCAGGCCGAGTCCTGCCATTCCCGCCATCACATGCACCACTGCGTGGTCAAGGTCCATCCCTATGTCCGAGGCGGCAAGCAGCCCGCGCAGGACCTCCGCGCCGATCTCGGCAAAGGCGCCGTTGCCGCCGGCCGCGGTGAGCGCGAAGCCGTCCCGCAGCAGCGTGGCAAACCAAAGTTTCGCCAACTGGGCCGGGGCGCCGACCTCGGCGAACCTCTCGCCCATCGGCGACATGTCCGAAAGTGTTTCGTTGACGTCGAAAACGATGACTGACCGTGCGGTGTTCATGGGTTCCCCTTCGTCGTCACGACCTTGTGGTTTACGAGGCGGAGCACGAGGGCCGCGAGATATCCGTACTTTAGGTCTGCCCGGATATTCCCAGCCCCTTCCGTCATGGTCCAGTATGGCGCCCCCAGGTGGGCCACCGGTCCACGCTCAGGCCTCCTTCCACGATATAGAAGTCCGGGCATATCCTGCAGGAAGACCTGTCTTGGTTATTAGTTCCGGAGGAGACCCATGGAAATGCCGAAAGCGTCCGACGCCGACAAGGAACACTTCCGCTCTGTGCTGCCCGACCATCCGGAGGTGATCGTCAAGCCGATGTTCGGAAACCTCGGCGCGTTCGTGAACGGCAACATGTTCGCCGGCCTGTTCGGACCCACCATCGGGGTAAAGCTGGCCGACGCGGACAAGGAGATGCTCGAGAGCACTGAGCGGACCGTTCCGTTCGGGCCGGCTGAGCGTCCCATGGGCGGCTACACCGGGCTTCCGAAGATCTGGAATGCCGAGGGCGACGGCGATGAGGCGCGGGCCAAGGCGTGGGTGGAGAAGGCATTCGAGCACGTGGCCGGGCTGCCGGCGAAGGAACCGAAGGCGCGCGCAAAGAAGAGCTGACTCCGCGCCGCCCTGGCCGTTCTCCTGACCCGCGCTGCCCGGGGCCGGACGCAGGCCTCAGCCCGGCAACGGACACTACATGCCAGCCCCATACTGCGGCCGCGATTCCAGCTCTCGCTGGAGTCGAGGCCGCAGTTGTACTCCACACCGGAAGGCGGGACAATCAGGGCCGCGCCACCGGCTACAGGTCAGGCGGAGGCAGTGGCGGAGCGGACCGCTTCGGCCAGGGACGTCGCGGGGCGTCCGATCAGTGTCCGCAGGTCTCCGGTGCTGACCAGGAGGTTACCCCGAGCAATCCCCAGGTCAGAGTCGGCCAGGATGTCCGCGAAGGCCTCCGGCACTCCAACGCCCGCCAGCATTCCGGCGTACTCCTGCGCGGGGAGGTCCTGGTAGGAGATTTCCCGCCCGGTCGCGGCGCTGATCTCCGCCGCGAGTTCAGCCATGGTGAACGGTTCGTCGCCGCCCAGCTCATAGATCTTGCCGCCCTGGTCCTCGGCAACCAGCACAGCAGCGGCAGCGTGGGCGTAGTCAGCTCGGGAAGCTGCGCTGACCCGGCCCTCCCCTGCGCTTCCGGCGATCCCGCCCTGCGCGAGCGTGCCGGGCAGCTGATCGGTGTAGTTCTCCAGGTACCAGCTATTGCGAAGCAGAACGAAAGGAACGCCCGCTTCCCGCAGGATGGCCTCGGTTTCCTGGTGCTCCCCTGCCAGCTTCATCTTCGTGGTGTCCGCGTTGGCGATGCTCGTGTAGGCGAGCAGTTCTACACCTGCTGCCTTCGCGGCCTCGATGACGGTTCGGTGCTGCTCCACACGCTGCCCCACCTCGCTGCCCGAAATGAGGAGCACTTTCTGCGCCCCTTCCAATGCCTCCGCCACGGAGGCGGGATCGGTGTAGTCCATGGCCTTAACCTGGACGCCGCGCGCGGCGAAGTCTGCGAGCTTTTCGATGGAGCGGCCCGTGGCCACAATGTCCTCTGCAGGAACGTTGCGCTCCAGCAGGGCCTCGACTACATGGCGGCCCAGCTGGCCGGTTGCGCCTGTGATTACGATGCTCATGGAATTCCTTTCGATTTGGGTTTCTCACCGATCACAACCAAGGAATCCTCGACTTACTTCCCGAAAGAGAGTACGCACTTTCGGGTAAGGTACTGGCATGGAAGTTAGTACCGCCGATGTAGCCCCCGCCATGCGCCTTCCCGTCGGCCTAGCCGGCGGCGTTTTCCCGGCGGGCTGCCCCAGCCGCACCGTGCTCGACCACATCACCAGCAAGTGGGGCGTGCTGATTCTGCTTGCTTTGTCCGAGGGCGAACAGCGCTGGAGTGAACTGCGACGGCGCGCCGAGGGTGTCAGCGAGAAGATGCTGGCCCAGACCCTGAAGACCCTTGAGCGCGACGGCTTGGTCAGCCGGAAAGCTCAGCCGGTCATTCCGCCGCGCGTGGACTACAGCCTCACGGAGCGCGGGTATGAGTTGAGCGCCCTGCTGGTTCCGCTGGTGGCCTGGGCGTTCGAGAACGCTGACGACATCATCAACGGGCAGCGCACCGACTAATTTAACAGGCATCAGCGGGCGCCTCAGCGAACCAGTACGCGCGGCTCGAAGGAGCGGGCAATGACTGCCGGCACAGCCTCCGCCTGCGACACCTGAGCCGCCGGGGCGTCCGGCCGCAGCGCAGCACCGGGGAAGATAGGACGACGGCATCTCCCGCCTTCGGCGGCGACCTCCCGGTCCGTCTGGCGCAGGCGGAGGCAGGGTTCGGACAGCGGATGAAGGTGATGCTGGATGCCCGCAAAGGCATGCGTGGCTAGGGCAACCGGTCCAGCCTTAGGAGTGCCTGCGGGGTGTGCCAGAGGACATTTTTCATCCATTGGCTTCCGAGTCCCCAGCCTTCGAGTACCTGAATCTGGTGGCTGCAGGAATAGGGAATCGAAGGAAGATCCGTGGCGACGACGACTTTGCACCGCGACTAAAGAGGGAGCGGAGCACCTGCTAGTATCCCCCGCATGACCCCATCCGAGCTCTTGCCGCAAGTCGAAGAGGCCATCTCCGCTCTCTCGGGCGAGCGTTGGCCCGTCGCACGGGCGAAGGGCCGCGTGCGACCCGTTCCCGGCCTGTACGCCATTTATGGCGACGCCGAGGCGTGGGCCGCCCTGGGCCTCGACCCAAAGCCGGGCTCCGCACTGTACATCGGCAAGAGCGAGGACGACCTTGTGAGTCGGGAACTCGACACCCACTTCGCGGCCAGCCCGACCAAGAAGCCACGTACGGGCAGTTCGACGGTACGGCGGTCGTTCGCCGCCCTGCTGCGCGACGCGCTCGACCTGCACGCGGTTCCCCGCAACCCCGATAAGCCAAGCCACTTTTCGAACTACGGGCTCACGCCGGTTGGAGATGTCCGGCTCACGGCCTGGATGCACGAGCGCCTGTCGCTCGCAGTGTGGGAGCGACCGCCGTTGCTCGCGCAGGCGCTCGGACAGGTTGAGGTCGCAGTCATCCACCGCTGGATGCCGCCGCTGAACATTATGCACAACCCCCGGCCGCTCCCTCGGCTGCGCCGGGCGCGCGAGGTGATGACCCGGGAGGCATCAGGCGCGCAAGTCGGGGAGGCGTCCGCGGTCGTGGCCTCCGTCCCCTCGCCCCGCCAGTCTGCCCCGGCCCCCGCCGCAGAAGCAGGCGGACTCACGCCGGCCGAGCTAGCATGCGAGGTCGGCAAGAGCCCCAAGACCATCCGGCAGGCACTGCGAGATAAGTACGGCAAGCTGCCGTTTGAGGGCGACCGCTGGGGCGCTCTCACACCCGAGCAAGAGGGTTACCTTCGCTCCCGCTTCCATTGATTGGAGCAGTGCTGGTCCCACTGCGTTAGGGCAACGGCAGTTGCCCTAACGGCGCTGGCGAGTCAAGAAACGGCAGCCAGTGCCCGCCGGATCTGGCCGGGCTTCGATATCAGACCGCTGCGAGGTAACTGATCGTGATTCTCACACACCGAACTTCTCGCTCGCGCTGGCCGGCATGCCGTATGACGGCCCCGCTCCGGAAGCATTCATGCTGCGGGATGACCTCATCGGCTATTTCCGTCACTATGCGGAGAGCATCGACGCTCCTGTCCGAACGGGTGCGAATGTCACGCGCATAGCGCCCGCGGAGGGCGGCGGCTTCAACGTGGCCACCACCCAGGGCAGCTGGCGGGCCCGGAACGTCGTGCTCGCTACCGGCGGCTACCAGGAGCCGAAAATCCCTGCACTGTCGGCGCAACTGCCCAGCCACATCCTCCAACTTCACACCGACAGCTACCGCAACCCGGGCCAACTGCCCGACGGTGCCGTGCTCATCGTGGGCACCAGCCAGTCCGGCGGCCAGATCGCCGAGGAACTGCTCGCCGCCGGCTGCGACATCCACCTGGCGGTGTCCACCTGCCCGGAAGCACCGCGCCGGTACCGCGGCCGGGACCTCCTCTATTGGATGATGCAGATTGCACAGTTCGGCCCCGGCTACGGACTGAACGGTCTCACCGTGGGGCAGCTGCCCTCCCCCGCGGCGGGGTTCGCCTTCAACCCGCTGGTGTCCGGCGCCGGCGGCGGCCACGACATCAACCTGCGGGACCTCGGTCGGCGCGGCGTCCGGCTGCACGGCCCTTGGAAGCAGCCGACGACGGCGACCTCGTCTTCAGCGATGACCTTCCGGAACGCCTGGGCCAGGTGGAGGAAGCGTTCTACCATCGGATGAAGCCGAAGTTCGACAGCTATATTGCCGCTACCGGCATGTCGGCACCGGAGCCGGAACCGCCGCGGAAAGACGATTGGCTTCCTACGGAGCCGGCACGGCTGAACCTCGACGCCGCCAACATCACCTCGGTCCTCTGGGCCACGGGCTACCGGCTGGACTTCAGCATCCTGGACATCCCGGTGCTGGACGAATGGAACTACCCCCGACACCATCGCGGCGTCACCGAACACCCGAGCCTGTACGCGGTCGGGTTGCCGTGGCTGACCGGCCACGGCTCGTCCATCGTGGCGGGCGTGGACCGCGATGCCGAATACATTGCGCAGCACATCGCGGCGAAAAATGCACAGGACATCGCTGGCCGGTGAAGACAGCGGTCCAGAAGGGTAGTTACACGGCGCAAGTACCGTCGAAGTCCGCTGGCTCGGCGAGGCCGGCCGAGCAGAACCATTCCCTGGCCCAGGCCTGGACCGAGGGTATGGCAAGTTGCTCGGCAACAAGCTCGGGCGGCCCGTCGAACACGGATTTGCCCTCCTCCAGGAGGTCCCCGGTGCCGATGCCGGCGAGGAGCCCGAAGAGGGCCGGCTGGTCGAGGAAGGGAAGCTTCCCGCCGTCGCCGTCAGTCAGCACGCCCCAGCGCGAGGCGAACAGCGGGAACTCCTCCGGACGTTCGCCGTGGTCCGCCACGAGCGGGCATCGTCCTGTTCACGAACTCGGCCACGGACAAGCCCGAGGCCCGCCGAGTGAAGCGCCCCACGTCCGCCAATGCAGCAGCCCGAGCAATGGGGCTGTAACCGTCTATAACCCGCGATGCCCCGTATCTCTCGCCCGGTACGGGGTTTCGTGGTGGATAGCCGCCATCACTATGCAATCGATCATCACGAGCGGGAACACTCCGACAGCGCCTGTAGATGTGCCAGCAGACGCCAACAGCTGCGCTCGCGTGTGATTGCTCGTAGGGGCGATCGTTGGACGCTCACAGACTCGCCTGGGCGATTCTGTCTCCCGAACGCACCGTCTCCGGTTTCGTTCCTAGTGTCGCTGCATGGGAACGATTGCATGGGAGAAGTGCCGGAGGTATATAGGCCACGGCGTGCGGCTGCTCAAGAGGCCCCGCTGCGAGCCAGCACGTCTGGTGGCCAAGTCATGAAGTGCCAGTTTTGCGGCGATCAGCTGTCCGGTACACAGATCAAATCCTGCTCAGCGCGGGCATGTGTTCTCGCCGCAAAACGGGCTCGTGGGCGGGCGCGGCTTGCGGCAGATCCAAGCATACGACTGAAACGTAAGCGGCATGACGATGACCGTTCCTGGGACTTTCCACCCGAGCTTGAGTACCTTGACCAAGACCCGGGCATCACCGTTGAGCAGATGGCCGCTGCCCGACGCGACCCAGTGTTGCGTCAGCACATCGTGCTTGGTCGTCTGGCGCGACAGGCGAGATTACGCGCAAGGTTGGGATGCGTGAAGTGGAGCTAATCCGCTGCCCAATGCTTACGGAACCGGGAGTCGGTGGGACCAACCAGAAGATAACTCAGCTCGAGCCCCAAGTCTTCGAAGTACTCCTTCGGGGCCTGATTCTTTTCGAGCCCGTTTCTCAGCTTAAGCATTTCGGGTTTTTCATCCCATTGTGCGGTCCACAATGGATGCTGAACCAACCTCTCGAAACTCGTTGTGAGCGACGTCCACTGCTCATCTTCGAACGTGTCGTCCATGAGATTCTTATCCCCGGAACGCTTGGCAGTATAGAACCAGAGTTCTCGGGTAAGTTTCGCTATGTAAGACAGAGAGGCCTGATACACCATACGGCGCGCACGCTCAGACTCCTGAGGCGTCCGCTCGACCATACCTTCCGGCACTTCGAAAGCAAGATCGCTGAGCAAGTTTAGGCAGGCGACGATGTTGGCAGCCTCCCGGTCGCGTGCTGCCTGCGCTGAGTCCCCTTTCCCACTTTGCGGGTCCTTGACCAGGAGAGTCTCAATTAGCTTCGCTTTCAAAGCTTGCTCGGTGACGTCAAATGCTTCGCGAGGTCCTGAGGGTTTTTTGACGTACTTCTTGATACGCAAGTTCTCGTCGCCGAGGATGCCCTGAATCAACGCCCCTGATAGCGCCTGCTTTCCTCGGGTCCGCTCCGTGTTAGGGAGCCATTCGATGAAGCCTTTTTCAGATATGTCAGCAGACCCGACGGCCTCCTCATATTCCCGAAACTTGTTCTGCCACTCGTCGGACATCTTTCCAGCAAGCTCAAATGGGGACAGTGGGAGCTTTTTAATTTTCGCCTGAATTGAGTTGACGAGTTCGTTCGCTCGGGCTGCAGACAAATTTAGGTATACCTTGGCAATCACCGTTTCACGGCCCATCATCCAAGTAGCCACGGTCTTGTGCTGACCGTCGAACATCAGCAAACGGGTTGGTTCGTCCACTTGCTCGCTGTCCGTCCGACAGCTCGGGGGCTCATGAAGAGGATTGCGCTGGAGGTCCCCATAGATGGCCCATGCATGCTCTGGGCGGATGGCCCTCGGCTGGCAGTCATCGTCGTTGAAGATTGCTTGGCGAGGGAGCTCGACAAAAATGTACTCGAAAGTGTGGTGTGAAGTCGTCTCTGAAAACACACGGCAGGTACGAACTTCACCGTTGGGCAGCTCCACCTTTACGTCGTCGCCGTCTCGGGACAGGACAACGGAGGCGGGCTTGATCTTGAAATGATCCAGGAAACCGTCGTACTTGAGCCGGCGTTTGGCGGCGAACGCTACCAAACGCAGATATGGCCGGACGTCTGTTGTTTTAGCGGCCTTCTTGGCACTGTTGCATTCAGAGTGGGCTAGGTTGAGGTTGCTGTAGGCTGTGATCCCACCTTCGGACTCCGGGACATCATGGTCTGCGACAATATGATCCGCCGCTCGGTTCAGACTCGCTTGGCAGAGCCAACATGTTCCACCACTCTTGTGCCAAAGTCGATCCTGAATGCCGTCCTGTTCATCGGCCGGCATCTTGTTTTTCATGGCTTTAGAAATGACTATGCCTACGGCCATTTTTGATGTCCCCTCGCTTCGACTGTTGCACTTAGGGCCATTCTAGGGCTTAGCCAAGGGCTCCACGGCGCGGACTCCCATGCTGAGTAACCGTCAGGAGCAAGGGAGAGGGCTGAACGTCAGAGGGGCATGCAACGCTATTACGCGTAGTCCTTCAACGCGTAAGACCGTGTGTCGAAGCCCTCGGGATCGCCTCGGCGCGTCGAATTGCTTCCAAACATCCCATGGGGAATATTTAGAGACAGATTGACCCCGAACCTTCCCCACCCGACGGAGACCCTAGTGACCCTGGCACCCCCCGCACGACCCACCTCCCGAGAGCTACTCCAGGAACTCAGGAAGACCAACAGCCAGGCTAAAATTGCATCTCTCTTGAATGTGGCTCCCAAGACCGTCGCGAGATGGGAAGCAGCCGAGACCGAGTGCCCCACGTACGTCTCTGCTGCCCTTCTGGAAATTCGTCGTGAGCAGCTTACGAGTACCGTGCGTCCCCCGGAGTCAGAGCCGAAGTTCAAGTTCGCTGACCTTTTCGCGGGAATCGGCGGCATCCGTCTGGGCTTCGAGTCAATCGGGGGGCAATGCGTATTCACGTCAGAGTGGAACAAGTTTGCGCAGCAGACATACGCCCATAACTTTGGTCACGACCTTGGCGGTTTTGTCGATGCCCTACATGAAGAAGAAAATGGCCACGTCTTTGCCGGAGATATCACCCAAGTAGAAGCCCCGCTCATCCCTGATCACGACGTCCTGTTGGCGGGGTTCCCCTGCCAGCCGTTCTCGATCGCTGGAGTTTCCAAGAAGAACTCCCTAGGTCGGGATCACGGCTTCTTGGATGCGACGCAGGGAACCCTTTTCTTCGACGTAGCCCGAATCATTGAAAGTAAGCAGCCGCAAGCCTTCCTGCTAGAGAATGTCAAGAACCTGCTTTCCCACGACAAGGGGAGGACGTTCAAGGTCATTCAGGAGACTCTAACCGACGAGCTGGGCTACAACATTCGGTTCAAGGTGGTGAACGGGGCCGCTTATGTGCCGCAGGGGAGACAGCGCATCATCATTGTCGGTTTCAAGGACGGATCGGCCTTCGAAGGCGACGACGCTTTCAGCTTTGACAACCTTGCCTTGCAGAGAGGCCCTGACGGATCGTCCAAAATCAAGCTGCCAACGATGGTCTCCGTCCTGCACCCGGAGGATGGGTCAGAACAACCAGAGCCGCCCTATACCGAGGGTCCGGACGCCAGAGTAGCTGCTAAGTACACACTTACCCCGAACCTTTGGACTTACTTGAAGGACTATGCGGCCAAGCATCGTGCTGCCGGGAACGGCTTCGGATACGGATTGGTCGGCCCTGAGGACGTCGCTCGTACCCTGTCTGCCCGGTACCACAAGGACGGATCCGAGATTCTTGTCTCCCGCGGCCTAGGAGAGAGACCGCGTCGACTCACGCCTCGGGAGTGCGCACGGCTTATGGGGTTCCCGGAGTCCTATGAAATACCTGTATCGGATACCCAGGCGTACCGCCAGTTCGGGAACAGCGTAGTTGTTCCCGCCATTACAGCGGTGGCGGAGGAAATGCGACGATTCATACGCTGAGCAGGTCGACTTCCTCATACTTCTCGTAGAGACTGCCCAGACGACGGTGACGGATACGGAATTGGCTCCGCGCGTGCTTCTCCCAAGAACCATCCGTGGTCGGCCACGCTGATCCACCGGGATCGAGGAAGACGTCCTGCCGCGCCAGCGCATCTAGGAACTTGAAGAAATCTGTCCCGGTACCGAGCTTCACTTTGCTGTCGTACGCGAACTGATCACCAAACTGGGCGTCAACCCTTTTCTTGGAACTGAGGTACGCAGCTTGGGCGTGCTTCCGCTGCCAATGCTCAACGAGTCCGGAGAAGGACCATCCTGCGGCAATCTCCCCTGCACTATTCACGAGCGCAATCATTGCATCCAGTTCAGGGACCTTCATACCGGGTTCGTAACCGATAATTTCCATTCGCAATCCGGTTGACTTAGCCGGGCTGCCGGAGACCTTGTGTTGGCCGCTGAAATGCATCCCCCCGGGTTTCTTGGGATTGGGATTCTTAGCAAGGTGCCCATACCGGCGAACAAACCAGATCATCCCCTGCGTTTTGTACTCTCCGATATTGGGTTCGGGTGTCATGAGGGTCACCGGCGATTTGGGTGATCTACCCCACTCGACGACACTATGCTGCTTGATCTCCCAGCCCGCGAAGTCAGGCTCTGCACGGCCGTTCGCGAGAATCCCCAGCTGCGCTTCAAGCGTATGTCCGCCGCACCTGGGGCCTTCGCAGGGATTCATCGACCCATCCTTCTGCAATTGGCTGCTGTTCACCCATCCACTTTCGTGAATCCGGCGAAGCTCTGCGAGCAGGAGATCGCGTCCTTGAGGCAGGGGCCGCGTTTTTTTCAACTCATAGGGGATGAGCAGCTCCGTTGCGTCACGATTCTGCTTGCGGAGTTCAGCCGCAGCAGGACTTTGCCCGCTAACCATGACGCCAAAAAGCTTCTTGCCTTGCACACCGAAGATGAGAATTCGACCTGGCTCTTTTCCCCTCTTGTGTATGTTCATAAACTCGCTGGGGGCATGGCGGCTATGTAGAAGCAGTCCGGAAAGCCGCACTTCCGGGTACTGGGGATAATAGATGAGTTGCGCATGGGAAGCGGGTGAGCGCCCCTCCGGTGTCACCCATGTCCAGTCGACTGGGGCACGATAGATGGGCACCTTTATGCCACCGAGCTTTTTGGAAGTCCCAACGTGCTCGGTGAACGTGCCCGCCGGGATGGACGGAACTTCACTAAAGTCCGGTCCGACGTAGATCTGATTCTTGGAATTGTTGTTGGGTTTCAAAAATTTCAAAAAGGCCTGATCGCACCCATGATCTAGCAGCATCTGACGGCAAGCCGCAAGCGTCACCGTGTCTTGCCAGACGGTCATATCCCCCATGGGGACCACTCTAAACCGGAGAATGGCGGATGCATTCATTTGGACCGCCCATGTCACGGACGAGTCGAGGGCTGTTCTGCGCGAATAGCGCAACTGAGATTCGATTCGCCTCGTTCGCCTGCGGGAAAGGATCCTTGGGACTGGGGAGCAAAGTCTCTTAATGTCATCTCGTCGATCCGCCAGGAACGACGAAACGACAAACCAAGGACTGATCAACATGACCGCACGACGTATCCCCGCCAACCGCAAGGCCACCCCCGCTATCAACCTGACCGGTGAAACGGTCGAGGTGTCGGCCGAAGCAGCCGCCGCCAAGTCGACCACCCAGGACGTTGAAGCACCCGCCGATGAAGTCGCCGACGCCATCGCCGAGCTTGAGGCCGAAGCGAACGGCACCCGCAAGGCAGCACCAGCGAAGAAGGCCGCGAAAGCCGCAGCCGCCAAGAAGGCTCCCGCGCCGACTGCGCACACTGACTGCACGCACGCCAAGTCCGGCCCCGAAGGCAAGAAGGCCCGGGCCGCGTGCCGCCGTGAGAAGGCCGCCGAAGCCGCGAAGGCTGCGAAGGCATGACCCGCGATCAAATGATCGCCGCGGCGGACTTCGTCTGTGAATCGTTCGGACCTGACGCCGACCTCGACATCGAAGACGATGGCTCCGCATTCATCACGACGCCGCACGCCACCCTTGAAGGCTTCTTCGCCTTCGACCACGAAAGTGTCGCCCGCCTGACGCTGATTCCGTAACCGACCCACACCCCCGGCCACATACCGGGGGTCAGTGGTGGATGCGCTGGATGATCGCGCCCACCGCCTCGGCTCTAACTCAGGGCCCGCATCGGGACACACGAGCCATTCGAAGATCCGGACCGCCCCCTCGGATAGATTCTGCGGGACGCTCACGTAGGCTTGTGATGCTTTCTCCCGCAGGCCTTTGCTGACGTAAAATCGGAGTACTTCAATGGAATTGACCAAGATCTTTTCCCGACTCGCAGAGCGAACCGACACCTGGGTCGACCTTGGGTATGGGTCCTTCCTTTACAAGAAGCCGATCCGGATCAGAACGATTGACGACATCAGTCTCATAGGGCGGCAACTCGCCCGGTACGCAGGAAGTGCACCCCACCTTGAGTATCTCTACGAGGGCGAGCTGAAAACACCTGAAGAAATAGGAAAGCTGCCCAATAATCCTCAGGCCAGCCTTGACATCTCCGCCTACACCAAGAATCCGAATGTCGCTTCCAACGGTTTTGGGCCCATGGACTACATCGTTCGTTGCACCTTCGGCTCTTACGAAGCGAAGGGGCGCATCGGCCCGGCATGTTCTGCGCGGATCCATGTCCGGGCAGAGCAGCGGCCTGCGTCTGGCGATCTGACCGTTGAGGCAGTCAAGAATATTGTCGAGTCTTCTACAGAAATCGTCGGCCCGAGCGAACGACAAAGGCCTTACAGCGTTGTTAAACGGATATCTCAAGCGACCGAAGAGCAACGCCGTCATGATCGGAAGATTCGTTGGGAAGCCGCCCGGATAAGCTTCGGTGTCAGCCTTGGCGTAGCCGTACTCTCGGCCGTTCTCACCCTTCTCTTGACGTTCGGCACCTGATTCCCGCAGGCGCGTCGGCAATGAACGGTTCATGCTGTTGCCTCCAGTGTTGCGATGAGTAAGTGTTTGCGAAGCCTTTGCGGACGTCCTCGCCAGTTATCGGGCAGTTCGGGTTGGTGTAGGTTTCGACGGTCCAGGGGTGGATGCGCCCACTATGCAATCGTGTGTCTTCGCACTGACAGCTGTCTGTCGCTGAGGCGTCCGTAAAGCGCTCCCTAACGATCCACCGACGTCGTTCACTCGCTTACACGCTCGATTGCATTTGATGTGTTGTCGACGATGCCGTGCCGCCTGTCGCTGCGTCCCGTGGATGACGCTGAGCCGCTCCCCGCCGCATGCCTACGCCGCTCGATCATCGGACGCTGTGCCTGCGCTGACGTGCTCTGTCATCGCCTGTCGTCGCAACGACGCGTGATCATGCACAACTCGTGAACGCCCGTCTGCCGTGTGCTGCTGAACGTCTGCCGCGTGCTGTTGACCGCCGCCTGTGACGCGATCATGCCCGACGGCACGACTGCTCGGGTCGGCACCCCCTCCCCGGGGCAGCTAATTCCACCCGGAGCGTTCGGGTGCTCGCATTATGTACGGGTCTGGGAAATGCGAATGATTCGCAATATAGACCCTGAGCGGGACTTTTTGAGTATCCAACGATTCCCGTGCACAGGGGTCATGGAGACAAAGCGACCAAGCTGCCTCATGAAAAATGTTTTGTTCCTGTACTCTTCTGGTCATGAAAATAGAACCGACCAATAAGCTCGTGTGCTCACAATGCGACTCCAACGAACCGGTCACCGTCTACTGGACGGGCATCTTCCCCGAAGGGACTGAAGCTGGGAAGTGAGAGGACTGGAAGGGATTTTGCGCCAGTGGTCATTCTTTCCCAGCTTCGAAACACCCCTGAGTTGCTTGCACTCAGCCGCCGACTGCAAATCACTTTGGCATCTATTTTTCTTGGGTCGTTGAGTGAGTGAAATGAGCGCCCATAAATGGGGCACTCAAATCACTCGAATCACTCACATCGGCGGGTGGTTCAAATCACCGGCAAACTACCTCAAATCACCCCAATCACTTCGGAGCTGCCGAACGCCTGTCGTGCTGCTGAGTAGGCGCATCACCATACAATCGTTCCCGGGCGCCGCGATCGTGTCCTAGACAGGTCATGTCACAGCATGATGAGCACGATTTGAGCGCATTTCATTGTGATCAGCAGACATTCCTAGGCATCCACAGATACCCATGAAGCGCGTCAGATCAACGATTTTGCTCTGCCGCCTGACGTACTGCGAAAGTTCAAATCCCACCGTCACCGCAAACGAAAACCCCCGGGAAACCGGGGGTTTCTGCATGTTCAGGAGCTTCGTGGTGCATTTTGGTGCACATTTCGAAGAATGGCTCCCACATCGAGGTGCTCCCGCACCCGCCAGGTGTGCGGACCAATGATCCGAGTGCGGCGCCCATCGTCTTCACCCGAGTGGCGGAAGCTCTCTCTTGGCCGGTCCATTCACGGCGTCGGGAGTCGGCCGGCCCCGCTGCTCGTCGAGGGCGACCCTCAACTGCGCGGCCCGGATCCCACGGCGCAAGTACAGTGCCATTTCACGCCGTGACGCCGGATCCCTCCGGACCTTCCGAACCTGTGGCAGTGGGAGTCTCCGCCGATACGGCATGGCCAGGCCGGTCCTTCCGGCACCCGCTCCGCCTGCTCCGGGCACGGCCGGAACTGTCCGCGGCAGATGTAGGCCTTCCGCCGACGCTCGGGCCCTCCACCGAAGAAGATGCCATGGTTTTTGTCAGAGACCCCTGCCAAACTTGCTGTCAGGATTACCTGACAGAAGGATGTGAGTCAGGGGCTGGGTATCGAACGACAACGAACATGAGGGATGGGCGGCCGCCGTCGTACCCGACGGGCGCTTGTCCTCATCATCATCCGGCGAAGGGATGCTCGTGGAAGGCATCACCGGCCGCTACAAGCCGGACAAGATGTTGCCCGACCACGAAGTGGTCCCGGACAGCGAGATCATCGGCTGGCGCGGAGCCTGCAGCTGCGGCTGACGAAGGCAGATGTGGGAACGGATCACCTCCCTGGCCGCCGCCGACCTCACAGACCGGCGGGACTACGTTCCCCCACACAATTTCGCCGACGCATCCATCAAGGTCGAAGGCGCCATCCACGACGAGTGGAAAGCCCACATCGCACCGTCGGAAGCCGTCCTCGGTGTGGAAGCAGCTGCCCGCGAATACACCCAGGCCGGGCACCGGCTGGATAAGACCGTCGCGGCCGCGAAGGCCGCAGGGGCATCCTGGGCCGATATCGGCCGCGCAGCAGGCATCAGCCGGAAGTCCGCACACGAACGATGGGCCGACAAACAGTGAACCCGGCAGGACCACCCTGTGGGTGGTCCTGGTTCAAGCCTCCACACCGGTCGGACTGACACTCCTCCATTCGCTTTTAACCTGTCCACCAAAGGGGACGAGGCACCCCGGTAGCGAGCCGAGGATATAGGCAAGGGCGGCGTCTAAGTTCCGCGGACTACCGCCCAGCTCTCTGCACCCGGCTAGTATTTCCGAACAACAAAACCGGAAGGTCCTTATGCCCCCAGATGCCCAGCGCCGGGACGCAGACACCACCTAGGGAGACTTCGACTCCAACCCAACAAAACCGAAAAAAACGCCAGGACGGCGACCGGCATGCCAGGGCGCCCCCGGGGTCCGCAGGGCACCTACCATTGAGCTACAGCCGCAGGGCAGCCAGCGCCTCTTCCGGCGGGTATGGGGGGGGGGGGGGGGGGGGGGGGGGGGGGGGGGGGGGGGGGGGGGGGGGGGGG